>JAJVIO010000001.1:0-23833 GCA_022071975.1 Planctomycetota bacterium
GCCGCCTACCGCCGCGCGCTGGACGCCGACCCCGCCCTGGCCGACGAGGAGCTTTCGACGCGCCTGGGCGTCAGCGCCGCCGGCTGGCGCGACGAGAACGAGCGTGAGCGCCTCCCGGCCGGCGACATGCCGCCGCCATCGCGCGCGCAGAAAGACTTCGAGCGCCCCCAGCACGGCTTCGAGCACGTGGGCGGCATGGAGGACGTGAAGCAGCAGATCCGCCGCAAGATCATCCAGCCCCTGCTGCACCCGGAAATCTACCAGGCCTACGGCAAGAAGGTGGGCGGCGGCATCCTGCTGTACGGCCCGCCCGGCTGCGGCAAGACCCACATCGCGCGCGCCACGGCCGGCGAGGTGAAGGCGGGCTTCATCTCGGTGGGGATCAGCGACGTGCTGAACATGTGGATCGGCGAGTCAGAGAAGAACCTGCACGCGCTGTTCGAGCAGGCCCGCGAGAACGCGCCCTGCGTGCTGTTCTTCGACGAGGTGGACGCCCTGGGCGCCAGCCGCACCGACATGCGCCAGAGCGCCGGGCGCAACCTGATCAACCAGTTCCTGTCCGAGCTGGACGGCATCTCCGCCAACAATGAGGGGCTGCTGGTGCTGGCCGCCACCAACGCGCCCTGGCACCTGGACTCGGCGTTCCGGCGCCCGGGCCGCTTTGACCGCATCATCTTCGTGCCCCCGCCCGACGAAACCGCGCGGGCCGAAATCCTGCGCATCCAGCTGAAGGGCAAGCCGGTGGGCGAGATCGACTTCGAGCAGCTGGCCAAGAAGTCGAAAGACTTCTCGGGCGCCGACCTGAAGGCATGCGTGGACGAGGCGATCGAGGCCAGGCTGGAGGAAGCCCTGGCCAGCGGCAACATGGCGCCGGTGACCGGCAAAGAGCTGCTGAAGGCCATCAAGCACCACCGCGCCACCACCAGAGAGTGGTTCGCCACGGCCCGTAACTACGCGCTGTACAGCAACCAGGGCGGCCACTACGACGACATCCTCGACTACCTGAAGCTGAGATGAACCCGAACCTCCAACGCGCGCTGCTGCTGGCAGAGCAAGGCCGGCACGAGATGGCCCTGCCCTACTTCCAGCAGTGCCTCGGCGACGAACCCGCCAACGCGCACGCCCACGCGGCCTTCGCGCTGTCTTTGGCGCGGCTGGAGAAACTCGACGACGCCGAGGCCCACGCCCGCGAGGCCATTCACCTTCAGCCCGACGCCTCCATGCCCTACTACGCCCTGGCGTTCGTGCTGGACGACCGCAACCGCTTCGTCGAGGCCGCCAGCGTGATCGAGCAGGCCATCCGCCTCGAGCCCGACGAGCCCATGTACTGGGCCCTGCTGGCGGGCATCCGCGGCCAGCAGGAACGCTGGCACGAGGCCCTGGAGGCCGCCGACAACGGCCTGCAGCATGACCCCACCCACCCCGGCTGCGTCAACCTGCGCGGGCTGGCGTTGCAGATGACCGGGCGTCGCCGCGAGGCCGTGGCAACCACCGACGCGGCCCTGGCCCGCGACCCGGAAAACCCCATGTCGCACTTCACCCGCGGCATGGCGCTGCTGGAGGGCGGCCAGCGCCAAGAGGCCATGTACCACTTCCGCGAGTGCCTGCGCCTCGACCCCAACTTCGAGCCGGCGCGGGAAGGCATCGTGGACGCGCTGAAAGCCGCCAACCCGCTGTACCGGCCGATACTCAAGTTTTCGTTCTGGCTGGCGCGCAAGGGCTCGACGTGGGGCATGATCCTGCCGATCGGGTTGTGGGTGCTGGTGCAGGTGGGGCGCAACGTGGCCGAGTCAAACCCGGAGCTGGCGCCGTACATTGACCCGTTCATCTACGCCTATATCGCGTTCATTGCGCTGACCTGGCTGGGGCCGCACATCTTCGACTTCGTGGTGATGGTCCACCCGCTGGGCCGCCACGCCATGCCCACAGCACGCAAGCGCGCGGCCTGGGTGATCTTTGCCATGGCCGTGTCAGGCAGCGGCCTGCTGCTGACGTATCTGCTGTGGTCATGGCCGCTGGGACTGTTCATCGGCGTACCATGCCTGTTCCTGACCATTCCGGTGTCGGGCGTGTTCCGCACCCGGAAGGGCTGGCCGTCCACGGTGATGAAGCTGATCGCCGCGGGTTGCGTGGGCCTGGTGCTGCTGACCTTTCTGCTGCTGGTGGTGCTGACAGACGCCAAGAAGTTTGTGTCCATGTGGGAGGCGAGCCTGTGGGCCTGCGCCATCGCCAGCTGGGTGACGATTTTCCTGGCTCCGGTTACGCCAAAGCGCTGAGCGGCATGTGACCCAATCCGCAATCGAAAGCCCTTGCCATTGCGCCCTTCGCCTCTAACATCCGGCGACGTCTGGTTTGGATTGGTGTCTCGATGGACTTCCTGGCAGCGGCCTTTGACCCGCAGAACCTGAAGCATCACCTGAGCGTGATCACGTTCCTGCCGCTGGTGGGCGCGCTGTTCATCACGTTCATCAACGGCAAGCGCGCCCGCGAGATCAAGGCCACGGCCATTTTCTTCAGCCTGATCACCTTCGTGGCCAGCCTGCCCATCCTGTTCGAGTTCAAGTACGGCGCCCACTTCCAGATGGTCGAATCCATGGAGTGGATCCCAGCCTTCAACATCCGATACGCCATGGGCGTGGACGGCATCAGCCTGTTCCTGGTGCTGCTGACCACGCTGCTGGGCCCGATCGTGATGCTGAGCTGCAGCACCAACATCCACAAGCGCGTCAAAGAGTTCTTCATCGCCATGCTGGTGCTGGAAACCGGCGTGATCGGCAGCTTCTGCGCGCTCGACCTGTTCCTGTTCTATGTGTTCTTCGAGCTGATGCTGATCCCCATGTACCTGCTGATCGGCGTCTGGGGCAGCGACCCCGAGGGGCGCAGGGCCGCGGCCATCAAGTTCTTCGTCTACACCCTGGTCGGCTCATTGCTCATGTTCCTGGCCGTGCTGTACATCGCCAACCTGGCCGGCACCTTTGACATCCGCGAACTGACCACCATCCTGCCGCAGCTGGCCCTGAGCGGCGAGTTCAGCAAGGGCGCGCAGTACGCCTGCTTCCTGGCGTTCATGCTCAGCTTCGCGGTCAAGACCCCGCTGTTCCCGTTCCATACCTGGCTGCCGGACGCCCACACCGAGGCGCCCACCGGCGGCTCCGTGGTGCTGGCCGGCGTGCTGCTGAAGCTGGGCACCTACGGCATGCTGCGTTTCGCCATCCCGCTGTTCCCTGAGCCCGCCTTCGCGCTGGGCCCCGCGATCTGCGTGCTGGCGGTGATCGGCGTGATCTACGGCAGCATGATGGCCATCGCCCAGCTGATCTCCAACGGCGACTGGAAGCGCATGGTGGCCTACAGCTCGGTCGGCCACATGGGTTTCATCGTGCTGGGCATCTTCAGCTTCAACCTGATCGCCACCCAGGGCGCCCTGATCCAGAGCATCAACCACGGCCTCTCCACCGGCCTGCTGTTCCTGCTGATCGGCATGGTCTATGAGCGCCGCCACACCCGCCTGTTCGACGAGTACGGCGGCATCGCCAAGGTGATGCCCAAGTTCGCCATCCTGTTCATGATCGCCACCCTGGCCAGTGTCGGCCTGCCGGGCACCAACGGCTTCGTGGGCGAGTTCCTGATCCTGCTGGGCACCTTCGGCGGCGACCTCAACGGCCTGAGCGATGGCTGGAGCTGGAACTTCCACAGCACGCTCGCGGTGCTGGCGGCCACGGGCGTGGTGCTGGGCGCGGTGTACATGCTCTGGAGCTACCAGCGCGTGTTCTTCGGCAAGATCACCAAGGCCGAGAACATGAGCCTGAAGGACGTCACCACCACCGAGCTGACCTTCGCCGCGCCCATCGTCGCGCTGATCTTCCTGCTGGGCGTGGCGCCGGGCTGGTTCCTGAGCCGCACCGAAGACGCCGTGCGCCAGGGCCTCGAGCAGTCGGTGCAGGCCGCCACGGACATCCAGGCCGCCAACGCCAAACGCGCCGAAGCCACCCAGGCCGGCAAGTAGCTCAGGTTGCGGACCAGAGGTCCGCGCTCCGGTTCAGACGAACCACCAGAACAACGCTCCGCCAATGCTCATGGCCAGGCAGGCCAGGCCTACCACGCTGAACTCGAGGCAGCCCTTCAGCTTGTCACCTTGTGCCCGCGCGTCACCCACTGAACAGCCCCTCCAGAATCAGCAAGAACACCAGACCAAACCCCTCGTTCACTGCCGCGTCTCCGGCGGCGCTGGCGGCTTCCGACACAAAGTCTTTATCCTCAGGTATTTGTGTAGTTTTTTCTTCCATTATCGCCACCACAGCAGCACCCCGACCACACTGCCCACCAAGTCCAGCAGCCAGAAGGTGTGGCTCTGGCTGGCGTCCACCACATCTTGCACAACTCGTTCTCTGCGCTCGACTTGCGTGTAGAGGTTGGTCATGGTTCCTGCTCCTTTCTTGGGCCCAGTATCCCCCGCCACTGCTTCCCCGGCGATTACAACCGGATCGCCCGATTCGAACGGCCGGGGCTGGAATCGCCGGCCGATCCGGGCATCATCGGCCTCATGAAAGGCTCCCGCCTGATCCATGCCTTCACCGACCTGTGCCTTGGCGTGCTGGTGGGCACGGCCGTGGGCACCAGCGTGGCCGCCAGCGTGATTTTCGGCGTCTCGCGCGAGCAGGGCTTCCCCAAGCACATCGCCAACACCCTGGCGGGCACCATGTTCGACCGGCTGGGCTGGCCCATGCTGGTGACGGCACTGGTGGCGACCGTTGGCTGCCTGTACGCGGCCCGGGCGGGGCGGGCGTTCAAGATCATGGCCGCGGCGGCCGTGCTGATGCTGGCCTGCGCCGGCCTGACGCAGTTCTGGTTCGCGCCGCGCATGGCCGAACTGCGTGCAACCAGCACCTGGGTAAACGGCGAGCTGGCCGACGAGGCTGAGCGCACCGAGTTCCGGCGCAGCCACGGCTACAGCATGGCGGTGAGCGGTCTGGCGACCCTGATCGCGGCGGGGTTGATTGTCGGCCGCCGGCTGGCGGGCGACGGTGACGCAAGGAAGACGAAATCGGGCTTGAAATAGGTTTTCGGCAGGTTATCGTCAAATGTCCCCCGCCAGACATTACCCCTGAGCAGATTGACCCCTGGGTCAGACCCTTGGATTGATGGGGAGTATCATGCGCAAGTCCGTTGCAGTGCTGCTGCTGGTGATCGTGGGCTCGATGCTGAGCGGCTGCTTCTCGTTCGTGGACTGGACCCACAACCTGAACCACCTGCGTGCCTGGAATGAAGACCTGGACAACATGCACCGCACGTTCGACCGGTTCTTCTTCAACTACGACTACGATGACCCCAGCCGGGACATCGAGTACGAAGGCCCGAACACCTAAGCAGGTGAACGCATCCATCCCCGCGCAGCGCCCCCACGGGCGCTGCGCGTTTCTTTTTCCGCACGGACGCGGCCGGTAGTGACGGACACGCAACGGGCGCCCCGCTATCATCCCGGCCCATGACGCAGCTCAAGCGCACGGTGGGTGTGGGCGGCGCGGTCCTGCTGGGCCTGGGCTCCATCGTCGGCACCGGCATCTTCGTAAGCATCGGCCTCGCAGCCGAAGTCGCGGGGCCTTCTGTGCTGCTGGCCGTGCTGATTGCGGCCGGCGTGGCCACCGCCAACGGGCTCAACAGCGCGCAACTGGCGGCTGCACACCCGGTCAGCGGCGGCACCTACGAGTACGGCTACAAGTACCTAAGTGCGCCGCTGGGCTTCACCGCCGGCTGGATGTTCCTGGTCGCCAAGTCGGCCAGCGCGGCAACTGCGGCGCTCGGCTTCGCCGGCTACCTGATGAACGGTCTTGGCCTGCAAGGACACTGGCTGCGCGTGGCCATCGGCCTGGGCGCCGTGGCGCTGCTGACCGCGCTGGTGCTGTCCGGCTTGCGCCGCAGCAACTGGCTGAACGCCGTGCTGGTGCTGCTGGGTTGCGGCGCGCTGCTGGCCTTCATCGTGGTCGGCGCCGGTCGCGCCTCCACGGCGAACTTCCGCCCGTTCTTTGAGGGCGGCGCACCCGGCCTGCTGGAGGCCGCGGCCCTGGCCTTCGTGGCCTACACCGGCTACGGGCGCATCGCCACCATGGGCGAGGAAATCTCTGAGCCCGCAAAGAACATCCCCCGCGCCATGATCCTGACCCTGGTCGCATCCGCCCTGCTGTACGCCGGAGTCGCCGCCGTGCTGGTCGGCCTTGGCGGCGGCATCGTGGCGGGCGCGCCGCTGGTTTCGGCCGTGAGCTTCAGCGCGCCGGTGAAGTGGATCGTGGCCCAGGGCGCCATGGTGGCCATGCTGGGCGTGCTTTTGAACCTGGTGCTGGGGCTTAGCCGCGTGTGGCTGGCCATGGGGCGGCGCGGCGACATGCCACGCGTGCTGGCACGCGTGAACGCAAGCGGCACCACGCCGGTGCCGGCCGTGATTTTGACCGGCCTGGTGATCGCCGGGCTGGTGCTGATCGGCGACGTGAAAAAGACCTGGAGCTTCAGCGCGTTCACGGTGCTGGTGTACTACGCCATCACCAACGCCAGCGCTCTGCGCCTGCCGCCCGGGCAGCGCCGCTTCCCGCGCTGGATTGCGGTCGTCGGCCTGGCCAGCTGCCTGTTCCTGGCCTTCTGGGTCGAGTGGCAGATCTGGGCCATCGGCCTGGGGGTGATTGCCTTCGGCCTGCTGTGGCACGCGGTTGCGCGGGCACGCATCCGCCGCGCGCCGGGTGAACAGCCAGTCGACAGTGCCGCCGCAAAAACCGCCAACGACCCGGAACCGCTAAGCGCCGCAAAGGACCGCGAAGAAACTGCCTCAAGCGACTGAACTACCGGCCTCGCGCAGAGTACGCAGAGGGCACAGAGAAAGAACGCGAACCACGGCTGAACACGAATCGTGATGGGTCCGGAGCGTGTGCACCTGTGTCCACCCGTGGTTTCAAACGCATGGGAATTGCTCTGCGTTCTCCCGCCTTCGCCGCGGCTTCGGCGCGCAGGCTGCGCGAACCTCTTGCACACGGTATCCAACCGCCGGAATGGGTTTGCTCAAGTGTCAGGATGTACAGGAAGGGAAAGGACCCGGGTTGGCGGTGACCCGCGCAGACACAACCCCGCGTCCTCTGGCTTCCTGCACATCCTGACAATGCCGTCAGCTCACACGAAGGCGCCAAGGCGCGGAGAACTGCCTGCCCGCGTTCCGTCCTCCTTAGCGCCTTCGCGCCCCCGCGTGGCCAACCGCCTTTGCCCTATTTGGCAAGCCGCCGCACAAAACAATCTTCGCGGTCCTTTGCGGTTGCCTTCCCCACTGCAACTCTCGTGCGTCATCCCTAGACTGGAGGTCGCATGATCGAGCTGCCCAACATTCCGGCCGTGGCATTGGCGAAACGCGTGGTGCGCGTCCTGCGCGCTGCCGGCCATGAGGCTTTGCTGGCGGGCGGCTGCGTGCGCGACCTGCTGCTGAAGCGCGAGCCCAAGGACTACGACGTCGCCACCAGTGCCACGCCCGACCAGGTCGAGGCCCTGTTTCCGCGCACCGTCGCGGTCGGCAAGGCCTTCGGCGTGATCAAGGTGCTGGACGAAACCATCGAAGGCCTCGACGTCGAGGTCGCCACCTTCCGCTTTGACGGGCCCTATCTCGACGGCCGTCACCCCAGCTCCGTGCGGTTCACCAGCGCGGCCGAAGACGCCGCGCGCCGCGACTTCACCATCAATGCGCTGTTTCTCGACCCGGAAAGCGGCGAGGTGCACGACTACGTCGGCGGCCTGAAAGATCTCGACGCCCGCCTGATCCGCGCCGTGGGCGACCCGCGCGTGCGCTTCAAAGAAGACAAGCTGCGACTGCTGCGGGCGATCCGTTTCGCCGCCGGCCTGAACTTCGACATCGACGACGCCACGTTGCAGGCCGTGAGCGACATGAGCGCCGAGATCAAGGTCGTCAGCGCCGAGCGCATCCAGGCCGAGCTCAGCCGTCTGCTTACCACGTGCGGGCAGAGCCGCGGCTTCCGGCTGATGCTCGAAACCGGTCTGCTGGACGCGATCCTGCCCGAGATCAGCGCCATGGTGGGCGTGCAACAGCCGCCGGAGTTCCACCCGGAGGGCGACGTGTGGGTGCACACCATGCTGGCGCTGGACTTGATGCCGCACCCGGTCAGCCTGACGCTGGCCCTGGGCGTGCTGCTGCATGACGTGGGCAAGCCGCCGACGTTCGACGATTCCACCGACCGCATTCGCTTCAACGGCCACGACAAGCTGGGCGCGGAGATGGCGGGCGAGATCCTGCGCCGCCTGAAATTCCCGACCGAGGTGATCACCCGCGTGCAGTCGCTGGTGGAGGATCACCTGCGTTTCATCAACGTGCCGAAGATGAAGACGGCCACGCTCAAGCGTTTCGTGCGCAAGCCGCATTTTGACGAAGACCTTGAGTTGCATCGCATCGACTGCCTGGCCGGCCCCGGCACCCTGGAGACTTACAAGTACGTGCTGGCCAAGCTGCACGAGTTCCAGCGCGAACCCGAGAAGCTGAAGCCCAGGCTGCCCATCGACGGCAACGACCTGAAGGCGCTGGGGCTGCCGCCCGGCCCGCGCTACAAGGAACTGCTCACGGCCGTAGAGGACGAAATCCTCGAAGGCCGCCTGGAAACAAGAGAGCAGGCCCTGGAGTTCGTGAAGCAGCAGGAAGGTCTGCGCTAGGCCGCGGAACGAAGTGTGGCACGGGCGCCCCGCCCGTGTGCGGCGGGCCGTGGCCCGCCGCTACTGCCGGCCCAAGGCCGACAGGCATGGGCGAGGCGCCCAATAATGCTGCGTAAAGGGTCTGCAGCGGGAGGGTTTTGCCTGCGGAGCAGGCCAACAATTGTTAGCCCCCAGCGTAAGCTGGGGGTGATCGGAACCCCAAGAGCCAGAGCCGCGGAGCGGCGACACAACGGCGGCTTGCCGCCGAACGGGACGCGCAGCCGGGGCCGTGTGTGTGTCGGCGCTCCGCGCCTCGCCTAACTTTCCGCATTGTCCCCCCAGCTTACGCTGGGGGCTAACATTTGTTACAGCGCTCCGCGCTTGATTGCCGATTGATCCACTACGCTGCAGTCTGTACCGAATTCCCTTAACGCAGCAGTATTGGGCGAGGCACCCATGCCACGTCAGTCAGGCCGTACCGCCCGGGATTAGCATCCCGGGCTTTGGTTTTTCTTCGTGGTCCTTGGTGGTCCTTCGTGGTTAAACCAGTCTCAGGAGACCAAGCATGGACCGTGAACGGTTGATCAACACCATCAAGCTGACCAAGCTGTTTTTCGACAAGTCCACCAGCAAGCTGGAAGAGGCCGACAGCGGCTTTGCGCCCAAGCCCGGCATGTACACCGTCGCGCACCAGGTGGCCCACGTGGCCCAGACCATCGACTGGTTCCTGCAGGGCGCCTTCAGCGAATCCGGCATGGACATGGACTTCGCCAAACACCACCAGCACATCACGGCCTGCAACAGCCTGACCCAGGCGCGCGCCTGGCACGAGAAGGCAAGCAACGAACTGCTGCGGAAGCTGGCCGAGCTGCCCGAAGAAGAATGGAACAAGCCGATCGCCGGCCCGATCATGGGCGGCTTCCCGCGCACCAGCATCGTCGGCGGCATCGAGGAACACACCAGCCACCACCGCGGCGCGCTCGCCGTCTATCAGCGCTTGCTCGACAAGGTGCCCGAGATGCCCTACGCATAGGGGACGCGTACTGGTTGCTGCTCCCGGATTGAACAGCAAATTACCAATAACCAATTTTCAATTACCAATGGCCCATCACGGCCGACTCCGCTGAATTGGTAATTGGTAATTGGTTATTGGTAATTCGCTGTTCCGAACCACCCGGCACACCGCCACCGTCGAAGAATCGCTCCCTCCTTGTCACAACCCGCCAGCCGAGTTCGTCATCTGTTTGAAGGAGACGACTATGGCTCGCATCGAAGGTTCCAGGCCGCGCGGTCTCTACCAGCGCGCCGTGTTCTGGTTCATGAAACGAGTGCTCGGGCGCGTGCCTGAGCCTGTGAAAATCTCGGCGATCAGCCCGCCCGTGTTCAAAGGCCGTATCGGCATGGAGCGCGCCCTGATGAAGCTGTCGGTGCCCGCCGGCCTGGTCACGCTGGCGCAGATCCGCGTGGCCCAGCGCATCGGCTGCCCCTTCTGAGTGGACATCAACTCTGCCGTGGGCAGCAAAGTGGGACTCACGCACGCGCGCATCGCGGCCCTGGCCGACTGGCGCAACAGCGATGTCTTCGACAGCCTGGAGCGCGACGTGCTGGCGCTCGCCGACGCCATCACCGACACGCCCGCCAACGTGGACGAGGGCCTGTTCGGCCGCCTGCTGATCGCGCTGGGGCCGCGGCAGCTGGTCGAGCTGACCAACGCCATCGGCTGGGAAAACCTGCGCGCCCGCACCAACCGCGTGTTTGACGCGCAATCGGAAAGCTACTACGACGGCGCCCTGTGTATGCTGCCGGCCAGAAAGGTCGCGTGATGCAGGAAGAAAGCTTCTTCGACCGGCAGCGTTCATACCTGTTCGCGATCGCCTACCGCATGCTGGGCAGCGCCGCCGACGCCGACGACATGGTGCAGGAGGCCTGGCTGCGCTGGCAGCGCGACGACCGCAGTGGGGTATCCAACCCGCGCGGCTATCTGGCCGGCGTGGTCACGCGCCTGTGCCTTGACCGCCTGCGTGAGCTCAAGCGCCGGCGCGAAGAGTACGTGGGCCCCTGGCTGCCCGAGCCGCTGCTGACCCAGGCCCCGGCCGACGGCGGCGAGCTGGCGGAAAGCCTGTCGCTGGCCTTCCTCACCATGCTGGAGCGCCTGACGCCCGTGGAGCGCGCGGTGTTCCTGCTGCGCCAGGTGTTCGGGTACGAGTACGCCGAGATTGCCGCTATCGTCGGCAAGAGCGAGGCCAACTGCCGCCAGCAGTTCAGCCGCGCCCAGAAGGCCATCGCCGAGGCGCGCCCGCGCTTCGAGACTTCGCGCGAGGCCCAGCAGCGCATGCTGCAGGGCTTTCTCGAGGCCGTGGGCAGCGGCGACCTCTCGCGCATCGAAAGCATCCTGCGCGAGGACGTCGAGTTCATCTCCGATGGCGGCGGCAAAGCCGTCGCCGCGCGCCGCGTACTGCACGGCCGCAGCGAAGTGGCCAAGTTCCTGCATGGCCTGGCGCACCGCAGCCCGGAGGGGGTCAGCTTCGAGTTCGCGCCGGTGAACGGGCAGCTGGGCCTGCTGTTGAAGCTGCAGGGCAGGCTGGAGACGGTGTTCGTGATCGAATCGGTTGACGGGGCCGCGCAGACCATCCGCGCCATTCGCAACCCGGACAAACTGGCGCGGATCGGCTGAGCGTCCCCGTGCCGTAGTTCCCCAAAAGGGAAGGACGGGTCCCCACGAACCCGTCCTTTAACCAGCCCCCAAGATTTGACGCCGGGAAGGGTTTCCCCTTCCCGACTTCGCTCGCGGGCCTCAATGCCCGCGCTGTGCGCTGGTTACCTCTCCTGAACGAACGAACGGTCAGTTAGCATCCGGGCAATTCGTTCATATTTCATACAAGTTGAAAGAATGTAGGTCAATGGGACACTACTCACATTGTCTGATTCGGGCGTTGCACCGACCAACCCCCGGCGGGATTGCGCGACCTTCGCTACACTGGCCCCATGTACATCGTTGACGGCTACAACCTGCTGCACGCGCTCAAGAAGGCCGTCCCCGGCCTGCCTGCCGACTTCACCCAGGCCCGGCGCCGGCTGGTTGAGCTGCTGTCCCACCTCTGCAAGCGCGAGGGCGCCAAGGCGCGGGTGTTCTTTGACGGCACGCCCGGTGAAGTCGGCGCCGGCGAGTTGGCTTACCCACACGTCAAAATCACCTTCTGCGGGCCCGTGCGCGAAGCCGCCGACCAGGCCGTGCGCGACTTCGTCGAGAACGCCTCCGAGCCGCGCAAGCTGATGGTGATCAGCAGCGACCAGGAGGTGGTGAAGGCCTGCCGCCTCAGCGGCGCCAAGGTGCTCTCAAGCCAGGCCATGGCCGACCGGCTGTCCGACCTGCTGCCGACAGCGCAGGCGCCAAAGCGGCCGGAGAAACCCAGCCGCGGGGTGATCGGCAAGCTCGAGCGCGAGATGCTGGACGAAATCGGCGACCTGGAAGAGTTCGAGCGGCGGATTACGGGCGGGTAGGGGCCGCCCCTACTAGTAATCGTTGATCCGGAAGCGGTTGTAGGAGGTGCCCAGACAGATGATCAACCAGATCACGCCTACCACCACGTGTTTCCAGGGGAACACGTAAACGCTCAGCACCGCGGCCTCGGCCGACTCGCGCAGCCACACGAAGCTCGGGAAGATCAGCTTGGTGACCTCGGCCATGGTCTGGATGGCCGGCACGTCGGCCAGGAAGGGCGTGCCGCCCAGGTCGCCGAGGTAGCCGATCGCGGAGTCCACGATCACGTAGTACACCAGGCCCAGGATCGCCGACATCAGCGTGCTGCGCGTCCACAACCCCACCCAGGCGATGATCGAGAACAGCAAGGCCGCGCTGAACAGCGTCATGGGCAGCGCGCCGAAGAACTTCCAGTGCCAGACGCCCGTGCGCAGGCCCACGCCCGTGAAGATCAACACATAGGCGATCAGCAGGATCAGTGAATACAGCAGCAGCCCGCCCACGTACTTGCCGAAATAGATGTGCCAGCGGCGGATCGGCTTGCTGAGCACCAGGTCGATGCTGCCGGCCTCGATCATGTTGGGCACGTAGCCGGCGCACACGAACAGGTAAATGATCAGGCTGACCATGAACAGGAACTGGGCGGTGCTGGAAAGCCAGAACTCGGCGCCCTTCTGCAGCTTGTCGATGTTGGCCGTGCGTTCCGTGGTGAGTCGGTCCACCTCTTCGCGCACGTACTGACGCAACTGGATCAGGTCGCGATTGCGGCGGTCGCGCTCCTGTTCGAGTTCGCGGCGCTCGCTCACCAGCGCCGGCAACTCGGGGTTGGCAGGGTCATTCGACTCAAGGGACTTGACGCGGTAGTCCACCTCGCCGAAGCGGTCGAGCAGCTTGTTGAGCTCTTCGCTGCGCTTTTCGATCTCGTCGTCGTAGCCCATCTCCTGGCGCAGGGCGTCGGCGTACAGGCCCTGCCAGCCCATCTCCATGCCGCTCTGCGCGGAGTCTTTCTGGAAGATGGTGCCCAGGAACTTGCTGCCGTCCGGCGCCTCGCGCACCTGCGGGAAGATGATCGCGAAGGGCACGTACAGCCCCACCGCGCCGATCAGCAGCAGCATCACCCACTGGTGTTTGCTCTGGCGCCAGGTGTCGTGGACGATGGCCAGGAACGCGCTCATTGCTGGCCCCCCACGCCGCGGTGTTCGCCGTCGTCCATGATGTGCAGGAAGGCTTCCTCGAGGCTCGCGTGGTAGTGCTGCACCTCGTAGATCTTCGCGCCCGCGTCGCGCACGGCGTCGATCAGCAGCGGGATCTCTTCGCGGTCGCCCACGCTGATGCTGAAGCCGCCCTCGATCGGCCGCGCGCCCTCAAGCGCCGGGATGCGCGGCAGGCTGTCGGTGCGGAAGTGCAGCTGCATGCGGCCGTCGCGCATCGACATTTCCTCGGTGATCTGCTTCACCGGGCCGCTGCGCAGCATGCGCCCGCGGTACATGATGCCGACGTCGTCGCACACGGCCTCGACTTCGGCCAGCAGGTGCGAGTTCAGGAAGATGGTCACGCCCTCTTTGGCCAGGCCCTTGATCACGTCGCGGATTTCATGGCGGCCCTGCGGGTCCACGCCGTCCGTGGGCTCGTCCAGGATGATCAGCCGCGGCTCGCCCAGCATGGCCTGCGCCAGGCCGATGCGCTGCTTCATGCCCTTGCTGTACTTGGTGACTTTCTTGTCGGCCCAGTCGCTCATGCCGACGATGTTCAGCGTGCGCTCGACTTCTTCTTTAAGCCGCGCGCCGTTCAGGCCCATCAGCCGGCCGAAGTACTCGCACACCCCGCGCCCTGACAGGTAGCGGGGGAAGGCCGTGCCCTCGGGCAGGTAGCCGACCTGCTTGCGCGCGGCCGGGTCGCGGCTGCTGATGCCCAGGATGCGCGCGCGCCCGGTGGTGGGTTTGCAGATGTTGAGGACGGTTTTAACGAACGTGGATTTGCCGGCGCCGTTGCTGCCCAGCAGGCCGAAGACCTTGCCGGGAGCGACTTTCAGGTCAAGCGGCTCAAGGGCACGCACGCGCCCGCGCCAGCTTTTGTAGACCTTGGAGAGGCCTTCCGTTTCCAGCGCATGTTCCATGGCGCATATTGAAGCGAAAAACGCCCCAAGCTTCCAGCACAAGGCCAAAGCCGGTGCATGTGACACGGCCGTCCCGGCCGTGCGTCCTGAGGGCGTCTCGCCCGAGGAATGGTTGCGTGTTCGGCTGCACAGGCAGCGTTCGCCGGGCGGGACGCCCGCCGGACGCATCGGCCGGAGGCCGATGTCACCTGTTTGGGCCGTCGTGCATGGGGATTTCGTTCTCGCGGCCGCAACCGCGCCGCTACAATGGGAAGTCCCTGAGTCCGCCCCCGCCGGACCCGCCATGAAACTCGTCGCTGCCTTGCTGCTGGCACTGCTCGCGCCCTGGGTCGCCGCACAGGGGCTGAGTCACTCGGAAGTCCTCGCCGCAATGGACGACGCCTCCGCCGCCGAGGCCCGCTGGATTCTGGCCTCTGGCTTCCTGGCCACAGGAGCGATTGGTGTCGACGGCCACATGCCCCGCGCGGCCTACGCCTTCGAACGCCTGGTCCGTGAAGGCAAGTCCGAGAACTTCGAGCTGTTGACCAAGTCCGCCAACGACGTAGCCGTGGCCTACGGTAACAAGGGACTCGAACAGCTCGCGCCGGAGAAACTTCCGGAGTTGTTGCCTCAACTCGTGCTGCGGCGGCGCATGTTCGAGGAAGGCAGCGGCTGCATCGGCGGAGAGAACTGTGTCGCTCACATGCTGCTGAGCGCGATCGAAGACATGGACCGCAACCGCACCGTGATAGGCTCCGCCTGGAAAAGCTATCTTGCCGGACTTCCGGATGCCGGAGGCAGCGCCGCGGACCCGGCCATCGTGCGCAAATTCAAGGCTATGCTGGGCGACGTGCCCCATGCGAAACCGGCTCCGGCCTGCTGGCCCTACGTCCTCGCCATGTTCGAAAGCGAACTGCGCCCGGCGCTCAGGAAGACCTTTGCCGACGACCCATCCGGGGTTGCCGGCCGCCTGGCCCTGGCGTGCCTGGCGGGTTTGGAAAGTTCACGGGATGCAACCCGGCTGTTTACTCAGATCTGGCGCCGCCAGCCGCTCATGGATGACGCGACGATAGACATACAGGTGCACGCAGCGTTCTGGGGGCGCCGACTGGCCGAGACCAAGGCAAGCATCGCGGCCGGCAAAGCTCTCTCGATGGATGAGGCATGCCCGTGGCAGACGCTGACACAGAAGGATTGGGAGTGGCTGTGCGCGCAGGCCGATCCGGGTGCCGCCGAGGCCGCCAAGCAACTGCGCGCGAACCCGATCACCGGCTGGCGGCTGGACACGGATGCTCCGTCGGACCCGGACGCGCGCAGAATCTGGCTGCTGCTGGCGGCCCGGGAGTGCGCAAAGGAGGACTCGCCCAACGCGAAACGGGCGCAGGTGCTGCTGCTTGACCTGCTGGAGGCCGATGCAAACGCGCTCTACTCACCGTCGCTGATAGATGAAGTGCCGCTGGAGGTTTACCTGGCAGAGGTTTTCACTCACGAACAGCTGTTGCCCGTGGCAGCAGAGGCGCTGAAGTCGAAAGCGTATCCCGTGATGCTCGCCGGCGCCCACATCGTGGCGGCCTTCTGTGAGCGCGAGAGCGATTGGGAGGACACGCTCGGATACTCTAAGACAGGCCGGGTCGCCGTCGAGCGATTGGAGACGCGGTGTAACGATGACTCCGATGATCGGGTGTGGGACCTGCGACTTTCATACATCGCGATCACCTCCACCCTGGCGGGCTTTCGCATCGGCGCTCGCGGTGTGGCCATAGCCCGGAAGGATGATTGGGCGCGCAAACTTGTCCAAAAACTGGCTGGCAATCCTCGCGCCATGCCGCTGCCAGTGCGTCTGGCCTCTGGCTTGGACGATGTTGCGTTCTCTGAGTTCGCCGACGACCGAACGGCGGAACTGCTTGATGGCATCTACAGCGGAGGCGCGGAGTTTCTGCCGGTGCACGAAGTACCCCAACGCTCCAAAGAAGAGCAACTCCCCACAGCAAGCATGATCTATCAGCGCATGCAGGCAGCTCTGGCGAAGCTGGATGAGTAGGTGGCAGCGGTGCATGTGACACGGCCGGCCCGGCCGTGCATCCTGAGGGCGTCTCGCCCGAGGAATGGTTGCGTGTTCGGCTGCACAGGCAGCGTTCGCCGGGCGGGACGCCCGCCGGACGCATCGGCCGGAGGCCGATGTCACCTGTTTGATCAATCGTGCCTGAGCGCTTTTACCGGGTCGATTCTGGCGGCTCTTCTGGCCGGCACTATGGCCGCGAGCACGGCCGTTACGGCGCCCAGCGCGGGGCCGGCCACGGCCAGCCACATGGGCAGCACGAACACGTTGCCCCGGTACGGAATCGCCGCGCGCTCGGCGATCATGGCCCCGCCGATCGCGTCGCCGGGGAGCATCGCCAGCACCGCCAGGCCGAGGCCCAGCAGACCGCCCACCAGGCCGATCATCGCGCTCTCGGTCAGGAACACGGCCATCACCTGCGCGTTGGTCGCGCCCACGGCCTTGAAAATGCCGATCTCGCGGGTGCGCTCCAGCACGCTGGTGATCATGGTGTTCACGATGCCCAGGGTGCTCACGATCAGCGCGATGCCGGTCAGGAACGCGATGATCACCGTGATCACCGTCAGCATCGTTTCCACCTGTTTCAAGACACTCGCCACGCTGAAGGCCGTGAAGCCTTTGTCGCGCACGGCCTGCTCCACGCCCGGCGCGTTGTCCGGCGAATCGACGATCACCACCGCGGCCGGGTAGCCCAGCTGCGCGTTGACGGCGCTTTCCTCAAACATCGCGCGCGCGGTTTCGAGCGGCAGGAACACGTCGGCCTGCACGCTCTGGCCGTCCTCAATGATGTTCAGCGGGTCGCCGGGGATGGTCTCGCGCATCACGCCCACCACGGTGAACTCGCGCTCCACGGGCTTGCGGGTCTGCTGCGCCATGCCCATCAGCCTGGGCAGCAGCTTCATTGCGGCCTCGCGCTCTTCGGGCGTCAGGCCTTCCATGAAGCCCTGCATCTGGGGCGGCGCGTTCGCTGCCGGATCCTGCTCGTTGATGATGCTTTTCAGGCTGATCTTCTTGCCCAGTACGCCGCTGTAGTCGTCGCCCTCGAGCATGCCCCACTTGTAGAGCAGATACTCGTGCAGGATGACCTCGCCGGCGTCGGGCGCGCTGAAGTAGCTGCCGGCGATGATGCGCCCCTCGTAGCGGCGCTGCGCGACATCGACGCCGAAGCTGAGCTTGGGGCCGCTCTCAAACTCGCCCACCTTCACCTCATAGCGCTCGACGATCACCGGCGAAATGCTTTCGACGTGCGGCAGCGTGGCCAGCGTGGCCATGGTTTCCTCGGTCACTTGCGTGACGCGGCGGCCGTACCACTGGCGGATCTGGCGGCGGTTCACGGCCGCGCGGCGCAGGCGTTCGCGGCGGTCATCGGGCATTTCGCCCTCGATCGAGACGTCGAAGGGGTCATTGGAAAGCTCGATGCCGAAGCCGCCGGTGACGCCGACCTGGCGCAGGTTGTCCTGGCCGGAGACGGTGTCGGTGACGGCGTGGGCGAGGCCCTCGCCCAGGCTGACGATCATGGTGAGCGCGAACACGCCGATCAGCACGCCCGACATGGTCAGCAGGTTGCGGCCTTTCTTGCGCAGCAGCCCTTCAAAGGCGAGGCCCAGGATGCCCTTCATGCGGCACCTCCGGGTTCAGCCACGAAAACACGAAAACACGATATGACTCGCTTGCGCTGCGCGCTCGCGAACCGGATGTCAACACGAAGGAACGAAGGAGCGAAGAGTCCTCCGTTCAGGCAAAGCTCTTTGCGCCTCCGCGCCTCCGCGTGGCTATGTGATACTGCGGCATCGCGCAGAGAGCGCAGAGTACGCATAGGTCTTCCTGTCATTTTCTCTGCGCTCCCTGCGTGCTCCCGCCTTCGCCGCGGCTTCGGCGTGCAGGCTGCGCGAGGCTGCTGTTGCCCTTTCTGTTCTTCGCGTCCCTTCGCTCCTTCGCTTCTTCGCGTTAAATCATCTGCGAGAGCGTGCGGATCATTGGAACCGCGAAGGGCCGCGAAGAACCGCGAAGCAGATTGGCTCGTGCTGCGCACTCGCGTTGGTTGTTTACGCGAAGGAGCGAAGGAGCGAAGGGACGCGAAGTCAAAGGCACTCAACTGCAAAAGCATGACCACGCGGAGGCGCGGAGGCGCAAAGAGATTGCCCTGCACGGAGGACTCTTCGCGAACTTCCGCCTGCGCCTTCGGGCTTTCGTGGTTTCGTGGCCCACTCATGCGGCCACCTCGGTGAGGAACTGGCCGTCGGCCATCTTCAGCGTTCTCTGCGTGTGTTTCTCGGCCAGCTCGGGGTCGTGGGTGACCATTACCAGCGTGGTGCCGGCGCGGTGCGATTCATCCAGCAGCGCCATGATCTGCTCGCTGGTGGCGGTGTCGAGGTTGCCCGTGGGCTCGTCGCACAGCAGCAGCTTGGGGTCGTTCACCAATGCTCGCGCAATCGCCACGCGCTGCTGCTCGCCGCCGGACATCTCGCTGGGCACGTGGTTGGCACGCTTGCCCAGGCCCACGCGCTCCAGCAACCCGTGGGCGCGTTTGCGGCGTTCAAAGCGGCCGATGCCCTGGAACACCAGGGGCAGGGCCACGTTTTCCCAGGCGCGCAGTGAAGTCACCAGGTTGAAGCTCTGGAAGATGAAGCCGACGGTGGTGCGCCGGTAGAGGCTCAGCTCGGTCTTGGACATCTCGGCCAGCTCAACGCCGTTCACGCGGATGCTGCCGCGCGAGGGGCGGTCCAGGCCGCCCAGCAGGTTCAGCAGCGTGCTCTTGCCCGAGCCGCTGCGCCCCAGCAGGGCCACGAACTCGCCCTGTTCGATGTTCAGGTCAATGCCGCGTAAAGCCTCAACCACCTCGCCGCCGAGGTGGTATTCGCGCCAGAGTCGTGTTGCCTCAACCAGTGCCATTGCGAACCTGCGGCCAGACAATACGTTATTTCAGTTATTCACGCGGCGATTTCTGCACCTGTGTCGCCGAGCCCGAGGGGAACGCATGAAAACGGCGGCGCTATTCCTTTTATCCATCTGCCTGCTGGCCGGCTGCGGCGGCGACAATACGCCGGCCGGGGACGGCGGCGACCCCCTGCGCGAGCGCGCCAAGGCGGCCGAGGTCAACCTGGTGAAAGTGCGCGACGCGGTGGCCGCCTATTACGCCAAGCACAACAAGGCGCCGGAATCGGTCAGCGACCTGGCGGCCTTCGGCATCAAGGAAGCCGAGCTGGCCAACGAGGATTACTCCGAGCTCGGCTATGCCTTCTACAACCTGGAATTCGACCCGGCCGGCAAGCTGACGCGCGGCTGGCTGATCGCGACACCGATGGCCGACCGCGAGGCGCTGAAGGTGCGCATGAACGCCGTGAGCGGCGAGTTTGACTACACAGGCCGTGACGAAGACTTCAGCGCCGCCCCCAGCGACAACGGCTGGGGCAACCAGCCGGCGGCAAACGGCTAGCGGTACTTGCGTCCGTAGAGGAAGTCGTCGTCTTCGTGGGCCGGGTGGGGCTGGTCTGAATACACGCCCTGCATGACGGTGGCGGGGTCGGGCTTGGGCTGCTTCATCACCCATTCCTCGGCGGCCTCGATTTCGGCTTTCACCTTCTCAGTCATGTCGCTGATGCCGTCGTCGTCGATGTAGCCGAGTTCTTTCAGGTACGCCCCGTAGCGCAGCAGCGGGTCGCGCGCTTCCCAGTACTCGAAGATTTCTTTGGGCACGTACTTCGCCGGGTCGTGCTCGGCGTGGCCCTTGCGGCGGAAGGTGATCACCTCAAACAACTGCGTGCCCTCACCCGCGCGGGCGCGGTCCACGGCGTCCTTGCTGGTCTCATACACCGCGTTGGCGTCGTTGCCGTCAATCGTCACGCCGTGCTTGATCCCATACCCGACGGCCTTGTCGCTGAAGCGCTCCGCCAGGCACTGCGTCGCGCTGGGCGTGCTGTAGGCGTACTGGTTGTTCTCGATGATCACCACCAGCGGGGCCTTGCGCACGGCCGCGAAGTTCACGTCTTCATGGAACTCGCCGGTGCTGGTGCTGCCCTCGCCGATCCAGGTCAGGGCCACGCGTTGTTCGCCTTTCATGCGCGCGGCCAGCACGTAGCCCGAGGCCAGCGCGATGCTGGCGCCCAGCATGCTGATCGGCGCGATGATGCCGTAGCGCAGGTCGCCCATGTGGGTGTTGCCGTCGCGGCCGCCGGTGGGGCTGTTGGTGCGGTACATGTAGTTGGCCAGGAAGTCGCGCGGCGGCAGGCCTTTGACCAGCGTGCTGCCGGCGTTGCGGATCATGGGCGCGATGATGTCGTTTTTCTCGACGGCGTAGGCGCTGGCGCAGCTGGAGGCCTCCTGCCCGAGGCTGGAGAACGCGGCGCCGATCACCAGGCCGCGGCGATAGAGCAGGCTGATCTTGTTGTCGAACTCGCGGTTGACGATCATCCAGCGGAACAGCTCAAGCTGCTGCGTCTTGGAAAGCCGCGTCTCAAGCTGGATGTTGCCAGCGTTCGAGTGGGTTTGCTTCTTCGTGACTTTCGCGGGTGTCTTTGCCTTTGCCATGGCGCCGAATATGGAAAGCCCGGGCCCCGCGCGCAAGGCGTCACAGGCAGGTTTGGGCTACTCCGTGATGCCCAGCAGCCAGAGCAGCCACTCCAGCACCATCAGCCCCAGCGCGATCCACAACAACAGGCCGGGTAGCGCGTCTCGCCAGTCGGGCTGCGCCTGCGGGGCGAACAGCTTTGCCAGATCGACACGGCCGGTGTCGATTGGCATTACTTCCGGCCAGGTGAAATCGGCGAACGCGTTCAGGCGGCCGATTTCGCGGCCGTCCTGCGAGATCACGTACTCGCCGGGAATTACGAACGGCCCCATCTTGCCGCGGCCGTCGGGGCCGGAGCTGATCTCGTACTCGCGCGGTCCGTAGCTGGGCAGCCAGGGCGCGTCGTCGGCCAGGCGTACTTTCAGCGTGCCGGGTTGCTCCAGTTCGAACTCCGCTTCCTGCCCGGCGTTCACGAACAGCGGCAGCTTCTGGCGCGGGCCCGCCTGCACGGCGTTCAGCCAGCGCATCAGCAGCAGCAGCCCCGGCGGTTCCTGCAGAAGCGTGCTCTGGTGCGGCACGAAGCCGCAATACAGCAGCTCATTCGCCCCGTGCCGCACGCCGATCAGCGTGCGCCCGTCCAGCAGCGCCGCCAGCGGCAGCAGCCGGTGGCCTTCCCGCAGAGGCAACGCCTCGCGCGCCGAAAGCAACGTCAGCTCGGGCACTTCAAAGCCCGCGTCGGCCGGCGGCTGCACGCGCAGTTGCATGTTGGGCTCGGCTCCGGCGGGCGGATCGACAATGCCGTCGGCCTCGGGCAGCACGCCGAAGCACAGCAGGAAGCGGGCATCGTAGTCGCTGGGCAGCACGCGGTCGCACACCAGCAGGTCGGTCTGCACGGCGCCGCCCGGCAGCGCGACCGGCGTGACTTCACGGCCGGGCAGCAAGCCGCGCAGGGCATCGAGCAGGATGGGGTTGGGCTCGCCGTCGGCGGCCGGGTAGCAGAGCGCCACGCTCGCCAGGCGCGGCGGGTCGAGTGTGACGGTGATGGCGTCGTCCTCCGGCAGCGCGTCGGGCGCGGCCAGCGCGATGCGCACGCGCAGGGGCTCCGGCTGGATCGGCAGCACCACGCGCCGCACATGGGGACGCGACTCCAGGTTCGGCAGAACCTCCAGCTCCGTGCCGGTGGAAAGCTCACGGGCTGTCACCGCGCCGCCCTTGCGCGTCGCGAACAGGATCGCACCGGCCGTGCCATCGCCGGGCGTGGGTGGAATGTACACGCAGGACACGATGGCGTCGTTGGCCTGCGCGCTGCCGAAGGATTCGGCGAAGTCAGCGGCGGGCAGCCTGTCGTCAGCACCGAGGCGGATGCTGACCCGCCTCGGTTGCGGCTCAGCGGGCAGGTCCGGCGGCGGCGGCACGTCTAGAAGGGCGAGCTGCGGATCGGGCGCGAGCCAGTCCACGGGTTGCGGGTCGCCGACCACGTCGCCGGTCTTGAGCCAGGGGCCCATCAGCAGGCGGCCGTCTTTCTTCCATAGCAGCATGGCGCGGTCGTGCTCGCCCATGGCGTCCACGATCTGCTGGGCGCGCTGGGCCGCTAGCTGCTGGCGGGTTTGTTCGCCCTCGCGCGCGCGCATGCCTGGCGAGTTATCCAGCAGGATGAACACCAGCAGCGGCGCGGGCTGCTCCGCGGCCGGGCGCTGCAGGCCGGCGGCCTTGAGCACGATCGCGCTCAGCATCACACCAGACACCAGCAGGGTCAGCGCTGTGCGCAGCACGCGCTTCCAGCCGGGGGGCACCACGCGTCTGGCCACACGCTGCCAGATCAGGCCGTAGGTGACGCGCTGTTTGCGATAGCGGCGCGCGAACCACCAGGCGACGTAGAACACGCCGACCAGCAGGAACAGCCACAGCCACCGCTCACGGGCGAACTCGAGCATGGGGTGAGGATAGCATCGGGGACATGGGCCGCATGGGATTGCCGTAGGGCACGGAACTGGCAAGGCAATTGCGGGCGCGCGGATTTGGCGTTTTCCGGGATGTTGCGGCCGGTCAAAAACGTCTAGAATGTGTGGGCTCACAGGCTTCGCGGGGCGCGAAGCGCAACCGGGAGTAACGATGGCGGCAACGATTCGCAAGCTCACGCTCAGCTTCCCGCAGAAGCTGATCCGTGAGCCGATCCTTCACAATATCAGCACCCGTTTCGGCGTGATGTTCAACATCTCGCGCGCGAACGTGACTGAGGAACTGGGCTATCTCGAGCTGTCGCTGGAAGGCGACACCGAAGCGCTTGAGAAGGCGCTTGAGTACCTGCGCAGCCGCGGGGTAACGATAGAGGAAAGCTGAAGCCCGGCTTCCCCGCATTGACGCTTCCTTGAAGCGCCGTATCGTTTTCAGCTGCGCGCCCGTAGCTCAGCTGGATAGAGCGACGGTTTCCGGAGCCGTAGGTCGCAGGTTCGAATCCTGCCGGGCGTACCAACCATCAGCCGCGTTCGAAACTCAATCGAACTCGAACGACCGCTTCGCTTACGACAGAACAACACTCGCCTTCGGGCGAGTGTTGCTCTGTCTGCTTCGCGGCCGAAACAGTCCGCAGGACTGTTTCGGGGTTCGAATCCTGCCGGGCGTACCAACTATCAGCCGCGTTCGAAACTCAATCGAACTCGAACGACCGCTTCGCTTACGAAGACCGATGTCTCGCCTGAGGGCGATACATCGGTCTTCTGCTTCGCGGCCGAAACAGTCCGCAGGACTGTTTCGGGGTTCGAATCCTGCCGGGCGTACCAACTATCAACCGCGTTCGAAGCTCAATCGAACTCGAACGACCGCTTCGTTTACGAACACCGTTGCTCGTCTTTCGACGAACAACGGTGTTCTGCTTCGCGGCGCGAACAGTCCGGATCTACTTGGCCGCGTTGATGATCTTCTCCACCACCGCGTCCACGGCCTTGGCGGGCGCTTCCAGCTTGCTGTTCTGGAACATCTTCATCATCGCGCTGGGGCGCACCGTGTGCACGATGGTCTTGCCGCCCT
>JAJVIO010000001.1:23843-80682 GCA_022071975.1 Planctomycetota bacterium
CAGGGGGCTCCGCGCTGGTCGGCCTCAAGAAACGTCTTGGCGTCGCCGGGCCGGCATATCTCCACCACGGTGGCGGCCTCGGCGTAGTTCACCCCCTTGCCGGCCATGATCTGCTGCAGGTTCAGCGTGTTCAGCACGCCGAAGCCGTTGGCCTTGCTGGCCTCCTGCACCTTCTCGACGGCCTTCTCGACTGACAGGGTGGATTCAACACGAATGAAATCGCTCATGGCCTTCTCCCGTTGTGCCGCCCTGTAGTAACGCCCGCCGGCGCCAATCTACTTCATGCCTCCCCGCGCGCTTCAACCTTCGCCAAGGCTTCGGCGGACAAGTGCGCTTGCGGCTCCTGTTTCTGCCGCCGGCCTCCTGCCGCCTGCCTTCTGCCGCCTGCCTCCTGCCTTCTGCCGCCTGCCTCCTGCCACTCACTTCAACCAGCCCGGCTCTTCGTCCTCGGCGCGGCAGACCGCTTTCCAGGCGCGTTCGGCGGCCGCGATGGTGGTGTCGGCCCTGGCTTCAATGGTGCGCTCGTCCACGCGCTCGATGCCCTGCACCTCGGCGGCCTTGGCGGCCATCTCGCGGCGATGGAACTCGACGCTGATGCTGACCGGGCACTTCGGCTTGTGCGGCTTCAGCTTGCCGGCCTTGAAGCGCCGCACGGCCTCGGCGGCGCCCTCGTTCAGCAGCTTGTGAGTCTTGGCCGGCGGCAGGCAGAGGGCCGCTGTCGGGCCGTAGGTCGTCTTGGTGCCGACCCACACGAAGCCGTCCGGTATGGTCTCGCGCGCCTCGGCCTCGAGCTCATGGGCGCCGGAAACCAGCCCCACCGGGATGTCCCAGTGGCCGACCACGGCGGCGTTCAGGGCCGTCTCGCCGACGATCTCGCCGTTGATGCGGATGTTGGTGACCGCGGCGCCCACCCAGGTGTGCGAGAGCAGGCCGCCGGGCGTGCCGGCGCGCGAGTGGTAGCCGGTGAAGAACGCCAGGTCGAAGGTCTCGTCGCAGCCCTGGCTCTGGCACAGGGGCTTGTTGGCCGGGTGCGCCGGGCCGACCACCAGTTGCGCGGCCTCGTGCAGTTCCTCGAGGATCAGGTTGCGCATCACGCCGTGGCCGTCGCAGACCACGAACTCGGCGCCGGGGGCCTCGCGCAATGCGCCGGTGATGGCGGCGTTGACGTCGGCGGTCATCAGCTTGCGGGCGCGCTCGTAAGTCTTGCCCTCGGGCACCAGCTGGTCGCGGTGCACCACGCCGGTGACGCCTTCCATGTCGGCGGAGATGAAGATTCGCATAAGCTGCTCCTTGGTTGCATCGGCCACGGGCCGGTTTTACTTCCAGCGCGGCGCGCCTTCCTTGATCCAGTCGATCAACGTCTGTTGGTCTGCCTCGCTGAGCTCGGCTTCGATGCTGGGCGCGCCTTGCTCGTCGAAGGCGCGTGGCATCTTGCCCTCCACGGCCGTGATGTAGATCAGCCGCGACTTGCCGGGGTGGCCGGGGATCACGGTCCTGGTCTCGATCAGCTTGTCGTAGTCGAGGATCCAGTCCAGCGGCGTGGTCTCGCCGTAGGCTTTCTTGCCCGGCTGGCCGTGGCAGCCCCAGCAGTTGTCGCGAAGGACGGTGTAGGCGCGCTGGGCCAGCTCGTTGACGGGTGCCGGCGCGGCCGCGCGGGGCGCGGGCAGGCGGTCAGAGGCGCAGGCCGCAATCAACGCGGCGAGCGCGAGACAGGCAGGCAGGATTGATCGCATGGGAGGATGATAGCTTGCGGTTGCGGGACTTGTCCTGACTCTTCCCGCCTGTCTGGTGCTTCGGAACAGCGAATTACCAATTACCAATTACCAATGAACAATTGCCGATCACCCTTCAACTCTGTCTCCGCGGCATTGGTAATTGAAAATTGGTTATTGGTAATTTGCTGTTCCACAAGGGAACAATCACCAGTGACATTCCACTAGCGCAGGCCCATGCCGATCAGCACCAGGTTGGCGCCGGTCTTGATCAGGATGTCCGTGGGCAGGAAGTGGCGGATATCGAGGATGTAGCCGATCTCGCGCTCTTCCTCGGGCGTGAGGCCCAGGAACTCGCGCAGCCAGGCCAGCGGGTCGTCTTCTTCCTCGGTCGGCAGCTCCCAGTTCGGGGCGATGGTCATCAATTCCTCGGCAACCTCGAGGCGCGCCTCCAGCAGGCGCAGGTCGGAGATGCGCTCCACCACGCGGGGGAAGCGCTCGCGCACCAGGTAGCCGCACAGCACGCCGAGGCGCGCGACGTCCGGCATCAGGGTCACCTTCGAGAGGTACTCGCTCTCATCCACGATGATGGTGCGCACCTCGTTGAGGGTGCGGCGCACTTTGCGGATGTCACTGCCGCTGTGGATGCGCAGCAGGCGCGTGGCGCTGATCACCGCGCGGTCGGCCATCTCCGGGTGGGCCTTGCCGACCAGCCCCTCCCACTCCGCCATGCGCCATTCTACGCCGAGGATCTGCGCCCAGATGATGCGGGCGCGCTCCTCGGTGCCCAGGATGCGGCGGTCGAACAGCTTGTCGATGTAGGCGTGGCCGTCCACGTTGCCCTCGTAGGCCGAGTTGACCCACGAGCGCGCGATCACCTCATCGAGCGCCACCACCACCACCAGCCCCGGCACGGCGAAGAAGCGCCCGGCGGCCTCAAGCAGCGCGAGCCCCAGCTTGGGCGGGCAGCGGTCGAGGTCGTCCACGAACAGGAAGCAGGGCAGGTGCGGGTCGGTCTGGCTGTGGCGGATGTGCTGGATGATCACATCCATCTGTTCCTTGAAGCGGCGCGGGAACAGGTAGCTGCGCGAGCGCTCAAGCAGCTTCTGCTGGCGGAAGCGGTCTTCGTTCAGGCTGGCGGCGTCGCTCAGCAGGCGGCTGGCATGGGCGAGCTCGGCCAGGGGCTGGTCCTGCACCACAAGCTGGCTGATCAGGTCGCTGGCGATCAGCACCGCGCGCTCGCCGGCGTCGGTGGCCTCGCGCGAGGTGATGGTGGTGGCGCTGGGGTAGCCCTTGCGGCGCATGGCGGCGCTGACGATCGCGTCCACCTGCTCGCCTGATGGCGCCGTGGGGTCGCCCTTGATGTCCACCCGGTCCCACAGGCTGAACAGCATGCTGGCAAACGGGTCCGCGTCTTCCTTGTGGGCCCAGCCGTTGAACCAGCTGACCGTGGCGCCGGCCTGGCGGATGTGCTGGTCGATCAGCTTCAGCTGGGTGCTCTTGCCCGCGCCGTGGCTGCCGGTCAGCAGCGCGGTGCGCAGGGTGCTTTTTCCCTCTTCCAGCAGCATCCAGGCGGCGGCCTGGGCGGCCTGGTCGCACAGGTCATGCGCGAAAATCGGCATGCCGTCGGCTGTGAGAATGGTTCCGGCGTTGGTTGACATCAGGACAGATTGTGGTGCGGGGCGGGCGCGCTGTCGAGTACGCAGTGCAAAGGTCCAAATAGACGCAGCCCGAGCGGCGTGGGGTCCCCTCGGGCTGCTGAAACGAGTGGTCCGTTCAGGAGAAGAACGTAGCCCGCTCGCACGCATATTTACGAACAAGCCCGAAAAAAGTTCAACTGAAAATTCCGCCTCTTTCGCAGATTCGCTATGGGTCACCATGGCGTCATGCCGCGCACCCGCTTGTCATGCGGGATACTCGATCTCGACGTACAGCTTGAACCGGCCCCGCGCCAGCAGCCGCCCGCCCGCGCGCGCCTCCGCGTCGAACAGGCCCATGCCGTCCATGCGCTTCAGGCAGTCGCCCGTTACCTCGACCTGCTCACCCACGGCCGCGCGGCCTTGCAGTGTCACCCCGGTCAGGCCGGTCAGGTAGCCGCGCACAACCCGGCCGCCCTTGGATTGCGCGTACATGGCGTCGCCGGCGGCGATGGTCTGGGCGATGACCTCAAGCAGGGCGGCGTCTTCAAGGCCGTCGGGGCCCACGAAGGGCTCGCCCGCGCGGACCACGCGGCGGGCGCGGATGCGCTCGGCGCCGTATTCGGTGACTTCGTCGATCAACACCATCGGCGGCCGGTGCGGGATCAGGTCTCGGAAGGCGTGCGGGTCCATGGATTCAGGTTTCAGGGGCCAGGTTTCAGGTGTCAGGGGCAGGGTACATCCGGATTCACACTAACCTACCCCCTGCCTTGGCGCGTGGGCCGCGCGCTTCCGCCTTCACTGAAGCTGCGGCGGACAGATGCGCCACCTGCCGCCTGCTTCCTGCCGCCTGCCGCCTGCCGCCTGCTTCCTGCCTCCTGGCCTCCCCTCACCTTGACACCTGTCGCAACCGCCGCGAGACTTGGGGCCGCTCTGGTGGCCTTTCTGCTTCGCGGGGACTTGCGTGGATTCTCCTGCCGTACCAGCCGCCGGCGGCTACTGCGTCGTCATCCCTACCTATAATAACCGCAAGACGGTGCTTGATGTCGTCCGCAAGGTGCGCGCCGTCGCCGAGTGCGTGATCGTGGTGGACGATGGCTGCACCGACGACACCCCCGAGCTGCTGAAGTCCGAGCCCGTCATCTACCTGCGCCACAAGCGCAACCGCGGCAAAGGCGTCGCGCTGCGCACCGGATTCAAAAAGGCCCTCGAGCTCGGCTACCACCACGCCGTCACCATCGATTCCGACGGCCAGCACTTCCCCGACGAAATCCCCAAACTGGTCGAAGCCTCCCGCGCCAGCCCCGACGCCGTGGTGATCGGCGTGCGCGACATGAGCGGCGAGCACGTCCCCGGCCGCAGCAGCTTCGGGCGCATGTTCAGCAACTACTGGCTGAAGGTGGCCACCGGCATCGACGTGGGCGACACGCAAAGCGGCTTCCGCGTTTACCCGCTGCGGCACGTGACCCGCGTGTGGTGCTGGTCGCGGCGTTTCACCTACGAGTGCGAAGTGATCATCCGCATGGCCTGGGGCGGCTGCCCGATCCTGAACGTGCCGGTCAAGGTCTACTACCCGCCCAAGGCCGAGCGCGTGAGCCACTTCAACCCGTTCTGGGACAACGTGCGCTTCACGGTGCTGTACCTGTACGCCAACTTCAGCCACCTGCTGATCCCGCTGCCCCACAAGCGCCTGGTGCGCCGCGAAGAGCCGATCTGGCAGGGCAGCATCGGCGCGTCGCTGAAGGCCCTGTGGCACCGCGCCCGCAAGCTGGCCGCCATCCCCGAGCACTTGAGCGAGGGCGGGCCCATCAAGCGCTTCCGCGCGCTGCTGCGCTACCTGGTGCACGAGAAGAACACTCCCGGCGAGCTCGGCCTCAGCGTCGGCATCGGCGCCTTCTGGGGCTGCAGCCCCTGGATCGGCTTCCACTGGATACTCGCGCTCTACTCGGCCACGCGCCAGCACCTGAACCGCATCGCCTGCATCGCCGCCACCAACATCAGTTTCGGGCCGCTGACGGCCGTGATCGCCTTTGCCAGCATCTGGCTGGGCAAGCTGATGCTGGGTCAGCCGCTGCTGATGCCGCGCACCACGAACTGGCGGGTACTGAGCACCTTCGCCTGGAACAGCCTGGGCGCCTGGGTGCTGGGCAGCATCGTCGTGGGTCTGGCCGCCAGCTTCGCCACCGGGCTGGGCACCCTGTACGGAGTGCGCGCCCTGCGCCGCCGCAAGGCACAGGCGGAAACGCCCCAGCCTCGCGAATCCGCGGCCGATGCCGGCGCCCCCGAACCCCAGTCCAGTACCGCGTAGTGGCATTCGCGTCCCGCGAATGAGTCCCGTCGGCCTCCGGCCGACGGCTGCGGCTTGAAGCCGCAGCAACTCATGCGCAAGATGCGCATGCCACTACGCCGCGGAACTGGCAGGTGCGCGGTGGAACCTTGCAAACCGCGTCGCTAGACTGTTGCCCATGCAATCAAAAGCGAAGACCGTGAAAGAGTACTTTTCCGAGCTGCCGGAAGATCGCCGCAAGGCGCTGCAGGCATTGCGCGAAGTCATCCTCAAGAACATCGACAGCACGTACAAAGAGGGCATGGGCTACGGTATGCCCGGCTGGTCGGTGCCGCACAGCGTGTACCCGCCAGGCTACCACTGCGACCCCAGCGTGCCGCTGCCCTACGCCGGCTACGCCAGCCAGAAGAACCACATGTCGCTCTACCTCATGAGCGTGTACATGAACCCGGAACTGGAAAAGTGGTTCCGGGAAGCCTGGAAGAAGTCCGGCAAGAAACTCGACATGGGCAAGTCCTGCATCCGCTTCAAGAAGCTGGACGATGTCGCCCTGGACGTAGTCGGCGAAGCCATCAAGCGCATGCCGGCAACGGACTACGTCGCCTTGTACGAAAGAACCCTCGGAAGCCGCCGCAAGCCGGCGAAAAAGAAGTCAGCCGCCGGGAAGTCAGCCGCCAAAAAACCGGCCGCAAAGAAATCCGCGCGCAAGAAGTAGCCGCCCATGCATGGGTGTTTTCGCGCGCCGCGCGGGACGTTAAAACCATAACCCATGAATGAACCTGCACGCATCGGCATTGTGACCGTCTCCGACCGCGCCGCGCGCGGCGAGTACGAAGACAAGGGCGGCCCCGCCATTCTTGATGAGCTCCACAAGATCCTGATCAGCGACTGGGAGGCCGTCGAAGTCGTCATTCCCGACGAAATCGACATCATCCAGGAAACGCTGATCGATCTCTGCGACGACGAGCAGTGCAGCCTGGTCGTAACCACCGGCGGCACCGGCCCGGCCGAGCGCGACGTCACACCCGACGCCACAGCCGCGGTGTGCACCAAGATGATGCCCGGCTTCGGCGAGCTGATGCGGCTCGAAAGCCTCAAGGCCGTGCCCACGGCGATTCTGTCGCGCCAGACGGCCGGCATTCGCGGAAAGACGCTGATCGTGAACCTGCCCGGCAACCCGCCCGCCATCCACGACTGCCTGATGGCGGTGTTTCCGGCCATCCCCTACTGCATCGACCTGCTGGAAGGCCCGTACCTCGAGACGGACGAGGAGTACTGCAAAGCCTTCCGCCCCAAACACGCCAAACGCCAACCCCCAGCGCAGGAGCAGGGGTAGCAGGAAAGCCCAGTGTCTCGCGGAAGCTTCTCTGGCCCGGCGGCGGCACGGCCGAACGGTTCGGGTCAACTGGGCCGACGGTGTATGGAACTGCCCCTTCAGCGCCGTCACCCTCGGGCAGCTCGACCTAAACGCTCGCGGAAGCGCACTCGCTGGAGTACTGCTCCGCGCCGGGAGCCTTCTTCGAGTAACTGGCGTGCAACTTGATCATGACGACCTACTGCAGAAGTTGTTTCACCAGCACGGGCAAGCTCGTTGCACTCTCGCAGGAGCCTTGCTGCTGTTAGCATGCCTGCATGCACGCCGAAGACGCCTATCTGTTCCGCCATGCCTTGCTGCGCGACGCGGCGTACGACCTGCATCTTCCGACCTCACGCTCGCAGCTACATGAATTAGCCTTCTACCTGATTGAGGAAGCCTTTGGCGGGAAGCCTCCGGAACCGATGCCACTAGACTCGGAAGGCCCTGTTGCGACGGTTCGACATCCTGCGGATGCAGTAGCTGATGAGTTGGTGAGACACATCCGGGTGGCGATCGGGTCAGCTGACGCGGATCGCCCGGTGCTCCACAAGCGTCTTGCGCTGTATCTCCGACGCGCGGCCGAACATGCTGAAAGAAACTACCTGCATGCAGCGGCCGCGAAGCATTGGACGGAATATGCGCATGCTTCGACCGGCGCCGTTCACGGCGAGGCGCTTCGCAGAGCGGCGAGCGTCTTGATGGACGACGATCGAGACCAGGAAGCAGATCTGCTGTTGCAGCAAGCTCTGCTCTCTCATCAACAGACCGGAAGCACGCGGCTCGCAGCCATGGCGCTGGACTCACAGGCAGCACTCTACCGAAGGAGAGGGCAACCCGAGTCTGCGGAGAAGGCGCATCTACAGTCACTGTCCATGCACCGGGCAGTGCATAACCGCAAGGGCGAGAGCATCGCGCTGAGTGGCTTGGCGCTCACTTACCGTGAACGTGGGCTGCATATGCAAGCTGAAGAGTCGATGAACGCCGCGCTTCAGATCGCCGTCGAGCTGGGAGACCCGGAACTGGAAGGAACGGTTCTCGGAAACATCGCAGCATCCTGCGAAAACACAGGCGACACCGACCGGGCGATTCGGATGCACATGCAGTCGCTGGCAATTTTCCGCGCCACCGATCAGCGATACTACGAAGCGCTGGTGCTTGGAAACCTTGCAGTCGCATATCAAAACACCGGGCAGTTCGAGCTTGCCGAAGAAGCCTATCGAGAGGCACTGCAGATCGATCGGGAGATCGGCAACCGACGGCATGCGGCCTCGGTCTTAGGCAATCTGGCTGGCATATGCCATGCCCGCGGCCACATCGGCGAAACTGTCAGCCTTTGCGAACAGGCTCTCGCGACACATCGCGAACTCGGCAACCGAGTGTTCGAGGGAGTTGTGCTCGGCAATCTTGCATCCGTTTACCAAGAGACGGGCCGCCTGCACGAAGCCGAGAAGTGCTTCCGCGATTCCCTTGAGATACATCGCAGCGTTTCAAACCGACGTTCCGAAGGTGTGGTCCTTGGCAATCTCGCGGGCCTGCTGAATGAACGAGGTCGCGCCGAAGATGCTCGGAGCACGTTCATTCAGGCCATCGAGATACATCGCCAGATCCGCAATCGGCGCTTTGAAGGGCTTCATCTCTGCGACTTTTCAGTGTGCCTGCTCGCGCTTGAGGAACGAGAAGCTGCGAAGCGTGCCTGGTGCGAAGGAGCAGACATGTTGCGTGAACTGGGGATGTTACACGACCTGGATCAAAAGCGATCTGCGATGTACAGGGCCTGTACAGGCGCAGGCCTGTTCCCTTTCGATCAGCCCAATTCGTAGCGCTGTTGGCTGCAGGCGGAACTCACACACCGAGCGCTGTCGGCTCAAGATCATCGTCATCGTTGTCGCGGCTACTCGACGTGGGAACAATCCTCGCAGCGGGTGCAGACAAGAGAGTTGTCGCCGTAGAAGCCGCTCGCGCGGACCGAGCGGCGGTTGGCAGACTCATAGCCGGAGTACATGATGAAGCTCCGTGAGTGGTTACCGGCGCCTATGTGGAGCCGGCTCATGGATCTCTTCAAACCGGTGTTCTTGCCAATGGACACGCTTCCAGAACAACGGGTTCTAGCCGAGATAATGCGCATGGAGGGGTTCGGACCGGAGTTACTCCCCGAACTTGCGGATGAGATTGTATTCGATGGCGGACACGACATGCACAGGCTGAAACCGCAGGACATACTGGACGCATTGGCTAACAAGCCGGATGCGCCGTGGCGAGACATCGCCTGGGGACTGGGCGAGTCATTCGCCTGCTATTTCTGCGAGTTCAAGGAGAAGCAGCCGTCCAAGCGCGAGGCAATGAAGCTGCTCATGTGCATAACAATTTTCGGCCTTTCCTGCCGGCATGGACAGTCTCACCAGTTCGAGAATGCTTCGACGTGGCTGTTTCCGTTGGTTGCAGCGATCGGTGACCTCGTTTGGGACCAGCGGCTCGACGTGATGGCCATGGCGCTCCGCAACTGGCAGGCGGGTGATGAGAAGGACACCGGCCGCAAGCGGTGGGTATGAGGGGCCACCTATGGACGACAAGAAGCCCATCATCTTCAACGGAAGGCGCGTAACTGGAAACGGACGAGGACTACTTCAAAGCCTTCCGCCCAAAACACGCCAAACGCCCGCCCTCTGCAGAGGGCCAGGGGTAGTCCAACCCGTGTCTCGCAGCGTGACCACGCGTCCAAGTCGAATCCCGCAGGTCGTCGGCAAAAACGAAAGAGGCGCGCCGACACATTCGGCACGCCTCTCACCCTGGCCTGCCGGCCGAAGCCCAGGCGAAGGCTGGAGCCACCTGTCGGATTTGAACCGACGACCTACGCTTTACGAAAGCGTTGCTCTACCGCTGAGCTAAGGTGGCTGATTGTCGCGCCTTGGCCGCGCGTGCGCCGCCAAAGGCGTGGGCATGGTCCAATCCCCCTCCCCGCGCGTCAATGGGGGGACGGCGCGCTGGCTAGTCTTCGCCATCGCCGCCGGTGAGCACCGGGATGGGGCGGTCAACCCCGCTTGTCGCGCGCTGCAGGAACAACAGCGCGTAGCAGGTATTGTAGAGGTCGGACGGGTCGATCTCGTTCTGGATGTCCCACATACCGTCGTTTTCGCCGTCCCTGGTCTGCTGTTCGAGCAGCAGCTCAGCGCCCTCGATGTACCAGTCGTGGCCGCCAAAATCATCGATACTGCCCAGCATGCCGAGGCGCTCGACCGCACAGAGATAGTAGTAGTAGCGGTACATGCCGGCGGAAGGGTTTTCCTTCATGCTCCAGTTCTGGATCATCCAGGCCAGGCCGTCGCCGATCATCTGGTTGCAGTCTTTGTCCAGCTTCTCCCAGGTCTTCTTCTGGGCCGGGTCTTCCACCAGCTCGTCGCGGATCAGGATCAGCGCGTTGACCGCGGCGGCCGTCATGCTGCCGTAGGTGGTCTTGTCCAGGGGCTGGTGGTTGCTTTCACGGCAGTAGCCCCAGCCTCGGGCCCTGAACTTGCGGGGCGCTTTGCCGGCCGGTTCCTGCTGCCCGTCGAAGTCGGACGTCAACGTCCACGTTGCTTCGACCACGGGGCCGTCCTTGTCCTGCTGGCCGCGCAGGAAGCGGAAGACCTCAACCAGCAGCTTCTTGTCGTACTTGATGCCCAGGCGGGTGGCCGCCTTCAGGCCAAGGATGGCGTACTGGGTGGCGGAGACGTCCACCAGCGGATCGCTCTCACCCTTGCCTTCTTTGTCGTAACGCCAGCCGCCGCCGCCGTAGGCCTTGCGGAAGCGGGCCTCCAGCGCCTTCACCGCGATTTCACAAAGCTTCTGGTCCTTCTTGTCCAGCTTGAAGTTGCGGTCCTTCTTCTTCTTGACGCCCTTGTCCTCGGTGCCCCAGCGCTTGATGGGTACCTTGTTGCCTTCAGCGTCCATTTCAAAGCGCTTGGCGGGATTCTCGAGTTTGCGCTCCTTGGCTTCCCAGGCGCTGATGTAGTAAGCCTCGACTGCCAGCAGCAGCGTGGCGTCTTCGTACGTGGTGCTGCGCACAAAGCGTTGCTCCGTCCGGAGTGCTCCCTGCTCGGTGTAGTTCTCGCGCAGCCACTTCATGGCCAGGTCGATTTCCTTCTCGTCCACGAAGCAGCCCGCGCGGCACAGCGCCAGAACGGGGAAGGCCGTGCGCCCGATCAGGTACCGGTGCGGAGGCGCGGCGGCATAACCGGGTAACTCCTCCGGGAACTTGCCGAACACCGCCTTGGGATCGTCCGGGTCGATACCCTGCTGCTTCTTCAACCAGTCGCAGCCCATGTCCACTGCGTCTTCGACCCTGTCCTTAGACGACACCTCGAAAATGTCTTCGCGACTGTACTCGTCATCCGCGCGATGGTCCGGTGCTGGCTCCGGTCGATAAACCGGCGGGGCAGGTTGTGGCTCCGGGTCAGGCTGTCTGGGCGGCGGTGCGGGATCTGGTTCAGGTTTGGGCGGGGTCGGCCCGGGCTTGGACGGGATTGGCTCGGCGATCCTTTCCGGCACCGGCTTTGGTTGTGAGATCGCCGGGGTGGGCGCAGGCTCGGTTTTCAGTGGTTGCTTCGGGCGGGAGGGCGCTGGTTCATCGGACGGGGCGGCTGCCACGTAAGGCTTTGGGGACTTACTCTGGCTCATCTCGTACCCGGCGAATCCGGCCATCAGAATCAAGGCCGTGACCGAGGCGGCAACCAGCAGCTTCGCACTCACCGTTGCGCCGGCTGCGGTTGCCGTGCCCGCGACCGCCACGTTGCCCGCCAGGCTCGCGGTCCAGGCGGCCTTGGCGGCGATGAGTCCGCCGATGGGCGGGGCAACCGGCAGGCTCTTGAGCGTGCCTTCCAGCCCGGGTGCGTTCTTGCCCAGCGCCGCGCGCAGGCTGTCGAGGCCGCGGCGCACGCGGGCCTTCAGCGTGTTCAGCGGCACGCCCAGGGCCTCGGCGGCCTGGGTCTGGCTGAGGCCGCTGAGGTGGGTCAGCACGATGGCGATGCGCTGGTCTTCGCCCAGCTCAGCCAGGCACACGTGCACCAGCGCCGCCAGCTCGGCGCGCTGGAGTTGCTTGTCCGGTTCGTTTTCCATGGCGGGTTCGCTCACGCTGTCGAGGCCGGGCCCGCTGCGGCGGCTGCGCTTGCGCCTGAAGTTGCGAGCCTCGTTGGCGATGATTGCGGCAAGCCAGGGCCAGGCGTCGTCGCGCGGGGCCTGAGCGGCCTTGCGCCATGCCACCAGGAAGGCCTGCTGCAGCAGGTCGTCCGCGTCGGCCGCGTTGCTGAGCATGACGTAGGCCGTGCGCCATGCCTGTTCGGCATAGCGCTCGATGCAGCCTTCCACAAATCGCAACGCGTCCACGGAAACTCCTGCCCGTATGCGTCCCAACTACGGCGACCGGGTGCAGGGACTATCGCATTTTTCGCAAGGCTACCGCGCCGGGGTTTTCAGGCAGTGCTGGGCTATTTCGAGGTAGTGCTCCAGCGCCGGTGTTGTACGGCCGGGGGTTTTGGCGCGGTCGTCCCAGCGCCTTACCTCTATGGCCTGCTGCGCCCAGGGATTGGCCTCGAACTCCTGAAGTTCCGCCTTGCTCATGGGCCCGCCTTGCAGTTGCAGCACGTGCACCGATGCGGCCGTGAGCTGGTTTTCGTAGCCGGGCTCGGTGGCGGCCAGGTAGCGCTTGGCGGCGACGTGCCAGCGGATGGGCTGGATCACTTCTTCCGGGAAGGCGCGCGCCAGCCACTTTTCGGCCACCAGTTCGTGGCCGTCGTCCTGGTTCCAGAAACCCACGTAGTTGACGTCTTCCAGGGGCAGGTTGTGCACCATGTGGCCGATGTCGTGCAGCAGCGCCGCGGTGATCATGACCTCAGAAGCGTGGGACCTCTCGGCCTCGCGCGCAGCCTGCAACGCGTGCTCAAGCTGCGTGACGACTTCGCCGAGGTAGGGAATGTGCCGGTGTTTGAAGAACACCTGCTCGATTTCGGTAATGATCTGCATGGCCGCACCGGCCACATTGTAAGCGAAATCACGCCCGGAAGGTTGTTAAGGAACAAAAAAACCGGGGCCGCGTGGGCGGCCCCGGTTGTTCGTGTTCTAGCGCATCTGGAAGAGGCGCAGACGCGGCGTGCCGCTGATATCCATGACGGCGCCGGCCATGACGCGCATGGTGCCGTCAACTTCGGTCCAGTCCGGGTTGATGGCGAACTGGGTGTTGAAGCCCGGCACGGTCGTGTTGCCGGGGTTAGCCAGGTCGATGTAGACGGCGTTGGTGCCGACGCCGGTGGTGGCGTTCCAGTCCGGCACCGTGCTGTCGTACAGGCGCAGGCGCAGGGTGATGGTGGGAACGACGATCGCGTCGTTGAGCCGCGCGCCGATGCACATGGCGTCACCGGTGCGGTCCGGGTAGACGATGCCGGTCACCTTGGCCTCGACCGTGCCCGCGAGAGACGTGGCCGTATCCGAGCCGTCAACCACGTCCGGTTCGTGCGGCGTGACCCAGGTAGAGTTCAGCCAGTCGGCATTGTTGCCGTTCAGCATCGCCACGCCGATCTGTGGCCCGCCGGCCGTCGAGCGCTGGGCGCGGTAGCTGATCACGGCCGTCGCGGCGCCAAGGCCCTGGAATGAGAACAGCTTCGGAGGTGTCGGGAAGACAATCGGATTACCGGCCAGGGTCTGGTTGTACTCGAGCAGCACGTCGTCGCCGTTGACGCAGTTGTCGACCACGGTCGGGGTTGCGCTGAAGCTCTGCGACGAGTGCTGATACAGCACGCCATAGAGCCGCACGTCGCCGGCGCCATCGGCCTGCGTGAAGGTGAGGATGCCGTTGCCGTTCAGGTTGTGGTTGATCTCGGCGTAAGTGACGTGGTTGGTGGTGCCGTTGTCGACGCGGGTGAGCGTCTGCGCGGCCGCGTCGCTGGCGTCTTCCACCGCCCAGCTGCTGCCGTCGAAGGTGTTGACGAACAGCGCCCACTCGCCGGTTGTGTTGACCTCCTGCTGCCACACGACCGCCCGTCCGGCGAGTCGCGGGTTGTTCTTGTTCAGCAGGTCGGTGTTGAAGAACAGGCGTTCCACCCTGGTTGCGGCCTGGTTGTCGTCGATGAAGAGGCAGCCCTGCCAGGCGGCGCTGTCGTCTTCTTCGTCGGCGTCCCAGTAGTTGGCCAGGCCGCGGCGCACGGCGTTCACGTCCTGGCAGAACATCGCCAGCACGTGCGCACCGCGCAGGATGGTCTGCTGGAAGAATTCCGTGCCGCCGCCGAAGATGCGCCCGCCGTAGTTCTGGGCGCCGAGGTCGGTGCTGTGGCGTGTGGCGTCTCCGGCGCCCGCGCCGCTGTAGGTGATGCGCTGTGCGGCTGAGAAGCTGTCGTTGTGGGCGCTGTAGAACACGTGCCAGAACGCCTCCACGGTGCCGTCGTCAGCGCCGAACACGATGTGTGCGTTGCCCGCGAGCGTGAACTCGATCGAGAAAATACTGACGTCTATGCCGCCCGCCGGCGTGCCCGCGGGCGTCAGCGCCTGGCGCGCCGTGAAACTGCCGGCCGTGTCGTCCCAGCACGACGCGTACAGGTTGTTCGCGGGTCCGTCGACCCACACGGCGATCACCTTGCCGCTGCGGTGGGCCTCGATGTGTCCGCGCACGCCGTACATGCCGGTATCGATCTGCGTGGGCGTTGAATACGCGCCGGTTGCCGCGGTGAAGCGGGTCGCGAACACGGCGCCGCCCGTTTCGCGGAACATCAGGGCGTGCACGTCGCCGGCGCTTGCGTCCCACACCACTTCGTGGTCGGCCGTCGGCGCCGCGGCCGTCAGCGGCATGATCGCGCCCAGGGTAGGCGAGGCAGCCGAGTCGAAGGTGCGATACAGCAGGCGCTCGTTGCTGTTGCCGCTGTCCGGCTGGCGGAACACGACGGTGCCGCCCGCGGAGTCACCGTAATGCACCCAGACACCTGACGTGTTGCCCCAGGTGCCGGGGTTGTGGTCGATGTTGCCCAGGTCGTTGGCGGTCATGCCCGCGAACACGCCGCGGGTGGGCGCTGCGACGTTGTCCACTGCGAAGCTACCCGTGGTGAATGCCGTGCCGACGGCCGTGTTGATCGGCGTGAACCGCAGAAGCACGTTCGCGGCCGTGCCGGCGATGTCCGCGACGGTGTTCCAGACAAACACGTGGTCCCGGCCCCGCGTGGTGGCGAGCAGGCCCGTGGTGCCGGAGCTGACCGGGTCGGCGGCCTCGGTGCAGTCGTTCCAGTTCGCGCCGCTGTCGATCGAGAACTCGATCTGCACGGTGTTCGCGGGCTGCTGCGTCGGGTTGGTCTCAATCAGCGAGAACGGCACGAACGCGTTGCCGTAAAGCGTGCGGTCGGGCGTGGGCGCGTACACCTGCGATGCGGTGACCGTGCTGCCGCCGCCGCTGTTGTCGATCGTGAAGGCGGTGCTGGTCACGGCCGTGCCGGCGCCCGTGCCGTCGCTGGGCGTAATGCGCACGACAAACGAAACCGGCGCGGACGTCGCGACAGCACTGGTATCCCACACGAAGACGTGCGCCTCGCCTGCGGCACTGGCGCTGAGCCCGGTGACGCCGTCGCTGCCCGTGCCTTGGGCGCCGCTGATGTCGACGAACGGGTTGCCGCCGGCTGACTGGTCCTGGACCTCGATGGTGATGTCCACGCTGGCGGAATCCGGGTCGGTGATCGTGTACAGGATCGCGACGTCGCCGCTGCTGCCGTTGGCCGGTACCTGCGTGATGGCCACAACCGGCAGGGTGCCACCGCCGCCGCCGCTTCCGCCGCCGCCTCCGTCGTCGTCTTCACCCGGACAACCTGCGACGACGGCGAACAGCGTCGCCAGGACAAGCCAGTACCCGAGCTTCTGAGCAGCCTTCATGTTCTCTCCCATTCTTGGTCCGTTTGTGAGAATGAGGGAAAACATTAGACGCATGCGACCGGGGTGTAAATCAGAATCCGTGAGCCGCGGCTCAGTTCCTCGGAAGATGCAACACAAAGCAGCATGCGGACGAACATGCCGCATCGTGCCGCAGCTCGCCGCCCATGGCGCGCGCCAGCCGGCGGCTCAGCGTCAGGCCCAGACCCACGCCCGGGGCGGAGTTCGCGGCCGCCTGCGCCGACTTGCGGAAGGGCTTGAACATGCGGGTGCCTTCCTCGCGGCTGATGCCGGGGCCGTGGTCGCGCACCACCAGGCGCACTTCGCGCGCGTCGAGTTCGCACTCGACGTGAATGCGCTTGTCGCTGGCACCCGCGGCGTACTTGCAGGCGTTGTCCACCAGGTTGAAGACGATCTGCTCCACGGCGCCGGGGTCGGCGCGCACGCTGATCTCCTGCGGGCAGGGCTCAACCACCAGCTGCATGCCGGCCTGTTCCGTGCGCAGGCGCAGGCGCTCCGTGGCGCGCTCCAGCAGGCGCGGCAGGGCCAGCGTCTCGAGGCGCCCGGCCGGTGACGAGTTCTCCAGCCGCGCGTAGGCCAGCACGTTCTCGACCAGGTGGCCCAGGCGCAGGGCCTCCGAGTGCAGGGTGTGGAGATACTCAAGGCGCGTCTGCTCGTCGCGGATGCGCCCGGCGGCCAGCATCTCCGTATACATGCGGAAAGTGGTCAGCGGCGTGCGCAGCTCGTGCGACACCGCCGAGACGAACTCCGCGCGGCGCTGCGCCAGGCCCAGCGTGCGCTGCAGCACGAACGCCAGCCCCAGCGCCACCAGCGCCAGGCAGGCCCACGCCACGTACATGGTAAGGCGCAGGGGCGAGCGGCCCTCGGGTACCACCACGGGCACCTCGCCCGGCAGCACCTCGATGGGCAGCGCCGCAAGCCGGTGCACGTTGGCGGCCTCAACCGTCGTGGGGTCCATGGGTGCGGCGCGGAAGCTGGCGTTGGGCAGCGCTTCGGCGCCGGCCGCGCGCAGGTCGGCCTCGATGCGCGCGCGATCGAGCAGGCAACCCTGCACATACTCGGAATCGCCCAGGCTGATGCGCCGCGCCAGCAGCAGGTTGGTGCCGACCCACACGGCCGTCATCGGGCCTTCACGCACGTCGATGGGCTTCTGCAGGGCGTCCATCTGGTACTGGCCGGCCTGCTCGATCTTGCGCTTGACGGCCTGCTGTTTGTAGGCGTCGGCGCGCTGCTGGTACTCGGCCTGGTTGACGGTGTTCTGGGCGGCCCAGCTTTCGTCGGCGAGCACCATTTCGGGCAGCACCGGGTCGCGCAGTTCCAGCTTGCGCTCGGGCAGCAGGTTCAGCAGTTGCTCGCGGCTGGTGGCGGCGCGCACGCGGGCGAGCTGTTTGGCCGCGTCGTCGATCTGCTGCTGGCTCAGGAAGCGCAGCGCGGCCATGGTGCGCCACTCGCCGCGCGGCACCTGCGGCGAAGTCAACGTGCCGTCGGGCTCGAACTGGAAGTGCACCACGATCTGCGGCACCTGGTTGCGCAAGAGCGGCGAGGGCAACAGCACGTCGCCTTCCTGCATGTCGTTGAACATGCGGGTGTAGGCCCCCTCGGCCGGGAAGAACGGCACGTACTGGAAGTAGGGGCGCGCGGCCTCGTCGCTGACCAGTGGCGCGAGTTCGCCGTCCATCTGCCAGAGCGCGAGGCGAGTGTTTTCGTCGGCCAGGGCCTGGCGGGTGCTTGCGACCTGGGCGTCCTCGAGCGCCATCAGCCGCACGCTGACGTATGCCATCAGCCCGCCCGCCACCAGCAGGCCCAGCGCGAACACGCTCCAGAGCCAGCGGGTTTTCATGGCGCCACCGCCAGCATGTAGCCCTTGCCGCGCACGGTCAGCAGGATGCGCGGGTCGTCGCCGGAATCACGCAGCTTGTCGCGCAGGCGCGCCACATGCATGTCGATGGTGCGCGTGCTGATGCCCGAGGGGTCGATGCGCCACACGCGGCTCAAAATCTCGTCGCGCGAAATGGCACGGCCGGGGTTGACCACGAAATAGCGCAGCAGCTCGCGTTCGCGCTCGGACAGCTCGGTGCGGGTGCCGTCGTGGTAGCGGATCTCGCAGCGGGCGAGATCGGCCACGCCTTCGGCGAATTCGTATTCCTGCACGTCCTGGGGGCGCTCGGGCGAGCGGCGCATCACGGCCTCGACGCGCGCCATCAGCTCGACGACGCTGAAGGGTTTGACCACGTAGTCGTCGGCGCCGAGTTTCAGGCCCGCGACGCGGTCTTTCTCGTTGCCCATGGCGGTCAGCACGATCACCGGCAGGGTGGGGCGCACGCGGCGGACTTCGCGCAGGATTTCCAGGCCGTGAAGTTTGGGCAATGCAAGGTCAAGCAGCACCAGGTCGCAATCCACCTGCAGGGCGGATTTCAGGCCGGCCTCGCCGTCAGCGGCCTCCAGCGCGGTGAAGCCCTCAAACTTGAGCGCGTCCACCACGCCACGGCGGATCGCGGCGTCGTCTTCAATGACCAGCACAGTACGCAACATGCGCCCATTGTAAGGAAGCGGAGTCGCCCGCGCCTGAGAATTGAGTGTGGTCTGCACAAAGCCTCCAGCTCGACTGCACACAAATGATAGGCCGTGCAGGGCGCCACCCGTGTAACAACGCTGTAAAAGCCGCGGCCGTGCGGTAGTATTCAACAGTCGCAACTCTGCGCGTAATGCCCCGATACAGGAGCAGGCATGAACAAGGCAGTACACGTAGCCCTCGGCCTGGTGCTGGGTTTGTTGGCCGGCCTGGCGATCGGTGTGGCCGTGACGCAACGGGCGCCGGCGCCCGCGGTGGCCGACGCCTTGCCGCAAGACAACCAGCCGCACGCCGAAACGCCGCCGCCGGTGGAAACGTCGCCGCCGGAGGCTGCGCCGGCGCGCGCGAAAGAACCCGCGGCTGACTCAAGCTTGGCGGACATCATCGCCGCCGCGGACACGCTGCCTCTGCCCAAGGGCGACGGCGTGATCAGCGGCGCGGTGCGCACGCAGGCGGGCGAGCCGTTGGCGGGAGTGACGATCAGCGCCACGCCCAACTACCCGGAAGACCGCAGCTGGAGCGGCATGGACACAGAGGCGCGCATCCGTGAACAGATCCGCTACGAAAAGTGGCGCGAACTGGCGCGCCGAAAGGTTGTGACGGGAGCGGACGGCAACTACCGCATTGAAGGCCTGGCGCTCAAAACCGATTACTCCGTGTGGGCGGAACTGGATGGCTGGCGCTTCGAGCGCACACCGCACCGCAACCATTTCCAGGCCGGCATGGAGGCGAGTTTCACGGCCCGAGTCAGCATCAAGGTTCCCGTCGAAGTGCGTCTGCCCGATGGAAGTGCGCCGCGGCAAGCGGAAGTCAGATTCCACAAGGCAGGCGCAGAGAACTCGGTGTTCACCAACCGGACGCGCAACGGCAAGGGCGAAATCGGCCTGGAACCTGGCGACTGGGTCGCCAGCGCCAAGGCGGGCGACGACTGGGAGTACGAGTCCGAATCGGTCACCTTCAAACTCGCGGCCGGCCAGGCGCCGCCTGCGCTGGTGTTCCAGCTGAAGGGGCGCTCGGGCTTGCAGGGCAAGGTCTCGGTTCCCGCTGGTTATCGCTTTGAGTCCCTCGAGGTCGTGGTGCTGCCGGGTGATGGAATCGAGCCGCCGCCGCATCTCACCGCAAACATGCTGGAGAGTAAGGTTGCCGATGTCGCGGTGTGGCCGCGTGAAGAATGGTCGTTCCAGGTCATGGACCTCGCGCCCGCAACCTACCATGTCGTGTTGCACTATGGAAACCGCGTCCTGGACTGGCGCAATGTCACGGTCGGCGGCGAGCTGGCCGCCTGTGAGCTTGCTGTCCCGCCCGCCCGCGCCGAAGACTACATTGCCGTTCGCGTCTACGACCCGGATGGTGAGGCGACCGACGCCGTTGAGGTCTATCTGGCCGTGAGTTCAGAACACTACAGCTACAGTGGATGGGGAGAGCAGTACCGACCCGAGCCGGACTCCAAGCTGATCTGGCTTCGACGCGCGACGCTCGAAGAACTCACGGGAGAGCGGGCGGAACAATGGGCGTACACGATCACTGTCAAGAGCAAGAAGTACGGCCAGCTCAGCCAGCCCTATGCGACTACCGACCGGCACGAGCTGGTGTTCCGTTTCCAGCAACCCGCCCACCTCACAGTGACGGTGCCAGGCTACAACGAGCATGCGCTTCGCGAGCGCCTGACCTGGAGCGTGGTGGAAGTGGGCAAGGAGGGGCGTTCTCTGGATCGCTGGGAACGTGAGCGGCTGGACCCGAATGAAAACACTTCGCCGCTCAAGTACGGCCCGTTCGTTCCCGGCCGGTATGAACTGGTGCTGATGCTTGCGATGAAACACAGCAAGCGCGAGCTGCTGCGCCAGCCAGTAGACTTGGCGGGGGGCGAAAACGCAGTCAGCGCAGACGTGCCGGGCCTGTACGCGCTGACTGTGCGCTGCCGCACCGAGAGTGAGGCCCGAAACATCACTCTCAAGCGCGGGACGGCGCGTTATGCGACCTGGGAGGATGAAGTGGTCCGCGACGGCGCGGTTTCCAAGTTCCTCGAGTTGCCGGGCGGAGAGTATCGGCTGGAGACCAGCGCCGGCACAATGGCGCTGGATTTGTCCGCCGACAAAGAGGTGGATTTCGCGCCCCGGGTCTACGACTGCCTGGTGATCAGCGGCATCAAGCCGCGTGGTTTGATCGAGGGGCTGGGCCTGTGCAACGGCGACAAGCTGATCGCCGTGGACGGCAATCCCTGCGAGGACCTGAAGCTGTTCCGCGCGCACCTTGACGTGTCAATGGGCAAGGACAGTACCAGCTGGACCGTGCTGCGAAACGGCGTGCCCACCGAAGTTGCTTTCAGCGGCAAACAACTCACCGAGATCCTGAAAAATCGCAGCGAGAACAAGGAAGACTTCGACCTCGACCGCGGCTATCGCGACGAATGAACCGGAGGTTGGCATGAACGGCAAATTGGCGATTTCCACCGCGCTGGGCCTGGTGCTGGGGCTGCTGATTGGCCTGGCGATCGGTGTGGCCGTGACGCAACGGGCGCCGGCGCCCGCGGTGGCCGACGCCTTGCCGCCGGCCAACCAGCCGCTGGCCGACACGCCGCCGCCGTTGAACGCGCCGTCGCGCGAAGATACGCCCGCGCCCCCGAAAGAGACTGCGAAAGAGCCAAAGGCGGGCGCCAGCCTGCAAGATCTCATCGCCAACACCGAGATTCCCGAGCTTCCCCGCGGCAACGGCGAGATCACCGGCCATGTGCGGCTGGAGAACGGTGAAGGACTGGCCGGTGTGGAAATTCTGTTGAGCGCGCGCTACCCGGAAAAGCGGATCGATTCCGGCGCAACCCTGGAAGAGCGCGTGCGCGACGACATCCGCTACCAGCGCTGGCAGGAGCTTGCCCGCGTCACCGTCGTCACGGACGCAGACGGCGCGTATCGCGCCGAGTCCCTGTCTGAAACAGCACGCTACAACATCTCCGCCAAGCTGGAGGGCTGGAAGATCGAGCCGGTGGACACGCGCGGCGCCGTGCAGGCCGGTGTCACGGTTGATTTCCAGGCGACCGCTTCGATCCGCCTGAAGGTCGAGGTGCGCATGCCGGACGGCTCGTTGGCCAGGTACGGCCGTGTCAGCTACGACCAGGTGGGCAGCAACCGTTCGGCTGGAAGCCTGTTTGACGACGGCACCGGCGAGCTGCAGCTGACGCCCGGCACCTGGAAAATCCGGGGCAGCCAGGGCAACGACTACGAGTACCAGGGCGAGGAAGTGCTGCTTGAGATCGTGGCGGGCGCAACGCCTGAGACCCTGGTGCTGCAGCTGGCCGCTCGCGCCGGCGTGCGCGGCACCATAGTCGTGCCGAAGCTGTACAAGAACCCGCGGTTCCAGGTGCTGCTGGTGAAGGACCCTCCGGCCGATACGCCGGGCGACCTGCAGGAGATGCGGAAGACCCGTCCAAAGGAGGTAAACACGCGAAGTTCACCCTACGAAAGCGGGCCCCGAACCTTCTCGATCCTGGATGTGGAACCGGGCGCCTATCGGCTGCTTCTGGTGATGGGCAACGAAATCGTTGACTGGAAGGACGTCACGGTCAGCGGCGACTTACAGGAAGTCGGTTTGACCGTCCCGGGACCCAATGCCGACGAGTACATCGTCTGCCGTGTAACCGGGCCGGACGGCAAGGTGGTGACCGACGCGCGCTTCAGCCTGGACATCAGGAACGAGAACAGAAGCTCGGGAGGCAGTGCCGAAGTGGTTGATCCGGGCGACGGCACGCGCTGGGTGGCGCGCCGCGTCCTCGACCCGCGTGAAGGCCGCACATTCGAAGACTGGTGGTACGAACTGGAGATCAACAGCAAGCAGTACGGAGTGCTGACCCGGCGTATCGAGCGCGATGACCTGTCTGAGCAGGTGTTTCAGTTCGAAGCCCCGGTCACGCTGGAATTGACGGTGACCGGCTACAACGAGCACGAAATGCGCGACGATCTGCGCTGGTCCATGGTTGTGCGTGGCGAACGGAATCGATGGGTGCCGCCACAAGCAAGGAACGGAGCCAACCAGGCCAGCCCATTCTCTTTCGGGCCCGTCCAGCCAGGTGAGTTTGACATCGTGCTCTCGTTCGCTCGCGAAATGAGGTCGAGTCGGGATCTTTACCGCGAACCGGTGGTGCTCAGCGCCGGTGAAAACAAGCTCACCGTGGCCATGCCGCTCCTCTACTCCCTGAAGCTGCGCTGCAAGGATGGGCGACAGGCAGCGGACATCAATCTTCAGCTTGGCGACAAGCGTATCTACCTGGATAGTTCGGACCGCAACATCGACGGCGCGATTCTCGAGATCCCGCTGCTGACCGCAGGCGAATATGAGGCCTACACCCGCCACGGCCGCATGAAGATCAGCGTGCCGGCTACGGAAGTGGTGGACTTCGCACCTCGCCTGTACGACTGCCTTGAGGTTACATCGATCAAGGCCGGCGGGTTGATCGAGCAAGCCGGCCTGCGCAACGGGGACAGGGTGTTCAAGGTGGACGGCGCGGAGTTCGGCGATGTAGACATGTTCCGAACCCAGTTGATGGCTTCCCTCGCCAGGGAAAGCACCACCTGGACCCTGGTGCGAGAGGGTGTAGTCACCGAAGTCGTGCTGAACGGTAAAGCCGTGGATGAAGCACATGACAACCGGCGCCAGAACGGAGAGAACCTGGGCTTCACAGGCGCTTATCGTGACGAATGATCAAGCGTAAGCACCACCTTGCCGAAGTGCTGGCCCGTGGTGAGGCGCTGGAAGGCTTTGGGGGCTTCTTCGAACGGTACCAGGTCGTCCAGCAGGCCGGCTATGTTGAGCTGCTCCGTGAAGGTGTTCATGGCTATAAAATCCTGTTTGCTGCCTACGAACACGCCTTTCAGCGTGGCGGCCTTGTAGACCAGGCCGTGCACGTTGACCCCGCTGGCAGGGCCGGTCAGCCTGCCCACCATGCTGATCTGGCCCCCGGGTGCTAGCGCGTTGATGCTGCGCTCCAGGGTGGCGGCGCCGCCGGTTTCCACCACCAGGTCCACGCCGCGGCCTTGCGTCAAGCGCAGCACTTCTTCGTCCCAGTCCTCGTAGCGCCGGTAGTTCACGCCCTGGTCGGCGCCGAGCTTCTGCGCGCGCTCCAGCTTGGCGTCGTCGCTGCTGGTGATGATCACGTTCGCCCCGCTGGCCTTGGCGAACTGCAGGGCGAACAGGCTCACGCCGCCGGTGCCCAGCAGCAGCACGGTGTGGCCGCGTGACAGGTGCGGCACCGTCGCGTTGAAGGCCGTCACGCCCGCGCAGGGCAGGGTGGCGCCCTCGGCGAAACTCAGGTAGCGCGGCAGCTTCACCAGCGCGGCCTGCGGAAACACGCGCAGCTCGCTCAGCACGCCCTGCAGGCCGAAGCCGAGGTCGCTGCCGTACACTCCGGCGTGAATGCGCCCGGCCTGCCAGTTCTGGAAGAAGCAGGCGGCCACGCGGTCGCCCTTGTTGAACTCGTCGGCGCCGTCGCCCAGGGCGATCACTTCGCCGGAGCAGTCGGACAGCGGCACCAGCAGCGTGTGTTTGAATGCGCCGTATTCGCCGCGCTGGATCATCAGGTCGCGGTAGTTCAGGGCGCAGGCGCGCACGCGCACCAGCACCTCGCCGGGGCCGGGCACGGGATCGGGTGCTGAGTCAAGGCGCAGCTCGGCGCCGGGTTTCTCCAGGATGTACTGCCGCATGGATCGATTAGAAATCGAACCACGCGCCGTGGCCAGAGCTTGGCAGGACGTGAGAGAGTCGAACTCCCCCGGCCGGCTTTGGAGGCCGGCCCGGCCCCGGGCCCCGTCCTGTGGTTCGCGGGGGTGGACTCTAACCACCATTTCCGGGTTCAGAGCCCGGCGTCCTAACAGTTGGACGACCCGCGAGCGGCGTAGGGACACGCGGCCGCGTGTCCCTACGTGGTTACCTTCACCGTCTCCTTCAGAAACGCCTTCCAGCTTTCCTGCAGCGCTACTCCGCCCAGGATCAGCTCGTCGCGCGTCGGCTGGAACGGCTGGCGGCGCAGCGCCAGCCCGGCCTCGTGCGGCGTGCGGTCGGCCTTCTGGTTATTGCAACGGCCGCAGGCCAGCACGCAGTTCAGCCAGCTGGTGCCGCCGCCGCGCGAGAGCGGCTGCACGTGGTCGATGGTCATCGCGCGCTTGTGCACGAAAATGCCGCAGTACTGGCACTGGCCGTTGTCGCGCTCGAACACGCCGCGGCGCGAGTAGGGCACGCCGGTGTTGGGGTAGCCGGCGAAGCGGGCGAGTGTGATGACCTCCGGCTTGCGCACCTGCAGATGCGCCGTGCGGATGTAGTCGTGCTCGATTACATGCGCATCGGCCCGGACGGCCTTCTCGCTCAGCCACTGGGCCCAGTCGAACAGCTGGTAGGTTTCGGGGCACACGACGCGTGCACGGCCGCGGAAAACCAGTGTCAGGGCCTGCTTGACGACCACGGTGGTGATCGGCTGCCAGACGCGGTTGAGCGTCAGTACGCGCTCGAGTTCAACACGGGTCATACAGCCTCCTTTCAGGGTCGAGGTGAACGAAACAGGAGCCGCAAGCGCAAGCGCGCGGCTGGGTGGCGGACAGCGAATGAGGTGCGGGGACCTTCCCCTATTGAGGGCGAAGCAGTGCTTCGCCCTCAATACATTCGCTTCGCACCCGGCAACAATGCAGTGCATTGTTGCCGGGGATTCGCTTCGCGAATGGTAGCGGTGGCCGGAATCGAACCGGCATCGCTGGGCGTATGAAACCCACGAGCCTCCAAGGCTCACCGCAATAGATGGTCCGCCTGGCGGGACTTGAACCCGCACCTGACCGGGTAAGAACCGGCCGCTCTGCCTCTCGAGCTCCAGGCGAATAGGGGCGACCCTTGGGTCGCCCGGGCGCAACGCGCCGAATTGGAGCCGCTGGTGGGAATCCAACCCACGTCTCACCGTTACGAAGGGTGGGTCCTTGCATTGGACGACAGCGACGTAGGGGCCGCCCCGTGTGGCGGCCCGCGGGCGGGCACATGGGCCCGCCCCTACAGTATGGTCCCCGGTGAGTGAATCGAACACTCATCTCTTCTTTGTAAGAGAAGCGTCTTGCCATTGGACGAACCGGGGAGAAACAGGAGCCGCAAGCGCAAGCGCGCGGCCTGGTCGCGGATGGCCACTGAGGTGCGGAAACCTTTTCCTGTCGAAGGCGAACCAGTGCTTCGCCCTCCATGCATTCGCTTCGCGAGCCTGCCATGCGCGAGCGAAGCGAGTCGAATGGTCGCGATGACAGGACTCGAACCCACGTTCTCTTGCTCCCGAAGCAGGCGTCCTTCCCCTGGACCACATCGCGTTGAGTTTGGTCGGCTCGGCCGGAATCAAACCGGCGTTTCGGCTTTCGGAGAGCCGCGTCCTGTTCCCTGGACGACGAGCCGGAAAGGGGTCTGGCTCTGCGCAGCGGTGCCTGACCCCTTTCCGGCGGCCGCCGCGAATGGTGAGCGTACGGGGATTCGAACCCCGACCGTCTGGTTGAGAACCAGAAGTCCTTGCCGTTAGACGATACGCCCGAAGCTGGCGACCCCACGGGGAGTCGAACCCCGACCTTCCCGGAGACAACGGGAAATCATAGCCGTTAGACCATGGGGCCTCGAAACGCGAAGCGTTTCGAAAGTGAAGCAGGCGGCCGCAGGCCGCCGTAAGCGGAACGGCCGGCGGCACTGCCGAAACATAGAGACACGTGGAATCGAACCACGATCTGCCGGTTATCAACCGGCTGCTCTGCCATTGAGCTATGTCTCTGAAGGGCTGGCTCGGCAGGACTCGAACCTGCATCGCAGACTTCGCACGCCTGTATCCTTCCGGTTAGACGACGAGCCATTGAGAGATTTCGCCAACGGCCGCTCAAGCAGAGCCGCGCCCATTTGCCGGGATCGGATGGCCTGCCATGAGCGAGCCGAAGGCGAGTGAAATGGTAGACCGGCTGGGATTTCAACCCAGACTGCACGCTTGCAGGGCGTGTGTGCTCGCGTTGACACTACCGGCCCGATTTGTTTTGGATTGGGTCCGACTTCGCCAAGGCTGCGTCGGACACTTGATGTCGCGTCGCAGGGCGCCGCGACATCAAGTGGAGCGCGTGGCGGGACTTCAACCCGCGATTTCCTGCATGGCAAGCAGGCGTCTTAAGCACTAGACCACACGCGCAGAATGTGATGCCCCCGCCCGTTCGACCATGCTCAGGGCAGGCCCAGCAGAGGGGGCGTGTACTGACTCAACACCGTTGTCAAAGAACTGGCGTACCGGCCTGGACTCGAACCAGGATCTTCCGGTTTTCAGCCGGACGCTCTGCCCGTTGAGCTACCGATCCATGGGTGCAGGCGCAGAGTCAAACTGCCCCTCCGCGGTCACAACGCGGCGTGCACTCGCTACACCAACCCGCACATCAATTTCCCAAACGAAAGCGGGGACCCCGCATGGAGTCCCCGCCGCGTCATACCGGGCATTTCAGCCCCGCGGTGGACCCCACAAATCGCGATCATGGCCCGTTTCCGGCCGTGGACCGCGCAAACTCGCCTGGATACCTCGCTTCGACATGACGCTGCTTTCTGCCTCAACCCTGCTTCGTTCGGTCACACAGGAATACCCCGCGCAACTTGACGTGTCAACAGTTTTCTTGACGCGTCAATACATAAACGCATACACCGCGCAAAGGTTGCAGAAATTCTTCGGCCGGACACGACATGTCTGGATGGTTGAAAAGCAGTTGAGGTACGAACGGAGGGCCCCGAAAGGGGCCCCCAAAGGTAGCCGGGCGCGTGAGCGCCCGGTACGTGTGCAGCGTCGCCGCGCGCCCGCAGGGCCGCCTGACCGCGCATTGCACCCTATAGGCGGCCCTTCGGGCGCCCCACCTATTCGTAACCGACGCCCGGGGGCTCACGCCCCCGGCTACCCTGGTCGGGCCCTTCGGGCCGACAGCGCACCTGAGCTGGTCACGCTTCAGCTTTCGACGCTGATGGTCCACGCGTCGCCGGACTGCTCGCAGGTGATCCGCACGTCCAGGAACTTCCGGATCGTCTCGATGTTCGTGCGCGTGTGGCCCGAGGGCTCGAGTGTGCGGAAGCGTCCGCCCGCCCCCAGCGCCATCGGAAGCAGCAGCTGATCCGCCAAATGCTCGCCCACCGGAACGCCCGCTTCCAGCCAGCGCTCGGCTTCGTTGCAGGCCTCCTTGGCCACCTTCTCGGCGGGCTTGCCGCGTTTTCCGAACGCGCTGAACACTTCGCAGAAGTCGCCGCAGTCAGCGACAATCGTCAGTGCATTGCCCGGACCCGGAGACTGTACCTCGCGTACCCAGCAGCGGTTCTCGCGGACGTGAAGACGCGACTGCACGATGTTCACTTCGCGCTCGCCGACGTGCAGCGGTACGCGACTGAGCAGCGCGTGTGCCTCCCACCGCAGCTCGCGGCGGTCCAGCAGTTTCAGTCGGGTGCGGTTCTCCCACGGCTTGATGTCGGCCTGGTACAGGCCGCCACCGGCGGGATAGAAGCCGTGCTGTTCAAGCGTCAGGGTCGCCTCAGCGCCCATGCGGCCGAGCAATGGCAGGAATGCGCGCTGCAGGAATTCGGCGGGCGGCGCCCAGGCGTTGTGCGTGCCGCCGGTGACGCGAACGCTGCTGGCAGCATCCGCGTGCAGCAGCGCGGGAAGCACGGTCTGGAGCACCAACCCGGCGCTGCCGGCCGTGTCCATCTTGAAGTAGTAGTTTCCGGCGAAGACGCCCGCAGGCTCAAACAGCAACTCGCGGCTGCCGATCTTTGCACCCTCGACGTCTGCACCGCTGATCTGCTGTGCTGCGTTTACACAGGCCAGGTGCTGGTTCTGAAGCCCCGCGTTGGGGCGCCCGGCGCGGATGTTGAACAGGCGAAACGGCTTGCCGGTGACGATGGAAAGCGCAAGCGAGGTCCGCAGAACCTGCCCGCCGCCTTCGCCGTGGCTGCCGTCGATTTCAATCATGCTTGACCGGGAGCGCAGGCATCCTGCCGGCTTTCGCCGCGGGCCTCCGGCCTGTGGCGGTCGTGTGCAAGACGCACACGACAATGCCGGCTGGAAGCCGGCGCTCCCTACCCCTTCACGCAGACGATCTGTTTCAGTGTGTGGACGACCTCGACCAGGTCACTCTGCGCTTCCATAACCGCGTCGATGTCCTTGTACGCCATCGGCGTTTCGTCGATGACGTCCTTGTCCTTGCGGCACTCGATGCCGGCCGTGGCCGCGATGTGGTCCTTCACCGTGAAACGCTTGCGCGCCTCGTTGCGGCTCATGGCGCGGCCGGCGCCGTGGCTGCAGCTGCAGAAGCTTTCCTCGCAGCCCTTGCCCCGCACGATGTAGCTGCGCGCGCCCATGCTGCCCGGGATGATTCCCAACTCGCCCTTGCGCGCCGACACCGCGCCCTTGCGCGTCACGAATACTTCCTCGCCGTAGTGCTCTTCCTTCGCGACATAGTTGTGGTGGCAGTTCACGGCCACCAGCTCGGCCTCAAACTCCGGCACGTGCGGGGTTTCGCGCAGGGCCTTGATCACCTGCGCCATCATGCGTGCGCGGTTCATGCGCGCGTACTCCTGCGCCCAGCCCACGGCCTCGACGTAATCGTCAAAGTGCTCGGCCCCCTCATTGAAGTAGGCCAGGTTCTCGTCCGGCAGGTTCTTGAAGTGCTTGCGCATGTCGCGCTTGGCCAGCTCGATGAAATAGCTGCCGATGCGGTTGCCCACGCCGCGCGAGCCCGAGTGCAGCATCAGCCACACGTGCTGATTTTCATCCAGGCAGACTTCAATGAAGTGGTTGCCGGTGCCCAGCGTGCCCAGGTGCTCCAGAGGGTGGGCGTTGCGCGCCAGGCCAGGGAACTTGCTGACCAGCTTGCGGTAGCCCGCATCCAGGGCCTTCCAGGCCTGCTCGTTGGCCTCGGGCGGATTGGCCCAGGCGCCGCGGTCGCCGCGCCCGCCGCGGTTGGTGCGGCCGTGGGGCACGTTGCGCTCGATGGCGCTGCGCACGCCGGCCAGGTTGTCGGGCAGCATGTCGGCCTTGAGGGAAGTCTTGACGGCGCACATGCCGCAGCCGATGTCCACGCCGACGGCCGCGGGGATGATCGCGCCCTTGGTCGGCACGACGGAGCCGACGGTGGCGCCCAGGCCCCAGTGCACGTCCGGCATGGCGGCGACCCACTTGTGGATGATCGGCAGCCTGGCGGTGTTGACCAGCTGCTGCTCGGCCTCGGGCTCGAGCTGCACGCCCTCAACCCATGCCTTGATCGGCTTGGCGCCCTTGCGCGTGATCATCTTGTAGGCCATGGCGTCTCTCCGGCTATACGTTACACGAACGCGCCGCTGTTTCACCCGGCCGGAAACACTCCCGCCGGCTAGCGTTCGCGGGTAGAGTCTGCCCCGTGCACGCCGAGACCGCCTACATCTTCCGGCACGCGCTGCTGCGCGACGCCGCGTACGGCCTGCAGCCGCCCGGCGAGCGCGGCGTGCTGCACGGCCTGGCGCTGGAGATCCTGCAGGCGCTGCTGGCGCCCGAGGAAATTCCCGCCCTTGCCATGGAGCTGGCCGAGCACGCGCGCCTGGCCATGCACGACACGCTGCCGGACAAGCGCCGCCGCGCCCTGCTGGCGGCCGAGCATGGCTACCTGAACCAGGCCGCCGAGTACCTGCAGGCGCACTGGCAATCGAGTGACGAAGTGCGGGTGCGGGACCTGCTGGCGGTCCACCCCTATGCCGACGCGCGGGAGCAGCGCCGGCACCTGTACACCGCGGGCGAGCGCCTAGAGCAGACCGGCGACCTGCGCGGCGCCGAGCAGCGTGCCCGCGAGATGCTTGAGCGCGCCCGGCGCGACGGCGACAGCGCCGATGAAACCCGCGCGCTGCTGATGCTGCATCATCTGCTGCCGGAGCTGGGCCGCGCCGCTGAGCTGCAGCACACCGCGGCCGAGCTGGCGCAGCGAGCGACGGGCCTGTCGGCCGAAACCAGGATCTACGCACTGACCCTGCAGGAGCACGAGGCGTTCCGCGCCGGGCGATTCGACGACGCCCTGCGTATCAGCCTGCAGGCGCAGGAAATCGCCGAAGCGGCCGGCCGCAGCGATTGGATGGCCACGCTGCTGGCCAGCCAGGCGAGCAATCATGCCAGGCTGGGCGATGCGGCGCGGGCGCTGGAGTGCTCGCTGCGGTCGGTGGAACTGGCGGAGCACTCGGGCAACAAGCACACCCGCGCGCAGATGCTGAACCAGCGCGGCATCGCCTGCATCGAGAGCGGCGACCTGCCCGGCGCCGGCAAGGCCTACTCTGAGGCGCTGACGCAGGCGAATGCCATCGGCGCGCGCGGCCTTGCCCAGACCATTGCCGTCAACCTGGGCAATCTGCAGCTCTATTTCCTGGGCGGCTTGCGCAGCGCGGAGCAGGCCTACCGCAACGTGATGGATAATGCGCTCGAACAGGGGGCCATGCGCGACGCGGCGGCGGCCTCCAACCGGCTGGGCGCGGTGCTGAACTACCGGGACCGCGCTGCCGAGGCCCGCGACGTGCTGCAAACCGGGATCCGCTGCGCCAGGCAGGGCAACGACGTCGCCGCGGAAGCCGCCGGGCGCCTGCAGCTGAGCCAGTGCCGCGGCGTGCTGGACGGGCGCGAACGGCTGCAGGAGCTGGCCGCCTGCATCGGGATGGCCCGCGGCATCCGCGCCGAGCGCCTGGAGGGCGAGGCCTGGATGCGCGGCGGCGAGCTGCTGGTCGAGCAGGGCTGCTTGCGCGCGGCCGTGGAGGCCGCCGAGCGGGCGACGCGCGTGCTGACTCGCACACCCGCCGGCCAGTCATACCTGCCCCACGTAGCCGGCGCGCGCGCGACGGCCCAGCTGCTGCTCGGGGATTTCGCCGGCGCGCGCGAAAGCAACGGGCAGGTGCTGGCGGGGCTCGGTCCCGGCGTGCCGCAGCACAGGGTCGCCAAGGGATACACCGGGCGCATCGCCCTGCGGCTGCTGGAGAGCCTGGGCCCGCTGGGGTTGCAGCGGCCGGACGACGCCCTGCGCGGCGAGCTGGCGCGGCTGGACCGCGAGGCGCGGGAGCTGCTGGCCGGGACCGAGTACGGTCGTCACGGCCGCACACGCGCGGCGCTGGAGTATGTTTCGGCTGTCAGCAGGCTGCTGGGGAGCGATCCGCCGTACCCGCTGCTGTTGGGGATGACGCTGGACTGGCTGACGCCGCAGCAGGTCCGGGCCACGCTGGACAGACTGGCCGCGCAGGACCTGGCATTGCTGGAGATTCTGCGGCGCGAAAACCCGCAGCTGGCGCAGGAGCTGAAACGGCTGGCGGAGCCGACGCTGCTGGCATGGGACACGTCGCTGGCGCAGGTGCCGCACCTGGCGGAGCTGCTCTAGTAGTGGCGCGGGCTGCCAGCCCGCGTGTCCCGGAGCGGGACGCTCCGGGACGATGCGGACCGGAGGTCCGCAACACGTGCGGGCGGGGCGCCCGCATCACCTGCGGGCGGGGCGCCCGCAACACCTGCGGGCTGGCAGCCCGCACCACGGTGTTAAATCGCAACCGCCGGGTTTCCCCGGCGGTTGGGCGCGACGAGAGTTGTCGAAAGGTTTGCGCTCTGCCATTGAGCTACCCCGCCATGAAGCGGGGGTGGGACTCGAACCCACAACCTCATCGTTATGTGCGATGTACTTCCGACTGCATTCGCGCGATTCCAAAGACCTGTCCGCGACGAGAAGCGACGAGACGAGTACTGAGCTACGTCCTGCGACGGCGGGAATCGAACCCGCGACCTCCGCTTGCGCGGCGCTCTATCCATGTAGTCCCGCCCGCATTCGCGGCAGGCAATCCGTTCGCTGGGCCGACTAGTATTCACCCGAGACGCTCGACCATTCGGAGTGGATGTAGTCCCGGGTCGCATTCGGCCCACGCAACAACGCATCCGGGTTGCAGAAAACGCCACAGGGTTTTCCCCGTGGCGTTTTCCTACAGCTCGATCTTCTCAATCTCGCCCACCCAGTGGCCATCGCCCAGGCTGCCCTCGCTGAACTGCTTCACCAGCTCGAACACCTGGTCGCTGAAGCCGCCGACGTTCAGCACGTCGTCGCGCTCGTGGGCCTGGGTCGTGCGGTTGGGCGCCAGGTCCACGCACGCCAGCCGCGCGCGCGGGTTGCGGGCCTTGAAGCGCGCCCACTCGTCCATCACGGCCGTGCTGCCGCGCTTGCTGTCGACCCACGACTCGTTGTCCGAGACGAAGACCACCAGCTCGCCCTCGGCGCGCCGCGCGTTCAGCTCGCGCAGGGGCACGCTGCAGTCCGTGCCGCCGGACGGCAGTCCCGCCAGCACGCGCGCGTTGGTCACCACGCTGTCGCGCGGGTTCAGGCGCACGCGCTCGACCGCCGTGTGGAACGGCAGCACCTCGGCGCTGCCGTTGCGGCGCAGCATGGCCGCCGCGAACAGCGCCGCCACGTCGCGGCACTTCACCACGCTGGAGGCGCCCTTGCGGTAGCCCGTCACCGGCGCGTCCATCGAGCCCGACACGTCCACCAGCACGTAGGCCTTGCCCTTCACGGCCGGCACGTTCTCGATCGCGACCTCCATGGCGTCCTGCAGGGCGTTCAGCACCTCGCCCGGGATGCCCTCGCCCGCGTGCATCCACGCCACCATCAGCTGGTACGGCAACGCGCGCGCGGCCTTGACCTCGGCCGGGTTGCGCAGGCGGTCGGCCACCAGGCGCGTGACCCAGTTGCGCTGGAACACGCCGTGGCGCGCGAACGTGTTCAGGTTCATGCGCGTCATCTGCCACTTGGCGTTCTTCGCGATCTCGACCCAGTCGTTCGGGCCCAGCGGCAGCGAAGTCAGCAGCTGGAACGGCACGGCCGGCACGTCCAGCGTCTCGCCGCGCTTGAACGCCTCGTAGGCGCGCACCGCCTGCGGCAGCGCGTCCGCGTCGTGCGGCTTGCCGATGAAGTAGGCGTACAGCGCCGCGCGCGCGGCATCGGCCGGCTTGGGGTGGACCATCTTGATGATGTCCGCCAGCGACGGGTCGTTGCCGACGGCGTCCGCCAGCAGCTGCGACTCGCTGCGGCCGGCCAGCCAGTCCAGCACCAGGCGCTTGGGCGCCGTGCCCAGCGACTTGCGGCCCGTCACGCCCGAGCGCAGCACCTGCACGAAGTTGCGCAGCATGCGGCCGTTGTCGATTACGCGCGCGAACACGCGGCGCAGCAGGGCCACGTCGCGCGCGGCCAGCACGGCCGCCAGCAGCGCCGGGGTGTCCTTCATGTGGGCGCGCGTGCGGGCGTAGACGGCGGCCTTGGCGACGAAGGCGGCATCCAGCTTGGCGGCCAGCTTCAGCACGTCGTCCAGCTGCTCAGCGGCGTCGGCGTAGAAGGTGTGGGACAGGCAGCCCGTGGCGACGTACTGGGCCAGGGCGTGCTTGTCGTCGAAGGCGTAGGCGTTGCCGCCGGCGCGGTTGCGGGTGTCGGCCTTGCGCGGCAGCTTGCCGCGTACGGACTGGAACAGTGCCTTGTTGGCCATGGGCGCCCCCTTTCGTGAGGTCTTTACACGTCAAGGGAACGGGGCGGGGTTGCAGGGGAAGTGGCGCGGGATCGGCGAAGCCGATCGTTGCGAAGCAACAGCCTGCGGGTCGTGGCGCGGGCTGCCAGCCTGCGGGTCCCGGAGCGGGACGCTCCGGGACGATGCGGACCGGAGGTCCGCAACACCTGCGGGCGGGGCGCCCGCATCACGTGCAGGCTGGCAGCCCGCACCACGGTGTTAAATCGCAACCGCCGGGTTTCCCCGGCGGTTGCTTGGCGGTTTGCGCGGTACGTGTGACCTGTTTGCTTCTGGCGGACAGCCACGTGGGGCTGTCCCTACTCTCCGGGCCGCGCAGCCCGAAGCTTGCTTCCAGTTTACTCTTTCCGGGCGGCTGCGTCGTTAGCCCGGGGCCTTCCTCCGGTTTCCCCCGGCCTTCCGGGCGGGGCTGGTTCCTGATTTCCGTGCGGAGCTGATTCCGGCCGGGCTGGTGCTAGCTGCAGCCCATGCTGTTGCCGCAGTTGAGGCACTTGTAGCAGGCTCCGTTCCTTACCGTGATGTGGCCGCAGACGTCGCACATCGGGGCGTCGCCCATCAGGGACTCCATCTGCTCATTGAGCGCGTCCTTGGGCTTGCGCACCGGCTCGGCTGTCGCGGGCCTCGCCACGGCCGGCAGCGCCTGCACTTCCTTCACGTGCTCGCCGGCGATGCCCAGGTCTTTCTCTTCGCCCTGCTGCGCCAGCAGCGCCGGGCCCTTCACCTCTTCCGGCTTGATGTGCAGGAAGTCGGTGCGGCCGAGGTACTGGTGGCCCAGGGTGCGGAACACCAGGTCCACCACGCTGGTGGCAAGCTTGATGTGCGCGTGGCCCTCCACCATGCCCTGCGGCTCGAAGCGCGTGAAGGTGAAGGTGTCCACGAACTCCTTGAGCGGCACGCCGTACTGGAGGCCCTTGCTGATCGCGATCGCGAAGCAGTTCAGGATGCTGCGCAGGGTCGCGCCTTCCTTGCTCATGTCGAGGAAGATCTCACCCAGCTCGCCGTTCAGGTACTCGCCGGTGCGCAGGTACATCTTCTGGCCGGCGATCTTCAGCTCGTAGGTGAATCCGCGACGCTGGGTCGGCAGCGGGCGCCGGTGCAGGCCGCGCGGCGGGGCCGACTGCGTGACGGCCTCGGCACCCAGGTCTTTCTTCAGCATCTCCGTGGGGCGACCGTCTGCCCTCGCTTGCGCTTCGGGCTCCTGTTTCTTGCCCTCGTCCTTCTTCTTGCTGCTGGTGCTGAGCACCTGGCTGTGCTTGCTGCCGTCGCGGTAGATGGCGACCGCCTTCAGCCCCAGGTCGTGGGCCTGCATGTAGGCTTCTTCAATATCCTGGACCGTCACCTCGTTGGGCATGTTGATGGTCTTGCTGATCGCGCCCGAGATGAACGGCTGCGCCGCCGCCATCATCTTCACGTGGCCCATGTGCTGGATAAAGCGCTTGCCGTGCTTGCCGCAACGGTTGGCGCAATCGAACACCGGCAGGTGCTCCTGCTTCAGGAAGGGCGCGCCCTCGACGGTCTGGCGGCCGCAGATGTGGTCGCTGGCGGCCTCGATTTCGTCGGAGGAAAAGCCGAACTCCTTCAGCAGGCTGAAGCCCGGGGCGCTCCACTTCTCTTTCTTGATGCCCAGGCGGGTCATGGTGTCTTCGCCCAGCACCCAGGGGTTGACGGCAAAGCCGAGCTCTAAAGCCCCCTGCAGGGCGGTCTCGACGCGGCTGATGTCGGCCTCGGTGAGGCCGTGGCCGCGCAGGGACTCGTCGTTGATGTGGGGCGCACCCTTGAGCGTGAGGGTGCCGATCGCGTACTCGACGATCGCGCGGCGCTCGCGCTCGCTGTAACCGAGGTGTTTCAGCGCGGGCTCGACGCTCTGGTTGATGATCTTGAAGTAGCCGCCGCCGGCCAGCTTCTTGAATTTCACCAGCGCGAAGTCCGGCTCAATTCCGGTGGTGTCGCAATCCATCAGCAGGCCGATGGTGCCCGTGGGCGCGATCACGGTGGTCTGCGCGTTGCGGTAGCCGTGCTGCTTGCCGAGCTCGAGCGCGCGGTCCCAGGAGCCGCGGGCGGCGTCGAGCAGATAGTCCGGGCAGAACTCGGGGTTGATGCCCAGCGGCTTGACGGTCAGCTGCTCGTACTCGTCGGCCGGCGTGTTATAGGCGGCGCGGCGATGGTTGCGCATCACGCGCAGCATGTCTTTCTGGTTGGCCTTGTAGCGCGGGAAGGGCCCGTGGCCGGCGGCCATCTCGGCGCTGGCGGCGTAGCTTTCGCCGGTCATCAGCGCGGTAACGGCGCCGCACACGGCCATGGCCTTCTTGCTGTCGTAGGGAATGCCGCTGAGCATCAGGCAGGTGCCGAAGTTGGCGTAGCCGAGGCCCAGGGTGCGGTAGTCGTAGGACTTCTGCGCGATTTCCTCGCTGGGGAACTGGGCCATCAGCACGCTGATCTCGAGCGTGATGGTCCAGAGCCGCGTGGCGTGCCGGATAGCCGGCACGTCGAACTCGGCCTTGTCGGCGTCAAAGAATTTAACAAGGTTCAGCGAAGCCAGGTTGCAGGCCGTGTCGTCCAGGAACATGTATTCGCTGCAGTTGTGGACGACGATGCCGTTGGCGACGAAGTGGTGCGTGTCGGGCTCGGTCAGGTCGTACACAGGCTCTTCGCCGATGAACTCGAGCTCCGCCACCCGGTCTTCGAGCCGTTCGCTGTAGGTTGAAACTTCCCGGTTCAGCTTTGCCAGTGCTTCCACCTTCTCACTGCCTGCAACAAAGCCCACCTTCTGCTCGAACAGCACGCGCGAACTGCGGGAGATGCGCAAGCTGTGAATCTGTTCGACGGGGTATTCCTTGCGGCCGCCTTTGCCGTCCGGCAGCAGCGCCGTGGTCTGCCCGGCCACTCGGCGGTTGCGGTACAGCTTTGACTTGATGCCGAAGTTCAGCAGCAGCAACTGGGTCTGCAGCAGCAGATCGTGGGAGGTGCTGTCCAGGCTGATGTACTGGGACTTGTCGCCGTACTGGGCCACGGTGCCGTCGGCCGTGAACAGTCCGCGCAGCAGAGCAGCCTGGCCTTCGCCGTCGAGTTTCCAGGCTTCCGGCTTGAATGCCTTGAGAGCGCTGCCCTGGTCAAGTACCGCGTACTGGCTGACCAAGTCCACGACGCAGCGGGCGCTGGTGCCGATGCGCAGCGTGCCCTGCGGACGATTGATCTCGATATCGCGCGCGGCGCGCGCGTCGGCCGCGTTGGCGTTGCGGTACGCTGTAAGCGAATCATGCACGCGCTTCGCCACTGCCTCCTCGTTCGGCGCCAGCGTGAGCATGGCGGTCTGCTGCTCGCCCATCAGGCAGCCGTCACCGAGCATCAGGCCGATGAACTCTGCCATGCCGGTATCCAGCTTCTGTTCACCGAAGCCGGCGCCCTTCAGGATCAGCACATCGTCCTTGGTGAGCTCGCAGGCCGGCACGTCGCCGCGGTTGGCGGTGAGCACGCGGTGGTCGCCCGTGAGCTTCAGCTCAAGGCCCGACTTCGTGCGCAGGCGGTACACCGGCTTCACGCCAGTCGCGAACGCGGGCTTGACGTCGTGCAGGCGCCCGTCGCTGCCCACTACCCGCGCGGGGCTTTCCAGCAGGCTGTCGATGCGGCGCCAACCCTTGTCCGTCGCCACCAGAGTGTCGCCCGTAACGCACGGGTTGCTGGCGTTGATGCGGCCGTCCTGGGGGCAGGTGTGCCAGTCGTTGATGGTGGTGTCGTACTGGACGCCCGGGTCGGCGCACTGCCATGCGGCCTTGGCGATCTGGTCCCAGAGCTCGCGGGCCTTGACGGTCTTGCTGATGTGGTTGCGGTCCGTGCGCCAGCGCAGGTGCCAGTCGCCGTCGTTGCGGACGGAGTCGATGAACTCGCTGGGCACGCGCACGCTGTTGTTGGAGTTCTGGCCCGACACGGTCTGGTAGGCTTCGCCGTTGAAGTCGGCGGGTAATCCTGAGTCGATCAGGATCTTGGCCTTGTTCTCTTCGTGGGCCTTCCAGTTGATGAACTCGATGATGTCCGGGTGGTCGAGGTCAAGGCACACCATCTTTGCGGCGCGGCGCGTGGTGCCGCCCGACTTGATGGCGCCGGCGGCGCGGTCGCCAACCTTCAGGAAGCTCATGAGACCGCTGCTCTGGCCGCCGCCGGAGAGGGGCTCGCCGTCGCCGCGCAGGCGCGAGAAGTTGGTGCCGGTGCCCGAGCCGTACTTGAACAGGCGGGCCTCGCGGGTCCACAGGTCCATGATGCCGCCCTTGCCCACCAGGTCGTCGCTGACGGCCTGGATGAAGCAGGCGTGCGGCTGCGGGTGGGTGTAGGCGTCTTTGCTCTGGGTCAGGACGCCGGTGTCCGGGTCCACGTAGTAGTGGCCCTGGCTGGGGCCGGTCAGGCCGTAGGCCCAGGCCAGGCCGGTGTTGAACCACTGGGGGCTGTTGGGCGCGGCGTACTGGTGGATGAGCATGTGGCACATCTCATCGTAGTAGGCCTGTGCGTCATCGCTGCCGCGGAAGTAGCCGTAGCGTTCGCCCCAGTCGCGCCAGCAGCCGGCGAGGCGGTGCACCACCTGGCGGGCGCTGCGCTCGGGGCCCAGGATCACGGCGCCGTCGTCGTCTTTCAGCGGCTCGGCGGTCAGCGGATTGTCGCCTTCCTTGTATTGGGGCACCTGCGCCTTGCGGAAATACTTGCTGATCATGATGTCGGTGGCGAGCTGGGACCAGTCGGCCGGGATCTCGGCGCCGTCCATCTGGAACACCACGCTGCCGTCAGGGTTGGTGATCTTGGTGCCGCGACGGGCGTACTTGACCTTGGCGAGTACGTCTTCGCCGGCCTTGGTGAAGAGGCGCGGGATTGCGAGCCCGGTGGGGCAGGTTTTGCTGGTGCTGGCCATGTTCTCCGCCTTGGGGCCGGCTGTGTCGCGTTTGAGTGCACGGCCTGCGCGCGTGTTTTTGGTCGCGGTTGGGGCCTTGCCTGTCTTCCTGGTCATATTGTGCCTTTCCTGTCAAAATTTCGCGCAGCCGGAGTGCTCCGCCGCGCGGAAAGCCAATTATGGGGCAGCAAGACCCTGTGCACTCGATTGAGAGGCACCCTACCCCTAGTATTTGTTGTGTTTAGCGGATTGTGACGACGGTCGTCCCGTCGCCGGGTGAAGAGTATACCTATGCGCTGGTGGCGGTCAAAGAAAAAGCACTAAATAAAGGGTGTCGGTAGTTCGTGGATACTGTATGCAGTTTGTGGATGAGTTTCCACGGAATCCACTGGAATCAAGGGTTTGCTGACGCCCGGTTGTCAACAAGGCTGTGGATGGCGGATTGTTGTGTAACCAAAACACTATATATAGTGGTGACGTTTGTGCCACACCCGCCGCTTCGCTTGAGCGTGGGGGCGGGGCGAAAAGTGCCCAGAGCTCATCCACAGGTTGTGGCGAAGAGACTGACAGTTGCCACGGAAATGGGCTATTCGCCTTCGGGCGCGGGTTTGGCGTCTTTGACGATCTCGTCGGTCTGCTTCTTGATCGCCTTGGTTTGCGTCCAGCCATCACGCGCGAAGATCAGGTGCGCCACGCGTTCGGCGGCGAGTTCAAGGATGTCCTCGGAGGCCGACTCCGCGCTGGCCGTGGCGTCGCTGTTCACGGTGATACGCACGGCGTAATAGCGCGGGCCGGTGCAGCGCATCATCACCAGGCCGGATTCCGAGACGCGGTCTTCACCTTTCTCGGAGACGATCAGCGAGTCAATCATGAAGTGCCAGCCGGTGACGCGCATGCGGTGGCGTGAGGCGTAGTCTTTCAAGCGCGCCTGGGCGTGGTCGCGCATCAGAAGCAGCGCCGAGCGCGCCGCGGTACGTGTGTCTTTGCTTTTCATCGCAGAACGATTTTGAACAAATCGCCCTGCCCCTGCCAAGGGCAAACGGACTTCGCGGGCGCATGAACTACAATCGGTCTATGCCCGTACTGGGGCGGATTGCAAAGGCACCCAATACAGCGAAGGGCAGAAAGTGGGACAGGCGCCCCGCCTGTGCCCGGCGGGCCAAGGCCCGCCGGTACTGCCTGCCAAGGCCGGCAGACATGGGCGAGGCGCCCATGCCACGAAGAGCAGGCATAGGCCAGACGCCCATGCTGCGAGGGCCGCCGGGATAGCGCCGTTCTAGTCACGCAGTTGGTATCGTTCTGCAGTTTCGGACCAATGCACACCCGTGGTCGGTGCGCCGGCAGCTAAAGTCGGGATCACCATGTCATCCACGGAGTTGTACCAACCGTCGCCTGAATCCACGCCCACGCAGCGAAGCGTTTGGCGGCGGATGAAGTGAAACCAATGCGGGATGCTGATGCCGTTTCCAGGCAGCGCTACCCTTCGCTTGATCTCGGCCTCGAAGTCCAGGCAACTCTGGAACGGGTTGTCAGCCGGCCTCAGGGGCGTTGCCCGCCACTTGCCCTCCTTTTGAATCCGCTCCAGGTAGCCGATTCCACCTTCCGGTAAGCCGAATAACCCTCCTTGAGTTTCAGCGAGGAAGGGCAGGTCACCTGTCGTGTAGATCATTCCGATCGGTTCAGTGGGAAACTCAGGAATCACGCCTCCCAAACCGATTCGCGGGGAAATGCCAACCAAGTCGCCGCTCCACAGCATCATGGCAATTGCTTGGATGCGCTGCTCGTCGTCAAACCAATCCTCGCTGCGCGGAAAGCCCTGCGCCCACGTAAGTAGATGGTCCCGGAATCGACGCAGGGCGAGATCGGCGTCGTCCTCGCCCAAGACCAGAAGTGCGTTCACAGCGCGAACCAGGTCAACTGGATTCCACAGATTGGGCCGCGCGAACGATGGAGCCGCGGCGATCAGCGACATCAACTCGCGCTCGTGATCGGGCAGTGAATCGAGGTAGCGGTCGAAGCTGCCGCGTATCACAAGGCGGGCATGGCAGACCCGGTTGGATTCATCTATGAGGATGGTTAACGCACGGTTCCGCTCGAATCGAACGTATGATGAACTCCACCCCCAACGGGACCTGTTGCCAGCGAGCTTCGTCAGCGCGCTTATTGCATCCCACTCCGAGTCAAACCGTGCGCCCTCCAGAGCTTTGCAATGCTGAAGCAGCCAATTCGACTCCAGCGACTTGGGATGTGTCTGATCTATCAGGATCCGCCAAGGTTGAACCTTGGTGTGCTGGTTTGAATCCTTGACGAACTGATCCGAACCGGCGCGCTGTGCCGTGCATCCCGCAAGGCCAAGCATAGCCAACAGGGTCAGCAGTAACTTCATCGGCGGGCTCCGTGTTCTAGTCGCCCATTTCTAAGGGTGGGTTTACCTGGATGCCGCCGGTTTCTTTGGGCATTGGGGCGCCGCTTTGGATCCAGCTTTCGATCAGCTCGATCTCGGCCTTGGGCAGCGGGTCTAAACCAAAGGGCATGTGCGGGTGCTTCAGGCCCTTGATGTGCATCAGCAGCGGCGAGTTCTCGGCGTACGGGATCACGCTGGGGCGCGGCTTGCCGAGGTCGTCCGTGGCTCCTGTCATCAGGCCCTTCAGGGTCATCAAATCCAGCTTGCGCGGCTTCGCGCCCCAGGTCGCCAGCCAGCCCGCGCCCCCCTTGGGGTTGGTGTTGAAGGGCGCCTTCTCGTCCGGCCCGTAGTGGCAGCCGTTGCAGCGCCGCCGCAGCACATCCAGCACCTCGGCGGCACTCACCTTCGGCTTGGGCGACGGCACCGCGTTCACCACGTACCAGGCCAGCGCGCGCGCGTCCTGCTGGCTCAGGTTCAGCTGGTACATGCCTGACCACGGCATGCGCACGGCCGGATGCTGGATCCCCTCGGCGATCCACTCCGGGCGCAGGCGCGTCCAGGCGTTTGCGAGGTCCGGCGCGAACACCACGGGCATGAGCACAGGCTTGCCGTTTTCGTCGTAGCTGGGGCGAACGACTTCCTCTCCCAGCGTGTGGCATGTCGCGCAGGCGTGCTGGTCCCACAATGCTCGGCCGGCGGCCAGGCGCCCGGGGTCGGGCTCGGCCTCGCGCTCGGGTTTCCAGTCGGGCAGGGATGCGATGCCGGCGGCGGCCTTGAGCGTGAGGTAGCGGGTCAGCACCTCCACTTCGCGGTCCGTGAGCCCCAGGTCGGGCATGCGGTCGGCGCTGTTCTGGCGGATGCGATAGGGATAGCGCAGGTAGCGCTTGATCCAGTCTTCCGTGCGGCGCTCGGCGATGAACTGCAGGGGCGGCGCGAGGTTTTCCGGCCGTTGCTTGTACTGGTGGCATGCCTGGCAGTTGTCGCGGGGAACGTGATTGGCGTCCGTGGGGATCTCGGTGCGGTGGCAGAAATTGCAGTTGTGTTGCGCGACCAGTTTCTCGCCCTCGGCCAGCCATTCGGCGTCGGTGGCGGGCAGGGCGTCGGAGGCCGGGGCGGTTTGCGGTTCGCGCTCACGGCTGCCGTCGTAAAGGAGCAGCACGATGCCCAGCGCCGTAAGCCCCAGGCCGGCAACCAGCAGCACAACGTTGGCAAGCTTGATGCCCTTCATGGTTGCCAGTGTACGTGATCAGCAGCGGGCGGTCAGTGGTCGTTTGACGCAGCGTTGATTCCGAGGAAGTACCGCAGGGGCGGCAGCAGGGGCAGTTCAGCCGTCGAAGACGGCGTCTCGCTCAATAGCCCCCGGTGGAGCGACCCGCCCGCCGAAGCCTCGGCGAAGGCGGGAGCGGAACCGGGGGTACCCGGGCAATCGACAATCGGAGCCGGCTTGCCGGCGGCTCTTCATCCCAGGAAAAAGCGTTCGTCAAACTCCAGGCCGTGGTTCTTCACCAGCTTGCGGATCTCGTCCTCAAAGGAACTCTTTTTGTGGTGCGTCTCCTGTCGGTCAATGTAGCCGCACACGTCATCAACCTTTGACTCGCTGACGCTGAACGCGCCATAGCCACGTTGCCAGTGGAAGTCGACTTGCTGGAACTGCTTGCGAAACCAGCGCGAGGAGTTTACCTTTAGCTTCTGCAGGTACTCGGCGGTGCTCAAAGAGGTCGGCAAGTCGACCAGCAAGTGAACATGGTCTTCAACACCGTTGATGCGCAGCACGGCAACACCTAGGTCGCCGGAGACCGCGCGAAGGTAACCAATCATGCGTGGCCGCGTTTCCGGTACCAGAAGCGGGCGGCGTTCCTTCGTGCTGAACACAATGTGCAGGAGTTGTCTGGTAAAGGTGTGGGACATGGCGTAATGATAACGGGGAGGTAGCGGGTCGCCCACACAAGAGCCGCCGGCAAGCCGGCTCCGGGCTGCGATGCTGCGTCATCCCCCGGTTCCGCTCCCGCCTTCGCCGAGGCTTCGGCGGGCGGGTCGCTCCACCGGGGGCTAGTGAAAGAAACGCCGGCAAGCCGGCTCAACTGCCAGTCGTCGCCCACCAAGTTCCACGGATGCAGAAGCTCATCGTTTGCCCTTCGACGGGCTCAGGGCGGGCACGATGGGCTCTGTGGCTTGGTTGGTTTTTACCCGCGCTTCATGAGGCTGGGGTCGGTCTTGGGCTCTACGGGCTGGTCGCCCTTGCGCTTCAGGAAGCTGGTGTACTCGGCCCAGATTTCACGCACCTGGTCGGGCGTGATGTGGCCGTCGTCCATCAGGATGCTTTCCACGCGCTTGATGTCGCCCAGCGCCTTGAACAGCTGGCGCTGGAAGGCCAACGCTTCGTCCAGCTGCGTCTTGGTGATGAAATTCTTGCGGAACATGCGCCGGCCGAGCCGCTTGTCTTCCTGGCGGATCAGCGCGTAGTTGCGCGCCTTCACCAGCTTGTACAGCTCGGCGCGTGAAAGCCAGTTCTGCTCCAGGATCGCGTGGGCGAGGTCAAGCTCGCGCCCTTCCGCCTTGGCGGAGGCGCAGTTGGCTAACGCCTGGTCGATCTGCGCCTGAGACACTTTCGTGTTCTTCAGGATGATCGAGATCAAAAGTTGATCCGCCTGCGACATGCGTGCGGCCCTGGCCGATTGGGTCTGCTGGTTCATCTTGGCAGTTCCAGGGGGTGAACGGGGTGGGATCTGCCATTCCCTTCAACTATTCAACACCGGCCGCCCGGAATTGGCAAGCACGGGAAGCCCCTTTCCGGCCATGGGGGTGTGCTAATCCGCGATCTTGCCCAGCGCTTCGCCGAGGCGGGTGGCGTCCACCAGGCCGGTTTCCGCGAACTTGACGTTGCGGGTCTTGTCGGCCAACACCACGAAAGGCAGCTGGTTGAGGGTCAGCGTCTTGCCCTTCTTGGTTTCGAACAGGCGGTTGAAGGTGCTGCCGATCGGGGCGGTGCCGTCGGTCTTGTAGCACGGGTAGGTCAGGCCCTGCTGCGCCACGAAGTCGCGGGCGGCGGGCAGGTCGTCCACCACGAAGGTGATGATTTCGACTTCCGGGTGGGCCTTGTGGAACTTCTCGAGCTCGGCGGCCTGGTCAACGCTGACCTGCTGCCAGGTGCCGACTGCGGCGATCAGCAGGATCTTGTCCTTGAACTGGGCGTCGGAAACGCTGTGCTCGCGCTCTTGCAGATCCTTCATCGAGAAGGTGGGCAGGCGCTTGGTGCTATCCGCGCCGACGTGCTGCACGGCCATGCCCGCGCCGGCCACGATGAATGCCGCCAGAAGGCTCAGAAGAAAACGCTTCACCGCACGCTCCTTACCGCAGGCGCGGGGCGCGGAAGTTGCCCGCGACCTTGTACTTGCGGAACTTCAGGTCAAACCGCCCGACCACCAGGTCAGGCCCGTCGTACAGCACTTCCCAGCTGCCTGACTCGAACTCGTCGTTGCCGCTGCTGGTGAAGCCGTCACTCACGGCCCCGCTGGTTGAGCCCAGCAGGGCGTTCAAAACCTTGCCCCCGGGCCCGAATTCGGCGCGCAACGATACCTGCTTGTCATCCGTGCGCAAGACAGAGATGTCACCAAGGTCCACAAACCCCAGCACAAACACGGCGTTTTCGCCCGCCTGCACCTGCCCGTCAGGCCCAAGCTTTGAGCCCGGCCGATAGCCGATCGACTCGATTTCATATGCCCCGTTGACCTTGCTGACCAGCGCGGGCGTGGTCAGTTCGAGGGCGTCCGAGACTGCCTCCGTGCGGCGGAACATCACGTCCACCTCGGCGTCTTCCAGCCCGCCCGCGGAGGCGCAGGCGCCGGTCAGGGCGCTCAGGGTCAGCAGGCACGCAAGCATCAGCCTTTGCATTTCCGCAACGCTAGAAGCAGGTTGGGGTGCGTCAAGCGGCCTCCTTCCTCTATAATGCGCCCATGGCCCGATTGCTGATCCTGCTGCTGGTGTTCGCCTTTGCCGCCCCGCTGTGGGCGGTGAAGGTCAAGCTCAAGTCCGAAGACAAGGAGTTCGAGGCCGAGATTGAGAACCTGCAGGACGGCGAAGTCACCTACCGCAAGGGGCGCAAGCAGTTCACCGCGCCGCTGGAAGACTTCGAGCTGCCCAGCCAGTTCGCCATCATGGCCCTGCGCAGCGGCGAAACCGGCGACGAGCTGATGCACCTCGCGCGCTTCGCCCTGCACCGCAGTCTCTACTCCGAGGCCCAGCAGACCGCCGCCAAGGCTGCGAAACTCGAGGGCTTCAACGACAAGGCCGAGCGCCTGTCGGCCGTGGCCCGCAACCTCGAGGCCGACGCGCTGCTGGACAAAGGCATCGCGGCCCTGGACGACAAGGACGTCGAGCGCGCCCGGCCGCTGCTTCAGGAGGTGATCTCGCGTTTCCCGGACACGCCGGCGGCGGTGAAAGCCGAGGTGTTGCTGGGCACGCTGAAACGCGTTGAGCTGGAGGTACGGGCCGCGCAACTCGAGAAAGAAGCCAAGCAGGCCCAGGCCGACGCCGACGCTGAAGAGCAGAAGCGCCGGGCACCCATCGACGACTGGCTGACCGAGCTGGAGTCGCAGGTCGCCGCCGGCACGGAAACCAAGAAGGAAGCCGATGAAGACTGCAAGCAGGGCTACATCATCAGGGGCCTGCCCAAGTATGAAAACACTGTGAAAGCCATGGAGACCCTGCGCAACAACCTGGCCAAGAACCGCAGCCTGCTGAAGTACCGCGGCCAGGAGGCGCACGCGGACCGCATCGACGACAAGGCCAAGGGGTTGACGCTCGAGTGCTACTACAGCTGGGCCTGGTACCTGTACAAGGCCGAGCGCTACGAAGTAGCCGCCAGCGTTTGCAAAAGGGGGATCGCCATGGACCCCAAAGACCGCCGCTTCCTGAGCCTCAAGGTAGACATAGACGAAGTCTACGACCCCAGCGAAGACAAATAGGGCAAACTCCAGCCCGCCACGGAAGTGGCGGGAATCAGGCCGGCCAATGGCCCCGCACTAGACGGGAACATCAACGCGCTGATGCGACAGCAACCGGCCCGACCCACCGCCCGCGCGCGTTTCCGCGGCGGGCTACTGCCTGCGCTTGCGGCCGGTCAGGAATCCGCCGCCGCCGCCGATCAGGCCTCCTAAAATCAGCCCCAGCACGCCTTCCAGGTAGCTGTCCTGGGCCTTGGCGCGCTCGAGCTCGCCCTTGGCGGTTTCGAAGGCGTTGCGGGTCTGCTCGAACTTCAGTTCGCGGTTGCGGCGCTCGTCTTCCGCGGCCTGCAGCGCGGCCAGCGCCGCCTGCACGCGGTCGCCTTCGCCTTCCTTCAGCGCGTCGATGTACGCGCCGCGCGCTTTCTCGGCCACTTCCATGGCTTCGCGCAGCTCGGCGCCGGCTTGCTCCATCGCGTCGCGCGTGCGCTCGGCGGTTTCCAGGGCGTACTGCAGGCTGCTGCAGCCCGCAATCAACACGAACAACAGGGAGATGACGTACTTCATGGGGAACTCCTTTCGGGATGGGTGTCAGCGGGTTTCGAGCACGGCCAGCCGCTCGGCGTGCTCGCTGCTGGTGCGGTACAGCTCGCGGATGTCGTCGCGCTGCAGCTCGGATTGCTTGGCCAGCGCGTCCACCACGCCGGCCAGCTTCAGCACCGCGTTGTTCAGGCGCAGGCACACGCCGATCAGCCCGATGCCGATCGCGCCGATCCACGCGCTGGCCACACTGATGATCACGGCCTCCACGGCTGCCTCCTTTATGCGGGCGCGCCGATCACCAGCGCGCGATACTTCACGCCGCTGGCGTTGATCCAGGCGGCCGTTGAGTTGATGGTCATGGTCTGCTCAGAACCCGCGGCGGGCGCATCCAGGCTGATTTCCGTGCCGGTGCCGCCGCTGAAGGAAACGCGGCGAGTGGCGCCCGTGCCGCCCATGGGAAGCCATGAGCTGGCATCGCTCGCGCTCGCGTCGTCGCGCTGGATCAGCATGAACCAGGCGCGGTGGATGCCCGCCACTGTCACCGCCAGGCCGCTGCTGCCGCTGCCCGTGTACTCGAGCACGCTGGCCACCAGGTTCGTGCCTGTCGGGTGCAGGTCTTCCAGCTTCGCGTAGCCCACGGCGCCGGCATCGTCGATCACCAGCAGCTTGCGCCCGGCTTCAACGGCCGCGAGCTGGCTCAGCCCCTCGACTGTCAGCGTGCCGTCGACTTGCAGGTTGCCGTCCGTGCGCAGAGTCTCCACGCCGTCGCGGAACAACGCGAGGTCATCACCGAAGGCGATGCCTTCGCCGTCCCCCTCCCCCAGCCGCAGCGCCTGGCTTTCGCCGAAGCTCGCGCCCGCGGGGCCGAGCTGCAGGTGGCCCGTGACGTGCACCCCGCGCGACAGGCCCTCCGACGTTGACGCGTCAAGTTCACGCGGCAGCAGCTCCAGGTGGCCGCCCGAGGTGGCAAGGCGCATGTCCCAGCCCGAGTGCACACGCCCCGCGCCGAAATGCGGGTGGCCGAAAGCCAGCACGACTTCGGGGTGCAGGGCGAGGAAGGTCTGGCGCGTTCCGGCATCGAGCTGCGCGTCCGGCATGGCGACGCCCGGCGGCAGGTAGATGCAGCCGCCGCCCAGGCTGGGGTCGGGCGTGCCCTCGCTTTCGCCGGCCCAGCCCTGGCTTTTGATGCTGGGGCCGGGGTATGGAGTTTCGCGTTCCTGCTCGCGCGCGCTGGGCGCCGGTACCCAGTCGTGGCTGGGCGCCCACAGCTCGTACTCGCTGACCGCCGGCTGGATGTCATAGGGCACGCACAGCATGGTCGGCACGAAGGGCGGCGGCGGGTCTTCGACCGGCGGCGCGGGCGGCGGGCCGATCGGCGGCTTCCAGGTGGGCGGGATCTCGGGCAGGAACGGCACGCGGTACTGGATCTTCCAGCGGCCTTCGCGCCGAGCATGATTCCACGGGTGGCGCTCGGCGGCGTCGTACTTGAGCTGCGCCTCGTAGGGCGGCCAGGGCGGGATGCCGCCGGCAAACGGCTCGGCGTAGAACTTCAGAGGCGCGTCGTGCACCGCGTCGCCCGGCACCTTGAAGAAGGCCTCCGTGCTGATGTGCCCGGCGCTCTCGCGATACACGCCGTCGTCCACGGCCGTGCCGTACAGGTGTTTGCTGCAGTGCTGCGCGTCGGCCAGGACCGGCCCGCCTTGAAGAGTGGCAGTCAGTCGGCCCAGCGAGCGGCCGTCCGTTTCGGCGAACAGCCCGCGCCCGAGCACTTCCGGGTTGGCGGTGTCGCCCTCGCGCAGATTCAGCGCCGGGACCCAGCCGCCGTCGCGGGCGCCCTCCTGTTTATGCGCCGGGCTGAGCGCCAGCACGCTCAGGAACTGCAACCCGCCGCGCCGGCCCAGCCTTGACCCGTCAAGGTCGTAGACCAGGCTGGAGCATGCGCCGGGCTCGCGCCCGCGGGAATCAGAAACCAGCGGTCCGCAATCAACAAAGTGCGGCTCATCGCCGAGGCTCACAATCAGCCCGCGCATAGCCTGCGGCAAAGCGTGGCGCGCTTCGAACAATTGTTCGGGCTCAATCTCCGCGTGGCGCTCATCGGGTGCCAGCACACGCAACCGGCCGGAGTCGGCAACCTCCACGCCGGCCACGAAGAACCAGTGCCCGAACTTCGCGGCGTCGGAGCTTTCGAGAAAGAACGGGAACGCCAGTGGGCCCGGGTGGCGCAGTTCCAGCGCGCCGGTGTCGTCGCGGCGGTGCAGCGCTTCCACCGCGAGTACGCTTTCGCCTTCGGGCGTATCGCCGCTCGCGCGCAGCACCAGCGGCCCGGCACGGTAGGCGTTAATCGGCTGGTGCAGCCCGCTTGGAATCGGCGCCGACGCCCGCGAGCCCGCCAGCCTCTGCGCGCCCGCGACGGGTGCGGCCGGTACGGCCTGCGCGCGCTCGCTGATGGTGCTGACCAGGCCAGCGGGGCCGGCCTCGATCACCACGCGTTCGACCGCGCCCTGGGCCAGCGTGTCGGCGACACCTGCCAACTTCGCCTCGCGGCGCGACTGCGCATGCAGGAATGTCTCAACCAGTTCGGAGGCTGCCGCGCGCAGGGCGTCCGCGTTCACCACCACGCCGTTTTCGTACAGCGCCACCAGGTGCGGTGCGTGCAGCGCAATCGGCTCGCCTTCGCCGCCGCCCGGGAAATCGGCTGTGAAGGGTGGGCGCGCTGCCGTGTGCGCAATGCGCAGGCTCAGCGTCGCGTCGCCGCTCAGCCGCCGGTCCTGCAACGTGGGATCGTCGGCGCCGCCACCCGGCTGGAGCAGCGCAAATGGCGGCCGCGGCAGGTAGACCAACCCGGCGTCGGCATCAAGCTCGAAACCTTCAACCGGCTCGGAGATGATTCCTTCCATGCTGCGCTGCGCCGGGTGTTTCGGCGCCGTGCCGAGCGGCCGAGTGACACGGGCGGTGAGCGCCGGCGGCTGGAAGGTGCCGTCGTCGTTCAGCCCGCCCACCGGCAGCCAGGGCAGCGTCGCCCCGCGCGCGCGGAAAAGCCGGAATGCGTAGCGTTTCAGTGTCGCCTGCCGGGCCGCGCCGTTCGGGGCCGTGGCGGGCAGCAGCGTTTCGAAACCGCCGTCGCTCAGGCAGGCCTGGCGCGCAGCATGCTCGCTGACTCCCCACTGCGCCAGAACTTCGGGCAATGGCTGCAGCGCGCCGCCGTCGACAGGCAGCACCGGCTCAAAGTCCGAGAGCGCCGCCAGTTCCAGCGCAGGTCCGCCGATCATATTCACAACCGAAGGCCGTTGCGCCTGCGACGCGGCGATCTCGATCAGCCGTGTTACATCCAGCGCCGCCGTGGCGTCTGCAGACGCAACCACAATCTGGCCGTCGTCATCCACGGTGCAGCTCAGGCCCACACTCGCCAGCAGCGTTTCGACCGCGGCACCAAGTTCGCCGCTGGCGCGCAGGTTGACCGGCGCCGGCGTGCCGCCCGGCAGGCGTGGCGCTTCTGTCGCGTCCAGGCCGGCGGCCTTGAACAGGCGTTCGATTGCGGCCTGGGCGCTCAGTGGCTCGTTCTCGCGCCAGGCGGTGCCGTCGCCAACCGGCACGTTGATTTCGCAATGCACTGGCCGGCGCCAGCTTTCACGTTGGTCGCTGCCGCTCACGCGCACGCGTCCGTCGCCCAGCGCTTCAATGTGCCGGGCCGTGAACTGGCTGAAGGTGCGCTGCGTTTCGGCATCGGCGACATGCAGCACCACCGGCCCCGTCTGCGCGATGGCGCTGGGAGGCAACACGGCCTCGAAGCTGGAGGCGCTGCCGCCGCGCCGCAGCTCGATGCGCAGGCTGTGCAGCGATTGCCCGTTGAGTGTGGCTGTGACGTGCTCGTTCATCTAAACCTCCGGCGCCAGCTCGACCATGGCCGCGCGCCCGCGCGAAACGTAGCGCCAGCTGGTGACCCAGCGGCGGTCGGCGGGCAGGCCCCCGTGCGGCAGCGAGTACTCCACGTGCCGCTCGATAAGCTCGGCGGCGTAGCGCGGCGCGGGCGGGCTGACATGGCGGCCGTCGCCGACCGCGCTGCCCTGTTGAATGATCTCGGTCTGCGGAGTTCCGACCTGCTGGCGGTAGGCGGGCAGCGCGGTGTCGAGCAGCGGGTGGTCGATCACGCGCCGCGTGGTGGTGAATGAAAGCGTTTCGGTGAGCGCCAGGCTGCCGGCTTCTTCCAGCAGCTCGATGAACTCGAAATCGACTCGCCGCGTGAACGGGTTCGCCGCAATGCGCGTCGTGACCAGCCGCTCACCGGCCGGGCGCAGCTCCAGAGCACGAGCCCGCGCCGAGGCGCCCACGAAGAAGCCGCTCAACGCCCGCAGCGCGCGGCCTTCGGCATCCGTGAACTCGCTGATGACGTAGTGGCCGTCGTCCACGCCGCCCGGCAGCGGCGTGAACACTTGCTCGTCTTCCACCTCGTACTCCAGCGCGGGAACTGCAGTGTCGCGCGTGACCACCGTGCGTACGCGCCGCCGGCCGGCCGCCAGCACGGGGAGCAGGAGCACTTCGTGGTCGGCTGGGTTCTCGTTGCGGCGCAGGATTGCCGTGCCCCGCCTAACAAGCCTGGCGGGCTGGCCGGCAATCGTCGCCTCGCGCACCGTGAGTTGGTGCGACTGCACGGCGTCGGCGGCATCCTGCAGCGTGGCGCGGAACTCCAGCGTCACACCGCGCCGGTTATGGGCCTGGCCGGGCACGCGCTCACGCTCGGTGACCGCGTGCAGCGTCGGCCCAAGCCGGCAGTCGGCGACGGCCAGCACGCGCACGTCCGCGCCGTCGGATTGCAGCTTCAGCTCGCCGCTGCTGCCCTGGGCGTCTCGCAGGGCCTGCAAGGCGGCTTCCAGGCCGGCCGGCGTGGCGGCCTCGACGTCCAGCTCAATCAGCCAGCGCTCGGTTACTTCTGCTGATTTGCCCGTGCGGCACAGGTCCAGGCTGGCGGCGGCGCCGAGTGCCGTGCCGTTGAAATGCAGTGTGAGGGTCATGGCTACTCCGCCAGGGTGTCCGAAATGGTGGGTGTGCCCGACGACGGCAGCGCGATGCCCAGGCGCGCGCGCGCGAACACCTGGAATGCGCCGGCCTCGTCACTGGTGCTGTCCAGCGTGAAGCGGTCGGCCACGGGCGCGGCCTGCGGGGCCGTCGCGCCCTCGAAGATCGCCAGCCGCAGGCCCGCGTGGGGAACTTCCGTGGCGGGCGCCAGTGACACGCCGTCGAGATAGACCGCGCCGTTGAAGGTCGCCGAGCAACGGATGCGTACTTTCACCTTGTTGGGGAAGCTGCCGCGCGGCAGGTACTGCAGGCCGCCGAGGTGCAGCCACTGGCCCGTGGGTGTTGACCCGTCAACAGTCAGCGTCAGCGCCGACGCCGCGCCGTCGATCAGCAGGTCCAGCTTCACGTCGCCGGCGCTGCAGCTGCCGACGTACACCCAGGCGCCCAGGGCCCAGAAACGGCCGGATTCCAGCGGCGGGTCGCGCTCGGCCAGGTCCTGCTGCAGCTCGCCGGCGGTGGCTCCGTTGCCTGCGATCTTGAGCGAGCCGCCGCCGAACAGCTTTGTGACCGTGTCGCGGCTGAACACGCTGCCGCCGCTGATTACGTCCCAGTGGTCCAGCACATCCGCGGTTTCATCCTCGAAAGCGCTGTCCGTCACCACGTTGCGCGCGTCCGTGACGGCCCCGTAAGTCACGGGAATCACGCGGGTGCTGACCGGCCCGCCGATCTCCGGCCGAATGCGGAACTCTTCCTGCCCCACGGACACGCGGTGGCGCGGGTTGTCGCGCACGCACTCGATGGCGATGCGCTGGTTCAGGATGCGCTCGTCATCGACCAGGCTCTCGGCGGCGTCCACGGTCTGCTTGCTGGCGTAGCAGGCCGCGTCGCCGACGTTGGCGGCGTCGGCGCTGATGGCGCCCAAACTGACGGCGTTGGCGGCCACGCTCTCAGCGTCGGCCAACATGGCGCGCTGCAGCTCGCGCAGCAGTTCGGCACGGGACGCGCCTTCGGCGTCCAACTCGGAGGCCAGGGCGTCGCGGATCCAGGCGTCCAGGGACTGCTGCAGCAGCGCGCCCCAGCCTCGGGCTACGCGGGCGGCGTCGGCCAGCAGGCCCACGGCGTCGAGGCGGTCGCGCTCGGCGGGCGCGTCATTGAGCACATCAACGAACTCTTCGCGCAGCTTGTCGAGGCTGCGGAACGTTTCGCCGCCGCTGCTGAAGCTCAGGTTGCGCTCGGCCAGGTTGTCGAGCTGCGTGAAGGCGCGGGCGTACTGGCCCAGCACCTGGAAGATCGTTGTGTAGTTCGGCATGGGAACCTAGCTGCGCAGAATCTGCGCGGTGAAGGGTTGGACCACCTGCCCGGCCACTGACAGGCGCACGCGCGGGAGTGACAGCCGCGCTTCGCGGCGCCAGCGCGCGGCCAGGTACGCCGAAGGGTCGTCGGCGCGACTGCTGAGGTGGTCATAGAGGAAGAAAAGGGCGTAGCGCGCAGTGGCGTCGGCCAGGGGCTGCAGGCTGTCGGCGCGCCAGCCTTGCGGGAAGCGCGCGTTCAGCAGGGCGTCCAGCACGCGCTTGGCGCGGGCCAGTGGGTCGGAGAATCCGGGGCGGTTCGCGAACTGGCCACCGGCCAGGAAACCGCTGATGCCCTTGTGCAGCGAAAGCAGGTCGTCGTCATCGGCGTAGAAGGCGTCGATCACGGCCTCGAAGGGCGTCGCGTCCGTGATGCGCACGCTGCCGCTGAGGCCGCTGGCGTTCTGGGCCGCGAGGTCCACATCGCCGGTGGCGGCATCAAGCGTGCCCTGGGCCATCAGGGCTGTACGCGCGGTGTCGTTGAACAGGCTGACGGTGAAGTTGCCGCCGGCTTCGGCGACTCTCGTGTACAGGCGCCCGTGGTCGGTGTTGGCGCGGCCGGCGCCGTCCAGCACCCAGCGCGAGAACACGCCGTGCGGGTCGTCATGTGTGGTTACGTATTCGAGCATGGTTCACTTTAGGGGAGGCGCCGGGGCGGACAGGCCTGCCCGCCCCGGCCGGGGACATCCTGTTCGGCCTAGCTGGTCGCCAGGTTGGTGATGACGCCATGGCCGCCGTCACCGCCGTTCAGGATTTCGAGGGTGTACTCGCCGATCAGCTGCGCCTTGCGGAAGTCACCGCTTTCAGCCAGGGGCTTCACGAAGAAGCTGCGGCCCTGCAGGGGCATGACCTGCAGCTTGTCGAGGTCCAGCAGCAGGATCTTGTCCGCGGGCACCCAGCGGCTCAGGATCACGCGCTGCACGCCGAAGTCGGACTCGTAGACGTCCACCACGTTGCGCAGAGCCGCGCTTTCCGGCTCGTAACGCCGGCTGCTCTGGATGAAGCTGCTGATCTTGCGCTTCTGGAAGCCGTTGCAGACGATGGCCGTGGGGCGCCCGCCCTTCTCCCACACGTTGCGCAGGCTGGCATTCAGCAGCGCTTCATCGAGCGCCGCCGCGCCGGCATCGTCCACGCTGCCGGTGATGAACTGCAGCAGCCCGCCCATGGTGCGGCGCACGCTGGCGCTGCCCTGCGGGCTGGAAGCCGCCTTGTAGCCGCAGATCACCGTCTGCTCGAGGCTGCGCATCAGCTCGCGCAGGCGCTGGATCACCTGGTAGTCGAACTCGCGCTCCACGGCGTGCAGGCCGACGGCGTCCATGCTGCCGCTGATCGTCACGGTCTCGGTGAAGATCTGGCTGAAGTTTTCCTTCCGCACGCGGGCGCGGTAGTTGGCGGTCGCGGCGTCTTCGCCTTCCAGTGCCGCGTGGCCGATCACGTTGACCCTGGCGTTGTCCGAAACGCTGGCTGCCGCGCTGCCGCCGTAGCCGCGTGTGACGGTGAGGGTGTTGGTGCTGATGCCCGTGACCTGCAGGACCTCGTCGCTGCCCTCGGGGCGGATGATGTCGCCGACGCGGAACACGGAGCCGTCGTCAACGACCCAGCTGGTGGCAACGTCGTCGTAGCCGCCGATGTTGTTGATGGCGCTGAAGCTGGGGTTCAGCTGGTCTTCGAACCACTCGTGGCGCGTCGACTTCGCGCTGTAGCGCGGGCTGCCGATGGCATCCAGCAGCGGGGTGTCGAAGGGCGAGATCAGGCCGACGAGGTCGCTGACGTCATCGACCAGCTCGGGCAGGCTGGCGCCCGCGTCGTAGGTTGCTTTTCCGGTGAAACTCATGGGGTTTGCTCCTTGTGGGGTGGGTGGAATGTACTGGCTCGTGGAGGTCCGACTTCGCCAAGGCTTCGTCGGACAAGAGATCAGCGCCTGCGGCGTCTGATCTCTTGTACTTGACGTGTCAAGCTTCCGTGCCGCAGCTGCGCGAGGGCCGGCGCGGGCTCGAACAACTTCTGGTTGGCGGGCGAGGCCGGGGAACGGGCGAACAGGTAAGGGCGGGAGGACTTCAGGGAGCTGAACACGTCCTCGAGTGCCTGTGCGGTGTCCCCGGCCTCGCGCAGCCGGTTGACGACGTCCTCGAGCTTGAGGGCGTCGCCGGGGTAGAGCAGGCCTTCGCGCGGGGCGCGGTCATAGAAGGCGCGCTCGATGCGGGCCTGCTCGAGGGTCGCGGCGTGCTCGTGCTCGAGGCGCGCGACCTGCTCAATGGCGGTGGTGAGTTCGTCCGTCGGCTCCGGCAGCAATGCCTTGAGCTGGTCGGTGATGGATGGGGGCTTGTTCATGACTGTGTCCTCGGGTTGTTGCTTTGGTTGCTCAGCCAGGCCTGGCGGGCGGCCTCGAGTGTCGGCCAGGCGTCGGGGTCGTCGCGACGCATGATTTCCCACGGCGTGGTCATGCCCTGTTTCAACCGCCAGTCGTCCACCTGCATGCGCTCAGCGGCGCTTTGCTCCAGTTGCGGCTCGGGGTAGTTGACGTGCAGCCGGGCATCACCGTGCAGGCCTTCGTGCTCGCGCAGCACGGCCAGCGTCACGTAGATCAGCTGCTGCTCGAACGCGCGGAACACCTGCTGGCGCTCGACGCGGTCTTCCAGCACCGGCGTCTGCTGCGCCAGCACGCTGACGCCGCTGACGTTGGCGCCCACGTTGACGCTCAGTACGCTCTCGGGAATGCGCTGGGTGCGCAGCAGGGTCTGCAACAGGAACTCGAGGTCGGCGATCAGCTCGCTGATCGGCGCGTTGGGCGACTTGAAGTTCACGCCGAAGGGCTCGTTGCCGCTGACGTTGAAGCTGATCGCGCGCGCCGGCCCGATCGCGATGGGCTGGGCCGGGTCAGGGTTCACGATCTCCATCACGCCGAAGCCCTGCATGACCACGGTGTGCGCGAGCTCGGACAGCTTGGCGTTGAACTCGGCGTTGGCCAGCGCCACCGCGCGCCCGCGGCCCTCGGTCCAGAAGCCGTCCACGGGCAGGCGGTCGTGCACGAAGGCGAACGGCACGCGCCCCAGCCCGTGCTCTTGCTCTGTCAAGACTCGACCGCCGGCGACGGTGGCGACACTTTCGGAGGACCACACGTGTGCAAGGGAGCCGTCGCCGGCGGCGAATGCGATCACCGCGGCCGGGGTGTCCGGGCGGTTGAAGTCGGGGATCACGGCCAGGCGGTGCGCGGGCCAGGGCCACCAGCAGATTTCGCCGTGCTCATAGCTGACGCGCACGGCCGACACGCCCTGCAGGCGGGTGAAACGGTCGAGGTTGAGCAGCAGCAGGTCCGGGGAGTTGCGGTCCCAGACGCGCTGGATACGCTCGCGCACGCGCTGGTCGGCCTCGAGGCTGCGTTCCACGGGGCGGCGGTAAAGTTGGCTGAGCACGTCGATCACCACGCGGGTGATGTTCAGGAACTGCTTGTGGGGGCGGCGCAGGAATTCACCGGCCGATTCGCCGGGCAGGCGCGGGATGTGCCGCAGCTGGTCGCCGCGGTACATGTCCCAGGTGAAGCGGCACTGCTCGCGGAATGCGTCGTCGCCCTCGGCAGTGTAGAGTGCGAACAGCTCTTCGGGCGTGGCCGCCGCCGGGCGCGGTTTGCGCAACAGCGGCGCGGTGTGCTCGAGGGCGACTGACAACGCTTGGGTGAACGGGTCCGGCATCGGCTTGCTCCGCGGG
>JAJVIO010000001.1:80692-93213 GCA_022071975.1 Planctomycetota bacterium
CGGTCAAAACGAGGCGAAACGATGGGTTTTCTTGAAGACAGGGTCGCGGCCGAAATGGCCCAGTGGAGCGGGTTCGCGGCCGGCGGCATCGACGCGAAAAAGATTTCCGAGAATTTTTCGCGCCCCCCGAAACCTGAGCTCGGGGACCTGGCGTTTGCCACCTTCAAGTTCGCCAAGGACGCCGGACTGAAACCCAACGAGCTGGCGGCAAAGCTGATCGAGGGCGCGAAGCCCGAAGGGCTGGTGGTTCAAGCCAACGCGGCCGGGCCCTACGTCAACGTGCGGCTCAACCGCACGCTGGCCGCCAAGGCGGTGCTTGAGGAAGTCGAGATGCGCTCGGCGGGCGCGGAGCCGCAGGACTGGCGCTTCGGTGACAGCGAGGCCGGGCGCGGCAAGACGCTGGTTATTGACCTGTCAAGCCCGAACATCGCCAAGCCGCTGGCCGTACACCACCTGCGCTCGACCATGATCGGCTACAGCATCAAGAAGCTGCGCGAAAGCCAGGGCTGGCGCGTGGTCGGCATCAACCACCTGGGCGACTGGGGCACCGGCTTCGGCAAGCTGATCGCCGGCATCAAGAAGTACTTCCCGCAGCTGGCCGAGGCCGCCAAGACCAGCGACAGGCCGCTCGGCGCCATGACCGTGCAGGAGCTGAACGAAACCTACGCCCGCTTCAACAAGGAATCGAAAGACGACGACGGCCTGGCCGAGGCCGGTCGCGACGAGTTCGCGGTACTGGAGCGCTACATCGAGGCGCTGTTAACCAAGCCCGCCGAAGGCGAGGGCAATCGCCTCGATGACCAGGCACGCGAGAGCGGCATCGTCAACTTCCGCATCTGGGAGCACGCCCGCGAAATCAGCCTCACCGAGTTCGAGCGCATGTACACCCACCTCGGCCTCAGCTTCCGCATGTGGCCGGTGGTCGATGAAGTGCACGCGAAAGTGCTGACCGAAGAGCCCGAGTCCTTCTACCGCGAGCACTGCATTTACGTGGGCGAAAGCTACTACGTTACCGCCGAGGACCTGTGCCGCCGGCTGATCGCCGACGCCGTGGCCAACAAGGTCGCCGAGGAAAGCGAAGGCGCCCTGGTGATCTTCACTCACGGCGCGAAGAAGCCGCCGCTGATGCTGGTCAAGAACGACGGCGCCACCAGCTACCACGCGCGCGACATGGCCGCTGCCCTGTACCGCAAGCGGCACTGGGGGCTGGACGAAATGACTTACGTGGTCGGCGGCGAGCAGAAGCTGCACTTCGAGCAACTGTTCAAGGCGCTCGAGCTGCTGGGCCACGACTTCGCGAAGCGCTGCAGCCACACCGATTTCGGCCTGCTGCTGTTCCAGCAATCCGACGGCAAGTGGGCCAAGACCAGCACCCGCAAGGGCACCGCCATCATGCTGGAAGACCTGCTGGATGAGGCCGTGCAGGCCGTGCGCGACATCATCGCCGAGAAGAACCCGGAGCTGGCCCAGGATGCAAGCCTGCGCGAGCACATCGCGCACGCGGTGGGCGTGGGCGCTGTGGTGTTCAACGATTTGAAGAACGGCCGCCGGAACAACATCAAGTTCGACTGGGACGCGGTGCTCGATTTCCAGGGCGAAAGCGGCCCCTACATGCAGATGCAGTACGTGCGCATGGGCAGCGTGACCGAAAAGTTCCGCGCGGTCTACGGTGAGCCCGTGTTCGAAGACGGCAATGCCGGCCGCCTGAACTTGGATGAAGAGTGGCGCATCGTGCAGCAGCTCGCGGGCTTCCCGGACGCCGTGGCGAAAGCCAGCAGCGAATTCGAGCCCAGCATCGTCGCGCGCCACCTGGTCGAGCTCGCAAGCCTTACCTCAAGCTGGTGGACGGCCACCAAGGACACCCGCATCGTCGGCGACGACCGCGAGCTGAGCCTCGCGCGCCTGCGGCTGGTGAACGCGATCCGCAAGGTGCTGGGCCGCGGCCTGCAGCTGCTCGGCATGGAGCTCGTGGAGCGCATGTAGGCTACGCGGGCAACACGCCGTCTTCAGACAGCGGCGGCAGCCCGGCCAGCTTGAGCGTGTGGTTCATGCCGCCCCGCATGTGCATGGTGGTGTAGGCGTCGTTGCGCGCCACGGTCGCGGCCCAGGCCGGCTCCCACAGTTGGCGCGCGTCGCCCAGCCGCCCGGCCTGCACCAGAACGATGGCCAGGTAGGCCTCGGCGAATTCGCGGCGCGCGTCAAGCCCGTTTGAGGCTGCGCGTTCGATCACCCCGCGGTAGGTACGCTCCGCAAGTTCAAGCCGGTCCTGCTGGCGGTACAGGTTGGCGAGACTGCACGTCCAGCTGAGTTCCACGGGCAGATTGCGCGATTCGCGGGCGATCTCGATTGCCCGGTTCAAGCCGGCTTCTGCTTCCGCGAGGCGCCCGTCGATGGAATCCAGCATCGCCAGCGTGCCGACGGCCGCGTCTTCGGCACGCCGGTAGCCGGCCTCCCGGGCGCGGGCGACCACCTCCTGCAGCGTTTCGCGCGCGACGTCGTGATCGCCTTTCTCGCAATGCCAGACGGCATAGTTGATCATCGACAGCATCTGCTTCTTCACGTCGCCGCGCCCGGCCCAGAACTCGGCGGCTTCCTTGTGCGCGGCTGCGACCTGCGGGCCGTTGTCCGAGTGGGATTCAACAATGGTGCGGTTGGACTTCAGCACGATGTAGCCCGCCACGTCCCGTTCCGGGTCGATCAGCTCCGTCGCTCTGTCGAAGCTCTCCATGGCAGCCGGCAGGTCGCTCAGCCTGTAGTGCAGCATTCCGCCGTCGAGATAGGCCACGGCGCGCATGTAGTCGCTGGCGCCGGGGTGGACGGCAAGTTTCGTGAACAGGTTCAGCGCCGACTGGTGACGGAAACCGTGGCTCTCGAATTTGGCGGCGCGGTAGAGGTAGAGGGCCGCGCGCCCGGACGCCTGCTCGCCGGCTAGTTCCGCGTGTTCCGCCAGCTCGAGCGCGTACGGATCGGTGCCATGAGGTTCAAACCGGTCGGACCACTTCGGCGACTCGATCCCGGGCGCGCCGCCGCAGAGATCTTCGATGATCGCCAGCGCCAGCGCGTGCAGCTTCCCGCGCTCACCGGGCGGCTGCAGCTCGTAAGCAGCCTCGCGCACAAGCGCGTGGCGGAACAGGTACGCGGTCTCGGCGGAAAACTCAGTCACGAGCGGACTCCTGCCTCCCGCCTTCCAGCCGGGCGAATGGCGTGACACCCGCTTGCTCGCAGTCATGCAGCATTGCTTTGAACCATGACTCTCGCACGGCCGACGGCACCCCGGCCGCAATCTCGGCAACCTGGTGCCAGGCGCCGCGGGCGTCATCCTCCCGCCCTGCCTTCAGCAGGCACCTCATACTGAGCAGCAGCGACGCTGCCTGTTGCTGCTTCATCCCGTTCTGCCGCGCAAACCGCACAGCCAGCTCGGCGTCCCGCAATGCCTCGGTAACATCTCCCTGCCGGAGCAGCAGTACTGAGCGCGATGCGTGGACGAATTCCAGCAAAGCCGACGTCCCGGCTTCCCGCATCAGCGCCAACACCTCGTCGAGAGTCCGCAGCGCTTCCTGCACCTTGCCGCGCGCGGTGAGCAAATCGGCATACTTGGTCATGGTGAAGTGCAAGCCGCGCCGGTTGCCGACACGTCGATGCCCCGCGATTGCACGGTGAAAGGCCTCTTCAGACTCATCAAGCCGGGAGAGGTTGAAACAGCTGGTCGCCAACGCGCCGGTGTAGATTGCCGCGGCCCGGGCATCCCCGACTTCTTCGAACACAGCCAGCGCCTGCCGGAAATAGTCGATGGCCCTTTCGAAGTTCAAGATGTTGTTCTGGATGATGCCCAAGTCGCCAAGCGCGAGCCCTTCGCCCCGGCGGTTCCCCGTCTGGCGGTGAAGCGTGACTGCCTGCTCCGTGAGTTCATGGGCATGCTCCAGGCGCCCGGAGTCCCGCAGCGCCGTGGAAAAGTACTGCAGCGCGAGCGCCTCCCCCGCCCGGTCTTTCGCGCCTCGAGAGCGGGCAAGCGCTTCCTCAAGCATGGCCGTCCCTTCCTCAGGCCTTCCCGCCTGCCGCAAGGTGAAGCCCAGCGTGGCCCGGATCATCCCGTCAGACGCCGGGCCCGTCGGCTCGGCGCACTCCAGCGCGTCCTGCAGCAAGCCGATGGCGACCTGCGCTCCCGAGCCCAGTTCACGCGCTGCACACCCGGCGCGGTACAACGCCAGGCTGCGCTGCGAATCAGGAACGATAGCCGCCAGGTCGCGCCAGAATCGCACCGCGTCCGTTCCGCGGTACTGCAGGGCCGCCAGCTCCGCCGCCTTCAAGGTGAACCGCCGTTGTTGTTCCACGGCCCATTCGTCGCGGCCGGCGGTGTCCGCCGCGAGGTGCCGCACGATTTCCTCAACCAGGAAGTCGTACGACGAGCCCTCGGCACGCTGATCGTACAGGTCAATGCAGATGCGGGCCGCCAGGCCGTGCAGCGACGACCGCGCAGTCGGAAGCTGCAGCTCGTAAGCAGCCTCACGCAGCAGCGCATGGCGGAACAGGTATGCGGTCTCGGCACTGGGTTCAGTCACGGCCGGATTGTAGCTGGCTGTGCGCAGAGAATCACACCGGCCCGGCCCAGGGGTGGCCGGGCCGGTGGCGTGGCGCCCAGTGCTAGCGGTCTACGGTCAGGCCTGAGGGCACGGTGTCCGGCACTTCGTTCATGCGGTTGACGGCCGCCGGGTCAGTCAGCGCTTCGAGGAACGCGACGATGTCATTCACCTGCTGCGGCGACAGGTTGCCCGGCACGTTCAGGAACAGCTGGCTGGGCGTCTGCAGCACATTCTGCGTGGGCAGCAGCGTCGGCGCCAGGTCCGCGGCCTGCACCATGTTCAGGCCGGTGAAACCGTTGGTGCTGGCGGCCTTGTTGCGGTAGTGGTTCACGACCTCAGTGAGTGTGTTGAACGCGCCGTTGTGCATGTAGGGCGCGGTCAGCGCCACGTTGCGCAGGCTGGGCACGCGGAACTGGTAGCGGTTGCCGGCGTTGCCCGTGGTGTTCTCGAAGCCGAAGTCCTCGCGGTTCTGCAGGCCCTGGTTCTGGCCCGGGCCGAACTGCGGGATGATCACGTTGTGCGTACTGAAGTTGGTCAGCAGCGGGCCGCTGTGGCAGGCATCGCAGCCGCCGGGGCCGAAGAAAATGCTGGCTCCGCGTTTCTGCGCGTCCGTCAGCGCGTTGGCCTCGCCGCGCAGGTAGCGGTCCCAGGGCGCGTTGCTGAAGGTCTGGCTGCGCTCAAACGCCGCGATAGCGCGCGCCATGTTGTCCACCGTCATGTTGCCCGCGCCGAAAGCCTGGTCGAACATGAGCACGTAATCGTTGATCGCCGCCAGCCGCGCCACCAGCGCCTGGCGGTAGGCCGAGTCGCTGAGGCTGTCGAGGCTGTGGCCCGTGCCGCGCATTTCCGTCACGTTCACCAGCGGGAACAGCGCCTGGGCCGCGTCGGGCGGCAGATTCATGGGCCCTTCGGGCGTCATGGTCTGCTGCTGGCCGGGCGGGATGCCCACGCGCTTGTCCCAGAACAGCTCGGGCATCATCCCCACGTTGTAGATCGCCGGCGCGTTGCGCGGCACGAAGGTCTTGGCCGGGTGGTCGCGCCCGGGGCCGACGCCGCCCGTCGCGCCCACGCCCACGCCCACGCTGAGGTTCAGGCCGTCGCCATAGTTGAAGCGCGGGTGGTGGCAGGTGGCGCAGGCGACGTCGCGGTTGCCGCTGAGCTCTTTGTCGAAGAACAGGTTGCGCCCGAGCTCGACTTGCGCGGCGTTGAGCGCCGGGGGCTGCGGCATGGGCTGGATGTTCTTCTGCGCGATCACCTGGCGCAGCTGGTTCTCGAGCTGCGGACTGCCGGCCACGCCCTGCACGTTCAGCGTGAGTTGCGCGAACAGGGTTGTGACGCCGTCCGTGGCCTCGATTGAAAAGCCCCACGCGCCGGTCAGAAGGGGCGAACCGCTGATGTCACCGGCCGAGGTCATGCTCACGCCGGTCGGCAGCGCGCCCGAGGTGATGGCGACAAAGACCGCGCCCTGGGCGCCCGTGAACGGCAGGCTGGTCGAGTAGAACTGGCCGACAGTGGCGAGCGGCAAGGCGGTGGAGGTGAGCGTCAGCACGCCCGGCGTGCCGCCTCCGCCGCCGCCGGAACCGCCGCCGGGGCTGCTGCCACCGGAGGAAGCGCCGGCCGAGCCGCCCGGCTGGTCGCAAGCCGCGGCCAGAAAGAAGAACAGGATGGAGAGGGCCAAAAGGCCCGGGGCGAAGTAGCGCATGGTGTAGTGACCAGGGGGCAAACCAGGGGCTTCAACACGATCACGCACCACCCCCCACCCGTTTCACGCAAAAAATATTCGGACTCAACTGGGGATGGTAATTGTTCCAGAGTATCGCATACGGATCTAAGATGACGGAAAACTTAGGAGAAGAACCCCATGCGATTGTTTAAGGTCCTGTTTAGCTTGCTCTGTCTGATCAGCATTCAAACCAATGTTGGCGCGAAGGGCGGGGTGTGGAAGCCTGTCGAGTTCTCCGGTTTCGCCGCTGGAACGGCCTACTTGATCGACGGGGGTTCCCGTGCCTATGCAAGCGTCGAAGCAGCGGATGGAACCAGCTTCCGCCTGTTCATGCTCGACAAGGGAAAGTCTGTTCCGGTCACGTCGAATGGGGAGGATTTTCGATTTGATGGCAGCAGCGCCATCGTTGGGAACAGACTGATCGGGCCCAAGTACGTGCCGGTTCGCGAGGGCACCGATGAAAGAAACAAGCCGTATGGGCTATTCGCTCTAGACGATGCGAAGGCCGTGCAGATCACTCACCAAGGTGCGCCTCTGGTGGGGTACTTCACGCTCGTGACTGCAGGAGCCCGCGCTTGTCCGTACTTTGCAGTGGTCGGAAGCCACCTGAATGGCCTCTTTCGGCTCGAGGGTTCAGTGGCAACAGCGATTGAATGTCCGAAGTTTGAAGGCAGTTTGCTCATTCGCTGGGCCGACGGATTGCTTGTTTTAGGGATAGACGGGAAAGTGTGGGTGCAATCGGACGACAAGTTCGTAGAGCTTCTCGACGAAACTGGTGTACAGGTTGCCTACCAGGACGGGCTGCAGCTTTCCGGCACATCGCTAGCAACGGTTCGAACTGCCCTACCCATAGAGGTTTTCGAACTCAAGGGCAAACAGGCAAGGCCCATCACGTTTGATGACGGTGTTCGCCCGCTTGGTCTTGAGAGTTTCGACGGTGCGACTCTGGTGTGTTGCGAATCCGGTGGCGGTGTGAAAGCCTTGACCGGCATCATCATGGAGATAAAGGCTGGGAAGCCGATGCCATGGAAGGCAACTGCGGAGATCATCGGGAGTGGGGGCAGGGCTCTGACAAACTGCGGCAAAGTTGCTTTGGTCAGCGTAATGAACCCGAATGACTTCCGACAGTATCGAGTGGACGCGAAGGGCGCGAGGCTACTTGAGTATCCGGAAGGGTATACCAACACGAACTTCGAAAACACCGTCTGTACCGGCAGTACCATTGTAGGTGGCATGAGTTCGATTTGGGGTCCCAACGCACTTGGGACAGTTGACTTAAAGGGTAAGGTCGAGGTGCAACTTGGTGTTGATGGGAAGCCGCTTCTTGCCGGAAGCATCAAAGTGGTTGCACTTGAGGGCGGCGTATATGCAGTTGGGCACGCCACGTCTTACAACAACTCGAAATTCAGCTTAGTTTATCGTGCGATGAAGTAGTTCAAGATTGCGAATTGAGTTCTGTTGCTGGTCCGAACACTTTCTATCCGAACTTGTTACTGGGGACATCTGTAGGACATCGGTTTAAGTATTGCTGGTGTGTTTGGTGAGATTTAAATACAGTAAAGATTTACAACTTTGCTGGATCAAGAACAAACGGGACGGCCTTGGCCGTCCCGTCTTCTTGGCGCGCCTGGGGTCAGGCGGCGCGCTGCTTCTCGAGCACGCTGGTGGTGGGGATCAGGCGGGTTGGGGCTTCGTCGTCCTTGGGCTTGCTTACGTCCTGGAAGGTCCACATCGCGGCCACCCTTGCTGAGGCTCCCTTGTAGAAGCCCACTTCATCCGCGAAGTAATGCGGGTTGCGGAACGTGCCGAACACCATGTCCCACAAGGGCAAATCGCTGTAGTTGAAGCCGTGCACGCCCCTGGCGTGGTGCAGCGAGTGGCTTTCCGGCCGCTGGATGATGTACCCCAGCCAGCGCGGTGTGCGCAGGTTGGCGTGCTGGAACATGGCGTTGAAGCCGATGAACGCGCCCACGATCGCCGCCGAGCCCGCGCTGAGGCCGAGCAGCGGCGCCAGCACCAGGATCGGCAGGCTGGCGAACATGAAGAAGTCCAGCGGCGCGGTGTAGTTGGCGCCGAAAGCGTCGTGGCTCTCGGTGCTGTGGTGGGTCTGGTGGCCGGCGAGCCACAGCCAGTCAAATCGGTGCGCGGCGCGGTGGTACCAGTAGTGCACGAACTCGTAGACCAGGATGCCCACGCCCGCCGCGGCGAACAAGTTCCAGCCCGAGAGGTCGAACAGCGAGGGGAAGGTCAGCACCTCGCCCCAAAGCCACGCGACGCCGAAGCTGCCGGCGACGGCCGCGACGCTCATCAGCAGGCCGCGCAGGCGGTACCAGCGTGGCGCGTCGTACTTCTTGGGGTGATGCACGAGGTCAAGCAGCATGAAAGCGGGGATGAAGCCGAGGGTGATGAAGCCGAGAATCTCTGTACAGTGCATGATCGTCTCCGTGGTCCGTGCCGCGTGGGCGGCGCCTTATTTATACCGACTAGTTGGTATAACATGACTGGCAGCACGGCAAGCGGATTCCCGAAAAAATTGCGGGCGCGGCGCACGTTGGCCGTCCGGCACGACTCTCGAATGGTCCCGCGATGTCACAGAAGCCTTGAAATAAAGGTATGGAACCACGAAGGACCACCAAGGACCACGAAAGATCAACCAGCTCGAGTGACCTTCGTGGTCCTTCGTGCTCCTTCGTGGTTGACCGCCGTTTGGAATGCGCGGCGCGTGAAACGCGTTGCAGCTTGTGCAAACAGACTGAATCGTATAGGATCAGCCCATGCCCCGAGACGGCACCATCACACGCACGCGCATCCTGGATGCCACGCTGGCCCTTGCCATGGAGAAGGGACTGGCCGCCACGTCGCTCGACGAAATCATCGCCAAAACCGGCATCACCAAGGGCGCATTCTTCTACCACTTCAAGAACAAGAACGAGCTCGCCATCACGCTGGTCAAGCGCTTCGCCGAGCAGGACCACGAGATCTACAAACACGCCACCGCCCGCGTCGAAACCCTCAGTCGCGACCCGCTGCAGCAGGTGCTGCTGCTCTGCGGCCTCGGCGCCGAGCTGTTCAAGGAAGTGCCCGAGAACCCCGGCTGCCTGATGGCCAGCTACTGCTACCAGGGCGACCTCTGGAGCGAAGAGGCCCGCCAGGTGTGCGAGGTCGCGCTGAAGGAATGGGCCGACTGGATCGAGGCCAAGCTGAAACAGGCCGCGAAAAAGACCCCGCCGGCCGTGCCCGTGGACCTGCGCCAGGTATCGGAGATGTTCCAGGTGATTTTCGAGGGCGCGTTCATCCTGGCGCGCACCTACAACCAGCCCGACATCATCGCCCGCCAGGTGCTCGCCTACCGCGACTTGCTGGAGGCGCTGTTCAGGCCGGCCGCGAAGCCGAAGCGCTCACGTTGAAGACGGCTGCAGGCGCGCGATGCGCTCGGGCACGGGCGGGTGGCTGTAATGCCAGGCAGAATACAGCCGGTCGGGCGTCAGCGTGTTGGCGTTTTCGCGCGTCAGCTTGACCAGCCCTTGGGCCAGCTTGGCGCCGTCGGCGTGCATGGCGGCAAAGGCGTCGGCCTCGAACTCGTTGCGGCGCGACAGCATGTTGCTCAGCGGCTTCAGCAGCGCGAAGAACACCGGCGCGGCCTGCAGCATCAGCAGCAGAGCCGCGTGGTCAGAGGCGCGCGGTACGCCCAGCTGCGCGTAGAACCACGGCTGACCGTGCAGCCAGCCCAGCAGCGCGCTGGCGCCCAGCACGAACAGGCCCGACACTGTCAGCGAAATCAGCTGGTGGCGCTTGCGGAAGTGCCCCAGCTCGTGGGCGAGCACGGCTTCGATTTCGTCGCCATCGAGCTGCGCGAGCAGCGTGTCGAAGAACACAATGCGCTTGCTGCGTCCCAGGCCGCCGAAGTACGCGTTGCCGTGGCTGCTGCGACGTGAGCCGTCCATCACGAACACGCCGCCGCTGCGGAAACCGCAGCGCTCAAGCAGCGCCTGGATGCGCCCGCGCAGGCTTTCGTCGTCCAGCGGCGTCATCCTGTTGAAGATCGGCGCGATGAAACGCGGGTAGGCCCAGATCAGCAGCAGCACGGTGGCAAGCCACAGGCCCCAAAGGGCCAGCCACCACAAACCGCCCAGGGCCGACATCAGCCACAGGGCCGCGGCACTGAGCGCGCCGCCCAGCACCAGCGTCAGGGCCAGCACCTTGAGCTGGTCTAGCAAGAAGGTCTTACGGGTGCTGCGGTTGAAGGCGAAACGCGCCTCCAGGCCGAAGGTGCGCCGATACGAAGAGGGCAGCCACGCCAGCAGGTCGATCTCGTACAGACCCAGCACCGTGCAAACCCCTACCAGCAGCGGGTTCTCAAGCACCCGCCCGAACAGCCCGTCCAGCAGCGCGATCCCGCCGCCGAGCGTGTACAGCAGCAGCAACGCCGCCCGCAGCAGCCGGTCTTCGCCCGCCGCGCGCAGCTTCGCCACCGTGTAGTCGGCGGCCTTGTGGTGATCGTCAAGGCTGATGCGCCCGGCGAAGTCGGCGGGTACGGCATCGCGGTGGGCCAGCACGCTGCGGCGCTGGCGGGCGTCGAGCCAGAACTTCAGCGCCAGGTCGAGCGCCAGCGCGGCAATGAACAGCAGGCTGAACCATCCCATGCGGCCAGTATACCCGCCCGCCGGCCCGCGCACCCGTTGACATGCAGGCCGGCGTGCCGGATTCGGGCGGCGCGTTGCGGCCTGTACCGGATTCGGTTGGTGACCGGACCGTGACGTTTTGCACCAGTATGGTGTGGCAATCGCCCTTGATCCGCGGCTACAATTTCAGGCCGCGCGGCGGGCAGGTGCGAACCGCCGCTCATGGAGGAGGAACCATGAAGAAACTTTCGATCCTGGTTGCGCTGTGCGCCTTCGCGGCGCTGATGTCGCAGCCGCTGTTTGCCGGCCCTGGCTGATGAGGCACCAAGAGCTCGGGCAGTTTGCCCAGCCAGCCGAAGGCTAACGTCCCCAAGGGGCCGACCGTTGTTCAGCCTTCCACCTGTGACGCCAGCGAGTCGGTGATCACCGACGCGTCGTCCACCAAGAAGCCGCTGGTGCTGCTGATCGCCAAGGGCGAAGGCACCTGCTTCAAGGAAGGCGACTTCAGCACGCTGGAAAGCCGCGCGATCTTCGTGAAGATTCCCTGGCGCGCCGACAAGCTGGAAGATTCCGCCTCACCCGTCCCGACCAGCAAACTGCTTTCCGCCAACCCGTCAGCGGCCTACAACGTGAAGGGCGACAAGCCCTGCATGCTGGTGTGCGACTGGTTCGGCAACGAGTACTTCCGCGTTGAGGGCGAAGTCTCGGTCGATGAGCTCACCAAGTTCCTGCTGAAGGTGAACGAAGAGATCAAGGACAACATCGAGAAGCTTCAGAAGAACTTCGACAAGGCCAAGGCCTCGCGCGACGGCGGCGACCGCAAGAACGCTATCAAGTCGATCCTGAAGAACTTCAAGATGGACGTCGTCGGCTTCGACCCGCAGCTGGCCACCATCAAGCTTTACAACGAGATCATCGAGGAAGGCCGCACCGAGGCCAAAGAAAAGCACGCGCGCAACGACCTCGAGGGCCTGAAGGCGATGCAGAAAGAGTTCAAGGACACCGAACTCGAGGGCGAAATCGCCGAGATGCTCAAGAACCCCGTGGGCGCGGACGCCAACCCCACCACGCAGGACAAGAAAGCAAAGTAACCGGCTGATATTCTAAAACAGACAGGCGCCAGGGCGCCTGTCTGTTTTTTTTTCGAAATTCTTCAAACCCGCTAGGCAGGCCGGTTCCCGGCCGTTGCGGCCGGGTTTTTTCGTCCAAATCCGACTCCATCCGCCGCATAGGGTAGGAGCGCCACGTGATGCGGGCACCTTGCCCGCACACGTCCGGGCGCCTCGCCCGGACGAAGCTGCGGACTGGAGGTCCGCGGCACAAAGAAACCATGACCGAGCTGCCATCAGAACCGGAGTTGTTTGCAGGCCGTATGAAAGACGGCTCGCGTCCGCGGCTGCGCTCGCATGAACTTTACTACCACTGGGACAAGCCCATCCCCGGCGGCGTCGAAGATCGCACGCCCATGGAAGTCGATCTCGAGCGCCTGCACTACCGCATCAACCTCAACCACCTGCGGCAGCTCGATAAAGCACTTGCCTTCGGCGAAGCCATGGTAGACGCCGGCCTGCACGCACTGAAAAACGCCCCGCCCGA
>JAJVIO010000058.1:0-40144 GCA_022071975.1 Planctomycetota bacterium
GCTGGCGCCCGCGTGGGGCGTGCGGTGGTCGCCGTCGCCGAGTGATTTCAGGTCGCGGAAGATGTGCTCGAGGGAATCCTTGCGGATGGCGCGCTCGCCGCGCTTGGTGAGCTCGAAGCCGCCGGGTGGCCCTTCGGGGTTGTCTGCATCAAACTGGCCCTGGCGGCGGCGTATTAAACCTTCCTGCTCGAGCAGGCGCATGAACTCCTCGAAGCTCATCTGGCCCTGCATCAGGTTGTGGCGTTCCCAGAGCTGCTCCATCCACTGCAGGGCCTGGTCCACGTCGCCCGCGGACATCAACAGCAGTTCGTTCCACAGCTTCTTCAGCTGCTTCAGCCCCATGCGCCGCAGGGCTTCCTGCATGTCGAATTCGAGGTAGGCAATCCTCATGGATTCAGGCTACGCGGCCGGTTCACTCTGGCAATCCCCGGCCCTCCGGCCGGGGCTGGGCTGCGGCTTCCACGGCGGGGTCGGCCAACACGGCGTCGCCCTGCATGGCGGCTTGTACATCCTTGGGTTTTGGCAGGGCCCATGCCAATGGCAGGCCTACCAGCGCCCACGCCAGCTGGATCAGGCGACCCATCAGGGACAGCACCTGGGCGGGCTCGCGCGCGATGCCGCGCAGGCCGAAGAAGTGCACGCTGGCGGCCTCGCCCACGCCCCAGCCCCCGAAGCTGATGGGCAGCGCCGCCACCATGCCCGCCACGGGGATCAGCACGGCGTAGTCGGTCCAGATCAGCTGGATGCCGATGCCTTGGCCCACCGCGATGTGCATGCCGATCCAGCCTGCCTGCGGCAGGATGCTCAGCAGCAGCGCCAGCAGCAGCCCCTTCTTGTGGCCCCGGTAGATCTGCATCGCCTCGTCAAAGGCGCGGATGGTGTCGTGGAACGGCAGCCGGCTCGAAAGCCCCTTGGGCAACAAGCGGCGCACGCGGCGGCTGGTCATGCCCACAATCGCCGCCGTGGCGCCGCCCGTGAACACGATGATGACCGCCGCCGCCTGGCGCATGCTTTCTTCGCCGATGCTGGGCAACAGCATCAGCAGCGCCAGCGTCGCCAGCATGAACAGCCCGCAGAGCCGGTCCACCAGCACGGCGGCGAAGGCCTGCGGTTTGCTGCGTGTGGCATTGCTCAGGTACAGGGCCTTGATCGCGTCGCCGCCGACCGAGCCGCCGGGGATGGCCGAGTTGTAGAACTGGCCGACCAGGGTGTAGACCAGCATGCGCGTGAGGCTGACCTTGTGGCCCAGCACCTCCACCAGGATTTTCAGGCGCACGGCCTGAAACACAAAGCTGATCAGGCCCAGGCCGAGCGCGAGATACAGCATGGAGGGCCGGACGGATTTCGCCGTGTTCCAGTTCTCGACGGGATCGGTGCGGAAGCCGAACAGGTAGACCAGCACCGCGAGGCTGAGCAGCAGCGGCAGGAAACGGCGGACCTGTTTGAGGAACGGCTTCATGGTGGGGGGTTATACGGGGGGATTGGGGAACAGCGAATTACCAATAACCAATTTCCAATTCCCAATGGGTTCGGGGTGAATTGGTTATTGGTTATTGGTCATTTGCTGTTCGAGTGTCGTTCGCGGGCCGAAGACAGGGACAGTCCCCAGAAGCGGGGACAGTCCCTTTCCGTTACTTCATGACGGCCTTGTATTCGGGGATGCTTGCGGTGTCCTGGCCGGTCTTGGCGAACAGTTCCTTCACGCTGCGCAGGATGCCCGGGTCTTCCTGGTAGTTCTGGGTGAACTCGGCGCCGCGGTCGTCCTGCACGCGGGCGCGCAGGGCGTAGCGCAGCTCGCGCCGCACGTCGTCTTTGGCCAGCTGGGTGTTCAACTCGCTGTAGAGGCGGTCGAACTCGGGCCACAGGGCCGGGTCCAGGGCGTCGAAGCTGGCGAGTTTCATGAGCTCGGCCTTCTTCGCGCCGGCGTACTGGCGGTCGAGGTAATCCTCGAGCTTGCCGCTATCGCGCAGCTTGTCGATCGCGTAGACCTCCCAGGGCTTCAGCAGGCTGGGCTTGATCTCGATCTGCGGGGTGACGCCGCCCTCGCCCTCGTAGCGGTCGATGCTGATGCCGCTGGGCAGGAAGTAGCGGAACACCGTGCACTTGAGCACCCTTGAGCCGCCGCTGTTCTCGACGGTGAAGAAGCTCTGGCCGATGCCCTTGCCGAAGCTGGCGCGCCCGAGAATCTGCGCGCGGTTGTTGTCTTTCAGCGCGCCCGACAGCATCTCGGCGCCCGAGGCGCTGTTTTCGTCGATCAGGCACACCATCGGGATCTCGTTGTAGTCGCCGCCGCGGCTGCGGAACACCTGCTTCTTGCGCCACTGGTCGAAGCGGCCGCCGGTGCTGGAAATCAGCGCGTCCTTGGGCAGGAACATGTCCGCGATTTCCACCACGGCCGAGAGCTGCCCGCCCGGGTTGTCGCGCATGTCCAGGATCAGCGATTTCATGCCCTGGCGGCGCAGGTTGGCGAGCGATTCCTTCATGTCGTTGGTGCTGTTGCCGCCGAAGCGCGTAAGCCGTACGTAGCCGACCTGGCCGGGCAGCATTTCCTCAAGGGCGGTGTCCACGTGCACCATCTTGCGGGGGATCTCGAACTTCAGCTCGTTCTCGACGCCGCGGCGCTTCACGAAGATGGTCGCCGTGGAGCCTTCCGGCCCGCGCACGTGGCTGACGCCTTCTTCAAGGCTGAGCGTCGTGAGGTCGATGCGCTTGCCGACGAGGCCGAGGATGCCCATCAGCTTGTCGCCGGTGGGCACGCCCGCCGCGTAGGCCGGGCCTTCGTAGATCGGCTGCGTGATGTAGATCAGGCCGTCGTCGCCGACCGCCACGTGGGCGCCGATGCCGACGTAGTTGCCCTCCTGGTCCTGGTTCATCTCGTCGATTTCTTTGCGCGTCATGAAGGCCGCGTAGCGATCGGTGGCCATGGCCATGGCGCGGCAGGCGTTGTCGACGAGGTTCTCGTTGTTCAGGGCCTGGGGCTTCTCGGCGTAGATGAAGAAGTCATCCACGTAATGCTTCTTGATGGCGCGGACTTCGGTCTCGATCAGGTAATCCTTGCGCTTGAACTTGCCGGACTTGTGGTCTTCCACGGCCTGGTCGATCTTCACGACCTCGCGCCCGATGCGGGCCAGGCGCCCGATGTCGCCGGGTTCCTTGCTGAGGGTGTCGATGCGCGCCGCGACCTCGGCCGGGTGGCCGCGCTCGGACAGCACCAGCGAGGCGCGCCCCACCAGCTCGTGGTCGGGCGACGACAGGAACTCGCGCAGTTGCTCAAGGGCCAGCTCGTCCTTGGTGTTCACCAGCAGCGCCTCGCACAGGGCGGTGCGCGCGCCGGCTGAAAGTCCCGACGAGTCCTCCCAGGCCAGTTGCAGGCGTTCCAGCAGTTCTTCGTCTTCAGGGCCTTCGCTGGTGATCATCATGGCCACGGCCTCGAGGATCATGCTGTTTTCGCTTTCCAGCAGCTCGCCCCAGGCCTCGTAGGCCAGTTCCGGCGTGCCGTACAGCAGCACCAGCTGGCTGCACACCATGCGCACGGCCTCGGATTCGTGCTCGAGCTGTTTCTCGAACTCGGCGACCAGGCTTGCACCCTCTTCGCTTTCCGCCATGCGGCGCAGGGCGAAGGCGTAGTCCCAGGCCTTCTCGGGGCGCTTGGCGATGCGCTCAATCAGCTTGCCGGCGTCTTCGGCCAGCTTGTTGTCCTGGGCGGAGAGTGCCGCGGGCACCAGCAGCAGGGCCAGCAGGGCGGCGAGGCGGATCAATTTCATGCGGCTTCCTTAACACGGTGACGCCCGACAGCATAACAAGGGGGCGCACGGGGCGCCCCCTCTGCCTGATACGGATTTGAGCCCTGCCAGGGAGGGATTATTCCCCGCCCGCGGCGCCCTTGCTTTCGCCCCCGCCGGCTTCCTTGGCCTTGATCCAGGCCACGGTGTCGCCCTTGGCGACGGGGCGGCTGGATTTCTCGTCGATGGTCTGGCAGCCCACTTCCTCGACGGGCATTTCGTCGTTGTCGTTGAAGTGGTAGTGGCGCACCACCTTCACCTTGCAGATCAGTGTGCTCTTGGGGTCCAGCACCACCAGCTCGGTGCCGATGGCCGGCACGGTGCCCTTGATGCCGCCCACCAGCAGGTAGCTGGGGCCGTCCGGGCGCGAGCCGCGACTGACCTCGGTGACCGAGCCTGAGAAGTCGTACACATCGGCCGTGGGTTTGGGCTGCTCTTCGGGCGGGTTAGCGCCCTTGCGCAGCTGGGCCTCGAGCTCGTCGTAGCGCAGCTTGAGGTTTTCGTAATCGGACTTGCTCTTCTTCAGCTCGCCTTCGAGCTTGCGGTTGTCGGCTTCCTTCTCGCGGTACATCGGATGCTTGCTGATGTCGGCGCCCTGCAGGCCGACCATCTCGGCCTTGATCTGCTCGATCTCGGCCTGGGCGGCTGCCAGCTTGTCTTTGAGCGCGGCGACCTCGGCCAGTGCGGCTTCCTTGGCCTGCTTCTCGACGCGCAGGTCGGCTTCTTTGTTGATCAGGTCTTTCTGGACGTTGAGCACCTCGTTGGGGTCAACGTTCTTCACCTTGGTCTCAAGGGACTCGATCATCCCCTTCAGCGTGGTGATGGTGGCCTGCAGGTCGCTGACCTGCTTCAGCTTGTCCTCGACCTCGTCCATGCGCTTTTTGTTCGCGCTTTCGGTGTCCTGCATCTGCTTCTGGATCTTGTCCAGGCCGGCCGAGACGTCTTCGCTGAACGAGTTGAGCTTGCGCTCCAGCGCCGCGTTGTCCTGGCCCTTGTTCTGGTTGGCCAGCAGCGCCAGCAGCGTGTCGTTGCCGCCGCTGGTCTGCTTGGCCTTCAGGGCGTCAAGCTCGGCCTGCAGCCTGGCGTTCTGTGTCCGGGCTTCCTGGTCCTGGCAGCCGGCGGTGAAAAAGACCGCGACAGCCAAACTGGCCACAATCATCCTGCGCATGTATCGACTCCGTCGGGGTGGCAAAATGCAAATCCGGGGCCAAAAAGAGGACCATGATTGTTGCAGACGGGGGGCCGTAATGCAACCGGGACGCCGTGGAAAGCACGTCCGATAATGCGTGCAGAGGTCGGAGTTCAGGGGCCAGAAGTCAGGGGCGGGGTGTGGAAAGAGGGCGTGAGAACAGGAGCCGCAAGCGCAAGCGCGCGGGGAGGACGGCAGGCGGCAGCCCTGTACTGTGTACGCTGTACTCCAAGGGCTGCGCACTCGAGTTCACACGGGGCACGCCCAACCCCGCGCGCTTGCGCTTGCGGCTCTTGTTTACGTCTCCGACCTCTTCACACGTTCGAACTCGAACTTGTGGATTGTGCGGCCTTCGCGACGGAACTTGACTTCCCAGTTGGTCACGCCTTCGGGGGCCTCATCGCCGATGGCGCGGAAGGTCTGCCTGAAATCCGGGTCCGCCTTGAACACCCGCTCCATCTGCACGGCGTAATCCTCGTGGTCCGTGGCCAGCTTCACGCGCCCGCCGTTTACCAGGATGCGCGCGGCCTCGCGCGCGAAGGGGGGCTGTACCAGCCGCCGCTTGTTGTGGCGCGCCTTGGGCCAGGGGTCGGGGAAGTAGACGTGCAGCACGTCGATGCTGGCGTCCTCGATGGTGTCGCGCACCACGTGGGCCGCGTCGTCGCGCAGCACGCGCAGGTTGGCCAGGCCGCGCTTGGCCGCGCGCTCGGCCACCAGGCGGTAGTAGCGGCTGGCCCACTCGACGCCGACCCAGTTGCGTTCGGGGTGGGCCTCGGCGGACTGGATCAGGAAACGGCCTTTGCCGATCCCGAGCTCGAGCTCAATGGGGTGGTCGTTGCCGAAGATCTCGCGCAGCTGATAGCGCCGATCCTGGTTGGCCGGGATCTGCTCAAGGGTAACGGGCGAAATGTCCACGGGCGCGCTCATGGCCGCAAGCTAGGCCGGGAACCGGATTCCGCAAGGTGGCGAGTTCGTGGGGCAAACATCCTGTCTGCCCGGGCAGGCTGGCAGCCTGCCTCACGCCGCCAAACAAAACACCCGGCGCTGCGGCCGGGTGTTTGGGTGGGTTGATCAGCCTAGCCGTCGTTGCCGATGGCCTGCACGGGGCACTGGGCCGCGGCATCTTCGCACTGGGCTTTCTCTTCGTCGTTCTCGGGCTGCTTGTAAACCAGGTCGTGGGTGCCGTCTTCTGACTCGCGGAAGTTCTCAGGCGCGAGCTGCGGGCACAGCCCGCAGAAAATGCAGCTTTTGTCCACGTACCACGGCCCCGGGACGTTGTCTTCCCACTTCTCGTTGGGGTCCGGCATGATTGCGCTCTCCTGCTGCGTGGCTTGATTAAGTGTGTCCGCCCACTGGTTCGGATAGTAGACCAAACTGGTCCACTATTCCACTACCGGAAGCGGGGAATATGGGGCGGCAGCATACAAACCCAAAGGTCGCGATAAAGCCGGAAGCTTACAGCTTTTAGAATGCGTTAGAGCCACGGAGGTTTACATGCAAACCATCACACTGGAACAGCTCAGACAGGCCCTCGCCGAAGGGCGCGTGGAGCAGATTTTCGATAACCGCGGCCCCGGCAGCTTCGGCACCCTGCACATCAAGGGCGCGAAACTGCTCCCCGTCAGCGAAGTGAAAACCGGCCTGCCCCCCGACCGCGACGCCATGCTGGTGTTCTACTGATCGGGCTATACCTGAGACGCCTCAACGCGCGCGGCCCGTGTGGCCGTTGAACTCGGGTACACCAACATCCACGACTACCGGGGCGGCATCAAGGAATGGGCCGCCGCAGGCCTGCCGGTCGAGGGCACAGCCGCTGAAGTTTGATCACCCCGGCATAAGGTTTCTGCTAGCATCTCTCCTGTTCTGATACCGCAAGACAGGAGAGTCCCATGCGCCTCACCCTGCTTCTGATCGCGGCCGCGGCCCTGCTGCTGCCGTTCGTGCTGATTTCGGCCGAAGAGAAGACCTACACACCGACTTTGCCGCAACTGCACGTCAAGCTGGCTGAAGGCAAGGCACGCGTGGTGAAGCCGGGCAGTGACGACGCCCTCGATGAGAAGGCCCAGAAGGCGCTGCTTGAGCAGCACGCGGCCCACGTGGACGAAGGCAACGGCTGGAAAGGCCGCGGCGCCGACGGCATCTCCGAAAACCCGCTGGTGCTGCACGTGGACGCCATGGCCGACCAGCGCGAAGTGGGAAAAGTAGTGGCGAACGCCGCCGACAAGATGATCTACCGCGTGGTGGTGGGCATCCCGGAGCACACGGACAATCCGCTGAAGGGTGGCAAAGCGCCGGACCTGGAGAAGCTCGAGACCGGCTACATCCACTTCGACCTGCCCAAAGACGAAGGCCTGCAGGACGCCCCCGCCGTGCCCAAAGAGGAGATCACCCTGTACCTGGCGTGGGACGCCGATGCCCAGGGCGGCAATTTCATCGTCGCCATCGACGCCCGCGGCCGCAAGCCGGTCGAGAACTCCTGGATCACTGCCGACGAGTTGAAGTCCAAGGACGCCAAGCGGCGCAACGAGGTGCGGGATGCGGCGAAGAAGCAGGTGCAGGAACACATCGCCAGGTCCGGTGCGAAGATCGAAAGACTGAGCATGGAAGTTTCCGGGGGTGAAAGGGCCGAAGCGCCTTGGGCGCTGACAGAACTGGGCTACCGGGCGGCACTGGCGGTGAACGAGGAGCGCGCGAAGAACAAGGAGAACGCGCTGACCATCGTGCTGCCGTTCCTGCGCGACGTCGCCGAGCCACCGCCGCCCGAGCAGCCGCCCGAGAAGCCTGTCGAATACCCCAAGGACGAGCCGGAGGAAGTCAAGCCAACCGAGGACGAGCGGACTGTTCCAGATGGGAAAGATGAAGGGCGCAGGAATTCTTCGGATCGTTCCAACGGAGATCTCGCGGAGAACCCGGAGGACGACGTGCGTGATCCCCAGTGGGAGCGCGAAGCGAGAGAGCGTGAGGTCCACTTCAAGCACCGCAAACGCGTGGAGGGTACGCTGCGGGCCAACGAAGACCGGGTGACGGCCGCGCTGGTTTGGTTGCAGGACCACCAGAATCGCAATGGTTACTGGAGTGCGAAAGACTTTGCTGACGACACCACTCGCAAGGCCGCCTCGAGTACCGGCAACATCGAGTTTACCGAAGACTGCCCGGATGATACGGGTTGGGAAGGTACGTGCGACATCGGCCTTACCGGATTGGCTCTGCTGGCCTATTCCGGAGCTGGATACACTCACAAGGACGGCGACTATCGCCCTACTTGCCGGCAGGCCATCCTTTACCTGCGGAAAGTGCAGGACAACGACGGTTGTTTCGGCAGCAAAGAGGACGATCACTTCGTCTACAACCACGCGATCGCGGCAATGGCCATGGCTGACATTTATGGCCTGAGCGGGGACCCGGTCCTGAAGCCGATTGTCGAAAAAGCCATCGAGTTTGTTGTGCAGTCCCAGAACCCCGGCCTCGGCTGGCGCTATGGCGTGCAGCCCGGCACCAACGACAGCTCGATCACCAGCTGGATGGTGCTGGCCCTGCACACGGCCGTGTTTGCCGGCATGAAGGCGGACCTCGACAAAACGATCAAGGGCGCGACTGCGTGGTACGCGATGGTTACAGTGAATGTCGACGGCGAGCCCAAGACCGGCTATGACGTGCCGGGCAGCAACAACGCGCGCCTGCGCGTGCGGCGCGAATGGGAGCACAACCCCACGCTGGACGCCGTCTACGTCAAGTGCATGCTCGCGATGGGCAAGGCTGACAAGCAGGACGCCACCGTGCAGGCGCTGGCCGCCAAGTGCGTGAAGGCCGACGCGCTGCCGCAGTGGGAGTTGCACAAGATCGATTTCTACTACTGGTACTACGCCACCCGCGCGCTGCGGGCCATCGAAGGCGACAACTGGAAAACCTGGGAAACGGCCGTCACCAAGGTGCTGACCGAAAACCAGCGCGGTTTCAGCAAGCTCGACCAGGACGCCAAGCGCACCAGAGCCACGAACCTCGACGAGCACGGAAGCTGGGATCCGGTGGGGGCCTGGGGCACGGCCGGCGGCAGAGTCTACAGCACCGCCATGGGCGCCCTGACGCTTGAGGCCGCCTGGCACATCGACTAGCAGCCGCACGGCGGAACGGACAAGCAGCCACTCCCCAAGAACGAAAGGAATGCCGAGCCGTGAAACGAACCACGTTGGCAGTACTGCTGACAGCGCTGCTTTGCGGGTGCGGCGGCGGCTCGCCGGAGCCGGCCCCGGCGCCCTCGCCGCTTGCCGAGCGCCCTAAGCCTGTTTTGTTGCCCTTGGAAATGGATGAGGAAGTACCCCCGGCCGTGCCGGTTGATCCATTCGCCGAAGTCCCGGAGTCCGCGATTGCGCTGAGCGACGCCTGGCTGCTGTTTGAAGGTGCCATGGGCAAGTCTGGCCCGACATTGGCCCGTCCCGGCAAAGAGCCGGTTGACGGTTATCGCCTCTGGCAGTTCGAAGCCGAGCTTGATGCATACCACAAGCTGACGGATGCTGAGCGGCGCCTGCCTGGCCTGGATCCTGACTTGAACTGGGTCAGCCGTAATCCGCTGGTGTACCGATCCGCGCCGCTGGTGAGTTCGCGCGCGTTCAACTTATTCCAGGACCTGCCGGGTGAGCCCTATGGCGAACATGTCTTCCTTCTGCCCACCGGCAGCGGCGAGCTGTCTGTGCTCCACAGCGCCAAGTGGAGGCCGGAAGAGGAAGTGCCCGAGCCGCCTCCGCCCGAGCTTCCGCCCGAACGTCCTGTCGAGTACCCCAAGGACGAGATCCCTGAGCCGCCGCCGCCACAGCAGCCGCCCGAGCGGCCCGTCGAATACCCGGCAGACGAGCCCGCCGGCCCGCGCCCGCTTGAAGAGATGAAGAAGTGGGAGAAGAACACCGTTGACCTGATCCCGGTTTACGACCGCAAGAAAGAGGTGTTCGGCTTCCGCACGGTCTGGGCGGAGCGTGTGGAAGAACATCAGGACACGGGCTTCCGCCTCGCCGACCTGTGCGACGCCGAAGGCAAGGTTGACGTCGAGAAGTACAAGCGAGCGCGCAGCAAACTGGCGGCCGCGATGCTGTCGCGCATGCCGGCCGACGGCACGGTCACCGAGGTCCGCATCCACCTGCAGGGCGAGTGCATCAGCAAGACCAACCCGCCCAAGGACCGCAGCGTGCCCTGGCTGGTGGTGTTCCTGCAGCTTGATGCCCTGCGCGTCCTGCGCGAATCAGGCAAGGCCCCGGCCGCGGAGCTGTTCCCCAAGTTTGAGTACATGGCACGTTGAGGGCCGGATTCGAGAACGGGGGACAGGTACCGCAGGTGCCGGTCCCCGTGGCGTTGCGTTTGCGGAATGGGTTTCCGGTGCTGCGTGTTGTATCGTGGCGCGCCTTGATGTTGCGGGAGACTGCATTGGCTACGGAACAGGCGAAGAACGAGAAACCGAGGCTTACCCAGCTTTCCCATGGCGCGGGCTGAGTCCCAACAGTCCAGCGGACTGTTGGGACAGCGAAGTAGCCCGCCGCAGGCGGGCGTAAACGAAGCGGCGCGGCGCAGCCGCCCGAAGCCGGCCGAAAGTACGAACGATGACCACCGAACAGGCGAAGAACGAAAAACCGAGGCTTACCCAGCTTTCTCACGGCGCCGGCTGAGGCTGCAAGCTCTCCGCTGCGGACCTGGGACAGGTCCTTTCGAAACTTCCCAAGATCACCGACCCCAACGTGCTGGTGGGCCACGAGTGGGCCGATGATGCCTGCGTTTACCGCATCAGCGACGAGCAGGCGATCGTCCAGACGCTCGACTTCTTCACCCCGATCGTTGACGACCCCTACACCTTCGGCCAGATCGCGGCCGCCAACGCCATCTCCGACATTTACGCCATGGGTGCCAGGCCGATTTTCGCGCTCAACATCGTGGGCTTCCCGCTGGCGGCGCTGGGCCATGACGTGCTGTCGCAGATACTGAAGGGCGGCGCTGACAAAGCCGCCGAGGCCGGCATCTTCGTCACCGGCGGCCACAGCATCGACGACGCTGAGCCCAAGTACGGCATGTGCGTCACCGGCCTGGTGCACCCGGACCGCATCATGGCCAACCAGGGCGCAAAACCCGGCGACAAGCTGGTGCTGACCAAGCCCCTGGGCGTGGGCGTGCTCACCACGGCCGTGAAGAAACAGCTGCGCACGGAGGCGCAGATCGCGCCGGCGATCAAAAGCATGTCGGCGATCAACCGCCCGGGCGGCGAGGCGATCCTTGAGGTCGGCGCCAGCTCGGCCACGGACGTGACGGGCTACGGCCTTGCGGGCCACCTGCGCGAGGTTGCGGGCGCCAGCAACGTGGGCATCAAGCTGCGGCTTTCCACGCTGCCTGTGCTGCCCGAGGTGATGGACCTGCTGGCGCAGAAGTGTTTCCCCGGCGGCACCAAGAAGAACTGGTTGTATTTCAAACAGTTCATCGACTTCGCGCCGGACATCACGGAAGACGAGCAGCTGCTGGTGTGCGACGCGCAGACCTCAGGCGGCATGGTGATCAGCGTGCCGGCCGCCAAGTGCGACGCCATGGTGGCCAGCCTGCAGAAGCACGGCGCGCTGGCGCACGCGGTGATCGGCGAAGTGGTGGCCGAGCACCCGGGGCGCATCCAGGTCACGCGGTAGCAGGCTACTTCTTCACCTCGAACTCATGACGGCCGATGGCCGCCAGCTCGATTTCGAACTCCAGCAGCGCCTGGTGCAGGCTGGCGGCGAGCTTCTTCGCGGCCGGGCCGCCGGCGAACGGTGTAGCGCCCAGGATGGTTGCGCTGGCGGCGATGTCGTTCAGCATTTCCTGCATCTCGGCCGTCAACTTGAAGGCGGCGACTGATTTGAGGGCGTTGGCGGTGTCCTGGCGGCTCATGGATGGCTCCTGCGGGGGCGCGGGGGAAGTCCCGCGCGACCCACCCCAAATAAAGCGGTGCCTGCGACACAAAACGGCCGTTTGGGCACTTGGCGCGTCAAGACCGTGTCCCTGTAAAGCCGCAGATACAGGCTTCGGCGGGCTCAGGAAAAATATTTTCAGGAAATTTCGGAGGGGCTGATCCGGCGCTTTTCAATCGCGTTCAGCAGGCCGCGCACTCGAGTTCGCGTTTGTTTGTCCGGCACGTTTTCGGCCAGAGTCTCGGCGTTTCGGGCGTACACGTCGGCATCTTCCCACGCGCCCTGCCTGGCCAGCAAGCGGGCCAGCGCCTCCAGCAATTGCACCTTTGCGGAATGCGCCTGCGAGTCTTCCACGGCCAGGAAGCCGTAGTTCCAGGTGCGCTCGGCCAGCGAGGGCCGGTTCTGCGCTTCGTACACCGCCCCCAGCTCGAGGTACGCGCTTCCGATCGCGGCCGCGTCGCCGATCTCCAGCGCCAGGCGCTGCGCTTCTTCGGCGTGCTGCTCGGCATCGCTGAGCGCGCCCAGCAGTCGGTGCGTGGAAGCCAGCCCCAGCAGCGGCTCGGTCTTCTGGAACACGTAGCCCAGCTGCTCGCGGCTGGCGACAGCGGCCCGGTAGTGCTCCAGTGCCTGCGTCAGGTTGGCGCGGCGGTCGCCGTCCGGCCGGTCGCGGTAAAGGCGGCCGAGTGCGCCAAGCATGGCGCCCTCGTTCAACTTGTCGCCGGCCTCGCGCAGCACGCGGATGGATTCAGCCAGGTGCCCTTCGGCCTCGCTGAAGTTGCCGCCGCGCAGGCAGGCCAGGCCGATCTGCCCCTCGGTGATGCCCACGGCGCGCTGGTTGCCGGTTTCGCGGGCCAGCCGCAGAACGGGCGCGTACAAATCCCGCACGCCGGCTTGCGTCATGCTTTCGTCCTGCACGGTGCAGAGGTTGCCCAGCGCCCGCAGCTGCAGGTTCTTGTCGCCCGCCTTGCGTGCGATCTCGAGGGCGCGCTGCAGGTCGCGGGTGGCGGCCGTATCGTCGTTGACGTCGCGGTACAGCGTGCCGCGCTCGACCAGGCAGTAGGCCAGCAGGCCCGCGGGCAGGCCGGGCGTGTCGATGGCGGCGCCCAGGCAGCGCAGTGCGGGTCCGCGGCGCCCCAGCATCCAGTGCAGTACCCCGGCCTCGGCAAGTGCCTCGGTGCGTTCGCTGGGCGTGGCGTGGCGATGGTCGGCGAAACGCTCCCAGAGCCGGCAGGCGGCTTCGTTCTCGAACTTATTGGCTGCGTGGATAGCCGAGAGGCGCAGGTAGCGCAGCTCGCGGTGGGCGATGTCGCTGCCGACCAGGGTGACATTTTCCTGGGCCAGGCGGGCGTGCTCGGCCAGCTCAAATACGGCGTCCAGGCCGGCGCTGAGCATCAACTCTTCCAGGATGTCGAGCGCGATGCCGTGCAGGCGGGCGCGCTGGCTGGGCGGCAGCAGCTGGTAGGCCGCATCGCGCGCCGTGGCGTGGCGGAACAGGTAGGCTTCCTCGGCGCTCGGTGCGATGCTCTCGGCCATGGCGCAAGCTTATACGAGCGCGACGAAAGATTGCCCGCGTTTTTCGCGCCCGGGACTGGTCTGCAACCGGCGGCCGTTATGATGGCGCCATGCCGCAACGTGAAGAACATCCGGGCGCCCGCAAGCGCCACGACCGCAAGACGCTGCAGCTGTGCCGCCAGGTGCAGCGCGCGCTGTCGTTCGCGCTGAGCGAGACGGGCGATGATGAGCTGTTGACCGTCTACGTTGACGACGTGCAACCCGCGCCCGCCGCCGGCCACCCGCTGGTCAGCGTCCATGGCGACGGCGACCCGATCAAGCTGATGCAGGCCCTGTACGCCAACACCGGCCGCCTGCGCAGCGCCGTGGCCGAAGCCATCACCCGCCGAAAGGCGCCGGAGCTGGCCTGGCAGGTGGTGTAGAGTGGCATGGCCGTCCCGGCCATGGCCCGGTTAAAGCGCAGGCTTGCCATTACCGAGCCACTTCCAGTCGCGAAGCCCGGCTTCGACGGGGTTCCGGAGTGTGTAATTGATGGCGTGTTCAAGGTCCTGCTGATCACGAACTAGATGGTCGTAGGACTCCGCCTGCCAGAACACGCCGGTTCGGCCAAGCAGCTTGTTGGCCTGTTTTGCTGTGAATGACTTCCAACTGTGCAGAATATCGGGCAGCTCGAAGCCGGCAAACGGTCGAAACACAACATGCACGTGATTGGGCATGACACACCAGGCATGCAGCTCATAACGCACGGTGTCAAAGTGCATCAAGGCGTTGGCCACCAATTCAGCGACGTCATCTCTTTTCAGGACGCACTCGCCGTGACCCGCATCCAGCAGCTTAAGGTACGCCTCTGATTTCAGCTTGGCGCGGCGAACGAGCTCTTCGGGTGTCAACTCAACTGCACCCAACTCGGCCTGTCGTTCGAGCATTCTTGACTCTGCTCGCAGCTTCTGGATCGCGCTGCGGGGCAGAGAGTCGGCAAGACGGAATGTCACGAAGTATGTGGAGCCGACCCGCGTCCAGTGTGGCAGGTTTGAACCCTGCCTGATCTGGATGTTTTCGTTCACTGACATGGATGGTTTTTAACTACGGCCATCGGCGGGACGCCGATGCCACTACATCACATTCAGCTCGAGCTTGGCGGCTTCGGACATCATGGACTTGTTCCAGGGCGGGTCCCAGACCAGCTCTACCCGGGCCTGTGTTACGCCGCTGAGATTGCGCAGCTTCTGCTCCACTTCGCCGGGCAGGCTGCCGGCCACGGGGCAGGCCGGTGAAGTCAGGGTCATCTTCACGTGCACGTCGCCTTTCAGGCCGACGCTGACGTTGTAGATCATGCCCAGCTCGTAGATGTTGACCGGGATTTCCGGGTCGTAGATGGTCTGCAACTCGCGGATCACCGCTTCCTTGGCCTGTTTGGCCTCGGCCAACGTGAGGTCGCGCGGGTTGCCCTGCTCGTCCTTGGGCAGCTTGCTGAGGTCCGGCGGCGGAACTTCTTTCGGCGCCGCGGCCGGCGCCGTGCGCATTCCGGGCGCGCCGCGGCTCATCAGCGACTTGTCCACCTCAACCGGCGGCGTCACGGCCTTGAGCTTGTCGGGATCGACCAGCCTGGCCGCGCCTTCGGGCTGGGGCTCGGTTTTGGGCTCGTTGCTCATTTTTGTCTTGGCGCGGGGCCACTTGAACCAGCTCACGCGAACAGTTCCTTCACCTTGTGAATGCCCTTTACCAGCGCGTCAACCTCGGCGCGGGTGTTATAGAACGCGAAGCTGGCGCGGATGGTGGCCGGCACCTTGAAAAAGTCCATCACCGGCTCGGCGCAGTGCTGGCCGACGCGCACGGCGATGCCCTGCTCGTCGAGGATCATGCCGGCGTCGGCGGCATGGATGCCTTCCAGCACGAAGCTGATCACACCGGCCTTGTCTGCGCTGGTGCCGATGATGCGCAGGCCGGGAATCGCGCTGAGCTGCGCCGTCGCGTACTCCAGCAATTCGTGCTCATGGGCCTGCATGGCCTCAAAGCCGATCTCCATCAGGTATTCGAGCGCGACCCCCAGCGCGATGGTGTCCGCGATGCTGGGCGTGCCGGCCTCGAACTTGTGGGGGATCTTGGCGTAGGTGGTCTTGGCGAAGCTGACCGACTCGATCATCTCGCCGCCGCCGTGCCAGGGCGGCATGGCTTCAAGCAGCTCCGCGCGGCCCCACAGGGCGCCGATGCCCGAGGGCCCGAAGGCCTTGTGGCCGCTGAAGGCATAGAAATCGACGCCCAGCTCCTGCACGTCGATGCGCATGTGCGGCGCGGCCTGGGCGCCGTCCACCAGCACCAGCGCGCCGTGTGCGCGCGCGGCCTCTGCCAAGCGCTTGACCGGGTTGATGGTGCCGAGCGCGTTGCTGACGTGCACCACGCTGACCAGTTTCGTGCGCGGGCTGAGCAGCTTGAGGTATTCGTCGAAGATCAGCGTGCCGGTGTGGTCCATAGGCGCCACGCGCAGCTTCGCGCCGGTCTGTTCGCACAGCATCTGCCAGGGCACGATGTTGCTGTGGTGCTCCATGGCGGTGATCACGATTTCGTCGCCGACCTTGAGGCTGCTGCGTCCCCAGGCCTGGGCCACCAGGTTGATGGCCTCGGTGGTGCCGCGCACGAAGATGACCTCGCGGTCCTCGGGCGCGTTCAGGAAGCGCTGCACGCTGCGGCGGGCCTGCTCGAACTTGTCGGTGCAGATGGCGGACAACTCGTGGGCGGCGCGGTGCACGTTGGCGTATTCGCGCTCGTAGGTGTTGCGGATGGAATCGATCACGCAGCGCGGTTTCTGGGCCGACGCGCCGTTATCCAGGTAAACCAGCGGCTTGCCGTGCACCTCCCGGGAAAGAATCGGAAAGTCGGCGCGGAGCTTCTGTACGTCGAATGTCTTCACTTCAGTCATGGCGTCAGGAACCACGGGTAAACACGGGTAAACACAAGTCAGCTACCGTCTACATAGCGCCGCACGTCGATTCGCGGCTTCCCGAAGTTGATCAGTCCGATCAGCCACAACGGGCTTGCCTTGAGATAATTCAAAGTGATGGCTTCGTGGACCGAGTCCAACTCTTTGACGGTCTTCAACTCGACCAACACGCAGTCGTCGACGAACAGGTCAACGACATACTCGCCGACCACTTCTCCTTCGTACAGCACCTGCAACCGATGCTGCTGTACGACTTTCAGTCCGCGCTTGCGCAGCTCAACTGCTAGCGCATTTTCATAAACCTTCTCAAGAAAGCCCGGCCCAAGGGTGTTGGCTACCTTGTAAGCGGCGTCCTTGATTGTTTCCCAGACGTCATTGCAACGGGCTTTGAACTCGGCTGTGAATTTCTTGTTTCTCACCGTGTCTATCCGTGTTCACCCGTGGTTCTTAGCTCTCCAGCAGCCCGTGAAATCTCTCCGCCAGCTGTGCTTCCAGCGCCTGCTTCAGCGGCTCGATCTTGATTTGCTCGATGACGTCGTTGGCGAACGCGTAGGTCAGCAGGTTGCGGGCGGTCTGCTCGTTCAAGCCTCTTGAACGCAGGAAAAAGATCGCGTCGCGGTCGAGCTGCCCCGAAGTCGCGCCGTGGCTGCACTTCACGTCGTCGGTGTAAATCTCGAGCTGCGGCTTGGTGTCCACCTTGGCGTCGTCGCTGAGCAGCAGGTTGTTGTTCTGCTGCTGCGCGTCCGTGCCGTTGGCGCCGGGGCGCACGATCACCTTGCCGCTGAACACGCTGCGCGACTTGTCGTCCACCACCGCGCGGTACAACTGGCGGCTGCGGCCGTGGGGGCGCACGTGATCAACCTCGAGGTGGTTGTCAAAGTGCTGGCTGCCGCGGCCGAGCACCAGGCCGTTGAGCACGCACTCCGCGCCCTCGGCCGCGAGCACCGCATGCACATCGTTGCGCGCCAAACCGGCGCCCAGGCAGATGCAGTGGGAAGTCACGGCCGCGTCGCGCTCGACGTGGATTTCATTCAGGCCGACGTGGCTGGCGGCGTCGCTCTCGCGTAGCAGCTTGGCGTGGCGGATCCTGGCGTTGCCCTTGGCGACGATTTCGCTGACCGCGTTCACGAAACGCGGCGTAGAGCCCAGCCCCACGAAACTTTCCACTACCCGCAGCTCGACGCTCTCGCCCGCGAACACCAGCGTGCGCGTGGAGCTCTCGGCGGGGCCGTTGCCGTCAGTGGTCACGTACAGCACGTGGATCGGCACTTCCAAAGTCAGGCCGTTGCCGGCGCGGATGTAGGCGCCGTCCGTGAACAGCGCGGTGTTGAGCGCGGTGAAGGGACTGGTCTGGGCGGCGTAGCGCCCCAGCTTGAGCTGCAGGGCCTCGTCGGAATCCAGCACGCGGCTGATCGGCTGCACCACCATGCCTTCGGGCAGGGGCGGCAGCTTGCACAGGTTCTCGGCGAAGTGGCCGTTGACGAACACCAGGCGGATATCGTCGTCGGCCAGCAGGAAGGGCTTGATGTCAGCCTCGCTGATGCGCGCGGGCGCGGCGGGCGTCCACTGGGTCGCGCCGATGGCCTTCACGCTGGTCCAGCGCCACTCCTCGTGCTTGATGGTGGGCAGGCCCAGCGCGCGGAAGTTCTCGAAGGCTTCCTCGCGCAGCTCCGACAGCCAGGCGGGCTCCTGCGGCAAAGCCTTGCGCAGGGCGGCATAGGTGGGGGCGAAGCCGTTTTCGGTGGTTGCTGTCATGCTTGTTCTTGTTTCGGGCGAAGGGGGTCAGGCACCATTTCTTCCGCTGCGCTCCAGAAATGGAGCCAGACCCTAGGCCGAGGCGGCTTCCTCTTCGATCCAGGCGTAGCCCTTGTCCTCGAGCTCCAGCGCCAGCTGCTTGCCGCCGGACTTCACCACGCGGCCGTCGAGCAGCACGTGCACGAAGTCGGGCTCGATGTAATTCAGCAGGCGCTGGTAGTGGGTCACCAGAAGGAACGAGCGCTCCGGGCTACGCAGGCTGTTCACGCCGGCCGCTACTGTTTTCAGGGCGTCAATGTCGAGGCCGGAGTCGGTCTCGTCCAGGATCGCCAGGGTCGGCGCCAGCATCGCGAGCTGGAAGATCTCGTTGCGCTTCTTCTCGCCGCCCGAGAAACCCTCGTTGACGCTGCGGTTCAGCAGGCCCTGGTCGATGTCCACCAGCTTGGCCTTTTCCTTCACCAGTGCCAGGAACTCCGCGCCCGAAAACTCGGCTTCGCCGCGCGCTTTGCGCTGTGCGTTGAGCGCGCTGCGCAGGAAGTACAGGTTGCTGACGCCCGGCACTTCCACCGGGTACTGGAAAGCCAGGAAAATGCCCGCGCAGGCGCGCTCTTCAGGCTCGTCCTGCAGGATGCTGCGGCCCTTGAACAGCACGTCGCCGCCGGTGACCTCATAATCCGGGTGGCCGGCGATCACCTTGGTCAGCGTGCTCTTGCCGGAGCCGTTGGTGCCCATGATGGCGTGCACCTCGCCGGCGTGGATGGTCAAGGAGAGGCCGTGCAGGATCTCCGTGCCGTCCACGGAGGCATGCAGGTTGCGAATTTCAAGCAAAGGTTCGGTCATCGTCACTGGTCCGTGTGTCTCCCCGTCGCTTGCGCTCCGGGCTCCTGTTCTCTCTAGCCGACTGCGCCTTCAAGCTTGACGCCCAGCAGCTTCTGGGCCTCCACGGCGAATTCCATCGGCAGCTCGCTCAGCACGTCCTTGCAGAAGCCGTTCACGATCATGCTGACCGCGTCCTCTTCGCTCAGGCCGCGCTGGCGCAAAAAGAAAATCTGGTCGTCGCTGATCTTGCTGGTGCTGGCCTCGTGCTCAACCACGGCCGTGGGGTTGGCGCTTTCGATGTACGGCGTGGTGTGCGCGCCGCAGGTGCCGCCGATCAGCAGGCTGTCGCAGACGCTGTAGTTGCGAGCGCCCGTGGCGCCCTTGAGGATCTTCACCAGGCCGCGGTAGGTCTGGTCCGCGTGGCCGGCGCTGATGCCCTTGCTGACGATGGTGCTGCGCGTGTTCTTGCCGATGTGAATCATCTTGGTGCCGGTGTCCGCCATCTGGCGGTCGCGGGTCAAGGCCACGCTGTAGAACTCGCCCACGCTGTTGTCGCCCTTGAGCACGCAGCTCGGGTACTTCCAGGTGATGGCGCTGCCGGTTTCCACCTGCGTCCAGGACACCTTGGCGTTCTCGTGGGCCATGCCGCGCTTGGTGACGAAGTTGAAGACGCCGCCCTTGCCGTCCTTGTCGCCGGGGTACCAGTTCTGGACGGTGCTGTACTTGATGTGCGCGCCCTTCAGCGCCACCAGCTCGACCACCGCCGCGTGCAACTGGTTCTCGTCGCGCTGGGGCGCTGTGCAGCCTTCCAGGTAGCTGACGTAGGCGCCTTCATCCGCGATCAGCAGCGTTCTTTCGAACTGGCCGGTACCGGCGCTGTTGATGCGGAAGTAGGTGCTCAGCTCCATGGGGCAGCGCACGCCGGGCGGGATGTAGCAGAAGCTGCCGTCCGAAAACACCGCGCTGTTCAACGTGGCGAAGTAGTTGTCGGTGTAGGGCACCACGCTGCCGAGGTACTTCTTCACCAGCTCGGGGTGGTCGGTCACGGCCTCGCTGAAGCTGCAGAAGATGATGCCCTGCTTCGAGAGTTCCTCGCGGAAGGTGGTCTTCACGCTGACGCTGTCGAACACGGCGTCCACGGCCACGCCTGTCAGGCGCTTCTGCTCATCGAGGCTGATGCCCAGCTTCTCGAAGGTCTCCAGCAGCTCGGGGTCCACTTCGTCGAGGCTGCTGACTTCGGGTTTCTTCTTGGGCGCCGAGTAGTAGATGATGCCCTGGTAGTCGATTTTCGGGTACTTGGGCTTCTGCCACTCCGGCTCGCGCATGGTCAGCCAGTGGCGGTAGGCGCGCAGGCGCCATTCGGTAAGCCACTCCGGCTCGTGCTTCTTGGCCGAGATGGCGCGCACGATGTCTTCGTTCAGGCCGGGCGGAAGCTGGTCGGCGTCAACGTCGCTGACCCAGCCGTGTTTGTACTCCTGCTGGGCGAGTGCCTGGATGCTTTCGTTCGTGTCCGGCATGGCTGCTCTCGGGCCTTGGACGCCAGCGGGGCCCATATTGGACCCCCGCAGTCCTGTTTAGCGCCCTCTTGTTTCCCGGCAAGGGATAAACTGGACTAAATTAGTCCTTTATTCCGCCGTCGCCCTGATTAAAGGAAGAAGGCGCGCCAGACAGTATGGTATCAGGATGAAAAGGTCCTTACAGCAACGGGTTTAGGATGGATATCCAGCAACGCCAGCAGCAGATCATCGACGAGTTTTCGGCCATGCCCGAATGGGAGGAGCGCTACAAGCGCATCATCGAGTACGGCCGCGAACTTGCGCCCATGGATGAGCAGCACAAGACCGAAAAGAACAAGGTGAAGGGCTGCCAGAGCACGGTTTGGCTCCACGCGGAACTGAAAGACGGGGCCGTGCACTTCCAGGGCGACAGCGACGCCATGATCGTGCGGGGGCTTATCGCCTTGCTGATGAAGGTGTATTCCGGCGCAACACCGGAAGAAATTGTCAAAACGCCGCCGGATTTTGTCGTTGCCACCGGCTTGGCCGGACATTTATCTCAAACCCGGGCGAACGGCCTTGCCGCCATGGTGAAGCAGATCAAGATGTACGCGGCGGTGTTCCAGGCCATGCAGAAACAAGGGCGCTGACGCATGTTGGACAAGCACCTGGCAGAGCTGCGCGACAAGCTGGCTGCGCAAGACTGGAAGGTCGTAAGCGAGACCACCGGCGAGGGCGGCAAGCCGGTGTTCTGGCAGGTGCAGCGCAAATCCGGCCGCGGGCCGTTTCACCTGGAGTTCGAGTCGTTCGACCAGGGCGAGCCCGCGCCCATCGAGCAGGGTTACGGCGTGCGCATCCGCGAGCTGAAGCAGACCAGCATCTACCTCTACCGCAAGCGCAACGAGCAAGCCTGGCACCGCGTACTCGACGAACTGGTAACAGCGCTGGATGAGCTGGAGCGTTAGCGGCTCCGGGCCGTCATTCGCAAGGCAACGACAGGTTCACCACGAAGGGCCACGAAGGACCACGAAGAGCCTTAACAGGTTCGGCAGTCCTTCGTGGCCCTTGGTGGTCCTTCGTGGTTGAAAGCTTTTGCAGTTGTTGTCGATTGAAGAAAGCGTCCCCCGCCGGCCGCCGCACTGTTGCACCGGTTTCAATCCTGAACCGCAAAACTTGCCTGGGCGGTTGAGCATTCGGGTGGGTAGAACCGCGCCAGCGGATGATCCGGGTCAAGTCGGATGGTGATGGTGTTCCCCTGACGTGCGCGTTTGATATGAGACTGATCCGCCAGAATCCTGTCCAGCTCAGAGCGATCGATACGACCCCGGTTCAATCTGATCCGCTCCAACTGCAACGCGTACAGGTAGAAGTTCTGCAGCCGGGTGAGCAACCACGTTGAAAGGCATTCGCGCACAAGCGGATCCTCAAGCCTCTTGTCACTTTCTCGAAGCAGTTTCCCCGCGCGGAGCGGGTCCTGTAGAGCTGCTTCAGTTACATCCAACTCCGACGCGAGCGACAGCAGCTGCTCAATCCGGGCCATACGAGCGTTGAATTCCGCGTCGATCCAGCCTTGCAGCGATAAGCAACCGTATGCCTGGTGCAGCCGGGTCAGTTCCGCAGCAAGGGCTTCGCGATCCGTTTGGGAGTCCAGCCATCGGAGGTGGTTGAGTTCCTCGGGCAGCTGGTAAGCACAATCAACCAGCAGCCCGGCCAAACTGGGAAAGCGAACCTCCAAGTTGACGTATGCAGTAAGATCTTCCTTTCCCAGCAGCCTTGCTTCGAACAGTTGATAGCCGCCTTGGTCGAGCAGAATGGCCACGGCCCGTGCCTTGGCTTTTGTCCACCCGATGTCGTCATTAGCGAGTATGCTGATCAGCCTCCACAGCGCGGTGGGTCCTCGGGCTGGAGCTTCGGCTCCCTCCAATGCCAGCAGCCGGGCGCGAGCCGAGATCAGTGATGCGAGCAAAGGCAGACTCTGCAAGTGCTCGTAAGGCTTAGCCTTATTATAGCGGACAGCGGTTTGGCTCGACGCGGATACGACCCGCTCTTCGAGCTGTGCGACGGAGGCAAGGAAGCCATTCCAGCGACCTGCGCGAACGTCATCAGCGGTCGCTTTCCATGCTAGCTGCGATGCGTCGGGAATCAGGGAGTTGTAGCGCTCCGCTCCGGCACACGCTAAATCGAAGTCGTGCCAACCGGCGGCGGACGGCGATCCCGAAACACGTATCACTGATATTGAGCGCACGCGGTAATCGTTGCGGAGGGCTTCTCGCAGCCTGTCAGTTACAGCAATGCCGAACTCTTGGACGAGCTGTTCCTTGAGCTGGTCGACCCCGGTACCTGTCGGCAACGCATCAGCGACAGCCTGTTCAGACGGAGAGAGTGTGCCTCTTCCCTTTGCATCCTGAAGCCGGAGTAACTCAGCGGCCAGGTGATCGTCCAGTGAGAGAGGCTCCATTGGTGTCTTGTCTGTTCCTTGGTTGACGAAGTACGACACCACTGCGGCGAATGCAGCGATGCAAAGGACAGCACAGAGCAAGACGGCAGGTCGATTGCGGATCATGGCACCAGCGCTCAGCGTAAGTGTTTCAATCCTAAAGTATTCGCGGCCAGTTTTTCGGCGCAATCCAGATTCTTGGTTTGTGCGGAACGCATCCGTCGCGTATTTATCTTCGCCATGAATACGCGCACGAACAACTTTGCTTGGCAGTGGTGGACCCCCGACTCCGGGTGGTGCGCCGCGTAGTTGTTTGCTGACTCGCTGACCACGCCCGGACTTTGCTCCGGGCGTTTTTGTTTTCCCACACTTTCGAGACTGCCATGACCGCCTCAACCATTGCCGACCTGGAAACACCCACCTCGCTGTTCCTGAAGCTGCGCGACTTCAAGCCCGCCTTCCTGCTGGAAAGCGTCACCCACGGAGAAAAGGTCGGCCGTTACTCCTTCATCGGCCTCGACCCGATCAAAACCATTGAATACCGCGGCGAAGGCGGCCTGCGCGAACTGATCGAGCGCGAACTTGCGGCTATGGGGACTGTCCCCGCAGGGGACTGTCCCCGTAGTCAGGCTCCCGAAACGCGCTCGAAAACAGGGACAGTCCCCAACCCGCATTCGCCAAGGCTTCGGCGGGCAGGCAGCGGGGACAGTCCCCTCGGCCTGGTCGGCGCCATCGCCTTCGAGAACGTGCACGAGCTGCTGCCTACCGGCACAAAGGGGTCTGGCTCCCGCCGGGTGCCTGACCCATTTACGCGCACCGGCGAAACGGGGTCAGGCACCTCGCTGCGTTCGGAGCCAGACCCCGTTACACCCCTGGCCGCCTTCGTGGTGCCGCGCGCGGTGCTGACCTTCGACCACGCCGCGCGGCGCATCAGCCTCGACCACGCCGACGGGCCCGATGCGGCCGCGAAGCTGCTGGCCGAGATCCGCACCGCCATGGCGCTGCCGGTGCCGGAACTGCCCCAGGGCGGCGACTACACGGAACCGCGCGCCACCCTCGACGAGTCCGCGTTCAGCAACATGGTCGAGCGCGCCAAGGAGTACATCGCGGCCGGCGACATCTTCCAGGTCGTGCTGTCGCTCGCTTTCGAGGGCGAGACCAGCCTGCACCCGTACCAGGTGTACCGCGCCCTGCGCCACTTGAACCCGTCGCCCTACCTGTACTACCTCGATTTCGGCGCCTACCAGGTGATCGGCAGCAGCCCCGAAGCGCTGGTCAGGCTGCAAGGCGGCGAGCTGACCATCCGGCCCATCGCCGGCACCCGCAGGCGCGGCGCCGACGACGCCGAAGACGCGGCCCTCGAGGCCGAGCTGCGCGAAGACGCCAAAGAGTTGGCCGAGCACAACATGCTGGTGGACCTCGCTCGCAACGACGTCGGCCGCGTGGCCGAGATCGGCAGCGTGCGGGTGGACCAGTTGCGCGCAATCGAGCGCTACTCCCACGTGATGCACATCTGCAGCAGCGTGACCGGCAGGCTTGAGGCTTCGCCGCTGGACGCCTTCGCCAGCGCGTTCCCGGCCGGCACTGTCAGCGGCGCGCCCAAGATCCGGGCGCTGCAGATCATCAACGAGCTTGAGCCGCGGCCGCGCGGTTTTTACGCCGGCAGCGTCGGCTACTTCACGCCCGGCGGCGACTTCGACCAGGCCATCACGATCAGAACCATCGTGATGAACAACGGGCGATACAGCGCGCAGGCGGGCGCGGGCATCGTGGCCGACAGCGTGCCGGCCAATGAGTACCAGGAAATCCGCAACAAGGCGGCGGCGCTGCTGAAGGCGCTCGAGTTCGCGCGGGACGAATTGCAGTTCCCTAACCCCTAAGCCCAAGGCCCCAAGCCCATGATCCTTCTCATCGACAACTACGATTCATTCACCTTCAACCTCTACCAGGCCTTGGGCACGCTCGGCGCCGACATCACCGTGCGCTACAACGACCAGGTCAGCGGCGACGACCTCGAGCAGGCCGACGCCATCGTGATCTCGCCCGGCCCCGGCAACCCGGACCAGGCCGGGCAGACGCTGGACGTGATCCGCACCCAGCCCGGGCGGCTGCCGATTCTCGGCGTGTGCCTGGGCCACCAGGCGATTGCGCAGGCCTTCGGCGGCCGCGTGGTGCGCGCCCCGCGCCTGATGCACGGCAAGACCTCGCGCATCTACCACGACTCGCGCGGCCTGTACGACGGCCTGCCGAACCCGGTTGAAGTCGGGCGCTATCACTCGCTGATTGTTGACGAGTCAAGCCTGCCGCCGGAGTTCGAGATCGCCAGCTACACCAGCGAAGGCGAAATCATGGGCATCCGCCACCGCGAGTTGCCCATCGAGGGCGTGCAGTTCCACCCGGAAAGCATCCTGACGCCCCAGGGGCCCAGGCTGCTGCAGAACTTCCTGAATCGTGTGGCCGCTTTCGCCTGATGCCGCCAACGGAGACCAGCCATGACCACCCAACTGCTCGAACAACTTGCCAGCGGAGCCCACCTCGGCGCCGACGACGCGGAAGCCCTGTTGAACCGGCTGCTTGACGAGTCAACACCGGAGTTCCTGATCGCGGGCATCCTCGCCGCCCTGCGCACCAAGGGCGAATCGGGCGAAGAACTGCTCGGCATCACGCGCGCGCTGCTGCATCACGCGGGTGAAGTGAACAACGTACCGGCCGGCGCCGTGGACACCTGCGGCACCGGCGGCGACGGCGCAGGCACCTTCAACATCAGCACGGCCGCGGCTCTGCTGGTCGCGTCGCTGGATGTGCCGGTGGTGAAGCACGGCAACCGCAGCGTCACCAGCCGCAGCGGCAGCGCCGACGTGATCGAAGCTCTGGGCCTGCCCTTCACCGCGCCCGGTGCCGCAGCTGACCCGCGCTTTTCGTTCCTGTTCGCGCCACACTTTCACCCGGCGCTGAAGCGCATCGGCCCGATCCGCAGGGCCCTCGGCATCCGCACCGTATTCAACCTGGTGGGCCCCCTGGCCAACCCGGCGCGCCCAGCATTCCAGCTGGTGGGTGTCGCCGCACGCGAGCGCCTGGCCGACGTCGCCCGCGCCCTGCAGGGCCTGGGGCGCAAACGCGCGTTCGTGGTGCATGGCGAGCCGGGGCTGGACGAAGCCACACCGGCCGGCCGATTTACGGTCATCGACGTACGGCCGGAAGCCATCACAGCGGCCGACCACACGGCCGCGGACTTTGGCCTGCCTGCCTGTGAGCTGGCAGACCTTCGTGGCGGCGAAGCGAGTGAAAACGCGACGATCATCGAAGCTGTCTTCAGCGGCGCTCGCGGCTCGCAGCGTGACACGGTGGTGCTGAACGCGGCCCTGACCCTGCTGCTGGTCGGCCGCGCGGGTTCGCCCCGTGAAGCGGCCGAGCTGGCGGCGAAGGCCATCGACGACGGGCGTGCAACCCAGCTGTTGTGCGAGCTGCAGGGGAGCACCATCCATGCCTGACTTTCTCAAAAGCATGGCCAAAACCTCCGCCGAGCGCGTGGCGGCGGCGCGCCGGCGCACCAGCGACGCGGCGATCCGCGAAGCGGCCGAGCACGCCGCGCCTGCGAGGCGGCTGCGGCTGGGAGAAGATTTCGGCGTGATCGCCGAGATCAAGCGCAGCGCGCCTTCCAGCGGCAAACTGGCCGACGGTGTGAATGTGCCCGCTCGCGCGCAGGCGTATGAACGCGCCGGGGCCGTGGCCGTGTCCGTGCTGACCGAGCCCGCCAGCTTCGGCGGCGACCTGCGCGACCTGCGCGACGCGGCCGCAGCGACCGGCCTGCCGGTGATGCGCAAGGATTTCCTGGTGGACGCTTACCAGCTGTTCGAGGCGCGTGCCCACGGCGCAGACGGCGTACTGCTGATCGCCGCGATCCTGGACGACGCGCAGTTGCGCGACCTCTTGGGCGTGGCTGAGTACCTGGGCCTGTTCGCCCTGGTGGAGGCCTTCAGTGAGCTGGACGTCGAGCGCGCCCAGTGTGTGGGCGCCGAGCTGGTGGGCGTAAACTGCCGCAACCTGCGCGATCTCAGCGTCGATTTCGCGCGCTTCGAACGTCTGCGCCCCCTGATTGATCGCGACCGCAAGGCCGTTGCCGAAAGCGGCATCACCACTCCGGGGCAGCTGGCGGCCGTGCGTGAACTCGGCTACCACGCGGCCCTGATGGGCAGCGCCCTGATGCGCCAGGCCGACCCGGCCGCGGCACTGCGACAGTTGTTGGGGACTGTCCCCGGCGAAGCCGAGGGACAGTCCTTCCTCGCAGGAGCGGGGGACGGTCCCCAGAAGGCAACGCGATGATCAAGATCTGCGGAATCACCGACGCCGCCACCGCCGCCCTGGCCGCCGAAGCCGGCGCCACTGCCATCGGGCTGGTATTCGCCGACTCTCCCCGGCGGGTATCAGCCCGGCAGGCGGCCGAAATCGTGCGCCAACTACCGCGCGAAGTCGAGCGCGTCGGCGTGTTCCGCCGCGGCGACCTGGATCAGCTGCCGGCCATCCTTGAGCACGTGGACCTCGACGCCATCCAGGTCCACCGCGCCGAGGATCTGCCGCTGGCGTTTCTCGGCCGCGAAGTGATTCCCGGCGTGCGCGTAGAGTACGCGGGCGACTTCCGCCACGGCCGCGTGCTGGTGGATTCACCCCTGGGCGAAGGCAGCGGCATGGCCTGGAACTTCGCCGACGTGAGGCGCTTCGCGCAGGGCCGCCGCGTGATCCTGGCGGGCGGACTGACGCCCGCCAACGTGGCGGAGGCGATCCGGCTGGCGCGGCCCTACGGGGTTGACGTGTCAAGTGGCGTGGAGCGCGCCCCCGGCATGAAAGACGCGGCGCTGGTGCGCGCCTTCGTACAGGCCGCGCTGGATGCAATGCAGAAGATCGAGCTGAAGGCATGACAACGGCGGAGAAAACACGCGGGCGCTTCGGGATCTACGGCGGGCAGTACGTGCCGGAAACACTGGTCGCCAACCTGCATGAGCTGGAACAGGCATACGAGGCGGTCAAGCAGGACGCCGACTTCGCCGCTGAGCTGGAGCTTACCCTGCGCGAATTCGTCGGCCGCGCCACCCCGCTGTACTTCGCCGAACGCCTGAGCGCGGACTTCGGCGGCAGGGTGTTCCTCAAGCGCGAAGACCTGGCCCACACCGGCGCGCACAAGATCAACAACGCCCTCGGCCAGGCCCTGCTGGCCAGGCGTCTTGGCAAGACGCGCATAGTGGCCGAGACCGGCGCCGGCCAGCACGGTGTGGCGACCGCGGCCGCGTGCGCGCGCCTGGGCCTCGACTGCGTGGTGTACATGGGAGCGCTCGACTGCGAGCGCCAGCGCCCGAACGTCGAGCGCATGAAGCTGCTGGGCGCCACGGTGGTCGCCTGCGAAGCCGGCAGCCGCAACCTCAAGATCGCCATCAATGAAGCCATCCGCGACTGGATCAGCCGCCCCGAAGACACCCACTACCTGATCGGCAGCGTGGTCGGCCCGCACCCCTACCCCGCCATGGTGCGCGATTTCCAGAGCGTGATCGGCCGCGAGGCCCGCGCGCAGTTCATCCAGCGCGAAGGCCGCCTGCCCGACGCCGTGGTCGCCTGTGTCGGCGGCGGCAGCAACGCCATGGGGATCTTCGCGGGCTTTCTCGATGACGAGGTCGAGCTGCACGGCGTGGAGGCCGGGGGCCGGGGCGAATCCCACGCCGCGCCGCTGAATTCCGGCTCGCCGGGCGTGCTACACGGTGCGCTGCAGTACCTGCTGCAGGATGACGATGGCCAGATCCTCGACACCCACTCGATTGCGGCCGGCCTCGATTACCCCGGCGTCGGCCCTGAGCACAGCTATCTTAAGGACAACGGCCGCGCGCAGTACCACGTGGTGCGCGACGAGGAAGCGCTGCAGGCCTTCAAGCTGCTGGCGCGGCGCGAGGGCATCATCCCGGCCCTGGAAAGCAGCCACGCGCTGGCATTCGCGCAACGCCTGCTGGCGCAGCGCCCCGGCCTGAGCGTGATCGTCAATCTCTCCGGCCGTGGCGACAAGGACCTGCCATCCCTGATGGAAAGGAAGCTGCTGTGAGCGTACACGCACTAACCGCCGCCTTCGAGCGCGCCCGTAGCGAAGGGCGCAAGGCGCTGCTGCCGTTCTTGATGGCCGGCCACCCCACGCCGCAGGCCTTCACGCGAAACCTGGCCGAGGCCGGTGAATTCGCCGACGTGATCGAGGTGGGCGTGCCCTTCAGCGACCCCCTGGCCGACGGCCCGGTGATCCAGGCCGCCGCGGCGCAGGCGCTAAAACACGGCACCACACTGGCTTCGACGCTGGAAGTGCTCGGCAGCCGCAAGGCCGGCCCGCCGGTGGTGTTGATGCTCAGCGTGAATCAGGTGCTGGCCGGCGGCCTGCAGCGCTTCGCGCAGCGCGCGGCGGATGCCGGCGTCAGCGGCGCGATCATCCCGGACTTGCCCTTTGAAGAACAGCACGAGGCGCGCGAAGTATTTACACGTCAAGGCCTGGCGCTGGTCAGCATGCTGGCGCCTACCACGCGGCACGAACGTGCGGAGGCGATTCTGAAGCACGCGCAGGGCTTCGCCTACCTGATCAGCGTGGCCGGGGTGACCGGCGCGCGGGAGGGCTTCGCGCCCGAGACCATCGAATACCTCAGGCGAACGGCCGCGAAGTCGCCGGTGCCGGTCTGCGTCGGCTTCGGCATCGGCAAGCCGAAGCACATCGAGCAGCTGCGCGAGCACGCCGACGGCTTCATCGTTGGCTCGGCACTGATTCGCGGCCTGAATGAAGGCCAGGCCGTGCGCGAAATCCTTGCGCCGCTGCGCGCAGCATGTGAAGCGGCACTGACAACCGACAACCAGCAACTGACAACAGGAACCCGATCATGATCGTCACCATGCAACCCGGCGCCACGCTCAAGGAAATCACCGCTGTGATCCGCGCCCTCGAGGGCTTCGGAGCGCAACCCTCCATCTCGCGTGACTGCGGCTGCACGCTGGTCACGGCCGCCACCAGCCGGCTGCCCATCGACGCGCGCGAGCTGCAATCGCTGCCCGGCGTGCGCGACGTGCACGAGGACGCGCACCCCTTCAAGCGCGTGAGCCGCAACTATCACCCCGAAGACACGGTAGTCGAGGCCGCAGGCGCGAAGTTCGGCGGCGGCGGTTTCTGCGTGATCGCCGGCCCCTGCGCCGTGGAAAGCGAAGAGCAGATTCACCACGTTGCCGCGCACGTCGCGGCCCAGGGCGCCAAGGGCCTGCGCGGGGGCGCGTTCAAGCCGCGCACTTCTCCCTACGCCTTCCAGGGCCTCGGCGTGCCGGGCCTGCGCCTGATGCGCGAGGCCGCTGACGCCCACGGCCTGGCGGCGATCAGCGAGGTGATGGCGATCGGCCAGGTGGACGAAGCCGTGCGCTACCTCGACGTGCTGCAAGTGGGTGCCCGCAACATGCAGAACTTCGACCTGCTGCGTGAAGTCGGTCGCACCGACAAGCCGGTGCTGCTCAAGCGCGGGCCCAGCAGCAAGATCGAAGAGCTGCTGCTGGCCGCCGAGTACATCGTGGATGCCGGCAACCCGCGCGTGATTCTGTGCGAGCGCGGCGTGCGCACCTTCGAGACCGCCACGCGCAACACGCTGGACATCGCGGCCGTGCCGGTGGTGAAGCAGCTCAGCCATCTGCCGATCGTGATCGACCCCAGCCACGCGGCCGGCAAGCGCGAGTACGTGAAAGCGCTGACGCTGGCGGCGCTGGCGGTGGGGGCGGACGGCGTGATGGTGGAAGTCCACCCGGAGCCCTCCAAGGCGCTGAGTGACGGGCGCCAGAGCCTGCACTATGAGGAGTTCAGCGAGCTGATGAACGACGTGCGGAGGCTGGCGGAATTCCGCGCGCCGGTGGGGGTATAGGGGTGGGACACGTGGGACTCGTAGGACATGTGGGATGGCGCACTTCCCACTCTTCCCACCTGTCCCACAAATCCCACAAAACAGGGCCTCTGCGAAAAACTTTTCCTTTTCTGTTGACCTGTCAATTCCAACTCGTAAGTTCTCGCGCCATGAACGCAAACAAGGCCAAGATGTGCTGCTGCATGTGCGCCCCCCGGGGTGGCACGTGCGCGGGCATGGCCTTGTAGCTCAAGACCAACCTGTTCACGAAGCCACCGCCAACGCGGTGGCTTCTTTCATTTCCAGACCTGACGGAGACGACAATGGCAAGCGCAAGAGGATTCACACTGTGGTTCACCGGCCTATCGGGGGCCGGTAAGTCGACACTGGCCGACGAGATTTCCCGCCGCCTGCTGCGGCACGGCATCGGCCACGAAGTGCTGGACGGCGACGTGGTGCGAACGCACTTGAGCAAGGGGCTCGGGTTTTCGCGTGAAGACCGCGACACCAACATCCGCCGCATCGGCTTCGTGGCCGAGCTGCTGACGCGCCACGAGATACCGGTGATCACCGCCGCGATCAGCCCCTACCGCGAAGTGCGCGAGGAAGTGCGCCACAAGATCGGCAGCCGGCGCTTCGTCGAGGTGTTCGTGACGGCCTCGCTCGATGAGCTGGTGCGCCGCGACGTGAAGGGCCTGTACGCCAAGGCGCTGCACGGCGAGATCAAGAATTTCACGGGCGTCAGCGACCCGTACGAGGCTCCGGTCAATCCCGAACTCACGGTTGACAGCGAGAACGAAACGCCGGAGCAGTCGGCCGACAAGATCTGGAACTACCTGGTCGAAAACGCCTTCATCCGCGTCGAGCAGCTGGTGGGGCACGCATAACATGAAGGCACACACCGCAAAGCTGAGCAAGTGCAAGGCCCCCATGTGCATGGGCGGGGGTGGCTCGTGTTGACGCGTAAAGAGACGCGCAGACACGGGCCGCCAGATGGCGGCCCTTTCTTTTTTGAACACAGGACGTGAACCATGAAACCAGAGACACGCGCACGGACCCTTGCCCGCAGGGCATTCGCCGAATTCAGCAGCACGCTGCTGGCCCTGGCGCTGATCGCGGCCGTGAAGGCCTGGCAACTCCTGGCGGGGCAGGCCGGATGATCGTGACGCTGCAAAAACCGGAAACGGCGCACCCGGCCGCGGCCGTGGTGGTGCTGGCGATCGTGGTCGCGGTGGCGAAGCTGGCGCACCTGCCGGCGCCGGGCGTGCCCGGCGTGGTGTGGGCGCTCGGCTTCGGCGTGCTGGCGGGCCACGGCGCCCGCAGCGCGGGGCGCGGCACGCTGCAGCTGCCCTACGAGGTGCCGCTGACGGCGGGCTTCGTGATGATGGGCGCCGAAGTAACGCCGGAGGTGTTCAGGCTGGTGGGCTGGAACGGACTGCTGGGCGTAGGCCTGCTGTGGGCGCTGGTGATCGTGGGCTTCGCCGTGGCGACACGGCTGCGCCTGTTGCCCTCGCGGCTCGCCGGGCTGTTCGCCCTGGGGTTGTCCGGCTGCGGCGTATCGGCGATCGCCGCCGTGGCGAAGCGCGACCGCGCCGTGGAAGGCACGCCGCAGACCGTGGCGACAATGGTGATCATGGGTGCCGGGGCGGTCGCGCTGGTCGTGTATCCGCTGATCGGACATGCGCTTGGGCTGGACGCCGCCACCTTCGGCACCTTCGCCGGGCTCACCATCGCCAACAACGCCGAGTCGCTGGCCTCCGCGGGCACGCGTGAAGACCCGGCGTTGCTGCTGGCGGCGGCATACAAGGTGGTGGTGAACGCCTTCGAGGGTCTGGCGGTGGTGCTGTACCTGTGGCTGTTCGCGAGCCGTCGGCGCGGACAGTTGCCGGCCGCGAAGCTGGCGCTGCCGCGCGTGCCCGGCTTCGTGTTGGGGTTCACGGTGGTGGGCGTGGCGGCGCTGCTGGGCGCGTTCAGCGAGGCGGAGCGCCAGGCGGTTTCCGGGCTGACGCGCTGGGCATTCTTCATTGCGCTGGTGGGTGTGGGCTTCCGCACACGGGTAGACCAATTGCGGCGCTCGATCAAGCCGGCGCTGGTGGGCCTGCTGCTGTGGGCGGCGAGCTCGGGGCTGGTGCTGTGGTGGCTGTTGCACGTGAGAGGATGAGAGATGGAACCTGAAGTCAGGCACATTGCGAAGACCGATTACTCGAAGCACCGCGTGCTGCGCAGCAACGGCGAAGTGACGATCGACGGCGTGTACCCGGAGCGCGAGGCGGGCTTCTACATGGTGCGCGTGCGCGTGCCGGGCGGGCTGCTGACCATCGCGCAGGCTTACGCGCTGGCGGAGTTTGCGGGCAGCTACGCGAATGGCGAGTGGCACATCGACACTCGCGCCAACGTGGAGTTTCACGGTGTGCCCGAGGCGAAGCTGCTGGCGTTCATCGAGGCGATCGAGACCACCGGCCTCAGCACCCGCGGCGCCTGCGGCGACAGCGTGCGCAACATCGTGACCGGCAGCGAGACCGCCAGCGCCAGCGTAGAGAGCATCCAGCGCGTGGTGGAGACGCTGACGCGCATGTTCGCGGGCAAGCCGGAGTTCGAGACCCTGCCGCGCAAGTTCAAGATCGCGTTCTACGCGGCCGACGACCGCGAGCCGCTCCACCGCATCAACGACCTGGGCTTCGTGGAGGAGAGCGGAGATGAGTTGCGCTTCAGCGTCTGGATCGGCGGCGGGCTGGGGCGCGAGCCGCGCCTGGGCGACCTGCTGTTCCGCCACGTGCCCGAGCACGCGGTGCCCGGCCTGGTGGCGGCTGCCGTGCTGGTGCACAACGAGCAGTCAAACCGCAAAAACCGCGCCCGCGCGCGCTTGAAGTTTGTGCTGGAAGAGCTCGGTCTTCCGCGCGTGCGAAACCTGATCCTGGAGAAGTGGGTGCCGCCGCCCGAGGTGGACACCGCGCCGCGCCTTACCCTGGAAGCGCCGCCGGCGCGCTTCAGCGCGGACGGCATCCATCTCCAGGACGATGGACGCTTCCGCGTGCGCGTGCCCGTTGTGGCGGGCGACCTGAGCGGCGAACAGGCGGCGGCGATCACGCGCGCCGCCGAGCGCTCAGGCGCCGCCACCCTGGTGCTTTCGGCGCGGCAGAACCTGTCGATTCCGGATGTGGAAGCCGCGCAGGTGCCCGGCCTGGTGCGCGAACTGGAAACGCTGGGCTACCCGCCCTCCGGCTGGTTCGGCGCGCGGGACATCGTGGCATGCCCGGGCGCCACCAGCTGCCGCAAGGGGTTTGTCGAGACGCACGACTTCGCGCGCGAGCTGTCGGAACCTCTGGAAGCCGCCGCCGTGCCCGCGTGGGCCAAGCGACTGCGCATCAGCGTCAGCGGCTGCCCCAACAGCTGCTCACAGCCGCAGCTCTATGACCTCGGCTTCCGCGGCAACGCCGGCAAGGCCAACGGCCAGGTGGTGAAGGGCTATGACCTGCTGCTGGGCGGACGGCTCTACGGCCGCACGCTGCTGGCGCAGCAGTTCGCCAGCCTGCTGAGCCAGCGGGACGTGCTGGCGACGGCAACGGCGGCAGTGCGCGTGTACGCGCAGCTGGCGCGTGAAGCGGAGCCCTTCGAGGAACTGCTTGAGTGAATCGGCCTGCACGCTTTCGCGAGGGAGCTGCCTGGGGAGGTGAAGCTGGAGCAGTGCGAGTGGTCGGTAGCGCTGCCGGAGATCACCGTACCTGAGACAAGCGCGCAGGCGGAGGCCGCGTCGGCGTTGCTGGAGACGCGCTCGCCGCGCGAAATCCTGCAGTGGGCGCTGGAAAGCTACGGCGATTCGCTGCTGGTGACCAGCGCGCTGGGCGCGGGCGGCGTGCTGCTGGCCCAATACCTGAAAGAGCTGGCGCCGGGGCATCCCACGTTCCTGATCGACACAGGCAAACTGTTTCCGGAGACGCTGGCCTATTACCGGCAGTTGCGCGAACAGTTCGGCCTGAAGCTGCTGGCGGTGGGCAACGGCTTCGGCGAGCAGGAGTTCGCCGAGATTTACGGCGAACGTCTGTGGGAGCGCGACCCAGACCTGTGCTGCAACATCCGCAAGGTGCAGGTGCTGGGCCGACTGCGCCAGGGCAAGCGCGCCTGGATAACGGGCCTGCGCCGCGAACAGGGTGGCGAGCGCGCGAACGCCAACGTGCTGGAGCTGCAGCCCGACGGCCTGCTCAAGGTGCAACCGCTGGCCTTCGTGTCGCGCAAGTGGATCGACGAGGAGCTGCGCAACTACGGGCTGCCGCAGCACCCGCTGCACGGCCTGGGCTACCGCAGCGTGGGCTGCGAGCCCTGCACCCGCGCCGTGAAGGACAGTGAACAGGAACGCGCCGGCCGTTGGGCCGGCCTGGCCAAGACGGAATGCGGCCTGCACCGTAGCGCAGGCGCCTCGCCCGCGACAGGGCTGAGTGGAGGGAGCAACCATGCAACCACATGAGAAACCCGGCATTGTGACACTGGTGGGCGCAGGCCCCGGCGACCCGGACCTGCTGACCGTGGGCGCTGCACGGGCATTGGGCCGCGCCGACGTCGTGGTGCACGACAACCTGGTGTGCCCGGAAATTCTGGCGCTCGCCCCGCAGGCCGAGCACATCGACGTCGGCAAGCTGCCCTTCGGCAGGCAGACCGCGCAGGAGACCATCAACGGCATCCTGGTGCGTGAAGGCTCGCTCGGTCGCAATGTGGTGCGGCTCAAGGGCGGCGACCCGTTCATCTTCGGGCGCGGGACGGAAGAAGTGGAAGCGCTGCACAACGCGGGCGTGCCGTTCCGCGTGATCCCGGGCGTCACGTCGCTGAACGGCGTGCTGGGCGCCGCCGGCGTGGCGCTGACCACTCGCGGGCGCAAGCGCGGCTTCGCGGTGTTCAGCGGCGCGGGCAGCAGCGCGGCCGAGCTCCGCGCCTGGGCAGCTTATCCCGGCCCGGTGGTGGTCTACATGGGCGTGCACAGCGCGGCGGAAATCAGCCGCGAGTTCATCGCCGCCGGCCGCGACGCAGCCGAGCCCGTGGTGGTGGTGGCGCGAGGTGGCACGCCGCGTGAGACGATCGCCGAGACCACACTGGAAGCACTGCCCAGCCTGCTGGCCAACGCGGCCGAGTGGACGCCCGCCATCATCGTGATCGGTGCTGCGCGCGAGCACGCGTTCAAGGCCCGGCCGCTGGACGGCAAGGTGGCGGTGTTCAGTGGCGGCGCTTTGGACAGCCCGGTGGCCGACGAGCTGCGTGCCCTGGGTGCCATCCCGGCGCGAGGCGTGAAGTATGAGCCGACGCACCCCTTCGCCCGCGAAGTGGCCGCGCCGGTGGAGGCGCGCAAACAGTAAACGAAGGCGGCGCCTGCCGAAGCTCGAGCAGGCCCGTGACGAGCCGGCCGCATGGGGCGGCCGGGGTGCAGGCGCCGCCTTCACATTTTCTTGATGCGCGGGTGCGGCCGGGGAAATCTACTACCCCCGGTGCGCCCGGTGCGTGGCGCAAATCGAGGAGCGTCATGCGACTGCTGATCATCTCCGCTTCCGCCGGTTACGGGCACGTGCGCGCCGCCCAGGCGCTGGAGGCATGGGCGCGCGAGCTGTACCCGGATGCCGAAGTGCGCAACGTCGACATCCTGGATTTCACGGCAGCGATCTACCGCAAGGCTTACGCCGCCAGTTACCTGAAGCTCGCTGACCGCGCGCCCGAGCTTTGGGGTTATCTGTTCAACAAGGGCGACCGCCCCAAGGCGCAAAAGCGCCAGGCCGCGATCATCCGGGCATTTGACCGCATCGAGTTTGCGGGCTTCCGGGCCATGCTGCGCGAATTCGCGCCGGACCACCTGCTGTGCACGCACTTCCTGCCCGCGCAGATTCTGCGCCCCTATGAAGGAAAGGACTGGGTCAACTTTTCGCTGAACCTGTGCGTCACCGACTACGTCGCCCACGGATTCTGGGCACAGCCCAACGCCGCGCAGTTCTTTGTAGGCAGCGGTGAAGCGAGAGAGGAACTGGCGGACAAGGGCATTGATCGCGGACGCGTGAGCGTTACGGGCATCCCGATCATGCCGCAGTTCAGCCGCGAGTACGACCGCGACGCATTGTGCGCGAAGTTCGGACTCGATCCCGCTGTGCCCACGGTGCTGGCCATGAGCGGCGGCTGGGGCGCGGCCGGGCTGCCCGCACTGGTTGAGACGATTTTGGGCTTTGGCCCGGTGCAGGTGATCGCGATCGCCGGGCGCAACGAGCGCATGCGCGAGCAAGTGGCGAAGGTGCCCACGCCCACCGGCTCGCGCTGCCTGGCGCTTGGCTTTGTCGACAACATCCACGAGTACATGGCGGTTTCCGGCCTGTGCGTGACCAAGAGCGGCGGCCTGACCACGGCCGAATGCCTGGCGATGGGCCTGCCGATGCTGGTGCCCAATCCGATCCCGGGGCAGGAAGCGCGCAACGCGGAATACGTGACGGAACTGGGCGCGGCCATGATCGCGCGCAGCCCCGGGGCGCTGCGCCACAAGCTGGCCAGGTTCCTGGGCGACGATGAGCTGCGCGCCCGCATGCAGGCCAGTGCCCGTGCGCACAGCACGCCACGCGCGGCCGTGGATATCCTGCGCCGTGTGATGGAAATGCAGCGCCGCTGAACCAGTCATCCCCGGCACGAGTGGATTCTTCACGGCTTGTCTCGCGAGGCGTGGGGGAGTTTCCCCCAACGTGGGGAAATTTCCCCGTCGGTTTCTGCACCGCGGCCCCATTCGCCTGTCCTGCGGCGCTGGCACACCTTGTGCTTGATGGGCGGTTGAATCGGACAGCAGGTGCAACATGCAGAACTCAGCATCCAACCCGGCGGAATTCCGGCTGCGCGACAGTGGCAGCAGCGGCGTTTGGCGCTCCGTGGCACAGGTGCCCGAATACGTGGCGGAGGAAGCAGCCCCGGAAGGCGATTATGTTCAACGCATCAGCCAGCAGTTGTGGGGAAGGCCCACGGTCCGGATCCAGCGGCTGAAAGAGGCCGCGGCGCAGACCCGCGAGCCGGAACCCGGCAAGGCCGCCAGGGCCGCCTGGGACCTGGCAGTGGCGTTCGCCATCCACGCCCTCTCCATGGAACGCGGTACCGCCCGCGACCGAGCTGAAACGCGCTGCATGGATTCACTGGAAGCCGCGATTGCCGCGGGACATGCGCGGCCGGCGCCGAACCACCCGGACTTCATCAGCGTCGCAAACAACCCGCGCTTCCTGGCACTGGCGAACATCAACCAGCGTAGGCCGGCCTAGAGGAGACAACCATGCTGCTCACGCAAACCGCAAAGTTCGAAGCCGCGCCCTACTTTGAACTGATCGAGCGATACGGCATGCAGCCTCGCTACCAGCTGATGCGCATTGACGACCAGACCTGGGCGCTGACCAGCCCCGAGGCCGGCCTGGTGCGCCTGCAGTACCAGACGGCGCTGGAGATCATGGCCGTGGACGCGTTGCTGTGGCTGCGCAACGACCTTGGCTACGAAATTGCCGACGAAGACATTGAGGCGCAATCGCCGGCCAGGGTGTTGCGCCTGGTGCGCGACATGGTCAGCACCGTCGCTATCCGGTAGCCGGCGTTTCTCGGGGGTTTGGGATCTTCAGGGTCACTACCGTGCCCCCCGCAGCCGGGCAATCGATGCTGACCTCACCGCCGTGGCGCTCGATGACGCGTTTTACCAGCGCCAGGCCAAGACCGGTGCCGCGCCCCTTGGTGGTGAAGAACGGCTCGAACACGCGGGCGCGGATGTCCGGCGGGATACCGGGGCCGGTGTCGGCCACGCGCAGCACGCAGGTCCCACCTTCGTCGGTCAATTCGGTGCGGATTTCGCCCTTGCCGTGCATGGCCTGTGCCGCGTTGAGATAGATGTTCAACAGTGCTTCGCGCAGGTAATCAACGTCAACCTTCAGGCTGCACTGCGAGACCGGCATTTCGACCCGTACGTCCTTCGATCGCGGGTCGACGGCCAGCATCCGCGCGGTTTCGGCCAGCAAATCGTTCAGCGCAACATCCTTCAACTTCAGGTCTCGCGGGCGCGCGTACAGCAGCAGGTCCTGCAGCGTCTCCACCAGCGCGTCGATGCGCGTCAGCACCTCGCCCATGATCTGGTGCTCGCCGGTATCCTTCGGATAACGCCCGCGTAGGATCTGGATCACGCCCGCGATGCCGGCCAGGGGGTTCTTCACCTCGTGGGCAACTACGGCCGCCATCTGGCCGATCGCTGCCAGGGCCTCTTGCTCCTGCAGTTTTCGCTGCAGGCGCTTCTCTTCAGTGAGGTCGCGCACCACGCCCGTGAACACACGGGTGGTGTGGTCTCGCACGTCGCTGACGGAGAGGTGAATGGGGAACAGTTCACCGCCTTTGCGAAGGGCGGTAACTTCGCGCCCCTTGCCGATGATACCTGCCACACCGGTCTGCACGTAGCGCGCAAGGTAGCCGTCGTGCTGGTCGCGGTCCGGCGATGGCATCAGCATCGACACATTTTTGCCGACCATCTCCTCGCGATCGTAGCCGAAAATGCGGCAGGCGGCGGCGTTCGCGGTCTGGATCAGGCCGAAGGTGTCGATGGTGATAATGCCCTCGACGGCGCTCTCTACCACTGCCGCCATCAGCTGCTCCGCAGCGTACAACTCGTTGCGCGTGCGGCTCAGCGCGGCCTGGCTGGCCTCAAGCTTCTCCTCCGCGCGCTGGCGGTCAGTCACGTCTTCGCCTGAGCACAGCACGCCCGTCAACCGCCCGTGATCGTCTCGTAAAACCAGGTTGTGCCACTCGAACTTGCGGCGGCGGCCGTCGCGCATCAGGATTTCATTCTCATAGTGCACGGGCAGTTGGCGGTTGCCCTTCATCGATTCGCTGTACATCTCGCGGATTGCGGGGCGTATCTCTTCCGGCACAAACTCGTCAATCCAGTTCCGGCCCAGCAGTCTTTCATCCGTGGCGCCCAGCAACTCGTATCCGCGGCGATTGAGCAGCGTGATGCGGGCCTGCTCATCCAGGCCAAGCAGCATGACACCCGCAATGTCGAGGTAGTCGCGTTCGCGCTGGATGCTGGCCAGGTACTCCGCCCGCAGCCGGATCTGGAAAGTGACCAGGCCGGCGCACAGCAGCAGAGCTCCGCTGATCATGGCGCGGTTGATCAGGTAAATCTCTTCACCCAGGCCAGGCTTGGAAAAGACCATGCCCAACAGGTTCAGCACAATGCACAAGGCGGCCAGGCCCCAAACAAAAGCGCGTGTTCGCGTCCACAGCCCAAGCAGAACCACCAGCACGTAAGGGCCACCACCGGCGACGCCCAGCGGCGTGAGCAAGTCGAACAACCATGTGACAGCAATGCCCGTGGCAACGGAGACCCACACCCAGCCTGGAACATCCGGGCCCTCCGGGGTGATATTCGACGCACTCAAGTTGCCGAACAC
>JAJVIO010000058.1:40154-92931 GCA_022071975.1 Planctomycetota bacterium
CCGAACACCATGCGTTCTAGCTCTGGAACTTACGCGACGATGTGCTGCAATGTGGCACAGATAGTGCTGCAAATCCGTGGCAAATTGGCGTTTCCAGTCTGCCTTCGACACCGGGCAAGACAACAGCGATGTCAGCACCTGTGCACAACCGCATCCTGATCGTGGACGATGAAGCGCTCATCCGCTGGTCGCTGCGTGAACGCCTTCAGGCCGCTGGTCTGCAGGTGATCGAAGCGGCGGATGGCGCGGGCGCGCTTGACCAGATCAGCCACAACGGCATCTGCGCCGCTGTACTGGACTTACGCCTGCCCGACATCAGCGGCCTTGATGTGCTCAAAGCCTTCCGGATCCATCACCCGGACTGCCCGGTATGGATCATGACCGCCTACGGTACGCCCGCGGTGGAGGAACTGGCCGGGCGCCTCGGCGTGCGCGGCTTCCTGAACAAGCCCTTCGATATGGACCAGCTGGTCGATGCGGTGGTGTCTGCAATGGCCGAAACCGACGATTCCGAGTAGACTCCTTCGCATGCCTGAAACCGTCCTGATCATCGACGATGAGTCCCTGATCCGCTGGTCCGTCCGCGAACGGCTTGAACAAGAGGGATTGCATACCATTGAAGCCGCCGACGGGGCGGCCGCGCGTGGGGCCTTTGGCGACGGTGTTGACCTCGCGCTGCTCGATCTCAATCTGCCCGATGCCAAGGGCCTGCAACTGATCGAAGAGTTCCGCGCCGTCAACCCGGACGTCCCCATCGTCATGATGACCGGCGACTCCAGCGCCGAGTCGGCCGTTGCCGCCATGCTGGCGGGCGCTTTCCACTACCTGACCAAGCCGCTGAACCTGAGTGAGCTGGTGTTGCTGGTGAAGCAGGCGCTTGAGACCAGCCGTCTGCGCCGCCAGGTGCGCGAACTGAAGCGCAAGTCGGCCTCAGACTACGGCTTTGATCACATCGTGGGAAATTCCCCGGCCATGCAGACGGCCAAAACCCTGATGGGCAAGATCGCGCGCTCACCGGCCAGCACGGTGCTGATCACCGGCGAAAGCGGCACGGGTAAAGATCTCGCCGCCAAGGCCGTGCACTACAACAGCGAGCGGCGCGACGGGCCGTTCGTGAACATCACCTGCAGCGCCCTGCCCGACGCGCTGCTGGAGAGCGAGCTGTTCGGCCACGAGAAGGGCGCTTTCACCGACGCCCGTCAGCAGAAGAAGGGGCTGTTCGAGCAGGCCGACGGCGGCACGGTGTTCCTGGATGAAATCGGCGAGATGTCGCCAATCCTGCAGGCCAAGCTGCTGCGCTTTCTCGAGGAAAAGGTCTTTCGCCGGGTGGGCGGAAACCAAGACATTAAGGTTAATGTGCGCGTGATTGCCGCGACCAACCGCGACCTGAAGGAAGAAGTAAGCAAGGGCGGCTTCCGGGAAGACCTGTTTTACCGCCTGAACGTGCTGACCGTTGAGCTACCGCCCCTGCGCGAGCGGGTGGGGGATATTCCCCTGCTTGCGGAATATTTCGCACAGCGCTTCGCCGGCGAATTCCACAAACCCATGCGAGGTGTGCATAAAGACGCCATGGCGCTGCTTGTGGGTTACGGCTGGCCCGGCAACGTGCGGGAGTTCCGCAACGCCATCGAACGCGCCGTATTGCTGTGCGAGCGCGACCAGCTCAGCCGTGATGCCTTCAGCGGCCTTGAGAAGAGCGGCGGGCTCAGCGCTGACATCGAGCTTCCCGCCGAGGGAATAAACCTCGAGCACCTGGAGCGCAGCCTGGTCGAGCAGGCCCTTGAGCGCACCAAGGGGAACCAGACACAGGCGGCGAAACTGCTTGGTTTGAACCGAGACCAGATCCGTTATCGCATCGAAAAGTTCGGCCTTTCGCGCTGAGCACGAAGTGGCACGGCAGTTGCAATCATGGGTCCCTATCTCAAGTCGGGAAAGGGACGCCATGAAGAAGCCGGAGACTCGCCGCGATCTGTTTGAAACGCAGGCCCTGCCGCACCGCCAGTTCCTGTTCGGACAGGCTTACTACCACACCCGCAACGCCTCCGACGCCGAGGACCTGGTACAGGAAACCTTTGCGCGCGCGTTTGAACGCTTCCACCAGTACAAGCAGGGCACCAACCTGAAGGCCTGGCTGTCGCGCATCATGTCGAACCTGTTCTTCAGTGATTGCCGCCGCCGCAAGGCGCGGGTGCAGGCCGGCGCGATCGAAGGGCTGGAGAACATCGTGCCCGCGGCCGACCTGCCCGACACGCGCCCGCAACTCGAAGCCATGTCGCCCGCTGAAATGCTGGCCGACGAGCGCTTCCTGCAGTCGCTGGATGAGCGCCTGAAGAAGGGGCTGGAAGACATGAGCCTGCGCTACCGGGACGCCTTCCTGCTCAGCACCATCTGCGACATGAGCTGCACGGAAGTCGCCCGCAAGCTGAAGGTGCCCGTGGGGACCGTGATGTCGCGCCTGCACCGTGCCAAGGCGGCCCTGCGCGAAGCCTACTTGCAATCCGCCTGAGTGGCGCCCCGACGCAAAGAAGCCGCGCAGCAGCGCGGCTTTTTAGCGTCGGGGCGGAAACGGGGCGTTATGCGGAAATATCCCCGCACCCGGGGAAGATTCCCCACTCGCAAACCGGCTCTGCAGGCCAAACCGAGCGCTGTCTGTATTGGCACAACGGTTGCATGCCCTCCGGCGAATTCATGCTCGACAACTTTCGAAGGAAGAGGATATTGCATCATGAGGATTACCAAGACCACTCGACGTCTGCTGATTGCCGCGCCGGTGCTGGCGCTGATGGCGGGTATCGCGTACGCAGGCCTGCAGATCGCGCTGACGACGCCGACGTCGATTTCGGTGACGCCTACCACCGGCGTGGACGGCGAAGCGGCCTACAAGGGCAAGCTGATCTACCTGCAGTACGAGACCAGCAGTGGGTCAGGCGTGTATGAAGACACGCTGATCAGCGTGTACGCCGACTCGCCGAACCCCGCCAACCAGGTGTGGGACTACACCGGCGAACTGCGCGGCGCGCGCGACATCTTCGTGACGCGCTCGACGGACCACGGCGTTACCTGGTCGCAGCCGGTCAACATTACCAACTTCACCAATCTGTTCAGCGCCACAGCAGACCCGGACGGCGTTGGTCCGCTGGGCCAGACCACCTACTGGGGAGACTGCGACAAGCCCACACTGCTGGGCACCACCCAGACCGGCAAAAACGCCGTGGTCTTCTTCGCGGCCAGCTACAATGCCCTGCTGAACGGCAACCAGAAAACCGCGACTTACCCCGAGTTCGGCGGCGTCGAGGTTCCCTACCAGTGCACCTACGTCGCATGGACCAAGGACGCCGGACTGAACTGGACCTTGCAGCAGCTCTCCGACGGCGTGCGCGACTCCAAGCAGAACAACGGCCACCAGACCGGCGCAGGCTTCGCGCTGGTCTGGCAGGAGGACCCGCACGGCCTGCAACCCGGCCAGGCAGAAGGCCCCGGCGACGGCGGCAGCGGCGCCAAGACAAGCCAGGGCACCGACGTGTGGTACACGGCCGTCACCCGCTCGGCCATGAACGGCGCCGGCTTCACCGGCTTCCCGGCCGGCGTGCGCGTCACCGACAACTTCACCAGCCGCGACCAGGACAACCTTGAGTACGGCCCGGAGCGCGCCTCCCGCGCAAACGTGGCGATCATCGGCACCACGGCCGTAATCGCCTACGAAGAAACCAAGGCGCTGGAACAATTCGACACCGGCAAGTACATCCGCTACCACACAAGCACACCCTTCAGCACAGTCACCACCAGCGAAACTGGATTCGAGAGCCACGCCTACGGCCTGACCGGCGACGTCACCAAGGGCCAGGGCTGGATCATCAGCGACCCGGCCGAAAACGCCCGCCGCGTGCGCATTGTCAACCAGGGCACGCCAGGCCCCACCACCGGCCTGCTGTTCGCATTCGTGTATCGCCAGGGCTTGTATGACCAGGGCGGCCCGGCCGACATCATGGTGCGCACCGGTCGCAAAAACGCCGCGGACATGAACTCGACCGGCCTGCGCCCGGAAGACCTGTATCCCTCGGTCAACTTCAGCAGCACCGCGACGTACCCGCTGCCGACCGGACTCAACACCGGCAGTGACCGCGAGCTGGCGGCAAGCAACGCCAATCCGCTCAATGTCAGCAGCCGTCTGGGCCTTACCGCCGAAAGCGACGACGACAACATCGAGAACGCGCTGGCGCACCGCGGCGAGGTTGACGGCGATGAAATCATCATCGGCTACTCCTGGACCAACGACGGCACCCTGGCGCGCTACACCGACCTGGCCAACTTCAACTTCTTCATCCGCCGCAGCTTTGACGGCGGCGACACCTGGGAAGCGCAGCGCAACCTAACCAACATCACGGACACCAAGATCAGTGTGCGTGAGCCGCGCATCGTGAAGACGCCCAAGAACACCGACCCTGCCCGGCCGCAGGCGACCGGCACGTTCTTCGTGGCCTGGGGCACCGAGGTGAACCAGTACGAGCACCTGGCTGAGAGCGTGATCAACCTGGACATCTTTGTTACCCGTACCGTCAACGACGGCCTGACCTTCGAGCCGGTACAGCTGCTCTCGCAGGCGACGATCGACGCCGAAGACGAGGAGTCGCAACTGCGCCCTGAGCCGGAGGGTACGGTCGTCCATGCGGTCTTCATGGACAAAAACACCACGACCGGCGCGCTGAACGTGATGTACAGCCGCGGCCTGGAAATCACCGTGCCGGACCCCGTCAGCGACGACGGTGACGACGACGGCGGCTGCAGCACCGGCGGCAGCGGAACTCCGTGGCTGCTGATGCTGGGCGCGCTGGCGCTGGGTGCTTTGGCCCTGCGTATCGGCGATCGCGCGCGCCGCAGCTAGGCGAAAACATGGACGACGGGCCGGGACCCGGTGTCCCGGCCCGTTTCCGTTAAGTAGAGGCAACGCTGCGGAAGAGTCCGTGCGCCAGAAAAAAACCCGTTGCACGGATGGTTTGAGAGGGCGGTCGCATTTCCACTTTAAGCGGGGCGAATCTACGCAAACTTACGCGACTCTCCGCTAGTCGCATTCGAATCGAATATGGATCAGGAGGCAGGACCAAGAAACCTGGAAGTACAATATCGCTGGCCATACTGCTGGTGGGGCTCACGCTCGCCCCTGCGCTAAGCGCGGCCACCATCGTCTGGAGCGGCGCCGGCGACGGCACTACCTGGAGCCAGGGCACGAACTGGGTCGGCGGCGTGGCGCCGACGGCCGCCGACGAGGCGCTGTTTGACGGCACCTCTGCCACCGCTCCAACCACGGTGACCGGATTGACCAATACTCTGCAGCGCATCACCGTGAACTCGGGCGCCAGCGCGAACCTGAACCTGACACTGGTGATGACCGGCAACGTGACGCTGACCGGCTCGGCCGGCGCTTCGCTGTTTCTCGGCGCTGGCGATGCCGCGACGTTCCAGAGCGACAGCGCCACGGTGCGCACGCTCGAAATCCAGGCCGACCTGGATTCGTCCGGCGGCGCCGGCACCAGCTACACCTTCGCCGACACCGTCACGCTCAACACCACGACCAGCGGGTTGGCACTGGTGGTGCGCGACCAGAGCAGCCTGATCGTGCAAGGCCTGCTCGCAATCGACATCGACACCGACCTGCAGGTGAACAACACGACCGGCACGAGCGTGGTCAACTTCAACGACATCGACCTGGGCGGCTACCTGATGCCGACTGACACAGGCGGTACGCCGGTGGTGACCATCACGGGCGACATCCTGTACACCGCGACCACCAGCGCCTGGGACGACGGCAACGTGAACAGCGATTTTGAGGTGCACTTTCAGGGCGCGCTGGTGGACTTCAACAGTCAGACCAGCCTGGAGTTTGACTTCGACCAGAGCTCGGTGTTCTTCGAGTCCGCGCTGGTGATCCAGGATACCGGCGCGGCCGCCACCTACAGTGAGCCGCCACGCTACAACAACGCCACTGTGGCGGCGGGCGGCAGCGTGACACACAATGCGGGAACCTACGGTATCGCAGTCTGGTCTTCGCTGACGTTCAACGGCGCGTTCAACATCGGTGACAACTCGCTGGAACACTTCGGCAGCAGCTGGACGGTCAATACCGGCGGCAGCTTCGTGCAGAGTGCAACGCCCGGCACCATCACGCTATACAACAACGTGCTGCTGGACGGCACCTTCTCGATTGCCGGCAACCTGGATGTCCAGTCCGACAGCCTGGTGGCCCTCGGCGCAGACGTCACGTTCAACGGCCAGGTCACACTCAATGCCGACTTCGGCGCCGACGAAGACGGTGCGACTACCACCGACATGGCAACCCTGCGATTCAACGGAGCTTTGGTGTCCAACTCCGGCAGCCTGCTGGTCGGCGAAGGCCGTCACTACTTCGGCGGACTGGTCGACCTGGATGTCGCAGACAACCTGGTCGTCGGTCCCAGCGGCTCCAACACTGACCCCGAGGTGCACCTCACCGGCGCCGCCCAGGCCATCAACTTCAGCGCTGGCGGCTCATACTTCATCGTCACCTCCGTGGCGGCCACAACCAGTGTGACCCAGTCCGGCCTGATGATCCTGGCCGGTGATCTGAACCTGTCCGGCTCGACCCAGGCCACGGTGTGGACCTCGGCCGCGGGCTCGGACATTCAGGTGGGTGACGGTACCTTCGGCATACAAGGCACACTCACCATGGACAACGCCGACGCGAACTTCCTCGGCATCACCATCCGCGAAGTGAACAACGGCAGCAACTTTGGTGAGCACAGCGAATACAACTTCACCCGCGTCACCGGCGGCACCGGCATCATCAACATGGGCTGGTACCTGACCGTTGAGGGCGACACTACCGACAACTCCGGCACCGGTGGCGCGACCATCGAGCAGGAGAGCGGCGGCGCGATCCTGAACGTCACAAACTGTGAAATCGTGCTCGACAAAACCGTGATTGACCCGGGCACCACGGCGCCCATCGCCGTGATGATCCTGGACGGCGAGTCCGACAGCGTTGTGCCGGCCGCCGGCTCACCGCCCGCGCCCGCCGACTGGGAAGGAAACGGCGCCGAGCTGAACATGGAAGCCTCCGTCCTGCGCACGCCGTTCATCAAGGTGGGCGTGGCTGCTATGACCGTCGGCCTTGTCGCGCCCCCGATTACCGAGCACATGGGCTCCAAGTTCCGTGCCCAGAACAACTGCACGCTCGAGTTCAACCTCAGCGGCGTGGGCAACGGCCTGATCGCCGGGCACTACGCGGAAGTCATGCTGCGCGACGCGACCCTGGGCGGCGAAGGCTCCTACCAGGTCGTGACAGTGCCGGAAACCAACTACACCGTGATGTGGAATTGCAGTGTGGACCGTGGCACGGCGGTTGGCGGCACACCCAGCGTGAAGATCTACGTAGGCGGCCTGAACATCTACATGATCGGCAACACCTTCAACGCGCTGAACAGCAACGGCGTGTGGATCCGGCCGAACGCAATCGTGCGCGCCTTCAACGACAACCTCTTCACCAACAACACCGGACAGGGCGGCGGCACTCCCTCGCACATCACTCTGCAGGGCCTGGCCGCGGGCAGTGCAGCGAACTGGGACAACAACTACTTCGACAACAGCGTCAACACCGGCAGTGGCGGCCTGTTCGTCAACGTCATGTCCGGCAGCAACCCCGTGCAGTTCCGCGTGCCTGCCGGCAGTCCCTTCGGCTTCGGCGTGGTCGGCTTCAGCGTGACCGCGGCCCAGGCCGAAACCTTCGACAACGACGCGGCTGTGGTCGGTACCGACGTGACTTGGAACGACGCCGCCAACGAACTGACCGTAACCGACGAAAGTGCCGGTCTGCCCGCCGGACTGGTCACCGACAGCGGAGTATCCCACCAGACCGTGATGCTGTTCGGCTTGTCGGCCGCGCCGGGCAACGTGGTGGTCAACGGAGTGACACTGGAAGTAGACGCCTATGGCGCTTCGCTGGATGAAGCCGACGTTGCCAGCTTCACCCTGTTCGAAGACGCCAACCAGAACGGCGCCTACGACACCGGCGAGGAGTTCGCGGCGGCCACGCTGAACGCGGCCTATGCTGGCGGCGGCACCATGACCTTCGACCTGGCCGGCGCCGGTGTGCCGCAGCTGATCGTGGCCGGCACACCTCAGCACTGGGGCGTGTCTGTGCGCTTCGCAGCATCCGGCAACGGCTACGCGGGCGGTCTGTCCGTCAACCTGCTGCCCGGCGGCATCACCACCGCGGACATCGTGGCCGGCCTGCCCCTGCTTACGGACCACATCGTGACCGGTCCGGTTTCCCAGCTGGCGATCATCACCCAGCCAGGCGGCGCGGCGGCGACCACGCCGCTCAGCCCGCAGCCCGTAATCGAGCTGCGAGACGCCCTGGGTAACCGCGTGCTGGGCGACAGCAGCACCACGGTCACCGCCAGCATCTTCACCGATCCCGTTGGCGGCTCGGTGCTGGGCGGCACGACGGCCGTGGCGGCCGTTGACGGCCAAGTGACCTTCACCAACCTGTCCATCAACCAGGCTGGTAACGGCTTTGTGCTGCGGTTCACGGCGGGCGCGGCTACGGTGGACAGCGCTGCGTTCAACATCACTGCAGCGCCGCCGGCCGGCGGCGGCGGTGACGACGATGACGACGGCGGCTGCAGCACTGGTGGCAGTGGCACACCGTGGCTGTTGGTCGCGGGACTGCTGGCGCTGGGCCTGATCGGGCTGCGCATTGCACGGCGCCGCACGGCCTGAGCGGGATTGGTCAAACCATGCGGGCCGGGACAAGTTGTCCCGGCCCGTTTGTTTTGGCGCACGGTTAGACGTGGGTCGGTCAGTCGTAGTTTCGATGATTCAACATGGATAGCTGAAACCCCACGGGCCGGACTTTCGCGCGCTGCACCGTCAACCGCAAGTGTGTCGGGAACACCGGGCTTCTTGGCCTGAGTTTCACACTGCTTCTTCCACGACCTCACACACTCGTGAAGCTCCCAGGGTATGACCACTGCCCTGAGAACGCACAAATGAAGCGGGATTGGCCGCGACAGAATTAACCGGATCCTGCGGATGAGTGTTCTGACGGGGGCCGTTCGAACGTGGCGAGTCATTTTGTCCTGCAAACTCTGGAGTCGCGGCCTCCCCGGCGAAGCGACCCGAGCAATGGATACGGCTGACACGATGGTGCGACATGCGTGAGTGGCTTACCACCAATCGGCTCGGCAGTTTCGCTATGGGCACCCCCGGCCGCACGCCCGAGCGAAAGTACCACGGCCTGCTGACGGTGCGACGCGCCGGCCTGGCTGAGCCGCTGCACGTGCTGTCCGACCTCAACGAGGTGATTGCAGTCGGTGGGAAGACGTTCGAACTCGCCTCGTGGCATTACGAGTCAACACAGCACCCGCGCGGATTCGAGCACCAGAAGGCCTTCAACCCCGCCGGCCCCAGCTGGCAGTACGAGTGCGGCGAGATCAGATTGATTCGCACGCTCGAGTTGGCGCCGGACCGTAACGAACTGCGCATCCACTACCATTTCAGTGGCGCGCCCCATGGCGCGGAGTTGCGCCTGTCGCCGTTGTTTACCGCGCGCGGCGTGCACCAGCTCGCCTACGAAAACCCGTTCCTTGACGGTCGCTCCTACCCGGCCGAGCGCGGCGTGCAGTTCCGCCTGTATCGCGATCTGCCGGCCATCGATTGCTGGTGCGAGCCGGGGGCCGAGTTCGAGCCTGCAGGTTACTGGAATCGCAAGGTGAAGTACCCCGAGGAAGCCCGACGTGGCTACCCGGACCAGGAGGACCTGTTCTGCCCCGGCTATTTCCGCGTGGCCCTGCAGGGCGACACGCGCCTCACGCTCACGCTGCGCCTGCCCGGCGAGGCGCCGGAGATCGCCGAGACGCCCGGCCAGGCGCCGGAGTTCGCCGACCCGGCCGTGCAGGATTTCGCCGACGCGCTGGCACGCGCCGCCGGCCAGTTCGTGTACCACGAGGCCGCCGGCGGCAAACCGGGCGTAATCGCCGGTTTCCCCTGGTTCGGTGAGTGGGGGCGCGACACGCTGATCGCCCTGCCCGGCCTGCTGTTCGATACCGGGCGCATTGAGCTTGCAGCCGCGATCCTTGACCGCTGCGTTGCCTGCCGCCGCGACGGCCTGATACCCAACCTGCTGGGCGACACACCCGAGAACTCGGACTGGTTCTCCGTGGACGCCTCCCTGTGGTTCATCCGCGCGGTGCAGGACCTGCACACCCGCGTCGGCAAGGCCGTGGCCGCGCGCTGGTTACCCGTGGTGTACGACATCCTGGACACGCTGCGCGACGGTACGCCCGGCGTGCGCGTCGCTGACAACGGCCTGCTGAGCGTCGACCTGCGCCCGCGCCCGGGCAGCTGGATGGACGCGCAAATCGACGGCCATGCCGTGACACCGCGCGCGCCATTTGCGGTTGAGCTGAACGCGCTGTTCTTCAACGCCTTGCAGTACGGCCTGCGGCTCGCACACCAGGGCGGGGAAGCGGCTTTCCTTGACCGCTGGTCGCCCGTGAAGGCACTGCTGGAAGACAACTTCCAGCAGGTGTTCTGGCTGGAAGACGCGGGCTACCTGGCCGATTGCCACGACGGAGATCAGCCGGACACGTCTCTGCGGCCCAACCAGTTGCTGGCCGCCAGCCTGCCGTTCAAGCCGATCAGCCGGCAACAGGCGCGCCGCATGCTTGAGGCCGTGACGCGCGAGCTGCGCACGCCCTTCGGCCTGCGCACACTGGCGCCGGGCCACGAGCTGTACCGCGGACAGATCATAGGCAACCAGGCCGAGCGCGACCGCGCTTACCACAACGGCACCGTCTGGCCCTGGCTGCTGGGGCCTTATGTCGATGCCGTGGAATACGCCTTGGGCGAGCAGGCCGCGCGGCAGGAAGTCGCGCGCATCGTGCAGGACTTCCGGCCGCACCTGGATGACGCCTGCATCGGCCAGGTGTCTGAGATTTTTGACGGCGACGCGCCCTTCACGCCGCGAGGCGCGCCGGCCCAGGCCTGGAGCGTGGCCGAGCTGTTGCGGGTTGTGTGCCGCCACGCTCGGCGAAGTGATGAGCGCTCGCGCCGCGCGGGCAAGGTGCTGAGCGGAAGTAGCGGGGCAGCAACTCGATGAACGTGCTGATGCTGGGCTGGGAATATCCGCCGCACATATCCGGAGGGCTGGGCACCGCCTGCGAAGGCCTGACGCGCGCCCTGGCCGGCGAAGGCGTAAACGTCACCTTCATCGTGCCGCGCGCCTTCGGCGACGAGGACGCCCGCCACATGCGGCTGCTCACGCCCGACAGCGTTGTGGCCACCACCCGCCGTGTCGATCAGGCCGGCGTGCGCCTGGTTCGCGAGCCCGTCGAAGTGATCGAGGTGAACTCCGTGCTGCGGCCCTACCAGACGCCCGAGCAATACCTGCAGGCGCGCAGTGAATTCGCGCAACGCAGCGAACCGGTGAGCCACGTGATGGAGGTGCTGGAGCACGGCTCGGTGGCCGCGTCGCAGGCGGTAGCCCACTACGGCGGCGATTTGTTCTCGGAGGTGCGCCGCTACGCCACGCTGACCAGCGGCCTGGCGCAGCGCCTCGATTTCGACGTCATTCACGCCCATGACTGGATGACCTACCCGGCCGCGCTCGAGATCCGCAACGCCACGGGCCGGCCGCTGGTGGTGCACGTGCACTCGCTCGAGTTCGACCGCAGCGGCGAGCACGTGAACCCGGACATCCATCGCATCGAGGGCGCCGGCATCCGCGGCGCCGACCGCGTGATCGCCGTCAGCCACTACACCAAGGGCGTGATCGTGCGCCAGCACGGCGTGGACCCGGACAAGATCAAGGTCGTGCACAACGGCGTCACCCGCGCCGAGGCCGCGCAGCGCTACCACCTGCAGCCCGAGGACGGCCGTCCGATCGTGCTGTTTTTAGGGCGCATCACCTACCAGAAAGGCCCCGAGTTCTTCGTGCGTGCGGCCGCCAAGGTGCTGACGCGCACGAAGCAGGTGCGCTTCGTGATGGCGGGCAGCGGCGACATGCTGGAGCACGTCAAGCACATGGTGCGAGAGCTGAAGATCGAGAAGTGGTTCGAGTTCCCCGGCTTCGTTCGCGGGGCCGAGCTCGAGAAGTGGTTCAGCCTGGCCGAGTGCTTCGTGATGCCGTCGCGCTCCGAGCCCTTCGGCATCACGCCACTGGAGGCGCTGGCCTGCGACACGCCGGTGATCGTGTCGCGCCAGTCCGGTGTAAGCGAAGTTCTGCGCCACGCCCTCAAGGCGGACTACTGGGATGTAGACCGCATCGCGCAGCTGATGCTGGCGGTGATCCGCCACGATTCGTTGTGCGCCGACATGCTTGAAATGAGCAGCCGCGAGCTGCTGCGCCTGCACTGGCGCGCGGCCGCGGAGAAGACCCGCCAGGTTTACCAGCAGGCAGTTGCCGGTTAGGAGGAGCCATGCCCAGCGTCTGTTTCTACTTCCAGGTTCATCAACCATACCGGCTGCGCAAGCTGCAGCCCTTTGCGGAGGGCGCCAGTGACCCGTTCTGCCGCGAATCCAATGCCGGCGTACTGTGGAAGGTGGCGGCCAAGTGCTACCTGCCGGCGAACCAGCGGCTGCTGGAGCTGATCCACCGCTACGAGGGTCGCTTCCGCGTGGCCTTCTCGCTCAGCGGCGTGGCGATCCAGCAGATGGAGGAGTACGCCACGGAGGTGCTGGACAGTTTCAAGCGCCTGGCCGACACCGGCTGCGTCGAGTTCCTGGCCGAGACCTACTACCACTCGCTCAGCAGCCTGCGCGATCCCGTGGAGTTCCGCGCCCAGGTGGCCCTGCACACCGACGCCATCCAGCGCCACTTCGGCCAGACGCCGCGCGTGTTCCGGAACACCGAGCTGATTTATGACGACCACATCGGCGAGCTGGTGGCCGACATGGGCTACCGCGCCGTGCTGGCCGAGGGCGCCGACGACGTGCTGGCCGGGCGCTCGCCCAATTTCCTGTACCGCCACCCGGCGCGCGAGCTCACGATCCTGGCCAAGAATTACCGGCTGTCGGATGACATCGCCTTCCGCTTCAGCGACCGTGGCTGGAAAGAGCACCCGCTGACCACCAGCAAGTTCGCGCGCTGGCTGCACGCCCACAGCGGCAGCGCCGAGCTGATCAACCTGTTCATGGACTACGAGACCTTCGGCGAGCACCAGTGGGAGGACTCCGGCATCTTCCAGTTCCTGGACGCCCTGCCCCACGACGTGCTGTCAGCCCGCGACTGGCGCTTCCAGCTTCCCAGCGAAGTGGTGCGCGACCTGCCCGCGCGCGAAACCCTCAGCTACGGGCGCACCACCTCGTGGGCCGACCAGGAACGCGACATCACGGCCTGGCTGGGCAACCGCATGCAACAGGAAGCCTTCCATGCCCTGCACGAGCTGGGGCCGCGCCTGCGCGAACGCAACAACCCGGCCGCGCTGGCCCTGTGGCGCAAGTTGTCTACCAGCGACCATTTCTATTACATGTGCACCAAGTGGTTCGCGGACGGTGACGTGCACGCCTACTTCAGCCCCTATGAAGGACCCTACGACGCGTTCATCAACTACATGAACGCCCTGGACGACGTGCGCGAGCGCATCCTCGGCGACCTGCCCGCGCAGGAGAACGCATGAGCGACGGCGATCGCAGGCCGGACTTCGTGTTCGAGGTCAGCTGGGAAGTCGCCAACATGGTTGGTGGCATCCACACCGTGCTGGCCAGCAAGGCCCGCACCATGCGGGAGCGCATCGGCGACGACTACCTGTGCGTTGGGCCGCGCGTCTCGCACGAAACCGGCGGCGAGAGCGTCTTCACCCGCGACGACGACATGTTCCCCGGCCTGGGCGCTCTGCTGCAGCCGCTGGGCCTTTCGGTGGTGACCGGCCGCTGGAACATCCCCGGCGAACCGCGCGCGTTGCTGATCGACTTCGCGGAAATCTACAAGCACAAGAACCAGGTGCTGGAATGGATGTGGCTGAACTTCAAGGTCGATTCCATCACCGGCGGCTGGGACTACATCGAGCCCGTGCTGTTCGGCTACGCCGTCGGCCAGGTGATCGAGGTGCTGGCCAAGGCCTACCTGCTGCCCGACAAGCGCCGGCTGGTGGCCCTGTGGCACGAGTGGATGGTGGGCTCGGGCCTGCTGTACCTCAAGCAGCAGGCGCCGGAAATCGCATCCGTGTTCGTCACCCACGCCACGGTGCTGGGCCGCGCGGTGTGCGGCACCGGCGGCGAACTGGGCCAGGCCATCAGGGAATCAAGCCCCGAGGCGCTTGCGCGGCTGCACAACGTGTTCAGCAAGTACTCGCTTGAGTCCACCACGGCACGGGAAGCCGACGCCTTCGCCACCGTATCGTCCATCACGGCCCAGGAGTGCACGCAGCTGCTGGGCCGCACGCCCGACGTGCTGGTGCCCAACGGCATCGGCGACGACTACCCACCCGGCGTCAACCGCGACCCCGACCAGGTGCACATCGCGCGCGAGTATCTGCTGCACCTGGCGGAGCGCATGTGCGGGCGCAAGCTGTCGATGAAGAAGACCCGCCTGGTGCTCAGCGCCGGGCGCTACGAGTACGTGAACAAAGGTCTGAACCTGGCGATCGACGCCATGGCGCGCGTGCGCGGCAGCCTGAATGACGCGGGCCTGCAGGCGGTTTTCATGGTGACCTACCCCACGGCGGTCAGCGGCCCGGACCGTGAGCTGCTGCAGGCCGTGCGCGATGGCGCCGATATGCGCAAGCGGCTGGTGACGACACATTGGCCCCAGGAGCGCGAGAAGGACCCGATCCTCGGCCACTTGGCGCGCGATAACTTCCGAAACGAGCCCGACGACCCGGTGGTGGTGATCAACTGCCCGGTCTACCTTGACGGGCGCGATCCCGTGGTGCCGCAGAACTTTTACGAGCTGGTGCCCGCCTTCGACCTGTCGCTGTATGCCAGCGCCTACGAGCCCTGGGGCTACACCCCGCTGGAAAGCCTGGCCTACGGCGTGCCCACGGTCAGCAGCGACCTGGCCGGCTTCGGGCGCTGGGTGCAGAGCCTGGGCAACGTGCAGCCCGAGGTGTGCAAGGTGCTGCACCGGGACGGCGTGCCCTACGAGCAAAGCCGCGAACAGCTGGCCGAGTACATCGCGCACTCGCTGACACTTGACACGTCAAAACGCGAGACGCTGCGTCGTGCCAGCCGCCAGGTTGCCCAGCAGGCGAACTGGAGCCACTTCATCGACAATTACCTGCAGGCCTTCAGCGTGGCGCTGGACAACCGCGCGCGCCGCCAGCCCGGCGCCGGCACCAGCATGACCGTCACCGGCCTGCGCCGCGCGCAGGTGGCGGCTCCCGTACACGAACCCGAGCCGCGCAACCGCGGGCCGCGCATGCACCTGTTCACGGTGAAGTCGCAGCTGCCGCCATCCCTGGCGCCCCTGCGTGAGCTGACCGCGAACCTGTGGTGGAGCTGGAACCCGGAAGCCGAGGAACTGTTCCGCCACCTCGATCCCATGCTGTGGGAGGAAGAGCACCACAACCCCATCCGCTTCCTGGAGAGCCTGCCCCAGAAGGCGCTGGACCGGGCCGCCGAGGACAAGGCCTACCTGGCCGACATCGAGCGCGTACGCCAGGCCTTCGACACCTACATGGCCGAGCGCGAGGAAAGCTGCCGCACGCCGCGCATCGCCTACTTCTGCATGGAGTACGGCCTGCACGAGAGCATCCCCTTCTACAGCGGCGGCCTGGGCGTGCTGGCCGGCGATTACCTGAAGGCCGCCAGCGACGCATGCCTGCCGGTGGTGGGCGTCGGACTGGCCTATCACCGCGGCTACTTCAAGCAGACCCTGGACGTGCAGGGCAACCAGCACGAGGAGATGAAGGCCATCGACTTCACCGCCTTGCCTATGCAGCCCGTGATGGGCGACGACGGCCAGCGCTTGCAGATTTACGTGCGCTTCCCAGGCCGCGCGATCAGCGTGCAGGCCTGGCGCATCCAGGTCGGCGCGGTGCAGCTGCTGCTGCTGGACACGGACCACCCGGGCAACCACACGGCCGAGCGCGAGATCACCGGCGTGCTGTACGCCGGCGACCGAGAGCGCCGCCTGCAGCAGGAGATGGTGCTGGGCATCGGCGGCAGCAAGCTGCTGCGCGCCCTCGGCATCGAGCCCGCGACGTACCACATGAACGAGAGCCACACGGCGTTCCTGTCGCTGGACCGGCAGTTCGAGCTGCTGCGCGAGGGCGAGCTGGATTACGACACCGCCTTCGAGTACTGCCGCCAGACCTCGGTGTTCACCACCCACACGCCCATCCCCGCCGGGCACGAGCGCTACAGCGAAGACCTGCTGCGCCCGTACCTGTCGCACTACCAGAACCGCCTGCACCAGCCCTGGGAAAAGCTGATGGCGCTGGGCCGCCCCGGCGAGCACGGCGACGGCGAGTTCAGCATGAGCCTGATGGCGCTGCGCAACTCGGCCTCGGCCAACGGCGTCAGCAAGATCCACCGCCGCGTCAGCCAGCGCATGTTTGCGGACCTTCTGCCCGGCTTCCATGAATCGGAAATCCCCATCGGCAGTGTCACCAATGGCGCACACATGGGCACCTGGGTGGCGCCCCAGTGGCAGGCGCGTTTCGACGCACTGTTCGGGCAGGACTGGCGCCGTCCAGACTTCGATACCGCGCGCTGGGACACGCTGCAGGACCTTGCGAATTCCGAAGTGCGCTCTGTGCGGCGCTCGCTGCGCAATGAGCTGCTGGATGAGGTCGTGCGCCGCCTGCACGTCGCCGGCCGCCTGCGCGGCGAGTCGTTCGAGCAGGCATCGCTTCTGCGCCAGGCCTTTGCCGAAGATGCGCTGGTGGTCGGCTTCGCGCGCCGCTTCGTGCCCTACAAGCGGCCGATGCTGGTGTTCAAGGACATGCGCGGCTTCGAGGCGCTGGTGCGTAACACCCAGCGGCCGGTGGTGTTCCTGTTCGCCGGCAAGGCGCACCCTGCGGACACCGAAGGCAAGCGGCTGATCCGCGAGATCTGGCAGCTCAGCCAGCATGAGCACCTGCGCGGCTCGGTGGTGTTCCTGGAAGACTACGACCTGCGGCTGGCGTGCCGCATGGTGCGCGGCTGCGACGTGTGGCTGAACAACCCGCTGCGCCCCCTCGAGGCCAGCGGCACCAGCGGCATGAAGGCCGGCATGAACGGCTGCCTGAATCTCAGCATCCTGGACGGCTGGTGGGCCGAGGGTTACCACGGCGACAACGGCTTCTCGATCGACGGCGTGTCGTGGTTCGACGGTCGCGAGGTGCGCCAGGAAACCCGCGTGATCGACGAGGGTGTCCAGTCCGACGAGGCCGACTGCGATCGCATTCACTGGCTGCTGCGCCACGAGATCCTGCCCCGCTACTTCAGCGGCGACACGCGCCCCGGCGACGACTGGGTCCAGCTCATGAAGCGCAGCATGATCACCACCCTGCGCGAGTTCAGCGCCCTGCGCATGGTGCGCGAATACAACGAGCTTCACTACGCGCCCTCCATTGAGCGCGCGGAACGGTTCTCACGCGACGGCTTCCGCCACACGCGAGACGTGGTGCAGCGCGACTACCGCATCAACAAGGCATGGTCACAGGTGCGCTTCCTGTCGTGCGAGTTGGGGCTGCTCGCCGGCGGTCCCGTCTACCTGGGCGACAGGATTCCCATCGTGGCACGCTTGCGCCACCCGGGCCTGAAGGCGGAAGACCTCGCCGTCGAGCTGATCACGGCCGCGCAGGACATCAGCGGTCACGAGCACGACCCGGTGGTCATGCGGCTCAAGTGCGTCGAGAAAGAAGGCGAAGACACCAGCACCTGGCAGGGCGAGTATCGGCCGGTGCGCACCGGCCCGCGCAGCTACGGTGTGCGCGTGCTGCCGGAGCGCGCCGAGGGCCGCAGCGGTGTTGATCTCGCGATCGGCCTGGTGCACTGGGCGTGACTCATGCGGTGTGGCTCTGCACGTATTCCACGCAGTCGTCCAGGGTGGTGAGCCGCGGGTAGTCTTTCTCGGGAATCTCAAGGCCGAACTGTTTGGCCATCGCGATCACGAAGTTCAGGTGGTCCATCGAGTCGATGTCGAGCTGGTCGCGCAGGTCAACGTCCGGCTTGATCTCCGCGGCGTCGGCCTCGGGCGCGATCTTCAGCAGCAGGCCCACAATCGTGTCTTTCAGCTCGCTCATAAGTTCTCCGGGTGTTCGAGCAGCCGGGCGATCGCCCGCAGGAACAGGCCGCCGCGGTGGCCGTCGCTGGCGCGGTGGTCGGCCGACAGGGTGGCGATCACACTGCGCCGCGCAATCAGCTGGCCGTCAATCACCATGGGGCGCGGCGCGATGGCGCCGAAGCCGACGATGGCCACCTGCGGCGGGTAGATCACGCCGTAGACGGCCTCGGGCCCGCGGTCGCCCAGGTTGGTTACGGTGATGGTGGAGTCCGTCATCTCGGAGGGCTTCAGCGTGCCGTGGCGCGTGCGCTGCACCAGGTCGCTCAGCGCCGCCATCAGTTGATCGAGTGGCTTGTCGTCGGCGTCGTGAATGGCGGGCGCGATCACGCCCGAGTGCAGGGAGATCGCCACGCCCAGGTGCACCGATTCACTCTGCTTCAACATGCCGTCAATCCAGTAGCCGTTCAGCTCCGGCACGTCCCACACCGCCTGCGCCACCGCCTTCAGCAGCAGCACCGGCGACAGGATGCGCTCGGAGATTGGCCGCCCGGCGTTCAGCTTTTCGAGCCAGTTCAGCGCGGGCTCCAGGTCGATGGTCTGCGCCAGGTAGTAGTGCGGAATCTCGCGCTTGGAGCGGCTCATGGCCGCGGCGATCGCGTCGCGCAAGCCCTCGCGCCTTGACTTGTCAGCGCCGCTGGGCGGCGGCGGCGGTTTCTCCACGTGCGGCTCTTCGTGCTTCGCGGCCGCGCGTTCCACGTCGGCACGGGTGATGGCGCCGTCGATGCCGGTCCCGCGTTCGATCTTGGCGAGGTCCACGCCGAGGTCCTTGGCCACCACACGCGCCAGCGGCGTGATGCGCAGGTGCGGCGCCTGGCCGGCGGCCTTGGGTGCTGCAACCTTTACAGGCGCTTGCGGCGCTTTCGCCTTTTCCGACGCCGGGGCTGGCTTTGCCTCGGCCGGGGCTTCGCCGATCTGGCGGATGCGCGCGATGGGCGTGCCCACCGGCACCTTACGGCCGGGCTCGACCAGGATTTCCTCCACCACGCCGTCGTGGTCGGCCTCCACGTCGAAGGCGGCCTTGCTGGTGTCCACCTCCAGCAGCACGTCGCCCTTGCGCACGGCGTCGCCGGGCTTGACCTTCCAGGCGAGGATTTCGCCCTCGTCCATGTCCGCGCCCAGGGATGGCATGTTGAAGTCACTCATGGCGCGCGATCTCCGTGGCTGCCTGCACGATCTGCTCCACGCTTGGAAGTGCCGCCAACTCCATGTGCCGCGCGTAAGGAATCGGCACCTCCGCCGAACACACGCGGCGCAGCGGCGCATCAAGTTCGAAAAACGCCTGCTCCACGATGCGCGTGCAAACCTCGGCGGCGAAGCTGCCGGTCTTCCACATTTCGTCGATCACCACCGCGCGGTGCGTCTTGCTGACTGTCGCGACAATCGCCGCGTCGTCCAGCGGGCGCAGGGTGCGCAGGTCAAGCACCTCGGCGCTGATGCCCGCCACCTCCAGCTGCTGCGCGGCCTGCAGCGCCTTGGGCAGGTTGCCGCCCCAGGTAATCAGCGAGACGTCGCTGCCCACGCGGCGCACGGCCGCCTTGTCGATGTCCACGGCACCGGCGTCCTCAGGCAGCTCGTCGGTCAGCGCCAGCAGGCCGACGTGCTCGAAGATGATCACCGGGTCCGGATCGGCCAGGGCGGTCAGCAGCATGCCCCGCGCGTCGGCCACCGTGGCTGGCGCTACCACCCGCAAACCGGGCACGTGTGCGTACCAGCCTTCCAGGCTGTGGGAATGCTGCGCGGCAAGCTGGCGCCCGGCGCCCATCGCCATGCGGATCACCAGCGGCACGGAGATCTGCCCGCCCGACATGTGGCGCAGGGTGGCGGCCGCGTTCACGATCTGGTCCAGCGCCAGCAGGCTGAAGTTGACGGTCATGACTTCCACGATCGGCCGCAGCCCGCCCATCGCCGCGCCGATGCCCGCGCCCACGAAGCCGGATTCCGAAAGCGGCGCGTCCATCACGCGCTCGGCGCCGAAATGGTCGGCCAGGCCTTTCGACACCGCGTAGGTACCGCCGTAACAGTTGACGTCCTCGCCGACCAAAAACACGCGCGAGTCCTCCGACAGCGCCTGGAAGTGCGCGTCGTGGAGGGCTTCGCGGTAGCTGACGGTGCGGCTCACGGCGCGCTCCTCGGCGTGTAGACGTCTTTCAGCAGGTCGGCTTCGGCTTCCCACTCCGCCTGCTCGGAGAACTGCACGGCGTCCTCTATTTCGGCAGCGATCTCCTGCTCCATGGTCTGCACGGCCGCTTCATCCAGCAGGCCCGCTGTTTCGCATTGCGCGCGGAACGTCAGCAGAGGGTCCTTCTTTTTCCATTCGTCCACTTCGGCTTGCTCGCGGTACAGCTCCGGGTCGAACATCGAGTGCGGTCTAAACCGGTACGTGCGACACTCCAGGAAGTACGGCTTCAGGTCGCCGCGGATCGCGTTGATGGCGCGCTCTGCGGCCTCGTCCACCGCCAGCACGTCCATGCCGTCCACCACATCGGCGCGGATGTTGTAGGCCAGCGCTTTGAGGTGGATGTCGGTCTGCGATTCCGAACGCGCCAGCGCCGTGCCCATCGCGTAGCCTTTGTTCTCGCACACGAACAGCACCGGCAGCTCCCACAACGCCGCCAGGTTGAGCGCTTCGTGAAACTCGCCCTCGGCCGCGGCGCCCTCGCCGAAGAAGCAGACGGAGATGGCGCCTTTGTCCAGGCGTTTCTTCGCCATGCCCAGGCCCACCGCAATGGGCAGGCCGGCGCCCACGATGGCGTGGCCGCCCAGGAAGCCCTGCTGCACGTCAAACAGATGCATTGAGCCGCCGCGCCCGCGGCTGCAGCCCGCCACTTTGCCGTACATCTCGGCCATGATCGCGCGCATCGACACGCCACGCACCAGCGCGTGGCCGTGCTCGCGGTAGGTGGCGCTGATCACGTCGCGCGGCTCGAGGCGGCCGATCACGCCGGTGGCGATGGCCTCCTCGCCGATGTAGAGGTGCAGAAAGCCGCGGATTTTCTGTTGCTTGTACAACTCTCCGCAGCGCTCCTCGAAACGGCGGATGCGCAGCATCTGCCGGTACAGCTCGTGGCAGCGGGTTTTATCCGGCAGCTTGCTCACTCGCTCTTCTCCAGCGTGGACAGGTCGCCTTCCGGCAGGCCCAGCTCGCGGGCCTTCAGCAGGCGGCGCATGATCTTGCCGCTTTTCGTTTTGGGCAGCTCGTCGCGGAACTCGATCTCGCGCGGCGCCACGGCCGGCCCCAACTGCTTGCGCGCGTGCGCCAGGATTTCGAGCTTCAGGTCATCGCTGGGCGCGAAGCCGGGCTTCAGCGCCACGAAGGCCTTCACGATCTCGCCTGCCGTTTCTTCGGGGATGCCGATCACGCCGGCCTCGTTCACGGCCGGGTGCTCGACCAGCGCGCTCTCTACTTCAAAGGGTCCGATCAGGTGGCCGGCGCTCTTGATCACGTCGTCGGAACGGCCGACGAACCAGAAGTAGCCTTCTTCGTCGCGCTTCGCCAGGTCGCCGGAGACATACCAGTCGCCTTTGAAACACTTGCGGTAGCGCTCTTCCTGGCCGAGATAGCCGCGGAACATGGAGGGCCAGCCGCGCCGGATTGCCAGCTCGCCCTGCACGCCCGGCTGTGCGATCACTTTCGCGCTGTCGCCCTCGACCTGCACGATCGCGGCCTCGATGCCAGGCAGCGGTCGACCCATCGAGCCCGGCTTCACGTCCATGCTCGCATAATTCGAGAGCATGATCGCGCCGGTCTCGGTCTGCCACCAGTTGTCGTGGAAGGGTATGCCGAACACTTGGTTGGACCAGCGCACGGCCTCCGGGTTCAGGGGCTCGCCGACGCTGGCCATGTAGCGCAGGGCGGAGAGGTCGTGCGCCTTCACAGGCTCTGCGCCCAGCTTCATCAGGCGGCGGATCGCCGTGGGGGCGGTGTACCAGACGCTGACCTTCTGCTGCTCCAGGATGTCGTACCAGCGCGTGGCGTCGAACTCCGCTTCGTCCACGATGCTGGTCACGCCGTTGCACAGCGGAGCGATGATCCCGTAGGACGTGCCGGTCACCCAACCCGGGTCGGCCGTGCACCAGTAGATGTCTTCCGGGTGCAGGTCCAGCGCCACGCGGCCGGAGTAGTTATGGGCGACCACGGCCTCGTGCACGTGCATGGCCCCCTTGGGCGTGCCGGTGGTGCCGCTGGTGAAATGCAGCAGGGCCAGGGTTTCGGGGTCGGTGGGGGCGATGGTGAACTGGTCGGAGGTGCGCTCCATTTCTGCGTTGAGCGAGAACGCGCCTTCGGCCTCGCCGTCCACCAGCAGCACCTTCAGGCCGGGGAACTGGTCGAGCACACCCGCGACCTTCCTCTTTAACAGAGCCTGTGTCGTGAGCAGCAGGTTGGCGCCGCCCAGGCGCATGCGTTGCGCGATCGGCTCCGGCCCGAAGGCCGAGAACAAAGGCGCGAACACGCATTGCGCTTTGAACGCGCCGAGTGCTGCCACATACAGCTCAGGGATGCGGCCGGCGAGACAGAACACCTTATCGCCGGGCTGCAGGCCCAGGTTCCGCAGCATGTTGGCGAAGCGGTTGCTGCGGCGGGCGAGTTCGGCGTAGCTCAGGTCAATGGTTTCGCCGGTCTTGCCCAGCCAGCGGATGGCGACATGCTCGCCGCGGCCGTGAGCAACGTGACGGTCCACCGCTTCGTGGGCAATGTTGATTCCACCGCCCGGCAAGCCGTCAATCAGAGCGCGGGCGTTGTCCCAGTTGAAAGCTTCGTAAGCGGACACCCAATCAGGCAGGTTGGGCGGCAGACGGGGTGCGGACTTCTGAATGCGTTGTACAGCCATGCCCGCGCCCTCAAGCCGATCCCGGATGCCATCTCACGAAATCGTAAACGCGCCGCAAGGCAGATCGCGTCCGTTGCTGAGTCGATTGTTCAGCCGGTGCGCAGGGTCGCGTACCGGCGCAGCAGGGCGGCGGGCAGCTGAGTTTCCAGCAGCCAGGTGATGCTCATCGGCCGCGAGCCCTCATGGTGCTGGTAGCGCACGGGACCCAGGTAGGCATAGGCGTCGCTGGGGTTCTCGCGCACGAACAGCAGGAAGCGCGCGCCGTTGCTTGCCTGCTCGCGATAACGACGGCCGGTGGGCGAGTCGGCGCTGACGGTGCTCTGGCTCTGCCAGTGGAACAGCCGCTCGCTGATGGCGTAGTCCGCGTAGCGCGTGGTGGGGGAGAAGCGCTTTTCGGACTTGTTCAACGTCACCAGGAACAGCTCGGTGTTGTGCTGCTCCAGCCACAGCACGCCCTCACGGAAGGGCCGGCGGCGGTCGGTCGTCCACTCACCCACGGCGGTCAGGATTTCGTCGCGCTGGTAGCGGCGGTGAAGGTGCAAGGGCCAATCCGCGGGCTCGGCGACACGCGCAGGAGCAAGCGGCAGGTTCTCCAGTTTCAGGCAACAGAACTGGCGGCACTCATCGGCAATGGCCGGGTCCGCGAGCAACTGTTTGACCGGCCAATCCGGTGTCACGGCATCGAGCTGGTCGGCGCGTGCCAGCCGGAAGCCGAGCATCAGCAACTGCCGGCGCTCAGCTTCACTGTGAGGCGGGTCGCCATCCAGCGCTCGCAGGAACAGCTCCAAGCGCCCAGGGTCGTCCACGTGCAGGATGCGCTCCAGCCTTGCGCCCAGGTCCGGCGCCGTAGAGGAGGCCGGCAGTAACCCCGCCTCGCGCAGCAGGGTGCTCCAGCCGCCGATGCGTTTCTCATAGAGGTCCGAGAGTTCGAGGCCCTGCGCCTCCAGGAATGCAGCCAGTGTCGGCACGGCGCCGCGCTCGCGGGCCAGCTCCTTCACCTCCAGGGCAAGCTGCGTGCGGCGAGGCTTCACGGCCTGTTTCAGGTTTTCCAGGATCGCCTTGCAGGACTCCCGATCCAGCTGCATGTGGCAGCCGCTGGGCAGGCTGGGGAAACCGTGCTCAACGGCCTCGGCCAGCTTGCCGCGCGGGATACCGGTCAGCGCGCGCAGTTTCAGGTCAACGCGGTACCTCTGGTGCATCTGGCCGATGAAATCCAGCACCAGCGTGCTGGACTTGCCGGCGCTCAGACGCAGGCCGCGCCCCAGCTGCTGCAGGAACACGGTTGGGCTCTCGGTCGGACGCAGCAGCAGCAGGCAGTCGGCCTCGGGGATGTCCACGCCTTCGTTGTAGAGGTCACAGGTGAAGATCACGTTGATATCGCGCTCGCGCAGTCGACGGATCGCGCCCGCGCGCTCTTCGGTGTCCGAGCCGCCATGCACGGCGATGGAGGGGATGCCCGCCTGGGTGAACTTCTCGGCCATGAATTTCGCGTGTTCAACGCCGACGCAGAAGCCCAGCACGCGGGAGTCGCGCGGCCGACCATGGAAGCGCGTGAACTGCTCAAGCACCAGGGCGGCGCGCATATCATTGCCGGTGTAGAAGTTTTCAAGCTCAGTGGTGTCGTAGCCGCCGCGGCTCCAGCGCAGGCCGCGCAGGTCGGTGTTGTCGTGGATACCGTAGTACTCGAAGGGCGTGAGCAGCTGGCGTTCCAGCGCGTCCCACAATCGAATCTCGGCCGCCACGCGACCATCAAACCAGTGCAGGATGTCCAGCCCGTCCGTGCGTTCCGGCGTTGCCGTGAGGCCGAGCAGGATGCGGGGTCGAATGTTGTCCAGCAGCCGACGGTAAGTGGCCGCTGCGGCGTGGTGGAACTCGTCTACCACCACGTGGTCCCAGTGGCTTGCCCCGTAGGCGGCAAGCAGGTCGCGTGACTGCAGGCTCTGGATGGTCGCGAACAGGTGGTCGTGGCTGGATGGGCTGCTGCCGCCCTTCAGGATTTCGCCGAAGCTGCCGTCGCGCAGCACATGGCGGAAGCTGTTGAGCGCCTGCTCAAGCAGTTCTTCGCGGTGCGCCACGAACAGCAGGCGCGGGCGCAGGCCATCCGCGCCGATCTGGCGGCGGTAGTCGAAGGCCGCCACCAGCGTCTTGCCGGTGCCGGTGGCGGAGACCACCAGGTTGTGCGTGTGGCCGCGCAGTTCGCGCTCAGCCTGCAGCTGATCCAGGATCTCCTGCTGGAAGGGAAAGGGTTCCAACTTCAGCGCGAAGCTGGACGAGGTGTCCGGCCGTGCGCCGCGAGCCTCGGCGAGCGCATTTTCGACGCGGGCACGCGAATCGTGGTTGTCCGGATCATAGGCTTCGAATTCGCCGTCCTCCCACAGGCTCTCGAAGGCGCCGCGGAAGCGCTCGATGATGTGCGGCGCGTCGGCCTGACAGGCCTTGAGCGTCCATTCAAGGCCGGAGTCCAGCGCGCTGGCGGAGACGTTGGCCGAGCCGACGTAAGCGGTGTGGAACCCGCTCTCGCGTCGGAACAGCCACGCCTTGGCGTGCAGGCGGGTGCGCCGGTGATCGTGGGAAATTCGAACCTGCGTGTTGGGCAGCCGCGCCAGCCAGTCCAGCGCGATGGTCTCCGACGCGCCCATGTAGGTGGTGGTGAGGACGCGCAAGGGTTTGGAGCCGCGCGCCAGATTCTCAAATGCCTCGCGCAAACGGCGGATGCCCTGCCACTTGATGAAGCTGACCAGGATGTCCACGCCGTCGGCGCTGGCGAGTTCCGCGAACAGCTCCGCGCCGAGCCGCGGTTCGCCTTTCGCGCCGGTCAGCAGCTCGCTCTGGGAAAGCGGTGTGGTCGGGCGCGCCGGTGTCTCGCTCTCTCGGGAAACAGACAGCAACTGTTGCGCGGGCGGCACGATTTCGACGTCTCGAGTGCCGCCGCGGGCTGCGGTGCGCAGCAGTTCAATGATCTGGTTGCACAGCCGCAGTTGCTGTTCCACCAGGTCGCCTTCGGAGGCATGCAGGTGAGGCAGCAAACGCCGCATTTCGGATGCCACGTGATGCGCGAGCACTTCGGCGCTGTCGGCCCTGTCCAGCTTGCGCAGCTGCGGCCGCCGGTGCGAAGCACCAAGCTGCGCCAACCTGGCTTGCAACTCGAGCGTCACCAGTTGTTCGTAGAGCCCGTCCGGGAGTTGCGACATTCAGCCAGGATGGCTTGCACCGCATAAAAGAGCCAGATGGTTGCGACAGCGCCCCGCGAAACATCGTGGGAGGTACGAGCCTGTACGGACCTCCGATAAAGGCTTCGCGGCGGAAGGCCGCGACAATATGAAAGACTGCCGGCACCCCATCCAGCCGGATGGACACGAAACGCTGGATGCAGTCGGCGAAGCGCCACTCACGGACAGGAAAGTACGCGCGCAAGCAAGAGAGGGGAGTAGTCGTCGCAGCGAAAGAAACACCACCGGCGCCAAAGGAAAACCGCCAGCTTCAGCAAAATGCTCCAGCTGGCGGCGTGCGTATGGAGCGGGCGAAGGGGTTCGAACCCTCGACCACCTGCTTGGGAAGCAGGAGCTCTACCACTGAGCTACGCCCGCTTGGTTTCTTCTTCTCTGTACTGCCTTTTCATCATGCCGGGTGGTTCTCGCTCGTCAAGCCGTGGCGCTCATGGATCCCCGTCGTTGGAGCGCTGTCGATGGCCGCCCCTGGTTTTTGGGCTTCGTACAGACGCGGTCAGCACCTGACGCGCTGGTCTGGTCATCTCCAGCTTGCTGCAAATGAGTTGGGGTGCTACTTCAGGGTTCGACTTCCCCATATCTTTGCCCCCGCCTCGGGGGGAGCTGGTGCGGTTGCCGCTGGAACGCGCAAGGGGCAGCGGTTTGGCCGCTGCCCCCTGATCCTTCCTTGTTAGGCCTGTTTGCGACGACGGGTGCTTCTTGCCGCCACTGCCAGTGCCGACAGCAGGCCGAGCAGCAGCAGCCAGTTGGTCCGGCTCGTGCCGTCCGTCGAGCAGCCGCCGTCGTCGTCGCCTCCGCCACCGCCGCTGGCGGCCACACCTGTGCCCTCCAGGACGATCTCGAAGTTCGGCGTGTCGGGGTCGTTCGTCGCGATGGTGAACGTGACGCTGAAGGCCCCGTCGGCAGTCGGTGTCACGCTGACCACCACGTCGCTCTCGCCGTACACTGCCACCGGCGACGTGCCGGCCGAAACCAGTGCGCCTGTACAGTTCGTTGCCCCCGAGGGCGTCACGCTGTTGATGTTCAGCGCCGCCGTGCCCACGTTGCGCACGTGCAGCGTGACCTGACCGGCCGTGCCGGTCACTATGCCGCCCACCTGGATCACACCCTGGTGCGCCTGCGGCGTGTAGAGCGGGTACTCAACCTGGATGTCAGGCTGCGGGCCGGTACCCGCGAGGTTGATCACGTACTGGGCCTCGTCGCCATCATTGCTGTCGAAGCGCAGCACGGCCGTGAACGAAGCGTTGCTGAGCGGGCGCACGCCGATCAGCGCGGTTGTGTCATCCTGCGGAGCCACGCTGGCGTCCGGCATGGCCAGGATCCGGACTTCGCAGTTGTTCTCGCTGATCACACGCGCCGGCAGGCTCAGGTTCAGGTTGCTGGTGCCCTGGTTGCGGATGATGTAACTGAACGTCGAGTAGACGCCCAGGGGCAGGTCGCCCAGGTCATCCGATCCGCCGTTGCCGATACCCGCGCCGTTGCGGCTGATATCAATCTCAGGCTCGAGCGCGGCCGTGGACTGGCCGCTGGCGGTGACGACCAGCGGCGACTCGTCGGAGTCGTTGGTTACCAGCTCGAAGTCGAACTGGAAGGCGCCCGGCGTAAGCGGTGTCGCGTCGATGGTGAAGGGCGTCATCTGGCCCGGGCTGACGCTGGCGCCCGGCGTGGTCGTCACCAGCACGATCGCGTTGACGACGTTGCTGATGGCAACCGGGTTCGTGACGCTCAGCGTACTCGCACCCACGTTGCGCACCTCGTAGACGAAGGTGGTGTTGCTGCCGCTGGGGATCAGCCCCAGGTTCTCGCTGTCAGACGGCGACAGCACCCGGCGGCCGAACAGTTCAAGCTCGGGCAGGGCGCCGGAAGTGGCGGTGCCTTCGCCGCGCAGCACGAAGGTGCCTTCATCCGGGTCGCCGCTGTCGATCTGGATCACGAACGAGAAGTGGCCCGGTACGGTCGGCAGCACATCGAGCTGCAGGGTGTCGGTGCCGGCGGCTGCCAGCACGGTGGCAGGGGCGGTCGCTACGACCATGCAGTTCGTCTCGTTTACCACGGAGACGGCGGGCGCGCCGAAGGTCAGGTCGCCGGTGCCGATGTTCTCAAGGGTGTAGGTCACGTTGGTGATCACGCCTGCGGGGATGGACCCGACCTGGTCGGTACCGTAGTTTTCGATCACGCCTCCGAAGCTGCGGCTGACCTGCAGGTCCGGGGCCGCGACTGCCGTACCCTGGACGGAAACGTCGTACGGGGCCTCGTCGGCATCGGTGTTGGGGATGCTCAGATCCGCGCTGAAGTTGCCCGCCGCGAGCGGCCGCAGCCACAGCACGAAGCCGGTGCTGCTGGAAGCGGCGATCGTGCCGGCTGCCTGGTGCGTGATGTAGGCTTCACAATTGGTCGTGCCCGCAACCAGCACCGGGTTCGGTGTCGCGCTCAGGGACAGCACGCCGTTGCCCTGGTTTTCAACCGTGTAGCTGAAGCTGTAAGGCGTCAGCACGGCGAGGGTAGTGCCCACGGAGTCCGAGCTGCCGTCTGCGATAGGCGTGCCGGCGATACGGAACAGGTTGATCTCGCCGGCCGTGGTGATGTTGATGTTGAAGCTCTGGGGCGCGCTGGTATCGACGCCGCCATTCAGCACGCCGCCGTTGTCCTGCACCTCAACGCTGATTGCCGCGGTGCCAGCCACGTTGAATGCGGGCGTGAAGCTGAGGGTGCCCGCGGGGCTGACCGCCGGCTGCACGCTGAAGAGGCCGGGGTTGTTGTTGCTGACGATGTTGAAGGCGACGGTCTGGCTTGATTCGTTGGCAGGGCCGACGCTGATGCCGGTCGCCCAGCCGGGGATGGACTGCGCGCCCTGGTCCCAGGCCACGGTGATGTCGGAGCCCTTGGTGAAGGAAGGCGCGTCGTTGATCGCCGTGACGGCCACCTGCGCCGTCAGTGCCGGGCTGGAAGCCAGCGCGCCATCCCAGGCCACCAGCGTGAACGCGTTCAAGGTGCCGTTCAGGTCGGCGGGCGGAGTCCAGACCAGTGATTCGCCCGAGGCGACTGTCGTGGTGCCCGGGACCACCGGCGAGCCGCCCTTTGTGAGCGTCCCGGCGATTACGCTCTCGACGCGGAAGTTGACAGGCGAGCTGTCGATATCCGCCTCGTTGCCCGCGCCCTGCAGGTCAGCGTAAGTGATGGTGTAAGCGGTGTCTTCAAACGCGCCGTTCAGAACGCTGAAGCTGGTCATGGTGGGTGCGTCATTCACGGCGTTGACCGTGATGGTGAACACAGCGGACGGTGCCGAGGTGTCCACGTTGCCGCCGCCTGAGCCGCCGTTGTCCTGCACGGTCACCTGGAACGTGGCCGAGCCGTTGCTGTTGGCCGCGGTTTCGAAGGTCAGCGTGCCGGCCGCGCTGATGGCCGGGGCCGTGGCGAAGGTCAGACCACCCGCGGGGGTCAGGTTGATGATGGTGTAGGCAAGTGCAACCTGGCCGGATTCATTGGCCGGGCCCGGGTTGATGCCGACGAAGTTGGCGAAGCTCTGGGGGCCGTCGTCCTCGTCCACGACCGGGTTGCTGCCGCCGGTCACGCTCGGCGCGTCGTTGAGAGGGTTAACCGTGATGGTGAAAGTCTGCGCGGCGCTGGTGTTTACGCCGCCGTTCGCGGTGCCGCCGTTGTCCACCAACATCACTTCGATGGTGGCGACGCCGAAGGCATCCGCAGCTGGCGTGTAGCTCAAGTCGCCGGCGACGTTCACGGCCGGCGGGGTGCTGAACAGGCCGGGGTTGCTGAGCACGTTGACGATGTAGTTGCTGGTAGCCTGGATCGGCGCGTCTTCATCGACCGGGCCGTAATCCACGCTGGTCACCCAGCCGGAGACGGTCGCGGCGCCGGAGTCCTCGTTCACAGCGGCCGGGTTGCCGCTGGTCGTGAAGTTGGGAGCGTCGTTTACGGCCGTGACGGTGATGACGAACGGGCCGATCGAAACCGACGTGTCGACGCCGCCCGAGGCGGTGCCGCCGGTGTCGCGGACGGTGGCAGAGAACACGGCGGTGCCGTTGGTGTTCGGCGCTGCCGTGTAGTGCAGGTTGCCGTTGTTGTCGATGGTGGGACCGGACAGGAACGCCAGGTTGCCGGTCTGGGTGCTGACGCCGCTGACGGTGTAGTTGAGTACGGCCTGGATGGTCTGTTCGTTGGGGCCGGCGTTGAAGGTGGCCCAGCCGATGACCGCGACGGCGCCGGCGTCTTCAAGAGAAGCGGCCGGGTTGGTGGCGCTGAAGCTGGGCTGATCGTTCACGTTCTCGATGAACAGCCTCACCTGCACCGGCGTGCCGCTGGAGAGCGCGCCGTCCCAGGCGGTCACCGTGAAGGCATTCAGGGTGCCGAAGAGGTTTGCGCCCGGCGTCCAGACCAGGATGTCTGCAGCCGTGAAGACGGACGTGCCGGGGACAACGGGAGAGCCGTTGAGCGTCAGGGTGCTGCCCGCTGTCACGCCCTCGATGCGGAAGTTGACCGGTGAGCTGTCGATGTCCACCTCGTCGGCGGCCGCCTGCAGCACGCCGAAGGACACGTTGATCGGCGAGTCTTCCGGTCCGCCGAACAGCGTGCTGACGAAGCTCAGGGTCGGCGCGTCGTTGACACTGGTGACCGTGACGGTGAACGCGACAGGCGCAGACGTGTTCACGCCGCCGTTGGCGGTGCCGCCGCTGTCCTGCACGGTGAACTGGATGCTGCACACACCGAAGGCGTTGGCGGCGGGCGTGAAGCTGAGCTCGCCGGTGCTTGCGTTCAGTGTCGGGCCGGCGCTGAACAGGCCCGGGTTGCTGACGCTGACGATGCTGTAGTTGGCTGCGGTCTGGGTGCTTTCGTCGGCGCCGCCACCGGGCAGCATGCCTGCCCAGGCAGCAGGGCCGTAAGCGCCGCTGTCTTCACCGACCACGACATTGCTGCCGGTGGCGGTGGGCTGGTCGTTGACCGCCGTGACGTCGATGCTCACGAGCTCGGAGGTAGCCGAGGTTGCGCTGCCGGGGGTGCCGTTGTCGATGGCCTCGACGTTGAAAGCGCCGAGGTTGGCGCCGTTCGCATTGAGCGGCGCCTGCCAGCGCAGGATGTCGCTGCCGTCGATCACCTGGTTGGTGTAGGCGACGAACACCAGGCCGGTGCCGGTCTGGTCGATCAGCAGCGTGCCCGTAAGCAGGCTGGTGACGCGGAAGCCTACCACGTTGCCATCGCTGTCCGTGGCACCCGTGGCAGTCTGCAGGTCACTGAAGCCGATGTCGAGCGGCGTGTCTTCCAGTGCCGCCGTTGCCAGCAGGCCGGCCGACAGTGTCGGCGCGTCGTTCACCGGCGTGACGGTGACGGCAAACGCGATGTCGCCCGCGGCGGGCAGGCGGCCGGTGGGAGCGCCGACACTGTCCACCACGAAGAAGCTGAATGACTCGGCAGCCGGGTTGACGCCGTTGTGGCTGATGCTGATGGCGCCGCCGTTCACGTCTGCCTGGGTGAAGGTGCCGCCCACGGTCAGTGGTGTGACGCCGTTGAGCACGGTGATGTTGGTGGAAACCGCGGTCAGCTCATACACCAGGGCGGCGGCGCCGTCCTCGATGTCGCTGACCTCAAGTTGCGCGGCGCCCAGCACGGTCGAGCCGCCCTCCGCCAGGGTGGCGCCGTTGTTGGTCACCACCACCGGGGCGTCGTTAGTCGGGGCGACGGACACCTGTACGGTGACCGGCGAGCTTGAGCTCAGCAGCCCGTCCCAGGCCAGCACGGTGAACGCGCTCAGCGTGCCGTTCTGGTTGGCGGGCGGAGTCCACAGCAGGCTGCCGGTGCTGAACATGGTGGTGCCCGGGACTACCGGGTTGCCGTTCATGGTGAGCGTGCCGGAAATCAGCGAATCAATGCGGAAGTGCACCGGGTCGCCGTCCACGTCGGCCTCGTCAGCCGCGCCGGCAAGCGTGGCGAACGGAATGCTGAACGGCGTGTCCTCACTGGCGCCGGGCAGCGTGCTGACAGTGGTGAGGATCGGCGCGTCGTTCGCCGGGGTGACGATGATGGTGAAGGTCTGGTTCGGCGAAGTGTCAGTTCCACCGCCGTTGTCGGTCACACTGACATCGAAGGTGCTGCTGCCGTTGGCATTCGCGTTCAGTGTGAAGCTCAGGGTGCCGGTGTTGCTCACGGCCGGGCCCGACGCGAACAGCGCAGCGTTGCTGATGCTGCTGATGTTGTAGGCAGAGACCGTCTGGCCGGACTCATTGGCCGGACCCGGGTTGAAGGCCGCCCAGGCCGCGAAGCTGTGCGGGCCGCTGTCTTCGCCCACGGAGATGATGCTGTTGGAGGCGCTGACCGTGAAGCTGGGCACGTCGTTGACGGCCGTGACAGTAATGGTGAACACGCCTGACAGGCCCGAGGTGTCGGCGCCGCCGTTGGCCGTGCCGCCGTTGTCCTGCACGGTCACCTGGAATGTGGCCGTGCCGTTGCTGTTCGGCGCGGCTTCGAAAGTCAGGGTGCCGGCCGCGCTGATGGCCGGGGCGGTGGTGAAAGTCAGGCCGCCCGCGGGCGTCAGGTTCTGCACGCTGAAGGCCAGCGCGGACTGGCCGGCTTCGTTGGCCGGGCCCGGGTTCATGCCCACGAAGGCGGGCACGCTCTGCGGGCCGGCGTCTTCGTTGATGGTGGGGTTGCTGCTGCCCGTCACGCTGGGCGCGTCGTTGACCGGGTTCACGGTGATCGTGACCGTGACGGTGTTGCCGGCCAGGGGCGCGTTGTCGGCCACCTGGTACTGGAAGCTGATGGGGCCGAAGTAATCGGCGCTGGGCGTCAGGCTGAAGCTGCCGTCCGGGTTCAGCGTGAAGCTGCTGGTGTTCGCTGGTGCGCCGCCAATCAGCGTGGCCGTGAGCGGATTGCTCTCCGGGTCGCTGTCGTTGGCGAGCACGCCGGCCGCGGCGTTCACGTTCAGCGTATCGTCTTCGTTGACGTTGTAGCTGTCGGCCACGGCGGTCGGGGCTTCGTTCACGTCGAGGATGTTGATGGTAAACGACTTCTCAACCCAGGCGCCGCGGCTGTCCGTGCTGCGCACGCGGATGCTGTAGCTGGACTTCACTTCGCGATCGAAGGTTGCGGCGGTCTCGATCGTCGCGCCGCTGACCTGGAAGCTGGAGTTGTCGGTCGAACCCAGGCCGAACACCAACGTGTACACATGGCTGTCCGGAGCCGGGCCGCTGTCCGTGGTGCCCAGGTTGCCGACGAAAGTGCCGGCCGGCTGGTTCTCGAGCACCGACGCGGGCGCAAGGCTGATGTCGGACGGGATGTCGTTGACCGTAAACGGCAGGGTGACCACGGCCGTGCCGCCGCCCGGGCTGGGGTTGAACACGCTGATGGTGTGGATGGTGGGTGTGCCGGTGTCGGTCGGCGTGAGGGCCGCCAGCACGCGGTTGGGGTTGACGAAGAAGGTGGGGCGATCGCTGCCGTTTACACGCACCACAGTGGTGCTGTTGAAGTTCGCGCCGTCCACCTGGAGCATCGTGCTGCCCGCGCCTTCGTGCACGAAGTCGGGGCTGATGGTGCTGAGGATCGGCAGCAGGTTGTCGATGTTGAAGGGCAGGCTGATCGGCGAGTTGGCCAGTGAGAACGGGCCATGGTTGCCGATCACGAACACCGTGAAGCCCACGCCGCCGGTGCTGACCGCCACGTTGGTGAAGTCAGCGAAGCCGTCCACGGCCTGGATCACCGGGTTGCCCTGCAGGCTGGCGCCGGTCGGGTTGTTGCTGAACACCAGGAACGCGTCGCCGTTGGCGCCGTCCCAGTTGTAGCCCAGGATGCCGTTTACGTCCGTGGCGCGCACAATGGGTTCCTGGACCAGCGCGATGCCGGCCGTGCCGTTGCCCGGCTGCTGCACCCAACGCAGTTCGGTGGGGATGGCGTGACGGGCCTGGCCTGAGGGGCTGGCGCCGGTGTCGCCGCCGGCAAATCCCGGGGGCGCGCTGCCGAGCGTGTTCACGCCGCTGGCCCACCAGGGGCTGAAGTCCACGGCGCCGAAGCCCGCGTCCACCACGGTTTCGCCCACACCGCCGGGGTTTGAAGAGTGTGACGGGCCGGTGGTGCTTCCCCACCAGTTGCTCTCGGCGTTCACGGCCAAAGCAGACTGGTTCACAATGCCGTTGCCCGTCGAGGTGAAGGAGTTGTCGAAAACGGCGCTGGTCGAGACTGCACCTGCCAGGATCCGCACACAGGCGGAGCCCGCGTCAAAGTTGTTGTTGCGGCAGAGTGTGAGGTCGCCTCCCAACTCCAGGCGCACGCAGTCAGAGCCGGCGGTGACGTCGCTGGTCTGAATCGAGCCGATGCCGTCATTGATGCGCAGGCCGTTGCCGGCCACGTTGAGTGTGCAGGCCGTAAGCGTCAGGGTTGAGGTCGGGCCGATAGACTCGGCGCCGTCGCCGGCGCTTGAGTTGATGGTCGTGCCGCCGCTCACGTGAAGCAGTGCGGCCGGTCCTGATCCGTCGGTCTCGGCGCGCAGGGCTCGAGACGCGCCGGCGTAGCTGCCGTTGCTGACGTTTACGTGAACAAGGTTCGTCGGGGTACCGCCACCGATATCGGCGCAGCGCACCAGCAGGGCCGTGTTGCAACTGGTCGGGCCTGCGGCGCCTATGGCGACGTTGCTCAGGTCGATGATGGAGTCATTGGAGGCAGGACCCTGAAGCAAGTCCGAGCTCTCCAGCAGGATACCGACGTTCGCGCCGTTGATGCTGCCGCCTGACACATTCAGGTTCGAGGTGGCGATGTCCCAGAAGTACATGCCGCGGTCGAAGGTGCCGCCGCTGCCAGTCAGGGCGTTGCCGTTCAGCTGGACGTCCATGCTGGTGTCGATGTCCTGCAGGGTGATGCCAACGCCACCGCTGCCGGTCGCATCTATGGTGTTGTTGCTGACCACGATCGGCGAAACACTGGTCAGGCTGAGCGCCACGATCTCGATCGCCACGGAGTTGGCGTCCACGTCGATGCTGTTGTTCGAGATGTTGGTGGGAGCTCCACGGTCATCACTGAAGTTCACGACCTGGATGCCGATGCCGCCGGGGAACGTGAGGATGCGGTTACCGGTGATGTCCAGGAAGGCGTCATCCTCGCAGCGCACCGCGCTCAGGTCGCAGTTGGCGAACAGGCTGTTGCTCAAGGTGCCTGTTGTGGCACCGAAACTGTTGGCTACGGCTACGCCACATTCGGCGAAGTTCTCGAACACGCAGTTCGTGACCAGCAGATTGGCGACGTCGTTGAAATCGTTGTTCACGCCGCTGCACGCGTCGCGCCCGGTACCAAACAACGGCCTGTCACCTTCGAAGGCGAAGCCGTCAACGGTGACGTCGTCGCTGGAAATCAGGAACAGGTCATCCGTCGCCGGGGCGGCCCCGGTGGCGACCACGATCGTCTCGTTGGCGGGAACCAGCGGCAGGCGGCCCGCACCCACGTTGCCGAACTGCGCGCCGCGCATGGTCAGGGGGCGGTACACGTCAACCAGCTCGATGAACGTGCCGACATCAACTTCAAGCGTGTCGTTGTCGTTGGCCGCATCCACACCACGCTGGATGCTGCCGCTGCCCTGGGTCACGAACACGCGGGTCGCCTCAATGCGTACGAAACCGCGCGTGGCGTCGTCAATCGCGTGGGTCATGCGGTTCTCGACCTCGAAACCCGCGAGGGGGCTGCCGCTGACGCGCGGTAGGGTCAAGTCGAACTGGAACGCGTTTTCGTACCAATCGTTACCGGTTGCATCGACATTGGCCGTGCCCGGGAACGCGGTGAAATAGCCGCCGCCGGTAGTGCGAATGATGAAGGTGTTAGCCGCGGTCCCGCTTAGGTCCAGGCTGCCCGCCTGGAACACGAAGCACTCGAAGTTGCCCGCGCTGCTTTCGCGGACCTCGGTGCCGGACAGCGAGACCGTGCCGCCGAGAATGTCAACCGTGACCGCGTTGCCGCCCTGGTCGATCACACTGTTGTCGATGACGACGGTGCCGCTGTCGATGGCCACCGCGCGCGCATCGGCATTCTGCGTGACAGTCAGGCCGTCAATGCTGACGTCCGTGTCCATGTACAGCGCTGTTTGCGGCGTCTGCTGGTCCAGTGTGCCGCCCTGCACGATAACCGTGCCGCTGTTGATCTGAAGCGCCGAAGCGCCGTTGCCGGTCAGCGTGGCGCCGGATGTCAGGTCAAGGGTGACGTCGCGGGTAACGATCGCGCTGCCGTAGGTGCCGGCCGCTACGATCACCGTGCCGCCGTCGGCCACGTGGTCCAACCCGTCCTGCACGGTGTCGAAAGCGTCGATACCGGCGCGATGCGGCGCCAGGGGCGACGGGAAGTTCGGGTCGTCGCCGTAGTTCAGCGCCGAGAACGTCAGGTCAACGTAAACCGTCTGCTGCCTGACCGCGATGATCAGCAGCGCCGGCGGCGACGAAGTGTCCACGCCGCCGTTGGCCGTGCCGCCGTCGTCCGACAGGGTGACGTCATAGACGTAGATGCCGTCAGAACCGACCGGGTCGATGGTGAAGGTGAGGGTGCCGGTGCCTTCGTTAATGTCCGGCGCGGCCGTGAAGTTGACCGTTCCCACCGACTGCGCGGGCAACTGGGTCAGGTTGAAGGTGAGGGTCTGCGAGTTTTCGTTCGTCGGGCCTTTGCTGATGGCTGTCGCCCAGTTGGTGTGGGTCTGCAGTCCCGCCGTCGGCGGCAGCGGGTCCAGGTTTGCACCCGGTGTAAAGCTTGGCGCGTCGTTTACCGCGTTTACGGTGATGGTGAACACGGCCGAAAGGGCCGAGGTGTCCACACCCGGGCTGGTGCCGCCGTCGTCCTGTACCGTGACCTGGAACGTGGCCGAGCCGTTGCTGTCGGCCGAGGTCTCAAAGGTCAGTTGGCCGCTGGAGTCGATGGCCGGGGCGCTGGCGAAGGTCAGGCCGCCCAGCTGGGTCAGATTCTGGACGGTGTAAGCCAGCGCGACCTGGCCGGATTCGTCCGCGGGGCCCGGGTTGATGCCGACAAAACCGGCAATGCTCTGGGGCCCGGCGTCTTCGTTGACAATCGGGTTGCCGCCGCCGGTCACGCCGGGAGCGTCGTTGACGGCCGTGACCGTAATGGTGAACACACCGGAGAGACCCGAGGTATCCACGCCGCCATTGGCCGTGCCGCCGTTGTCCTGCACCGTGACCTGGAAGGTGGCCGAGCCGTTGCTGTCGGCCGCGGTCTCAAAGGTCAGTTGGCCGCTGGAGTCGATGGCCGGGGCGCTGGTGAATGTCAGGCCGCCCGGCAGGGTCAGGTTCTGGACCGTGTAGGCCAAGGCGATTTGGCTGGATTCGTTGGCCGGGCCCGGGTTGATGCCCACGAAGTTGCTGATGCTCTGCGGTCCGGCGTCTTCGTTCACGTTCGGGTCGGTGCTGCCGGTTACGCTGGGCGCGTCGTTCACCGGGTCAACTGTGATGTCGATGTTCTCGGTGTTGGTGCTGAAGGCTGTGCCCGTGGTGGTGTCCACGCCGGTGTCGCCGTTGAAGCCCGAGAACTGGTCCCAGCCGCGCACCTGCAACGAGGCGTTGCCGTTCCAGTCAGCATCCGGGATGAAGCGGACACGCGTGTTGGCCGCGTCGCTGGCCAGCAGCACGGCGCTGGTCGGCGTTACCGAGCCGAACGACAGCCAGTTGGCGCCGTTGTCGATCGAGTACTGCCAGTCGCCATTTGTGTTGTCGGCGCCCACGACCGCGATGCCGGTGTCAGGACCGTCCGGGTCCGTGATGTCGCCGGAAGCGTCCACCGCGTCGCCGGTGTTGGTGACGTCGTCTTCATCAATGTTATTCAGCGTGTAAGGGCCGGCTGCGAACACCGGCGCGTCGTTGACGGCGTTCACGTCAACGCTTACCAGCACGGGGCTCGCCGAAGTCTGGCTGGGGGCCGGGGTGCCGTTGTCAAAGCACTCGACGCTGAAGGCTGCAAGCGCGCTGCCGTTGGCGTTGGACGCCGGGGTCCAGCGCAGGGTGTCGTTGCTGTCTACTGTCTGCGGCAGGCTAACCGCGACAAAACTGCCAAGCGTGTCGATGTCAATCAGCAGCGTGCCGCTGCTGACGGCCGTGACACGGAAGCCGACCACGTTTCCGTCCAGGTCCGAAGCGCTGGTCGTGGTGACCAGGTCCGAGAAGTCGATATCGATGGCCGTGTCTTCGTCCGTTGCGGTCGCCAGTGTGCCGGCCGAAAGGGTCGGCGCGTCATTGACGGCCGTAACCTGCACCGAGCAGATCGAAGCGAAGTCAACTCCGCCGTCGCCGTCGGCTACCGTGAACTGAATGTTGTGGGTCGCCGTCGGGTTCTCCGAGATGTTTTCGTATTCAATGCGATTCAGCAGCGCCTGCACCCGCGCCGGGGTGGCGTTTGCATTCAGGATGACCTGCAGGGACTGGCCGTTGATGCCGCTTCCGGCGCCGGCATCGGCAAAGAAGCCGAACACCGTCGCGCCATCAAGCACGTCAATGAAGCCGGGCGCGCCCGGGGCCGTCGTGATTGATCCCGAGTTGCGGATCGTCAACTGGTCGTCGGTCGTGCCGCCCGAAATGAAGCTGGCAATGAAGGTCCCGGTGTCGAAGTCGGCGCTGTCAATGTCCGTCACTGTGGCCGCCGGCGCCACCAGGGTCGCCGGGTCATTTTCGGTGTAGAACAGATTCGCCGGTACACCTGCAACCACCGGGGGGTCGTTCTGGGCGTTTACCGTGATAGTGATCGTCGCCGAAAGGCCGGAGGTATCGACATTGGGGGCGACACCGCCACCGTTGTCCTGCACCCGCACCTGGAAGGTGGCTGAGCCGTTGCTGTTCGCGGCGGCTTCAAAGGTCAGGGTACCCGCCAAGCTGATGGCCGGGGCGGTAGTGAAGGTCAGGCCGCCAAGCAGGGTCAGGTTCTCGACGGTGTAAGCCGCGGCAGCCTGGCCGGACTCGTTGGCCGGTCCCGGATTGATGCCGACAAAACCGGCAATGCTCTGGGGACCGGCGTCTTCGTTCACGCTCTGGTTGCTGCCGCCGGTCACGCTGGGCGCATCGTTTACAGCGTTGACGGTGATAGTGAACGTCCCCGAAAGTCCGGAGGTATCGACATTGGGGGCGACACCGCCGCCGTTGTCCTGCACCTGCACCTGGAAGGTGGCCGAGCCGTTGCTGTCCGCCGCGGCCTCAAAGGTCAGTGTGCCGGCCGCGCTGATGGCCGGGGCGGTGGTGAAGGTCAGGCCGCCCAGCAGGGTCAGGTTCTGGACGGTGTAGGCCAGGGCAGACTGGCCAGACTCGTTGGCCGGGCCCGGGTTGATGCCCACGAAGTTGAGGATGGTCTGGGGACCGGCGTCCTCGTCAACGGTCGGGTCGATGCCGCCGGTCACGCTGGGCGCGTCGTTGACGGCCGTGACCTCAACGTTGACCTGCACCGGCGTTGAAGAGGGCAGCGCGCCGTCGTAGGCCACGATGGTGAAGGCGTTGACTGTCGCGCCGTTGTCGTTGGGGTCAGGGGTCCATTCCAGCTGGTCGATTGAGGTGACGACCGTGGTGCCGTAGGTGACCGCGCCGCCGTTGAAGGTCAGCGTGCCGGAGCTCAAGGCCTCCACGCGGAAGTTGATGGTCGCGGAGTCAACGTCCGCCTCGTCGGCCGCTGCGGCCAGCTGGGCGTAATTGATGACGATCTGGTTGTCTTCGTTGACAGGCCCGAAGGTGCTGACCGAGGTCAGCGTCGGCGCGTCGTTGACGGGGGTTACATTGATGTCGAGTGTGGGCTGGTTGCTCGTACCGCCAGCGCCGTCGTCAACAGTGAACTGCACCGTGCGCGTCGCCCCGGATGGATTCTGCGCGCCGTTGAAGTAGCTGATTGAGCGGAGCACGGCCTGTGCGATGGCCGGCGTGCAACTTGCGTTAAAGGTGATCTGAAGATACTGACCTCCTAGGCCGGATCCCGCGCCAGCACCTGGAATCGTTCCCACGACAATCTCCGGAACGCCTGAGCCGAATCCATCTGCGTCAAACTCGACGTTGTTGCCGGCTCGACGCGCGAAGGTGGTATTGGCCACCGACAACACGTCCTCCGCGAGCGGCGCAGTAGTGTAGTCAACACGGATGTACCCGTTATTCAGGTTGGCCGGCGCGGCCGTGAGAGTGGCGGCCGTGTCAAGCAGCACAACCGGGCTGCCTTCCGTGAAACTGGCGCTGGAGGCGACAAGTGTGACGACCGGAGGGGGGCCGCCAAAGCGCTGGGCGTAAACATCCGCAGTGGCTCCGTTGTTCGTCCAGACGGCGACGAAGCTATTCGCCGCCTCCATTGCTACTGAAACGTTGTCCTGATTACCTGCGATCGTGGTGTTGATGATGAATTCAGTGCCGATTGTCGCGCCTGCGCTGGTGTACCGCTTGCCATAGATACCGAAAGTGCCGACAACGTCCTGGTCGAAACTCTGCCAGACGATTACGAAATCGCCGTCGTTATCCAGCGATACGCAGGGGAGCTGTTGAGCGGAGGCAGTGGTGGCGTTGACCAGGAATTCACTGCCTTGGGGCGTGCCAGCGCTGTTGAAGCGCTGGGCGTAGATGCCGTCGAGGCTGCCGTCCTGGTTCGCGCTTTGCCACGCGACCACGTAGTTGCCGTTCAGGTCCATGTCGACAGACGGGTTGTTCTGGATGTCGGCTTGGGTTGAGTTCACGAGCGTTTCGCTGCCCTGGGGCACTGCGGAACTGTTAAAGCGTTGCATCCAGATGCCCTCAGCGCCGGTATCGGGCGAGGTCCAGACCACAACGAAGTCGCCGCTGCTGTCCATCGCAACCGAAGGTGTAGCCTGTGCGCCTGCGGTGGTTGAATTGACGATGAACTCTGAGCCGACTGTGGTACCAGTGTTGTCGTACCGCTGCGCATAAATGCCGAAACTGTCGCCATCCTGCAGGTCGCTTTGCCACACGACGACGAAGTTGCCGCTGTCGTCCATCGCCACTGCGGCGTTTTGCTGACCGGCCGCCACGGTTGAATTCACCGTTAACTCACCGGTGACCGGTGTCCCTGCGCTAGTGTAAAGGCGCGCGTAAACGTCCAGCGTTCCTGTATGGCTGCTCTCCCACACCACCACGAAATCACCGCTCGCGTTCATTGCGACCGTTGCAAGTTGCTGGCTGCCGGTTGTTGTCGTGTTGACCACGAATTCCGGCGCCAAGGCGGTGCCGGTGCTGTCGAAGAGACGCGCGTAGATGTCGTTGTCACCGGTCTGGTTGCTGCGCCACACCACGACGAAGTTGCCGCTGGCGTCGCTGGCCACTGAGCGACGTGAGATATCCGTGCGCTGGGTGCTGGTGGTCGTGTTGTTGACCGTGAACTCTGAACCCAGTGGGCCGAACTGGGCGGCGGCTGTGGTGGCGAACAGGGTCAGGATGGCCAGTAAAGTGATTTTACGCATGGTTGGCTCGGAGAGAACTTGGGCTCGTGTCACGTGAACTGGGATCAGAAGCGGCTTTTCACAGGCCGCAGCGGAACCAGCTCCTTGGATTGAAATCACAGCAAAAACTTGAGGCACGAACGGTAGAAACGCAGTGCGTTCGGGGCAACTGGAAAATGCGCTAAGATCGTGCAAATTCGGAAATCACCGGCGACATCAAGACAACGGAGTCCGATTCTCGCCTGCACAGAAGCGCGCTATCCCCCGGGCCGTCCTATGCCAACCGGAAGGACTCCGCCACCGTGTGGATGGCGCCGTCAGGTGTCAGTTCGCTTTCCACCAGGTGGAACTCGCGGATGGGCAACACGGGGCTTTCGAAGCCGGCTTGCTTCATCTGCCAGGCCCCCAGCTCAGGCCCGGGCGGGTAGCGGAAGCGGGCCAGTGTCACGTGGGCTGTGAAGTCTTCCTCTTTTAACTCCAGCCCGGCGGCCTTGGCGGCTTGGTCCACCTCCTCGGCCAGCTCGGCCAGCTCAGGCCCGGCCTTCACATCCACCCAAAGGATGCGCGGCCGGCGACCCCCCTGCGGGAAGGTGCCGGTGCCCTTGAGCTGCAGGTCGAAGGCCTTGGCGCGCACTTCGCGCAGGGCGTACTTCAGCAGCTCGGCCTGTTCGTCCGTGACTTCGCCGATGAACCGCAGGGTCAGGTGAATCTGTCCGGGCTTGATCCACTTGGCCTTGTTGATGCCCTTGCACAGGCCGATCAACTGCCGGTTGACCTCGTCGGGAAAGTCGATCGCAACGAACAGCCTGGGCATGAGTTACGACGCGTACTGGATGCGGTCCGGCGCCAGCAGCCCGGTGATCTTCTCTTCGAATTCCTTGTTGGGCGTAATGCGGAAGGTGGGCCCGGCCTCGATCAACTCCAGCGGCCGTCCGTCTTCGCCCAGCACCTTGAAGTAGAGCGGCGTGCTGCCCTGGTTGTTCAAGGCCAGTTCGCTGAGCGTGCCCAGCAGCTCGGTGTTGATCTCGCCGGCTGTCAGGGTCAGGCACACGCCGGCCGTGAAGCGCGCGCGGGCCGAGGCGGCGGGCAGCAGCTCGTCGGCCTTGATGGCGTAGCGCCCGTCGCGGTCAGCCTCGGCTTGTCCGATGGCGAACAAAGCGAGACCCTCTTTCAGGCGCGGCACCCACTGCTCGGCGAGCTCGCCGAACAGCAGCACGCGGAACGAGCCCTTGGGGCCCGTCAGGTTGAAGGTGGCGTAGTCGTTGCCGCGCTTGGATTTGCCCTTGCGCAGGCCGGCGACGGCGCCGCCCACGCGCACAGTGGCGCCTTCATCCAGCAGGGGCAGCTCGTCGGGGGTGGTGCTGGTGAACAGCTTGAACTCGTGGTCGAAGCGCAGGCTGTCGTCCTGGGCGAATTCCTGCTCGGCGTCCTGCACGTGGATGATCTTGCTGACCAGGATGGTTGCGTTTTCGTCCTCGCCCTGCCACTCCAGCATGCCGCGCACGAACACGGGCGCGTCCTCCTGGATCACCTGTTGCAGCTGGTCGTAGACGTCGGGGAACACCGTCACCTTGGTGAAGCCGGTTTCGTCCACCAGGTCGAAGCGCGCCATCTTGCGTCCGAAGTTGCGGCTGTTCTCGTTGCGCACGGTGCTGACCTGCAGGCCGCTGATCAGCCCGCCCAGGATCACCGCCCCGCCGGCGTCGCCCTGCTGCAGGGTGCTGGCGCGGTTTTTGGCGTAGCGCTCGAAGATCTCGCGGTGGGTGTCCAGCGGCGAGCTGGTGATGTACAGCCCGAAGGTTTCTTTCTCGGCGCGCTGGCGCTCGGCCTCGGTGAATGGCGGCTTGTCGGGCAGGGTTTCCAGGTCGCGCTGGTGTTCATCGACTTCGGCGGCTTTAGCGGGTGCTCCAAACAGACCCTTCTGTCCGCGGGCGCGATCGGCGGCGCCCTCGGCGGCGAGGCGCAAGGCGGCTTCCAGGCCGCTGAGCAGGGAGTTGCGGTTGAGTTTCAGGCTGTCGAAGGTGCCACCCTTGATCAGCGACTCCAGCGTCGCTTTGTTGACGGCCGTCAGGTCGATGTTGTCAAGGAAATGCATGAAGCCCTTGAACCTGCCGACTCTGTTGCGCGCCTCGATGATCTTCTCGACGGCTTTGGTGCCTACACCTTTCATGCCGCTGAGCCCGAAAACCACCTGGCCGTCCACGGCCGTGAACTCCGCGTCTGAGAGGTTGATGTCGGGCGGGGTAACCTTGACGCCCGCGGCGCGGATGTTGCGCATGTACTCAACGATCTTGTCGTTGTTGCCGATCATGCTCGTCAGCAAGGCGGCGTAGTACTCGTGCGGGTAGTGGGTTTTCAGCCAGGCGGTCTGGTAGGTGATCAGCCCGTAGGCGACGGTGTGGGCCTTGTTGAAGCCGTAGGCGCCGAAGCCCTCGATCTGCGACCACAGCAGCGCGCCGAGCTCTTTGCCGTAGCCCTGCTTGTCCACGCCCTCAATGAACTTGGGGCGCAGCTTGTCCATCTCGTCCTGCTTCTTCTTGCCGATGGCCTTTCGCAGTTTGTCGGCTTCGCCGGGCGTGAAACCCGCCAGGAAGCGGCTCATGAGCATGGCCTGTTCCTGGTAGATCAGCGTGCCGTAGGTGTCGGACAGCATCTTCTTCAACTGCTCGACGGCCGCCGGGTTGGCGATGCCCTCGTTCTCGCCGGGCATGGCCACCTTGACGCGCCCGTGTTTGCGGGCGGCGAAGTCTTTGTCCACCCCTGCGCTGAGAGGGCCGGGTCGGTAGATCGCCAGCACGGCCGAGATGTCTTCGAAGGTGCTGGGCTTGATGGACTGCAGCAGGCGGCACATGCCCTCGGATTCGACCTGGAACACGCCGAAGCCGTCACCGGCGGCGAGGGTCTTATAGGTGTCCGGGTCATCCAGCGTGTGCAGGGATCTGTAGGGCGCGTCGGCGGGTGCTTTCACGGCATCGAGCTCGATGCTCGGGCCGCCGTTCTTCGCGATCAGCTCGACCGCCTTCTGCATAATGGTCAAGTTGCGCAAACCCAGGAAGTCCATCTTCAGCAGGCCCTGGTTCTCGACCTCGTTCATGCTGTACTGCGTGGCGATCACGTAGGTCTTGTTGCCCTGCTCATCTTTCTCGTTGCCTTCCTGGCGCATCAGGGGCAGGTAATTGGTGACGTCCTTGTCCGCGATCACCACGCCGGCCGCGTGCACGCCACTGCCGCGGTTCAAGCCTTCGAGCTTCATGGCCTTGTCGACCAGGTTCTTGATCTCGGTGTCGTTGTCGTAGGCCGCTTTGAAGTCGGGCTCTTCTTCCAGGCACTTGGCCAGCGGCTTGACCTTGCCCTGCATGACGGGCACCAGCTTGGTCAGCTCGTTGACCTTCTTGAGCGACACGTCCAGCACGCGGCCGGTGTCCTTGATGGCCGCGCGGGCGAGCAGCTTGCCGAAGGTCCCGATCTGGCAGACGCATTCTTCGCCGTACTTCTTGCGCACATACTCAATGACTTCGCCGCGGCGTTCGACGCAGAAGTCGATGTCGATATCCGGCATGCTGATGCGGTCCGGGTTCAGGAAGCGCTCGAACAGCAGGTTGTAGCGCAGCGGGTCCAGGTTGGTGATGCCGAGCGAATACGCCACGATGGCGCCGGCCGCGGAGCCGCGCCCCGGGCCGACGGGGATGCCGCGGTCCTTGGCCCACTTGATGAAGTCCCAGACCACCAGGAAGTAGCTGTTGAAGCCCATGCGCTGGATGGTATCGAGCTCGAACTCCAGGCGCTCGCGCACGGGCGTGCCGGATGCCAGTGCCCCTTCGCCGTAACGCTCGCGGATGCCCTGTTCACACAGCTTGCGCAGGTACTGGGCATCGCTCAGGCCGTCGGGGCACTTGAACTCGGGCAGGTGGTAGCCCTCGTTCTTGAGGCTGACGTTGCAGCGCTGCGCGATTTCGACCGTGTGGCGCAGCACTTCCGGGTTGCGCGGGAACAGCGCCGCCATTTCGTCCGGTGACTTCAGGTAGAAGTCGGGGCCGTAATCGAGGCGGTTGGTGTCGCTGAGTTTGCGGCCGGTGTTGATGCACAGCAGGGCGTTGTGGGCCTCGTAATCGGTGGGGGCCAGGTAGTGCGAGTCATTGGTGAGCGCCACGCGCACGCCGGACTTTTCGGCCAGCTCGAACATGCGTGCGCTGACCAGGTCTTCCAGCTCGCCGGTGCGGGAGTCGCGGTGGGCCTGGATTTCGAGGAACAGGTTCTCGCGCCCGAAGATGTTTAGGTAGTCGTCGATCTTGCACAGGGCCTGCTGGGGGTCCTTGCTGCGCATGATGGCCTGGGGAACCTCGCCGCCCAGGCAGGCGGTGAGCGCGATCAGGCCTTCGCGGTGGGCGCTGAGAGTCGCGTAATCGACGCGCGGCTTGCGGTAGAAGCCTTCGGTGAAGCCCTTGCTGACCACCTTGCAGAGGTTGTGGTAGCCGGTTTCGTTTTCCGCCAGCAGCACCAGGTGGGCGTTTTCTTTCACGCCGCTGTCGCCGCCCGGGGCGCCGTCGAGCTCCGGGTTCCGCTTTTCGTGCATGTCGTAAGGCACGACGTAGATTTCACAGCCCACGATGGGCTTGATGCCCTGTTTGCCGCACTCGTTGACCAGGTCGATGATGCCGCACATGTTGCCGTGGTCAGTCAATGCCAGCGCGCCCATGCCGAGGCTTGCGGCGCGCTTGGCCAGGCCGGCGACGGTGGCGCCGCCGTCCAGGAAGCTGTAGTCGGAGTGAACGTGAAGGTGGACGAAATCGGTCATGGCGACAGTGTAGCCGTGCACGCGACACAGGAGCGGCGTGGGAAGATTGTGGACGCCCGGTCAGTGTGATTTTGGATTTTAGATTCTGGATTTTGGATTGGCAGCTATGGGTAACTCAACGGCGCTCCAGCTAGCCGCCGGTGCCGCCGGTTCCACCAGTTCCCCCGGTGCCGCCCGTTCCACCAGTTCCCCCGGTGCCGCCCGTGCCGCCGTTGCCCGGTTGGGCCGGGGCGGGCGCCGCGGGAGCCTGGGCGCTGAACAGCTTGAACTTGTCATCCAGGGCCGGGAAATCGGGCAGGCGAACCAGTGTCTCGTAGACCGCGTAGCGTTTCTTCAGCTTGCGGTTGTAGGCATCGATCGGCGTGGCATCGAGAATCAGCTCCACACGCACGGCGTAGGGCAGTCGGCCTTCTTCGTCGGCATCCCAGCTGTCGAGCTCGGTGCTTGAGCCGCGGGCGACGACTTCTTCCAGGGCCGTGGGGTCCAGGCTGCCGTCTTCCATTACGGCGTCGCGGGGCAGGTCGTAGTACCAGACGCGGAAGCTTACCACACGGTCGTGCATCTTGATGCCCAGGCCGCCTTCGTCCGGGCGCTTGTCCACGGAGAAGTCCTCGCGCCGGTACAGTGAATACAGGCCCTCGAGCGGGCTGCCGTCTGGGGCGTCGTTGGGCTTCACGTAGTAGCCGACCTCCGTGAGGTCGCTGGAGATGCCCTCATAGCGCATGTAGCTGTCCACGGAGGTCACGAACCAGATCTCGTCGCTGGCGTCGTCGTCGCCGCCGTTGTGGTCGCCGACAAACCATGAGCCGTCGATCTCCACGTTTTCGTCGGGGCCGGTGGCCCACGCGTTGCGCAGGTCGCGGGCGATGGCGGCGATGATGTTCGGGCCCAGCCGGCGTGCGCACGACTCGGCCTCGACCGAGATCTTGGCATCCACGGTGGCTGTCAAAATCATGCCCAGGCTGGTGACGATCAGCGCGGAAATCAGGATGGCGATCACGATCTCGATCATCGTGAAGCCCGCCCGTGCCTGGCTGAGGGTGCGCTGGCGCATCAGTTGCCCGCCCCTTCCGCCGGCGCTTCTTCCTCGGCCGGCTCGGCCTCGAACAGGATGGCCGGGTCCACGTAGGTGACCAGCTTGATGGTGGGGCGCCCCTGCGGCGCTTCTTCGTCCGCGATCCCGGAGGGGCGCGGCTCGGGCAGGAACACGGTCAGCGTCACGCGCACCACGCGCGCGGCCGCCTTTTCGCGCGGGTCTGCTTCATCCGTCGGTTCGCCGCTTTCGTCCAGCGGCTGCTCCCAGGCGTCCAGGTCTTCCTGGGTGCCGATGAAATCCGGGCCGATGAAAATCAGTTCCTTGGTGCACTCCCACTCGAACTTTGAAAAGTTTGTGCGCTCGGTCCAGTTTTCGTTGATGCGCTCGTTGACGCGGTTCAGCCGGTCGTCGAACTCCGCGAAGTCGCCGTTCTCGTACAGCACCCAGGACTCTTCGTCCTCGGGGTCGGGAAGGTTCTGGCTCACCAGCTCGGCCATCTTCATTTCGGCCAGCCAGGCGCCGGTGTGCTGGTCGTCGCTGCGCAGGAACTGGTGCAACGTCTGGTTGCGCACCTGCAGCAGCGCCAGCATGAACACGCCCATGAACAGCACGGCCACCAGAACTTCGATCAGCGCGAAGCCGGTACGGTTGTGGCGAGACTGGGTCATTTCAGCCTCTCCGGGGGTTCGACCTCCAGCTCGCCGGGGTAGACCTCGGCCGCGCCGGTGAAGGGGTTGACCTCCACGGTGTAGAACTCGCCGTCCTCGTTGGTGAGGTAGACCAGGTGCCAGTGGCTGCCGCCCGTGGGCATGAAGTCGATCTTGACCTCGGTATCGTTGGTGGTGGTGCCGTCACCAAAGGCGATGCGGTCGATCCACACTGCGTACACGCGCGAGCCGTCGCCACGGTTGCGGGTCGGCATGGGGTGGAAGCCGGTGGCGACGCGGGTTTCTTCCTCGTCGTCGGTGGCCTCGATCACGTCGCCTTCTTCGGCCTTGCGCGGCGCCCACACAAAGTACATCTGCTCGTCTTCATCCAGGCTGTAGACCACAGTGTATCGCTTGCCGTTGATGGCTGAGAGGGTGCGCACCTGCTGCAGGAAGCCGGCCAGGCTGCGGGCTTCGTCCTTCAGCTGCTCCTTGTTGCGGAAGGCGTAGTAGCCGCCCACCATCACGATCATGATCAGCAGCCCCAGCAGCAGCACCACCATGGAAAGCTCGACCAGGGTGAAGCCGGCGTTCGCGGAACGGGCGGCCCGCAGGCCGCCCGCATGGTTGTAGCTGCTGATTCGCACGGTTACTGGGTTTCCGACTGCAGGCCAGACTCGGTGAAGACGATGTCTTTCTCGGGGCTTTCAGCGCCGCCTTCCGCCAGGTCCTTGCCCAGGCAGGTCAGCGTGAAGCCGCTATCAGTCAGCTCGTAGATGTAATCATCCTTGCTGAACGGGTCCTTGGGCAGGCCGCTCTTGAAGTAGCTTTCGGTCAGCGCCTCGAGCGAATCCGGGTAGGTGCTGTCGTGCTCCAGCGCGTACTGGTTGAGGGCCTTCTGGATTTCGCCCATTTCGGTCTGGGCCTTGGTCCACTTGGCTTTGTCCGGCTTGTCGAGCACGAAGACGAACGCCATGGTCCCGATGATGCCCAGGATGACGATCACCACCATCAGTTCGACCAGCGTAAAGCCGCGCCTGTTCTTGCGTTGAGACATGTAGCTGCTCCTGTATCCGCCGTGTCAGTTTACCGGCTGGATATGATACGCACCACCGGGGTGATCCGATGGCTTTTTCCCCGGTTTTCGAAGCTACTCGGCCGGCTCAAGTTGCCCTTTTTCATTGAACACGATGTCGCGGGCGTGCTTTTCCGTTCCACCTTCGACCTGGTCCGATCCGAGGCAGATCAGCTGGAAGCCGGTCTCCGTGCGTTCGTAGTGGTACGGGTCCTTCGAGAATGGGTCCGTGGGCACGCGGTTGCCCGGGAAGTCGCCGGCGATGGCATCCAGGCTGTCCGGGAAGTCGCCGTCGTGGTTCAGGGACCAGTTCAGCAGAGCCTTCTGGACTTCCGCCATTTCCGTGCGGGCTGACTCCCATTTAGCCGGTCCAACGTTCCCGGTTGCGTAGAAGAAACCGATGGTGCCGATGATCCCCAGAATCAGGATCACCACCATCAACTCAATCAGCGTGAAGCCACGCCTGCGCGTGTCAGCCATTGCAATCTCCTGAGGGTTGTTGCCCCGGCGTCCCGGGGCGAGATCCAATGGCCGGCCGTCAAATGGAACGCGCCAGCCTCAGTCTCGTTGGAACGGGTTAGTCGCCGCCGATGAAGTAGGCGATCACCAGCTGGATCACCAGCGCGTAGCGGCCCATGGCGGCCATGGTTTCCTGCATGGAGTCGCCGACGAAGTCCAGCCGCACACGCAGCACCAGGAAGGCGAACAGCAGGCCGTAGGGCAGGAACAGCAAGGTGTAACCCAGCCCGCGGTCCAGGTAGACGTGCTTGCGCGGCCTGGATTTCCAGGCCAGGAACACGGCGGCGCAGGTGATCACCAGCAGGCTCGGGTACCAGTGCACGAACAGCCAGAACGGGTGGCCCGGCGATTGCCAGCCGGTCTGCCGCGTCAGCCATTCCTGCAGCAGCCCGGCCGCCATGCAGGCGAGCGGCAGCACCACAAACAGGGCCAGGTTGACGTGACGGCCAAGGCGCTTCTTGATGCGGTCCTCACCCTTGTTGACGTACAGCCAGCCCACCAGGCTGGCCAGCAGCATGGCGACCATGGTGTAGACCGGCAGGCGTTCAGCGCGCAGGCCCAGAACGCCGTCCCAGGCCGAGTGGGGGATCAGCCACAGCAGCCCGTTGAGTGCCAGCAGGCCCATGCCGAACCAGCCGACCCACCAGGCGCCCGCCTTGACGGAGTCGTCAAAGGCGCGCTTGCGGGCACGAAGGCTTCGGGCTGCGGAGCGGAGAGTCATGGGATTTTGGATTTTAGATTTTGGATTTTGATTTGGGCGTGGCGGCTGCGGCCAACTTGCACGGGCTGGAACCTTACAGAATAGAGGTGCCGGGAAGAGTGAAGGCGTGAGGCGCGGGGCATGAGGCGTGAGTCAAGGCCCTCGCGGTTGCCCACGCCCGCCGCCTCATGCCTTGTGGCCTGCGCGCCTGCGGCTTCAATGACCGGGGAAGTGCGACCCGAGCCCCAAGGGGCTGAATCCAAAATCCAAAATCCGAAATCCCCTACGCCGTGTGGTGGCGGGCCGGGCACTGGTCGTTGCGCAGATCGTCAACGATCTCGTCCACCTTCTGCTGCGTCAGGTTTTCGTAGTACTCGCCCTGGTTCACCTGGGCGCAGGGCGCAGTGCCGCAGGAGCCCAGGCATTCAGCCTTGCGCAGTGTGAACTTGCCGTCGGGCGTGGTCTCACCGTTCTTGATGCCGAGCTTGTCGGACAGGTAGTCGAAGACCTTTTCGCTGCCGCGCAGGGCGCAGGGCAGGGTGGAACACACGTAGATGATGTACTTGCCGTCGGTGTCGCGGCGGAAGGTGCTGTAGAAGCTGACCACGCCCCACACCTTGGCCGGCGGCATGCCGATGGCGTCGGCCACCTGCTCGCAGACGTGGGGGTTGATGAAACCCACTTCGCGCTCGGCGATGCGCAGGGCTGTAAGCAGGGCGCCGTCCGGCTGGGGGAAGCGCTTGGTCAATGCCTTGATGGCCTCAACGGTGTCAGGCTTCAGGCTGGTGTTTACGGTCTCGGTCGTCATGTTGCAGCGGTTTTAGCAGTGGAAGCCGCCATGGGAAGGCTCTAGGTCTCGCCGTAGGCCTTCAACAGCTCAAGAATCTCTTCTCGCGAACGCGGGGCTTTCGACCTCCCGCCGCGCCGAGGCGTGGAGGGGCGAACCACGACCTCCAGTTCACCTTGATCGTTGATGCGAGTGTACGTGACGGATGGCTCACGTTCGTCGTTCATCGAATCTTTTGGGTTGCGTGGAGAAATCATGTCAGCTCTGCCTAACTCTGATTGCGCCGGTCTCAATGATCTCGCCGTTCTCCAGCACCCGGATTTCGTAGATTCCCGGGTGCGGGAACCGGACGTCTTTGGTGCGAAACCGAATCCACTCCCTGCGCAGCGGCGGAGCCGCCGCAATTTCTACCATATCATACCAGACGACCGCATTTGCGGCATCGTCCAGCTCCATGCGGAAGTCCACGAGTTCCAGGTCGATGTCGGTCGCACCAACACCTCGAAGGTCTTTCAGGCCGACCATCACATCGAAGCCGGGATGCACAGCAGGGAACTCATCGAAGAAGAGCTCATCGAACGCGTTGACCAGCGTCCACATGCCTCTCGACAGAACCGCAGTGTCACACGTTACGAGTGCGAACACCTGCGCCATCGCTATCGGTCCAGCTCGCCGGCGATTACGTTCAGGCTGCTCAGGCACGCTACCACGTCGGCGATGTAGCCGCCGGCCACCATCTGCGGCATGGCGCTGTAATTGATGTAGCTGGGCGGCCGGCACCTTACGCGGTAGCCCACCGCGCTGCCGTCCGTCTCAATGTACCAGCCGAGTTCGCCGTTGGGGCTTTCCGTGCAGCTGTAGATCTTGCCGTGTTTGGGCGTCTTCAGGCCGTGGCCCTTCATCACCAGCTTGAAGTGGGTGATCAGGCTTTCCATCTGGGTGTAGACCGCGGCCTTTTCGGGCAGCACGATCTTCCAGTCGTCAATGTTCACGGGGCCGCCGGGCAGGCGGTCGAGCGCCTGGCTGATGATCTTGACGCTTTCGCGCATCTCGTTCATGCGCACGCAGTAACGGGCGTACACGTCGCCCTCGTCGCGGGTGACCACGTCGAAATCGAGCTCGTCGTAAACCCAGTAAGGGCGGGCGCGGCGCACGTCGTAGGGCACGCCCGTGGCGCGCAGGATGGGGCCGGTCAGGCCGTAGCTGACGGCGTCCTCGGGGCCCACCGCCGCGATGCCGATGGTGCGGTCAAGGAAGATGCGGTTGCGGCTCAGCATCTTGTCGATTTCCTTGAGCGCAAGCGGGAACTCGCGCACGAATTTGCGGCAGCGCGGCACAAACTCGCCGGGCACGTCGTTCATCATGCCGCCCACGCGGGCGTAGCTGGTGGTGAGGCGCGCGCCCGTGACCATCTCGAACAGGTCGTACAGCTTTTCGCGCTCGACGAAACTCCAGAGCAGGATGGTGAAGGCGCCCAGGTCCATGGCCTGCAGACCGCAGCAGATCACGTGGTCGGCGATGCGGGTGAGC
>JAJVIO010000005.1 GCA_022071975.1 Planctomycetota bacterium
GCCATCTGCAAAGGCGTTTGCGCACGAAGACACAGGAAGTTCACGAAGAACGACAACTGCCTAAACCACGCGGAGGCGCAAAGGCGCAAAGAGCCTTCCCGGCTCGAACGCAGTTCGTGTTCAGGGAACGTCATCAAACGCCAGGACGCCAAGAGCGCCACGGCCTTTGCGTTGCTTGCCCGACCATCGGCCAAGGGGCGCTCCAAAACGCTGGAGCCGTGGCGCAACCTGGCGCCCTGGCGTTGTTTGCCGCTCAGCCCCACAAGTGATCGCCGAGCGCCTATCAGCCCTTAGCGCCTCCGCGCCCCCGCGTGGCCTGATGCTTTTCTTCGTGACCCTTGGTGCCCTTCGTGGGCAACCGCAGTTGCTTCCCATGAGCAGCCATCTGCAAAGGCGTTTGCGCACGAAGACACAGGAAGTTCACGAAGAACGACAACTGCCTAAACCACGCGGAGGCGCAAAGGCGCAAAGAGCCTTCCCGGCTCGAACGCAGTTCGTGTTCAGGGACAGTCGTCCAACGCCAGGACGCCAAGAACGCCACGGCCTTTTGCGTTGCTTGCCCGACCATCGGCCAAGGGGCGCTCCAAAACGCTGGAGCCGTGGCGCGCCCTGGCGTTGTTTTCAAATCTGACCGGCGCATGGACCAACGAACACCGGTCATCCCCTTGCACATCTGCAGGGCTTCATCGAGACGTCACTTGTGGGTTCGGCGACAGGGACAGTCCCCAACTGCGGGGACGGTCCCTATACACAGCGGCGCGCCCCGGCATGCCGGAGCCCAAAAGCCCGCAATCCCGGCGTTTCCTTTATGCCTCTGCGGGGTTACGCTTCCCGTCATGCCTGACGATGCCGCCGAGCCGGTAGCCTTCTCCAGCCACCTCGATGAGCTGCGCAAGCGGCTGATCTGGTCGCTGATCGGCGTGTTCATCGCATTCTCCGTGGTGTTCGCCACCTTCGCCGACGACATCGTCCGCTACATCCTCGATATCGCCGTGGACAGCCGCGACGGACACCGCATCCAGTTCGTCGTCATCAACCCCATGGAAACCTTCAGCACCACCATGCGCGTCAGCATGTACGCGGCCGTGGTGTTTGCGTACCCGTGGGTGATGTTGCAGGCCTACCTGTTCATCGCGCCCGGCCTGTATCGCCACGAGCGCAGCTTCTTCCGCTTCGCCATTCCCACGATTTTCGTGCTGTTCATGGGCGGCGCGGCATTCGGGCGCTATGTGCTGCTGCCGGTCAGTATTCCGTTCTTGCTCAGTTTCAACGTGAACGAGTTTGGCGTGCAGGAGAACTACACCCTGGGCCAGTACCTGGGGCTGATCTTCGCCATGACCTTCGGCCTGGGATTCATCTTCCAGATCCCGCTGATCGTGGCGCCGCTGATCCGTTTCGGTCTGCTGTCGCCGGAGTTCTTCAAGAGCAAGCGGCGCTACACGCTGCTGATCGCCGTCATCATCGGCGCCGTGGTTTCACCCACGGGCAGCCCGGTGGACATGCTGCTGGCCGGCCTGCCGGTGTTCTTCCTGGTGGAGGGCGGCGTCTGGATCGGCCGGCTGTGGAAGCTGCGGGTGCTGAAACGCGCCGAGAAAGAGGCGCTGGCCGCGGCCGAGCGCGGCGAGAAGGTGGACCCGGAGGCGCTGGCGGGCGGGCTGGCGGTTGACCTGGAGAAGAAGCTGCTGGAGTTCAGCCAGGGCGGGGCGCGCAAGTTCGCGCGCGAGCTGGTGGCGGGCTTCCGCGAGAGCGGCAAGGACATCGAGACGATTTTTGACGACGACTACAAAGACAGCGACAAACCGCCGGTCGAGGTGAAGCTCAAGCCCCGCAAGCCCAAGCCGAAGTTCGAGCAGGAAACGGCGACAGCGAGTGCCGAGTCGGGAACGGCCGGTCAGGAGTCGAGCGTCCCGAGTCCCGTGTCCACAGCGACTGCGGAGCAAGCATCCGAACCGCAAGACACGGAACCCGGGACACGGGACGCGGGACAAGCAGTAACCGACACGGAACCCGGGACACGGGACACGGAACAGGAGTACCCCGACCGTCCCTGGGACGAAAACGTGGACGAGCAGCTGGCGCGCTACATTGAGGACCGCATCAGCCAGCGCATGGAACAGTTCTTCGAGCGCGAGCTGCGCCCCTGGATGGACCGCATCGAACACGAACTGCAGGACCGCAACGGCAACGGCAAGCACGAGTAGTGTGCAGTGGCGCGGACATTCCTGTCCGCGCGGGGGTTTTCACGCGAAGGGGGCGAAGAACGCGAAGAACTGAAGAGCGGCAGTGAGCACCTCTGCGTACTCCCTGCGCTCTGTGCGATGTCGCAGTAGCAGTGCTTCGCGGCCCTTTGCGGTTGCCGGCCTTTTCCAGCTGCAGACTGCGGTTGAGCCACGAAAACACGAAACCACTACGTACGAAAACAACCGGCAGTTTTTGTGGCAGTGCCTTTGGTGTTTTCGTGTTTTCGTGGCCCATTAACGCGAAGAGCGCGCAGCTCGCGAAGAGCGGCATGTGCCGGTATGCTGTGGCCGGCATCAAAGTGGCGCGGAGGTTACGGTCCGCGCATGATTCGAACACGAAGAAACAAAGATCGCCAGCATGCCCTTCGCGAACTTCGCCCCCTTCGTTTCTTCGCGTAAAAGGACGAAGTTCCCCGCACCAGAAGGAGCGGCCGTCTCATGAGCATCACCAACGATGAATGGCGCAACGTCAAACTCTTCGTCTGCGACGTGGACGGCGTGCTGACCGACGGCACCGTGATCTACGGCCCCGAGGGCGAACTCGCAAAGCCCTTCTTCATCCGCGACGGCATGGGCCTGCGCCTGCTTGAGGCCGCGGGCGTGCGCGTCTGCATCATCACCAGCGAAGACAGCCCCGTGGTCGCCGGCCGCGTCAAGCGCCTGATGCTGAGCGCTTATCGGCCGGGCATGAAGCGCAAGGGCGAGGCGCTGAAGGCGCTGATGAAGCAGTTTGGCGCCGAGGCAGCACAGACCGTCTACGTGGGCGATGACGTGAATGACGCCGAAGCATTCGAGATTGCGGGCATCCCCTGCGCGCCGGGCGACGCCTCAAGCTTTGCGATTGAGCGCGCGAAGTACGTCACCGCCAAGCCGGGCGGCCGCGGCGCCGTGCGCGAGCTGGCCGACCTGGTGATCGCTGCCAAGGGGCTCAACCCCGACCAGCTCTGGCGCGGCATCCACCGCGCCGCCGAAAGCCACGACGCAGGCTCAGTGTAGCCCAGTACGGCGTCAACCAGGTTCTGCGGCAGTTGACGGTGTCGAACCATGCGGGAGCCGCCAAGGGCCGCAAAGCACTGCTACTGCGACATCGCGCAGAGTGTCCAGGCGCTGCCCCGCAGTTCTTTGCGACCTTCGCGATCTTCGCGTCAATGGGCCACGAAAACACGAAAACACCAAAGGTACTGCCACAAAAACTGCCGGCAGTTTTCGTGCGCAGTTGTTTTGTGCTTTGGTGTTTTCGTGGCCTGTTCGCAGTTGGCAACCGGTTGTACTTCAGGACAGAGTGCAACTGGCGGAGAACCTGCCTGCCGCTGCGCTAGGCCGCCTGGTTCAAACCGGGCGGCGTGGCGCTCAGCGCCTGCACCGCGCGCTGCGTGCTCAGGAACACGCGGCCGGGGGCCAGGTGTTCCGCGAAGCCGACGCGGTCGAAGCGGTCCATCACCGGGCCCTTTACCTCGGCCAGGTGCAGCGTGATGCCCAGGCCGCGCAGGCTGTGCACCAGGCTTTCCAGGGCTTCCAGCGCGCTGGCGTCCACGCTGTTGACGGCGCTGAAGATCAGCACGATGTGCCGCAGCTCCGGCTGCTCGGCCACCTGCTTCGTCAGGCGGTCCACGATGTTGCGGGTGTTGGCAAAGAACAGGCTTTCGTCGATGCGCACCAGCAGCAGGCCGGGGAAAGTCTCCACGGCGTGGCGCTTCACGTTGCGGAAGTGCTCGCTGCCCGCCAGGCGGCCCACCACCGCGATGTGCGGCCGGCTGCTGCGCGCGATGTAGGCCAGCAGCGAGGCGCCCACGCCCACCCCGATGCCGATCTCCACGCCCAGGCCCAGCACGGCCGCGATCGTCACGGCCATCAGCGCGCCGTCGGCCTTGCTGTAGCGCCACAGGCGCAGCAGCTCGCGGAAGTTCACCAGGCCGGCGACCGCCACGATCACCGTGGCCGCCAGCACCACCTGCGGCAGGCTGGCGAAGATCGGAGCCAGAAACAGCGCGATGGCGGCGATCAGCGCCGCGGTGATCAGGCTGGCCAGGCCGGTGTTGGCGCCGGCGTCGTAGTTCACCACCGAGCGGCTGAAGCCGCCGGTGACGGGAAAGCCGCCCGTGAAGCCGCTCGCCACGTTGGCGGCGCCTAAAGCCAGCAGCTCCTGGTTCGGCTCGATGGTCTGCCTGCGCTTGGCACCGAGCGAGCGCCCGACCGAAACACTCTCTACATATCCCGCCAGCACGATCGCCAGCGCGGCCGGCACCAGCGCGCCGATCACCGGCAGCTCCAGCGAGGGCAGCGTCAGGCCCGGCAGGCCGGTGGGGAATTCGCCGACCACATTCACGCCGAAGCGCGCATCCAGGCCGAAGAAGAAGATCGCGCCCATGCCGGCCAGCACCAGCAGCGCCGGGCCGATGCGCGAGACCAGTTGCGCGGCGCCCTCGGACAGGCCCACGCGCTTGAGCAGCTTGCGCAGGGGGCTGCGCATCAGCACCAGCAGCGCGATTGCAGCCACGCCCATGGCCAGCGTCACCCAGTTGGTGCCGGGCAAAGCCTGCGCCAGCGAAAGCACCGCTTCATAAGGAAGGTGCCCGGCCGCGGCCTGCACGCCAAAGATGTGTTTGAGCTGGCTGATCACGATCAGGATGCTGGAGCCGGTGATGAAGCCCGCCACCACGGGGTGCGACAGCAGGTTGGCGACAAAGCCCGCGCGCAACGCGCCCAGGGCAAGCTGGATCACGCCGGTCATGATCGCCAGCAGCAGCGCCAGCTTGATGTATTCCTCCGAGAATGGCTCGGCGAACGGGGCCAGCGCCGTGGCGGTCATCAGGCTGATCACCGCCACCGGGCCCACGCTCAGCACGCGGCTGCTGCCCAGCAGGCCGTACACGAACAGGGGCACGATGCTGGCGTACAGGCCGTACTCGGGGGGCAAGCCGGCGAGCATGGCGTAGGCCAGGCTCTGGGGGATGAGCATGATGGTGACGATCAGGCCGGCGGTGATATCGCCGCCGAGGTTCTTGCGTTCGTAGCGGAACAGCCAGTTCGTGAAGGGCAGGAGGTTCTGGAGTTTCATGGCTTTTCCTTATTACTGCGGGCGTGACGCCCGCGCTCCGGCTGCGGGCGAGGCGCCCTGTTCCTACGCGATGGCCTGCAGATCTTGCCCCAGCTTGCGGGCGATGCTGCTGCACATCAGGTCGCAGAGCTGGAACACGCTGTCGTCCGCGATGCTGTAGACGGTAAAGAGGCCGTCCTTGCGGCGGTTGACGTAGCCCGCGTCGGCGAGCTGCGCGAGGTGCTTGCTGACGTTGGCCTGGCTGAGGCCGGTGCTGTCCACCAGCTCGTTGACGTTCTGCTCGCGGCTCATCAGCGAGTTCAGCAGCGCCAGCCTCGCGGGCTCGCCCAGCAGCTTGAAGCGGGCGGCCACCAGCCCGAGTGCGGCGGGGCCTAAGGGTTTGAAGTCTTTCTTGCGTGCCATGGGTGACTCCTTCAAGTTTTGTGCTTCTGCCTATTGACTATATAACCATCAGGGAATATAGTCAATTCCATAGATGTTCCTATAGCAACACCGAAACACGGTAACAAAAGGAGAACACAAATGACTGCAATCGCGACCAAGCCGTTCATCAAGCAGGTCACCATCGAAGGGGAAGGCTGCCTGGGCTACATCATCGGCGACCGCGCCAGCGGCAAGGCCGCCATCATCGACCCCCGCCACGACCTGGTGGATGAGTTCCTGGCCATCCTCAAGAAGGAAGGCCTGAAGCTCGAGCTGGTGATCGACACCCACACCCACGCCGACCACCTGTCCGGCGCCGCGGACCTGAAAAAGCGCACCGGCGCGAAGTACGGCATGATCCAGGGCACCCTGGTCGAGCCCGCCGACAAGGCCTTGGCCGACGGCGAAATCTACCACCTGGGCGAAACCGAGCTGCGCATCATCGCCAGCCCGGGACACACCCCGGATTCGCTCACCGTCTACGTGGACGGCAACCTGTTCACCGGCGACACCATGCTGATCGGCGGCTCCGGCCGTACCGACTTCATGGGCGGCGACGCCGGCGAGCTGTACGACAGCTTCCAGAAGTTCAGCGAGTTCGGCGACGACGTCACGGTGTGGCCGGGCCACGACTACCAGGGCCGCAGCCACAGCACGCTGGGCAAAGAGCGCGAGCACAACCTGATTTACACCCTGGGCACCCGCGAAGCGGTGGTCGAGAAGCTTTCCGTGCGCGGCCCGCTGCCGCAGGGCATGGCCGAGATCCTGACCTTCAACCGCAAGGGCACCGACAGCGCCTCGCACATCGAGTGCAAAACCGTGCACGAGATGCTGAAGGACGACCCGCACGCCCTGCAGATCGTGGACGTTCGCAGCGCCCTTGAGTTCAGCGGCGACCACATCGAAGGCGCCTGGAACATCCCCCTGGAAGAACTCGAAAAGCGCGTCACCGAGCTGAACACCGCCAAGGGCACCGTGGTGCTGACCTGCGCCACCGGCAACCGCGCCCTGATGGCAAGCCAGATCCTGCAGCGCCGCAAGTTCAACAACTTCAAGATCATGGACGGCGGCATGAACGGCTGGATCAAGAAGAAGCTGCCCTACAACAAGGGCCGCCGCGTGCTCAGCCTGATGCGCCAGGTGCAGATCGGCGCGGGCCTGCTGGTGCTGCTGGGCATGGTGCTCGGCACCTTCGTGAACCCCTGGTTCTACGGCATCAGCGCCTTCGTGGGCCTGGGCCTGACGGTCGCCGGCACCACCGGATTCTGCGGCATGGCGCTGATCCTGATGCAACTGCCCTGGAACAAGGTCGCGCCCACACCGGGCGGCGGCACCACCGGCGGCTGCAGCGTGGGCGGCACGGCCTCAGGCGGCTGCGGGGTAGGCGGCGGCGTGGCCTCCGGCGGCTGCTCAGTCGGCGGCTAAGCAACCAACGGCCGGTGGTCAGAGCGTTCGCTGACCACCGGCCCGTATTCTTCGGCAACCGCGAGACCTGGGCTCCGGCTCCAGCCTCCCTTCGCTCCTTCGTTCCTTCGCGTAAAAAAACCCGAACCACAAACACCAGCCCATGAAAAGCCAGCTGCGCAACACGGTTGTCCACGAAGATCACCATGAACTGCAACTGCGTCAGCAACGCGAAGGAACGAAGGAGCGAAGGGTCTTGCTTGATTGGCTGGATGCCTCTGTTCAGGGACGGTGCTTCAACGCCAGGACGCCAGGAAACGCCACGGCCTTTTTGTGGCTTGCCTGTCCCTTGGCCACTGGGCGGACTGCCAGGTTGGAGCCGTGGCGCACCCTGGCGGCCTGGCGTTTCATGACGTTCCCTGCGCACGATCGGCATTCGAAACTCGCAAGACCCTTTGCACCCTCGCATGCCTGAAGTTGGTTCGCTGGACCAGGCCGCGCACAGCCTTGCCCGCCCGCGCGCGGCCCGAAGGGGTGGCGAAAGCCACCCCTTCCTTTTCCGCGGGAAGCGAATTCCATGCCCCGTCGTTTCCACCGTAAGGCCCGCAGGCTATCTTGAGGGCCTCAAGGAGATCGCCAATGCCCGTCGCCACACTCGAGATGAAGGTCGTTGACTTCGGCCGTGACTGCAAGACCTACCTGTTGTGGGACGCGGCCAGCAAAGAGGCCGCACTGATCGATCCGCGCTTCGACTACACGGCGGCTTACCTGAAAGAGCTGCAGGGCGCGGGCCTGAAGCTGAAGTACGCGATCGACACCCATACCCACGCCGACCACCTGTCGGGCGCGGACCGCCTGCGCAACCTGACGGGCTGCGCGATCGTGATGAGCGAGCACACCAAGTCCAAGGTCGCCGACTACAAGGTGGCGGACGGCGAGAAGCTGAAACTCGGCGAGCACGAACTGACCTTCGTGCTGACCCCCGGCCACACGCCCGACAGCATGAGCATCTTCGATGGCGCGCGCGTCTACACCGGCGACACCCTGTTCATCGGCAGCGCCGCGCGCACCGACTTCATGGGCGGCGACGCCGGCAAGCTGTACGACAGCTTCCGCAAGCTGGAGGCGCTGGGCAAACACGTCGAGGTCTGGCCCGGCCACGACTACAACGGCAAACACAGCAGCACCATCGCCGCCGAACTGCAGAACAACCCGCACTTCAAGGCCGACAAGGACGGGCTCAAGGCCATGCACCGCATGAAGGGCGAGCTGCCGGCCAACATGGCCGAGATCCTGAGCTTCAACAGCGAGGCCGGTCTGCCGGAAGACAAGATCATCCGCCCCGCCGACGTGGCGAAGCTGGGCACGCCGGGCAAGGACTTTACCCTGCTGGATTCGCGCTTCATCGACGAGTTCGAAGCCGGGCGCATCAAGGGCGCGGTGCAGATCCCCCTGCCGGAGCTGCGCGACCGCTGGGCCGAGGTCGAGAAGCTGCCGCACCCCATCGTGAGCGTGTGCCGCAGCGGCGTGCGCGCCACCATGGCAATGATGACCGCGCGCCACGCCAGCGATAAGGACTGGCTGCTGCTGGAAGGCGGCATGCAGGCCTGGCAGAAAGACGGCAAGCCGATGGTCAGCGACACCGGCAAGGCGCCGGACGTGATCACCTCCAAGTTCGCCACCGGGGGCTCATGCGCGGCCGGCGGCGGGACGTGCTCGACTGTGGGGTAGAGAACAAGGGGACTGTCCCCGCGGTTGGGGACTGTCCCCGTCTTCGAGCCGGGCGTTGAACAGCGAATTACCAATAACCAGTTTTCAATTACCAATTGGCTGGCGTGCAGTGGGACGGCCATGTCTGCAGTGGCGCGGACATTCTTGTCCGCGCTTTGAAACTGCATAAGCCACGCGGGGGCGCGAAGGCGCTAAGCGTCTTCTGCGATTCGACGGCCGCTCGTGTTCAGTGACAGGTTTCAAACGCCAGGGCGCCAGGAACGCCACGGCCTTTTCGTGGCTTGTGCGTCCCTTGGTCAATCGGCTTGCAGCAACGTTGGAGCCGTGGCGCACCCTGGCGCCCTGGTGTTGATTGCAGCTCGGCTGGCCGATTGACAGTCAGCCACCAATCAGCCCTTTGCGCCTCCGCGCCCCCGCGTGGCCTGAAGCTTTTCTTCGTGTCCTTAGTGGGCAACCGCAGTTGCCTTTCAAACCGTGCGGCACACGGGAAGCGAACTGCAAAAAGCGATTGCCCACGAAGCCGCACGAAGTTCACGACGCACTGCAACTTCATTGGCAACACGAAGGAACTAAGGAGCGAAGAGTCCTGCGTGGTTCGAATGCGGTTTCTGTTCAGGGTCGGCGTCCAACGCCAGGGCGCCAGGAACGCCACGGCCTTTTCGTGGCTTGTGCGTCCCTTGGTCAATCGGCTTGCAGCAACGAATGAGCCGTGGCGCACCCTGGCGCCCTGGCGTTGATTGCAGCTCGGCTGGCCGATTGACAGTCAGCCACCAATCGGCCCTTTGCGCCTCCGCGCCCCCGCGTGGCTTGTTGCCGTTTGCTTTTTTGGGGATTCGACGACAGGGACAGTCCCCTGCGGGGACAGTCCCCGGCCTGACCCAAAAAAACTTTCGGCTGGCGAGGCGCTTGGTTGCGGGCTTTGCGGGCGTTTGCTGATTCCCGGGCCGGAAAAACTTCCCGCAGCCCCGAATTTTGTCGCACTGGTCTGGATACTGCCGGGGTGACCAGAACAGGAGTTCGTTATGTCCCGTTACCCCCATGTCAGACCCAGGCCGCAACAGCACAAGCAGGCGCCCGCAAAGCCGGCCGACGAAAAGCTGGACCAGGACGCGCTGCGGCTGTACCGGCTGAAAGGCGGCGAGTTCATTGAGGCTTCGATCAAGCGCCTCGAGAAGCTGCTGGCCCTGCACGACCGCGAAATGGCTGAGCCCGACGTCGAGAGCCTGGGCAAGAAGCGCTGGCTGGTTTCGCCCTCCATGGTGCTGCGCCTGCAGCGCGAGCTTGAGCGCTATCTCAAGATCCGCGCCGACCTGATCCAGCAGGTTTTCCAGCTCACGGACGAAGGCTCCTCCGTCCCGGACGTGCCGCAGGTCACCCCGCCGCAGGTGAAGCAAGACCAGCCGGTTTCGCGGCCGGAAAGGAGGCAGGCCGAATCGGCCGCCAGCGCTGTGGCGTGACGGGCGGGAAGTGGTCAATAGAGGCTTTTCAAGGGCGGGCAGTGACCCTAAATTCTGCCGCAACCCAGAAGGCCGTAATGACCGCCAATCCCGTGAACATCGTCGTCGCCACCAACAACCGGCACAAGTTCCGTGAGATCAACCAGATTCTGCACGGTCTGCCGGGCATTGAGCTGCAGGCGCTGACAGCCTACACAGGCGTGCCGGACGTGCGGGAAGACGCCAGCACCTTCGCCGGCAACGCGCAGAAGAAGGCGCTCGAGATCGCGCGTTTTATCGCGCTGGTGGGGCACGTGGGTTTTGCCAGCCAGTCCACGGCGATCGACGACGACGACGAGACGGACTTCGAAGAGCTTTCCGCCAAGCGCCACCGCAGCACCAGCGGGCGCCAGCGCAAGGTAAGCCTGACGCCGGAGCGCATGCCGAAGGTGGAGCGGCCTCGCAACCTCGAGCTGCTGGTGATGGCCGACGACAGCGGCCTGGAAGTGGATGCACTCGGCGGCGCGCCGGGGGTGATCAGCGCGCGCTACGCCGGCAAACAGGGCGACGACGCGGCCAACAACGCGCTGCTGCTGAAGAACCTGAAGGGTGTGCCGGCAGGCAAGCGCAAGGCGCGGTTCGTGTGCGAGATCGCGCTGGCGTGCCCGGAAGGCATACTGTTCACGGTGCGCGGCACGGTGGAAGGCACTATCATTGACGATCCGCGCGGCAAGGGCGGCTTCGGCTACGACCCGCTGTTCCTGTATCCGCCGCTGAACAAGACTTTCGGCGAGCTTCCGGCGGAAGAAAAGAACAAGATCAGTCACCGGGCAAACGCGCTGGCGAAGTTCAGGCTGGAGCTGGAGAAGTTGTTAGGGGGAGGCGGCAGGCGGGAGGCGGCAGGCGGCAGTTAACGGCCACAGCGGGAGACCTCAATGGCGCGGCGGGAACGAAGCGGTTTTCGGAACCTCAACGTGTGGCAGAAGGCGATGGTCGCCGTAAAAGAGATCTACCAACTGACCCGCAGGTTCCCGAAAGACGAGCTGTACGCCCTGACCAGCCAGATTCGCCGCGCGGCCGCCTCGGTACCGATGAACATCGCCGAGGGGTATAAGCGCCGGCGATACCCTAAAGACTATGTGCGGCTGCTGGTCACCGCACACGGTTCCCAGGGTGAAGTTGAAACTGCGATTGAGATAGCATTCATGCTTGAGTACATCACCGAGGCGGACTGCGAGAGACTGCTGGACGTGTACGACGAACTCGGACGTATGCTGAATGGCCTGATTGACAGCGTCGACAAAGGCGCCAGCAAAAGTGACCGGTAGACCAGGGTAGTCAGCGGTGAACTGCCGCCTGCTGCCTGCGGCCTGCCGCCTGATCCAGGAGAAGCACCATGACTCAAAAACTCTGCGAAAAGATCTGGCGCAACGGCGAGTTCATCGCCTGGGAAGACGCCACCGTGCACGTCTGCGCGCACGTGCTGCACTACGGCAGCTCGGTGTTCGAGGGCATCCGGGCCTATGACGTCGGCGGCCAGCCCGGCATTTTCCGGCTGCGTGAGCACATCCGCCGCCTGTTTGACAGCGCCAAGATCTATCGCATGGAGCTGAAGTTCACGCCCGAGCAGGTCGAGCAGGCCTGCATCCAGGCCGTGAAGGTCAACAACTTCAAGGCCTGCTACCTGCGTCCGATCGCGTACCGCGACCTGGGGCCCATGGGCGTGAACCCGCTCAAGAACCCGGTCACGCTCGACATCATCACCTGGCACTGGGGCGCCTACCTGGGCGCCGAGGCGCTCGAGAAGGGCGTGGACATGCAGATCAGCACCTGGACCCGCAACCGGCCGAACACCACGCCGGCGATGGCCAAGGCGGGCGCGAACTACGCCAGCGGGGCGCTGATCAAAATGGAAGCGATCCTGAACGGTTACAGCGAGGGCATCGCGCTGGACAACAACGGTCTGCTGAGTGAAGGCAGCGGCGAGAACATCTTCGTGGTGCGCGACGGCGTAATCGCCACACCCAGCGGCGGCCACTCGATTCTCAAGGGCATCACCCGCGACACGGTGATTCGCCTGGCGCGCGACATGGGCATCGAGGTGGTCGAGACCAACATCACCCGCGAGCAGCTGTACATGGCCGACGAGGTGTTCGCGGTCGGCACGGCCGCCGAGGTGACGCCGATCCGCAGCCTGGACAAGATCACGATCGGCATCGGCAGCCGCGGTCCGATCACGGAGAAGATCCAGAAGGCGTACCTGGACCTGGTGCAAGGCCGCAGTGAAGACAAGTGGGGTTTCATCACGAGGGTGTGATACATCACAAAATGCCTGCGACCCGCGCTTCGGCGCGGGTCGTTTCATGTAGGATTGCTTGAACTATGAATTCTTTCTTACGTTCTGATTGGAAATTTCGCCATTGAGGCGGTAGCCTCTTCTTTAACTGCACATACTGTCCGTATTGACCGGTTGGTCACATGCGCCTTTCTTCCCCCAAGCGCGAGGCACGACACCGCCAGCTTTTACAGGCGGCGTTGCGCATCTTTGCCCGGGACGGCATTGACGGCGCCTCGGTCGCGGACATTGCCGAAGCGGCCGGCGTGGCCAAGGGCAGCGTCTACCTTTACTTCGACAGCAAAGAAGCGCTGGCCGGCGACCTGGTGCGCCACCTGTTCACCTTTGAGGACGACGGCCCGCGGCTCTCCGAAGAGCCGGAGCCGCTGGCCCGCATCCTGGCGTTCTGCGATTCCCACGAGCAGCGCATTCTCAGCCTCGGCGACGACGCCACGGTGGTGCTGCACATGTTCGGCCACGTCGGCAAGACGGCCGACGACCAGCTCGGGCGCGGGGTGCGGCAACTGATGGCGGAGAGCCGTTTCGCCATCCAGGTGCTGCTGCGCAGGGCCATGGATCTGGGGCAGGTGCCCGGCTGTGAGGACTGCGGTCGCGGCGCGGCGATCCTGCTGGCGACCATGATGGGCACCGTCCACCAGAAGCTGGCGATGCCGGGATTGGTGATGCAGGGCGGGCTTAACGTGCGCGACACCGTGATGAACGCGATGCGCGGCCTGGGAGCGCAGGTTTAGGGGGCGGTGTGTTCAGGGTTTTCCAGGCAAGTTCACCGGAAGTCGAGGTCGACGGGCGCACCGTGCTGGCGGTTGTTTCGGGCATGCTGGTCGGCTCGGTGGCGCGCGAGCTGCTGACAAGTTGCGGGCTTTCGCTGGTGCAGACGGCGCAGTGGTACCCGCAGCAGGCGTGGCTTGATGTCTACCGCAAGATTCATGACCACCTGGGCCCGGACACGCTGAACTCGATCGGCCGGCGCATTCCGTACACGGCGGATTTCCCCGACGAGCAGATGTTCGACGTGCCTTCCGCGCTGCAGTCGATCGACGTCGCATACCACCTCGCGCACCGCGGCGGCGAGATCGGCCAGTACAAGTTCGTTGAAGTCGGCATGGACCATTACGAGATCCGCTGCGACAACCCGTACCCCAACGTGTTTGACATCGGGATCATCGCCTCGCTGGTCGAGCGCTTCCACGGCCGGCTGCAGTTCAACGTCAACATGAAGCAGCCCGCGGTCGAGCCGGAGCGGGACAACGCCTGCATCATCGAGATTGTGCGCGTGTAGGGCTCAGCCCGCCCGCGGGTGGAAGCGCTGCATCACGCTGCGCAGCCGCTTCTGGTCTACGTGCGTGTAGATCTGCGTCGTGCTGATGCTGACGTGGCCCAGCATCTCCTGCACGCTGCGGATGTCGGCCCCGTTCTCCAGCATGTGCGTGGCGAAGCAGTGGCGCAGGGTGTGCGGGTGGATGTCGTCGCTGCGCAGGCCCGCCATGCGGGCGTACAGCTTGACCAGGTCCCATACCCGCGTGCGCGAAAGCTTGCGCCCGGACTTGCTCACGTAGACGAAATCGCCCGGCCGCTTCAGCAGGGCGGGACGGCCGCGCTCGAGCCAGCCGCGCACGTGCTCGATGGCGCGGGCGCCGATGGGCACCACGCGCTCCTTGTTGCCCTTGCCGCGCACGGACAGGTAGCCGGAGTCGAGGTGCAGGCGGTTGAGGGTCAGGCCGCAGACTTCGCTGACGCGGGCGCCGGTGGCGTACAGGGTGTGCAGGATGGCGCGGTCGCGCAGCAGCAGGGGCTGGGTGCCGACGGGCGCGTTGAGCAGCGCCTCGACGTGCTCCTCGGTGAGGTAGTCGGGCAGCGGCTGCCCGAGCCTGGGCGGCTGCAGGTGCTGGGCGGGGTCGTGGTCGGTGCGCTGCTCGACGCCGCAGAAGCGGAAGAACATGCGCAGGGCGGAAACGCGGCGCGCCACGCTGCGGGCCGAGATGCCGGCGTTGCGCTGCGCGGCCAGGAAATCGACCAGGTCGTCGGGCTGGACGCGGGCGGATTCAAAGATGCCGCGCAGGAACAGGAACTCGAGCAGCAACTCGAGGTCGCGGCGGTAGGCGATCAGCGAATTCTCGGCCAGCCCGCACTCGAGGCGCAGGTAGTCGAGGTAGGCCTCCAGCAGAAGCCGAAGTTCACAGGAACCACCGCCCATGGGATTCTCCCGGCGCACAGGCGCCAAGGCGGTTGATCGGCAGTCCGTAGCCCGGAACTTGAACGGAGTCGCTACTCGGTCTCGCGGATGAAGCGGTCGATATCCCGGTTTTTGCCCACCAGCATCAGCACGTCGTTCGCCTCGGGCTTGGTCTCGGGGCCGGGGATGCTGATTGACTCCGCGCCCCCATCTGTGGCGGGCTTGCGGATCGCCACCAGGTTCACGCTGAAGTTCTTGCGCAACTGAAGCTCCAGCAGCGTCTTGCCCAGGATCGCCGACGGCGCCTTGATCTGCACGAAGCTGTGCTCGCTGCCGATATCCACGGCCTCCAGCAGGCTCGGCTTGGCCAGCTTCTGGGCCAGTTTCAGCGCCGCCTGCTCCTCGGGCATGATCACTTCGTCGGCGCCGAGGCGTTGCAGGATCGTGCGCTTCACGCGGTCGTTGGCGCGCGCGATCACACGCGGGTAGCTGAGGTCGCGCGCCGCCAGCATGGCCAGCTGGCAGGCCTCGAAGTTTTCGCCGATCGCGACCACCACGGTGTCCACCTTGCCCAGCCCCAGCGAGCGCTGGGTCTCCAGTTCCGTGGCGTTTGCGGTGACGGCCAGCGCGACCTTGTCTTTCACGCCGTCCACCACGTCGGGGTTGGTGTCGATGGCGATCACCTCAAGCCCGTCCTTGGCCAGCGTCTCCGCCAGCGCCATCCCGAAGCGACCCAGACCTATCACTGCGACTTTCTGCATGGGTTTCTCTTCCCGTTCCGGCACAACTTCGCGCCGGTCCCCGGCATTTACGCCGGGGCTCTACCCGATCATTACCTGTTCTTCGGGGTACTCGAACTTTCTTGCGTGCCTGCGGCCTACAGCCAGCACCAGCGTCAGCGGCCCGATTCTTCCTATATACATGCACGCGATGATGATCAGCTTGCCCCATGGGGTCAATTCGGCGCTGACGCCGCTGCTCAGGCCCACGGTGCAGAATGCGCTGGAAGCTTCGAACAGAATTTGCTCGAAGCCGTGCCGCTGCGCGCCCATGCCCTCCGCTTCCGTCACCGTCAGCAGCAGCGTGGCGATGAAAATGAACGCCAGCGCCAGCACCAGCATCACCAGCGACTTGCGGATCAGCAGCTCCGGGATCCGCCGCTTGAAGGCCTCCGGCGGTCGGCCGCGCACGGTGCTGAGCACCGCCAGCAGCATCACGAAGAACGTGGTGGTCTTGATGCCGCCCGCCACGCTGCCGGGGCTGCCGCCGATCAGCATCAACAGGATGGTCCAGAACTGCGTGCTGGTGGTGGTGTGCACGGTGTCGATGCTGTTGAAGCCGGCCGTGCGCGCCGCCATGGACTGGAACACCGCCGCCGCCATGCGGTCGCTGAAATCCATGGCGCTCATGCTGTTGTTCCACTCGAGCACCAGAAAGCCGACCGCGCCGACAAGCAGCAGGCCGACCGTGGTGACCAGAACGATCTTGCTCTGGAGTGACAGGCGCGGCAGCTGCTGATTCTTGACGCGACGGCGGATCATCGGCACGCGGCGCAGTGCCGGGTGCGCCCAGAAGCGGTAGGTGGCAATCTCCATGATCACCACGAAGCCGATGCCGCCCAGCACCACGAGAAAGCTGAGGCTCAGCACGATCGGCCAGTGGCCCACGTAGCGCACCATGTTGTCCGGGTACAGGCTGAAGCCCGCGTTGCAGAACGCGCTGATGCTGTGGAATGCCGAGTAGTACAGCTGTTCGCCGGGCGGCAGCAGGTTGCCCGCCGCATCCACCCAGTAGCCGTACAACCACCACACGCCCAGCGCCTCGATCGCGAACGTCGAGCCGAGAATCCACACCGTCACGCGGCCCACGCGCCCCACCATCTCGAGGTTCAGGACTTCGCCCACGGCCGCGGTACCGCGCACGCCCATGCCGCGCCCGAACGCAAGCCCGAAGAACGCGGCGAAGCTCATGATGCCCAGGCCGCCGACCTGGATCAGCGCGAGGATCACCAGTTGGCCGAAGCGCGTCCAGGCGGTGCCGGTGTCCAGCACGGTCAGTCCGGTGACGCAGGTGGCCGAGGTGGAGGTGAACAACGCATCCAGGAACCCGATCGGCTGCTCGGGCGCGTGGGCGCCGGGCAGCATCAGCAGGCCGGTGCCCAGCAGGATCAACCCGGCGAAACTGCCCAGGAAGACATGCAGCGGGCTCTGCGCAAGGCGCGTCATGAAGCTGAAGGCGCGCAGCAACCGCAGGCAGACGAACGCGCCGAGGCCGGCCTGGGTCAGCAGCGCGAAGGCGCCGAAGGTTTCGGACTGGGACAACGCGCCGGTAATCCAGTGAGAAGCCAGGAACAGGCCCAGCCCCATCAGGGCGCCGACCACCAGCGCCAGGGTGTCGGCGGGAGCCTGGCGCCAGCCTTCGGACAGCTTTCGGCTTGCGATGTAGACGCCCAGGGTTTCACCGATCAGTACGACCAGGCACACAGACTGGAACAGCGCGATCCAGGGATCCCATGATTCGGGGAACGCCTCGCCGTGGAAGAGCAGGAAGCTCGCGAACGCCAGCAGCGAGGTGACGGTGTTGACCCAGAAATAGCGTTCGCGCCAAGCCTCGACGCGCTCGTCTGTGAAGATGCGGGTGATCAGCCTGGTGTCTGTCACGTCACCCCCGGCGCGTTATGCGCCAACCGCCCGGCAGGCTAGTAATCCTGCCGGTGCACGCAAATGAGGACGCCGTGGAACGCTCTATACGGCTCCTCTCCAACGCCTGCGGGGTTAGCTGACGGGCTCGGGCCGAAGAGTAGCCCTACGCTGGTGCGATTAGCCCCGGAAACCTGGGTCCCCCGCTCGCGCCTTTGCGTGGCGCGACTCGGCGATGAAAAAAGGCTATCCCGCCAAAGTTGACGAGTCAATAGCAACCGCCCGATCTCACAAGCTGAGTGCGCACGCTTCCGCTGCGCGGTCGCGCGCAGTTATCACGCGAAGAAGCGACCTGTCCGCAGAAGCCTTGGCGCAGGCGGAAGGGGGCGAAGTTCGCGAAGAGTCCTGTGTTGTTTCAACACCGAGTGAGTAGAAAGACGTTGTTCACGCTCGACTGGCCGATTGACAGGCAGTCGCCAATCAGGTCTTTGCGCCTCCGCGCCCCCGCGTGGCAGATGCTTTACTTCGTGCACTTAGTGGGCGACCGCGGCGTCGCTTCCCGGGAGAAAAGCCAACTAAAAAAGAGGTTGCCCACGAAGCCGCACGAAGTTCGCGAACTACTGCAACTGCATGAGCCACGCGGAGGCGCGAAGACGCAAAGCAACTTTCCAAACTCGAACACTGCCTCTGTTCACGGTCTGTGCTTCAACGCCAGGGCGAAAAGAACGCCTAGGCTCTTTTGCGGTTTGTCCGTCCTTCGGCCAACGGATGTGCCGCAACGATTGAGCCGCGGCGCGCTTTAGCGCTGTTCCCGGTCCGACTGGTCGAGAGATGGACGAGCACCTGTCATCTCTTCGCGTCCCTTCGCTCCTTCCACCTTCGCCGAGGCTACGGTGGACAGGTCGCTTCTTCGCGTGAAAATACAATGCGAGGGCGAAGCACGAGCGCGTCAACCTGTGTTCCGGCGAGTCACGCGCCCAGCATGCGGCGGCTGATGCGCTTGCCGAGCTCGACCGCCGGCTGGTCGTAAGGGTTCACGCCGAAGGCCCAGCCGGCATACGTCGTCGCTATCTCGAGCCCCATCACCAGCTCGCCGAGTGTTGACGCGTCAAGATGCGGCAGGGTCAGCGTCGCGTTGGGGCGCTTGCGCTCGGTGCAGGCCTGCGCCGTGCCCGCCTGCTGTGAGTTGATCACCTCGCCCAGCGTCTTGCCCTGCACGTAGCCCGAGCCGAAGTGCTCCCATTCGAAATCGCCCAGCCTGATGTCCGGCCGGTGCTTCTCCACCCGCATGAACAGCAGCGCCTTGTCGTTCGGGCCTTCCAGGAACAACTGCAGCTGCGAGTGCTGGTCGCTTGCGCCCACGGCCGGGATCGCCGCCTGGCCCTTGCCGTCCTTGCCCAGGGACTCGTCCCACAACTGCACGAACCAGTCGGAGAGATACTCCAGCCTTGAGCTGTAGGGCATCACCACCAGGCTGTGCTTGCCGCGCTTCAGGCACAGCTCCGGCGCCAGCAGGCCCAGCGTGGCGGGCCAGTCTTCCGCGGGCGCGCCATCGGTTGACAGGTCAACAGTGCGGGCGGCGCCCTGCAGCAGCGCCGCGATGTCGATGTTCATCAGCGCCGCCGGCGCCAGCCCGGCCGCGGTCAGCACGCTGAAACGGCCGCCCACGGCGGGCGGGATTTCGGCGGTCGGCAGGCCGTGGCGCTCCGCGAAGTCGCGCAGGTGGCCCTTTGCGGGGTCGGTGATGGCCAGCATGTGGTCGGCCAGCTTCAGGCCAGCCTTGTTCAGCTCGCCGGTGAAGTAGCCCAGCGCGGCCACGGTCTCGATGGTCCCGCCCGATTTGCTGACCGGGATGAACAGCGTGTGCTCAAGTTCGATCGCCTCACGCACCTCGGCGAACAGCGTGGGGTCGGTGTTGTCCACCACGTGCAGCGCGGGCCCGCGCGGCCGCAGCGCATGCACCAGCATCTGCAAACCCAGCGAGCTGCCGCCGATGCCCAGCAGCACGATGTGCCTGTGCCTGCCCAGCAGCGGCTGGGTGGCGCGCAGGATGTTCTCGAGCACTTCGGCGTCGTGGGCCAGGCCCATGTGCGCGTGCAGGCCGTAGGCGCGCTCGGCAGCCAGTGTGTTGCGGTACTCAAGAATGCGCGGGTCCAGCGCCGCGACGGCGTCCTCGCCCAGGCCGTGTTCGCCCACGGCCGGCTCAAGCAGGTTGCTGATGTCGAGTTTGATCGCCATCGCGCGGCTAGCTTGCCTTGCGCTTGCGGACTCGCTTCGGCGGGCGCACGGTGCGCCATTCAGCGGTTTGTTCTTTGATGACTTCCCGGCCATCCTTGTCGGTATAAATGACAAGGCAGGTGTCCGATTTTACTTCGGTGGGTGCTGCTTTCTTCCTGGCCTTGCTCATTGCCTCGCCTCAGTGATGCTGATGGTCCGGGTTGCGACAGCCTGCCCGTTGAGCCTCAGCGTGAGGTTCCACCGCTCGCCGGGGGGCAATCGCAGACTCCATATTACCACAAAACGATCCGACCCGCGCTCTCTTCTGGACGGAACGCGGGCATGTTGCATGACCTCCTGCAACCAGCCGTCGTCGGGGCCGCCGATGGCCTCGGCATCCAGAGAAACTTCCGGCGCGTCGTGGTCGTCCATCTCCAGGTACGCGATGAATCTGCGCCCGTGGGTCGTGCCTACCTGCCAAAGATTCACCGGGCTGTGGGTTGCCCTGCTGGCGGTTATGAACTCAGGCATCCGGCCCTCTACTCCAGCAGCGACTCGCCGGTCATCTCGGCCGGCTGCTGCAGCCCCATCAGCTCCAGCACCGTGGGCGCCACGTCCGCCAGCTTGCCGCCTTCCTTCAACTTCCGCGCAGGGTGTTGACCTGTCAAGATCAACGGCACCTTGTTGTGGCTGTGCTGCGTGCTGGTGCGGCCCTCGATCTGCATCTCCTCGACGTTGCCGTGGTCGGCCGTGATCAGCACCGCAAAACCCTGCTCATGCGCCGCGGCGACGATCCGCTTCAGGCCGGCGTCCACCGCCTGCACGCCCTTAACCGCGGCCTCGAACACGCCGGTGTGGCCGGTCATGTCCGGGTTGGCGTAATTCACCAGCACGAAGTCGAACCGGCTTGAGCGAATCGCCGCTTCCACTTTGTCGGTGACCTCGGCGGCGCTCATCTCCGGCTGCAGGTCGTAGGTCGCCACCTTGGGCGAAGGCACCAGGGCGCGTTCTTCGCCGGGGTTGGGTTGCTCGATGCCCCCATTAAAGAAGTAGGTAACGTGCGCGTACTTCTCGGTCTCGGCGCAGCGGAACTGGTGCAGGCCCAGCCCCGCCAGGTATTCGCCCAGGGTGTTCTTCAATGACTGCGGCTCGTACAGCACCTGGGCCGGAATGTCCGCCGCGTAGGGTGTCATGGTCACCAGCGTGGCGCGCGGTTGTTTGCGGCGTGTGAAGCCGTCGAACTTGTCTTTCGTCAGCGCCCAGCAGAACTGCCGCGCGCGGTCCGCCCGGAAGTTGAACCAGATCACCACGTCGTCGTCGCGGATCAGCCCCAGGGGCCGGTCGTGCTCGGTGATCAGCTTGGGCGTGATGAACTCGTCGCTCACGCCCCTGGCGTAGCTGTCGCGGATCGCCTCCAGCACATCGGGCACGATCTCGCCTTCACCCAGGGTGTACACGTCCCAGGCCTTCTGCGTGCGCTCCCAGCGCTTGTCGCGGTCCATGGCGTAGTAACGGCCGCTGAGGCTGGCGACGCGGCCGATGCCGGTCTGCGCCATTTTCTCCTGCAGCTTGTCCACGTAATCGAGGCCGCCGTGGGGGTTGGTGTCGCGGCCGTCGGTAATGACGTGAAAGAACACGCGCTCGCCGGGGAAGCCGGCCTGCTTCAGCCAGTCCAGCAGCGCGAAGTAGTGCACGTCGCTGGAGTGCACGCCGCCGTCGCTGACCAGGCCCATCAGGTGGATGCAGCCGCCTTCTTCGCTGTGGGGGCGGGCGGCCTCCAGCGCCTTGGCCAGTGCGGGGTTGCGGGCGAAGCGGCCTTCGCGGATGTCCTTGTTGATGCGGGTGATTTCCTGCCAGACGATACGGCCGGCGCCCAGGTTCAGGTGACCGACTTCCGAGTTGCCGAACTGGTCCGGCGGCAGGCCGACGTCTTCGCCGCTGGCCTCGATCACGGTGTGGGGCTCGGTCTGCCAGAGGCGGTTGAAGGTCTCCGGGTTGGCGGCCGTGACGGCGTTGGCTGGGCCGTGCGGTGCGACGCCCCAGCCGTCCATGATCACCAGAAGTACGGGGTTTGGCTTGCTCATGGGGGCAGGATAGCAGCGAAGCGGCACAACTGCAGGGATTGGCCCGGATGCGGCTGCGCGACGGGCTGTTGTGCAATTTGAGGGTATTTGGAGTCGACCATGTGCACTCTAAACCACTGTTCAAATAACTGATCATGGATTCAAAAATATGTATAACATGCTGTAAACATGTGATTTACAAGAATAAACAAGCCGTATTCTGGCCAAGAATTGCTTTACGCCTAAAGTATAATTGCCAAGAATTTCCTAAATGCACAGTGCATATTGGCGTTTATGTGCGATTGGCGTGGTATGCTTTGGGCGTACTCGAAAGGAGGTTAGTCATGAAAACTCTCATCAACATCCGTACTGTCCTGCTGGCCACGGTGGCCGGCTGCGCCCTGCCCCTCGCGGCACAGGACGCTTTCAAAGTTGCAGACCTGCCCTTCACCATCTCGGAACACGTGATGGTCCTGGACGCCCAGAACGATCGACTGATCCTGTTCGGTGGCTTCCAGGATGGTGTCCTGTCGAACCAGGTGCTGGCCTATTCCTTTGCCGACGACACCTGGCGCAAGCTCAAGACCCTGGGCGTCGCGCCCAGCCCGCGCCGCGAAGCGGCCGCGGCCTATGACTCCAAGCGCAACCAGCTGATCGTCTTCGGCGGCCAGTCCGCTGACGGCTACACCAACGACCTCTTCGCCCTGGACCTGGATTCGGACGGCGAGTTCTGGACCGAACTGGGCATCGATGCCCTCGGTGACCGGCCCAAGCCCCGCACGCAGGCCTCGCTGGTGTATGACCAGCTGCATGACCGCGTCATCCTGTACAGCGGATATGCCTCGCCCGAAACCCTGCACGACGTGTGGGCCTTCAACCTGGACGAGCGCGAACAGAACTGGGGCAAAGGCGCGCTGCCCACGGTCAACATCCCCGGCGGCACCAGCGTCGGCAACGCCGCCATCTACGACCCGATCGACCAGCGCATGCTGGTGTATCGCGGCCACACCGGCGGCCTGCACGCCCTGAGCCTGGACGACCAGCTGGTATGGACCACCCTGACCGATCCATCCACCCCCAGCGCCCGCCGCTACCCCGCGGTGGCATACGACCCGATCCGCCACGCCATGATCCTGCAGGGCGGCTTCCTGGGCGGCTACAGCGCCACCAGCGAAACCTTCATGCTGGACATCAACAACATGAACTGGATGCAACTGGCCGTTGAGGACAAGTCCAACGATCGCTTCTGGCACACCGGCGCCTACGACGTGCGCCGTGACCGCCTGGTGGTGGTCGGCGGCCGCGACGGCGCCCGCGTCCTGCACCCCACCATGGCTGTGCTGCAGGGTGAAGTCGGCATCCCGGTGCCCCTGGCGCCGATCAACATGGACATCGTGACCGGCGACGTGGTGAGCCTGGCCTTTGAGCCCGCCATCGGCTGCATCAACTACAGCGTGGAGCTGCTGCGCTACGACCGCGAGAGCGTGGTGGACGAATCCGCCCTCATCGAGATCCAGGGCAACACCGCCACCGCAGTGCTGTCGCTGGTCAAGCCGCAGAACACCATGGTTGAGCTCAACTACATGTGGCGCGTGGTGGGTTACAGCGCGCTGGGCGACGCCGGCCAGTTCAGCGAATACGCCTTCTTCATCCGCCAGGTGCCGCCGGCCGAGGCCGTGATCGGCCCCGCCAACGGAACCTCGGATGACCTGGTGACCGACCCGAGCCTCGGCACCGCCGACCCCAGCCTGTCCGGCCTCCTCGTGGACGGGACCATGCCGGCCTTCCAGACCGCGGATGGTGAAGTGGCGACCGTGCAGGACGAATCCACCGGCCTGACCTTCCTTGCGGCGCCGGCTGCTACCCCCGCCGACGGGCAGGATGAAGCCGCGGGCTGCGCCGGCAGCAAGGCCGCCGACGGCCTGGCGCTCAGCCTGCTGGCCCTGCTGGGTCTCGCCGCCGCCCTGCGCATCAAGAGGAAGGGGCAGCGCGCATGAGCCGGAGAATCGGCGCAGGACACGCGGCTTTCCGCTCGCCCGAATGAGCCCCGCGTTCCGAGTACAACGCAGTTCGGGCGAGCGACAGAACCCGGCCCTCCTCCGGGTTCTGTGGTTTTTTCGGAATCACCCGCCTTTACACATCTTGGGGCGCGCGGCGCGGCGCTGTAAAACGAGCGCATGTACGAATTCATCCGTGGCAAGATTCACTCGATGCTGCCCGGCACAGTGGTGCTGGAGGCCGGCGGCGTGGGCTATCGCATTGCGGTGCCGCTCTCGACCAGCGGCAAGCTCAAGGGCACCGAGGCGCTGCTGCTGGTGCATCACACCATCAACGCCGAGCAGGGCGAGGAACGCCTGTTCGGCTTCCTCACCGAGCGCGAGCGCGACCTGTTCCGCGCGCTGATCACGGTGAAAGGCATCGGCCCTTCCACGGCGATTACCGTGATGTGCGCGGCCGACCCCGACCAGATCATCAGCCTGGTGGCCGCCGCCGACGTGGCCGGCCTGCGCAAGTTCAAGGGCATCGGCCCCAAGACCGCCGAGCGCATGGTGACCGAGCTGCGCGATGATTTTGCGAAGATGGAACGCGGACGTCCCGTCCGCACCGGAGCGGGCGGGCCGCCCGCGCTTCAGAACGACGCCATCCTCGCGCTGTTGGCCCTGGGCTACCCCCAGAACAAAAGCGAAGCGGCCGTAACCAAAGCCGCCGAGAAACTGGGCGCCAACGCCAGCACCGAGGAGATGGTGCGGCAGGCGCTGCAGCTTGTGTAGACTATGAACCCGCAAGTCGTTCTGCTTGGGTGACGAAGTGCCGAAACCTGAACGCGACTATCCCACTGCTGAAGAACTTATCGAACGCTATCGCCCTATGGTGCTGTCCGGAGCGAGCGCGGCCGAGGTTGTGGTGAGAGCCGTGGCGGAAAACCAGTGGCCATTGCATGTCATCCTGGCGCTAATGCGGCTCTATGGTATTGGACTCGGCGAGGCAAAGAAGATTACAGAACAAGAGTGCGCGCGTGTTCGTAGGAAGGACTAGCGCAAGCTCACGACCAATTCGTTCAATCCGGAACAGACACGTTGCCTTGCGTGTTCATGGGTCTAGTCTGTGCCGAAACACGATCCACCAAACACGGAAGAGCTCTTCGACAAGCTCTGCAACTCGTGTGACTAGTGTCCTTCCGCCAGGTTCGCCAAGTACGCCGTTGAGCGTTTGGTATGATGGTTATGTGTCGTATCTCCTCTACCTGACAAGTCCCGTTAGGAATCAGCACATTGCGGAAGAGCAAGTTCGAGCCGCGTTTGAGTTGCAACTAGCTGACCTGATCGAAAAGGTGCAAGCGCGCATCGAGGCGACAACTGCCGCAATTCCACGCAATCCGGCAATGGCAACACAACTTGTTGCGGAGGCTCAATCGCTTCGGGCAACTCGCACACACCTCAAAGAGAAAGCGCGAGGCGCTGGTCCTAATCCGCGTCTTACGGACACAGAAGCTGCTCAGATATCCGGGCTCCTTCATGAGATGCTAAGAGACGGTATGTGCCGAGACATTCGATGCGGTGGTTGCGGGAGTTCATTTCCTGCGTCGAAGGTTCGTGAAAAGAAGTGGGGATACAGTCACGGACCGTTGGCTGCGGGCGGTGGGTACTACTGGACTTGCCCTCGCGGCCACGTGCTCCACTGGGAACTGCTGTTCGTCAGCTAATCGGGAACAGACACGTTGCCTTGCATGTTCATGCGTTTAGTCTGGGCCGAAAACACGAACCACGGAACACCAACCATGTTCAACGCTGACATGCAGTACCGCTACATGGGCAAGTCGGGCCTGCGCCTTTCGGCGCTCAGCCTGGGCGGCTGGACCACCTACGGCGCCAGTGTCAAAGACGAAGACACCGTCGAGAGCATCATCAAGCACGCCTACTCGGCCGGCGTGAACTTCTTCGACATCAGCGACATCTACGAAAAAGGCGAGGCCGAAAAAGCCATGGGCCGCGTGTTCAAAGAACTGCCGCGCCACGAGCTGGTGATCAGCACCAAGGTCTTCTGGCCCATGAGCGAAGACGTGAACGACACTGGCCTCAGCCGCAAGCACATCTTCGAGAGCATCGAGAAGTCTTTAAAACGCATCGGCACCGACTACGTGGACATCTACTTCTGCCACCGGCCGGACCCCAACACGCCGGCCGAGGAAACCGCCTGCGCCATGAGCGACCTGATCCGCCAAGGCAAAGTGCTGTACTGGGGCACCAGCGAGCACAGCGCCGCGCAGATTCACGCGGCATCCACGGCCGCCAAGGAGTGGTACGCCTACCCGCCGCGGGTGGAGCAGCCGCAGCTGAGCCTGGTCGCGCGTCACCGCTATCACACAGAGGTGCAGCCGGCGATCGAAGAGCTGGGCATGGGCGTGGTGACCTGGAGCCCCCTAGCCAGCGGCCTGCTCAGCGGCAAGTACGACGACGGCCTGCCCGAAGGCGCGCGCCTGTGGCGCAGCGAGAACCTGAGAAACTCGTACCTGACCGAGGACAACAAGCAGCGCGTGAAGAAGTTCAAGACGCTGGCCGATGAAGTGGGCGTGACCCGCGCCCAACTGGCAATCGCCTGGTGCCTGGCCCAGAAGGGCGTAAGCAGCGTGATCACCGGCGCGACGAAGCTCGAGCAGCTGAAGCACAACCTCGAGGCGCTGAAGGTGCAGATCACCCCCGAGGTAAGCAAACGCATCGACGAAATCTTCCCGCCCACCATGGGCAAGAAGTAAGTGATGCGGGCGCCTCGCCCGCAGTTGTGTTGCGGCCGCCTCGGCCGCAGGCGCGGGCAGGGTGCCCGCGCCACAGTGCGGGCGGGGCGCCCGCATCACGGCTACATCTCCGTGTAGATCGGGCCGCCGCCGCCTTCTGGTACTACCCAGTTGATGACCTGGTAGGGGTCCTTGATGTCGCAGGTCTTGCAGTGCACGCAGTTGCTGGCGTTGATTTTCAGCACCAGGCCCTGGGCATTGGACCGACCCTGACCCTCACGATCCAGCTGCGGGCTCATGCCCTTGCCCTCGTCGCGCGGCACCATCTCGTAGACCTTGGCCGGGCAGAAGTGCTGGCAGGGGTTGCCGTACTCTACGGTGCACTTCGTGACGCACACGTCGGGCTGCGTCACCTGCAAATGGCAGGGCTGGTTTTCCTCGTGCGTGCTGCCTGAGTAGTACACGTCCTTCAGCTTGTCGAAGGTCAGCTTGTCGTCGTACTGGGCCGGGTCCTGCGCGGGCGTGGTGCCGGGGTAGGCCACGCGCCCGAGCTCGTGGTCCGGCTCGCTGCGCAGGCGGCCGAAGAAACCGCGGCCCCCGGTGACCAGGCTCGCGGCCGTGTTGGCCATGCCGAAGATTTCACTGAGCTGGAAGCCCTGGCGGAAGTTGCGAACGGACCACAGCTCGGCCTTGGCCCAGCTGGTCTCGAAGGCGTTCTGGTACTTGTGCAGGCGCTCGGCGCTGAAGTCGTTGTCTTTCAGGCATTCGAAAATGGTCTCGGCCGCGAGCATGCCGGACTTCATGGCCAGGTGAATGCCCTTGAGGCGCATGCTGTTCAGGAAGCCGGCGGTGTCGCCGACCAGCAGCACGCCGTCGGCGCTGAGTTTCGGCATGGCCCAGTAGCCGCCGTCGGGGATGGTCTTGGCGCCGTAGTGCAGGATTTCGCCGTCTTCGAGAATGCTGCGCAGGAAGGCGTGGGTCTTCCAGGTCTGGAACAGCTTGTGGGGGTCGAGGGTGGGGTCCGTGTAATCGAGCCCCACGACAAGGCCGATGCTGACCATGTCGTTGTCCATGCCGTAGATCCAGCCGCCGCCGAACACGCCGTTGGGCAGCGGGTAGTTCATGGTGTGGTAGACGTCGCCCTTCTTGATGACCTGCTTGCCCTTCTCGCCCAGCTTCCAGACCTCTTTCACGCCGATCTGGTACATCTGGTGGTTGCGCTTTTCATCCAGCTTGAGTTTCGGGATCAGGTGCTTGGCGAGCGAACCGCGGGTGCCTTCGCCCAGCACGGTGACCTTGGCGACCAGGTCGCCGCCGGGCATGAACTCGCCCTCTTTCCTTTCTCCCCACTTGTCCACGCCCATGTCGCGCGCGCGCACGCCCTTCACACGCTTGCCCTCATACAGGACTTCGGCGCCGGGGAAGCCGGGGAACACGTTGACGCCCAGCTCTTCGGCCTTGGCGGCCATCCACTTCACGACCTTGTTGAGGCTGACAATGAACTTGCCGTGGTTGCGCATCACGGGCGGCACGAACCTGGGCCCGCTGCGCTTGCCGTTCTTCCTGAGCTCGATCATCGCGTCGTTGATGACCTCGGACTCGACGGGGAAGCCGAGCGACTGCCAGTCGGGGAACAGCTCAGAGATGCCCTTGGGGTCCATCACCGCGCCGGAAAGCTGGTGGTGGCCGATCTCGGGGGCTTTCTCGATCAGGCTGATCTCGGCGCTGAGCGGCGTGGATGCGCTCTCGTTGTGCTTGTTGATCAGCTGCTTGAGTTTGATGGCGCAGGCCAGGTTGGCGGGCCCGGCGCCGACCAGCAGCACGTCCTGCTCCATCACTTCGCGTTGGATGTCGCTCATGGCTGTTTAAACCCCGGTTCAAACCACAGCGTCCAACTTAGCGAAGCCACGCGCCACGCCAAGAGCGAATACAGGAGGCCAAGGTCGGGAATCGGGTGGGGCGGACAGCCTGTCCGCCTGCGATGCTGAACAGCAAATTACCAATAACCAATTTTCAATTACCAATGACAAAGGCCGGGAACCACGAAGGGCCACGAAGGACCACGAAGAACCGCACAGACGGGTGATCGCTTCGTACTCCCTGGTTGTCCTTCATAGTCGAGTCCACGCGAGGCAGTGCCAATTGGTAACTGGTAATTGGAAATTGGTTATTGGTAATTCGCTGTTGGTCGCATCTGCCGCCTGCCTCCTGCCTCCTGCCTCCTGCCTCCCGCCTCCCGCCTCCCGCCTCCTGAACTGCCTACTCCCCGAACAGCATCATGTAGACCGCGAACACCGCCGCGGTGATGCCCAGCACCGCCTGCAAGCCTACCTGGATCGCGAGCGCCCAGGCCGGCGGGCGGCGGCTGCTGGTCTTCCAGTTGTTGATGCTGCGGTACGCGCCGATGAAGGCTATCGCCGCCACACCCAGGATCGCGCCCACGACCAGTCCGTGCATGCGCCTATCGTGGAATCATGCGCCCGCACGGGCAAGCAGCAGGCGCGTCACGTAGGCCGCGTGTTTGCGCAGGTTGGCCTTGCCCTCGTTCAGGCTGTCCTGGCGGCGCGCGCCGTAGGGGCTGATGCCGAACACGGCCGTGACGCCCGGGATGTTCACCTCGCCGGCAACCTGGCCGGCCAGCACCACCAGCGGCACGTTCTGGCCCTTGCAGTCCTCGGCCAGTGAAGCGATCAGCTTGCCGTGGGCGGTCTGCGCGTCGTAGCTGCCCTCGCCGGTCAGCACCAGCGCGGCGCCCTGCAGCAACCTGCGGAAGCCGAGCAGCTCCAGCACGTTGTCCGCGCCGGGCAGCAGCCCGCCGCCCAGCAGCGAATACACGCCGTAGCCCAGGCCGCCGGCCGCGCCGCTGCCGGGCTCCAGGCCGTTGCCGCGCAGGCCGGCCTTGGCGGTCGCCAGCGACAGCATGGCGAGGCCTTCCTCCAGCTTGTGCATGGTACGGGTGGTGCCGCCCTTCTGCGCCACGTAGCTGCGGCTGGCGCCATGGGGGCCGAGCATGGGCGCCATGATGTCGCACAGGGCCGACAGCTTCACGGTCTTAAGGCGCGGGTCCAGGCTCGCCGTGTCGCAGGCGCGGATCTTCAGCAGGGTGTCGCCCGTGGGCGTGAGCGGTGTTCCGGCTTCATCGAAAAACTTCGCGCCCAATGCCTGCGCCATGCCAGCGCCGCCGTCGCTGGTGGCGCTGCCGCCGAGGCCGATCAGCAGCTCGCGCGCGCCTGCATCGAGCGCGGCCTTGAGCAGCTGGCCGACGCCGAAGGTGTGGGTGAGTGCCGGGTTGCGCTCGGCTTCGTCCAGCCGCCACAGACCGCAGGCCTGGGCGGACTCAACCAGCGCGCGTCTGCCGTCGGCGCTGAGGGCGAACTCGGCGTCGACTTCACGGCCGAGGGGGTCCTGCACGCGGATTCTGCGGCGTTGCGGGAAGGCTTCGCGCAGCACATCCAGGGTGCCTTCGCCGCCGTCGGCCACGGGCAGGCGCAGCACGTCGGCCTGGGGCGCGGCGTCCAGCACGCCAAGGGCCAGCGCCTCCGCGGCCTCGGCGGCGGTGCAGCACTGCTTGAACTTGTCCGGCGCACAAATGACGCGCATGGCTTCGCCAGGTTGTAGGGATTAGGTTGTAGGTTGTAGGGCGGCGACGCATCGGCATCGGCCCTACAACCTATAACCTACTACCTACAACCTGCTTCCTAGCCCTCGCGGGTCAGGTAGAACACGCGGCGCGAGTCGTCCTGCGAGACGGGCTCGGTGATTACGCTGACCAGCCGGTAGCCCTGCTGGGCGTAGTTGCGCAGCATCATGGACTCGCTGTCCACGCCGCAGAAGCCGGGGTTGTTCTTGTCGGTCTCGTGGCGCTCGTGGGCGTTGACGATGCGTTCCACTACGAGGTATTCCGCGGCTGCCATCGTGATCTCCCTTGTTGAGTTCGAAGTACAGAGTACTGAGTACAGCGTACAGAACTGCCTGGGGCGTCACTGTACTCAGCACTCTGTACTCTGGACTTCCTCTACTTCCTACTTCCCTCTTACTTCTCCCATCAGGCGATCCAGCGCGTCCAGGTAACTCATCAGGGCCTGGCGCCCGGCGGGTGTGATTTCGTAGCTGGTCTGGGTGCGACGGCCGAACATGCCCTTGGAAGTCCGCACGTAGCCGGCCTGCTCAAGCTTCTGGGAATGCGTGCTGAGGTTGCCGTCGGTGGCCTCGGTCAGGGCCTTGAGCTCGTTGAAGCTCAGGCGCCCCTGGGTGCCGAGCGCGGACAGAATGGCCAGCCGCACGCGCTCATGGATGATGGGGTCGAGCTCCAGCGCGGCGTGGATCGGGTTGGCGCTTGTCTTACCAGCCATAGCGGACTCCTACCCAGACCCCCAGAAGGAAATGCCCGGCGCCGAAGGTGCTTGTGTACATCACGAAATCAAGGTTCAGGCCGGGGATCACGCCCAGCACACCGCCCAGCAGCGTGAAGATGCCCAGCATGCGCACGCTGGTCAGCGAGTGCGCGCTGGCGGCGATCAGCGCCGCGCCGTAGCACAGCATCCAGACGCCGAAAATGATGTCCAGATGGCCCTGCAAGGTCAGCCCGGCCGTCAACGCGCCGCCCACGGCCAGGGCGGGCAGCATGGCGAACAGCACCCGGCGCCCCAGGCGCGCGGCCAGCGGCTGGCCGTCTTTGCGCGCGCGGTACATCATGCCCAGCAGGTTGAGCGTCACCGAAAGCAGCAGGGTGGAGCCCCACAGGATCACCAGCTTGTGCAGCAGCGTGGTGGAAAGGGTCAGGCGCGCCAAAGGCTCGGCCGCGCCGGCCTGTGCCGTGAAGCCTGCGGCCAGGAAGGCCAGCACGCCGGAAGCGATCAAGGCCGCGCCGGAAAGCGAGGTAAGGCGCGAGTTAGCCTCAAGGGCCGCGCGTATGGTCTGCAGGTCAGTGGCGGAAGTCTGCTGCATACCTGCAGTGTAGTTCGGTCACAAATGGAATCGAGTGTGATGTAGGGGGCGGGTATCAGGCGGCAGGAGGCGGGAGGCGGGAGGCAGGAGGCCGGAGACAGGAGGCAGGCGGCAGGAGGCGGGAGGCAGAAACAAGAATCGCAAGCGCACCTGTCCACCGTAGCTTTAGCGAAGGTGGAAGCGCGCGGGGATTCACGCCCAAGACGCGCCTGCAATCTGTGGCCCCAAGGCGGGCCTGCTATCTGTGGCCCCAAGGCGGGCCTGCTATCTGTGGCCCCAAGGCGGGCCTGCTATCTGTGGCCCCAAGGCGGGCCTGCTATCTGTGGCCCCAAGGCGGGCCTGCTATCTGTGGCCCCAAGGCGGGCCTGCTATCTGTGGCCCCAAGACGCGCCTGCTATCTGTGGCCCTAAGGCGGGCCTGCCCGCTATAGCCCGAAGGGCGGCGGCGGGTTGCCCCGGCCCCGCGTTTCCGTTTATAACCGGGCCAAAACATGCCGCGGGATATGCCATGACCACGACCGAAGCCTTCGCCACCAACTTCGACCTGACCGAAGAGCAGCAGCAGATCCAGCAGGCCGCGCGCGAGTTCGTGAAAGACCACGTTGCGCCCAAGGCCCAGGAGCTCGATGAAAAGGCCGAGTTCCCCGTGGACACTTACAGGGGCATGGCCGAGCTCGGTTTCCTCGGCCTCAGCATCCCCGAAGAGGCCGGCGGCAGCGGCTTCGACACACTCAGCTTCATCCTGGTCGTCGAGGAACTCAGCAAGGCCTGCGGCAGCACCGGCCTCGGCTACGCCGCGCACATCAGCCTGGGCGTCACGCCCATCTACCTGTTCGGCACTGATGAACAGAAGCAGAAGTACGTGCCCCAGCTTTGCCGGGGCGTCGATGACGACGGCAACCTCACATTGGGCTGCTTCGGCCTGACCGAGCCCGGCGCGGGCTCCGACGCCGGCGGCACCAAGACCACGGCCGAGCGCAAATCCGACCACTGGCTGGTCAACGGCCGCAAGGCCTGGATCACCAACCCGCATTACGCCAAGACCTGCATCTTCACGGCCAAGACCAACCAGAACCCGAAAGAAGGCAAGGGCATCACGGCCTTCATCGCGGAGCTGGACACGCCCGGTTTCAAGGTTGAGGCCAAGGAAGACAAGCTCGGAATGCGCAGCAGCGACACCGCGCAGCTGGTGTTCGAGGACATGAAGCTGCCGCTGGATGCCGTGGCGGGCGGCGAGCCGCAGGTGGATGTCGGCTTCAACAAGTTCATGAAAACGCTGGCCGGCGGGCGCATCAGCATCGGCGCGCTGGCCCTGGGCATCGCGGAGGGCGCCTACCAGAAGGCGCTGGAGTACGCGCGCCAGCGCAAGCAGTTCAACAAGCCGATCGGCACCTTCCAGGGCGTGTCGTTCATGCTCGCGGACATGGCCATGGAGATCAGCGCGGCAAGACACCTCGTGTACCACGCGGCCAGGCTCAGAGACGCCGGCCGCGACTTCGCGTTAGCGGGCAGCATGGCCAAGCTCTACGCCAGCGAAGTAGCCATGAAGACCTGCACCAACGCCATACAGGTGCTGGGCGGGGTGGGCTACACCAGGGAGTACGACGTAGAGCGCATGTACCGAGACGCCAAGCTATGCGAAATAGGCGAAGGCACCAGCGAAGTGCAACGCCTCGTAATCAGCCGCCAGATCCTCGGCGATTTGCGGAACGTTTGAACCCCGGTGTTTCCGCTCGTTCGAGCCCCGGCCGAAAGGCCGGGGACGCCCGCCGCTTCCGGCGGGCGAATCATGCCGCGTACGTTCACGCGACAAAGTCGCCGCGTGTCCCCGGCGTTTCCGCCGGGGCTCGAATGTTGAGTAGCACCCTCTATCGCGATCTCCGGGGTAACTGGTTGCTTTGGTGGTTGTTGAAAAATGTGCTAACATCTGAGACTGCACTTCCGAGGAGTCGACGATGCCAACTAAGACCGACCAACCGGGCATCACGTTCGAAGTCGACGAAGTAGAACCCGCAACCGAAGCACTGGCAACTGCGCCCACACACGAAGTAGTAGAGCAGGTTCTTCGCAGCCAGATTGAATCCTGCAGTTCCTACCACGAGCAGGTTGTCGCTCACTCAACCGTCCACCCGCTGATCTGGGCAGTGCATCTCGCCTGGACGGAACATCGTCCTTTGCGCTTGTCGCCCGACATGATCTGGCTCGCGATCGTGCAAGGTGTTTCCCAGCACGTGCGCAACCATGCCCCCGAATTCTGGTCCCGCCTCGCGGCCGACGCCGGGCAACTCGCGCTCGAGGTTCAACGTGGTGATCTCGTCCGTGGATCACCCGAAAACCTGTGGGCGGAGATAGTCGACGACTTCGCGGCGAATATTCGAACGCACCTGCCGAAGTTGCACGACGCGTTTGTCCCGGAGTTCTCAACCACCGGTCGCTTGGAACGCATGGCATTCCAGACCGCGCTGATGGAAGCCGTCAGCCCGTTTTTCCGCTACGACCTGAAGTACATATGCGGTATCCCTCGCATCACATTGGACGGAACGCCAGATGACTGGGACGCTGTTGCCCGGGGCGCAGGCGTACTGGCAGACATGGGCATGGACTGGTGGCTGGCGGAGTTGAAGCCGGTGCTGGGCGAGTTCGCTGCCGCAGCCCGCGGGAAACCGAACCGCAAGTTCTGGAAGGGCATCTACGTCGCCGACTCAACCTGCTTCGGCGAATCTTTCAATGGATGGATCGGCAAGCTCATCCCCTACACGCGGCATGCCCAGAACAACGAGTTCAGTAAAATGAACCCGATGCTGGATCCCACCAAGGGGTGGGATGTGGGCCTTGACGTACTGCCCCCGGCGATTTCGCGGGTGCCGTTCTACTGGATTCAGGATGAGCATACCTACGCCATGGAACTGGTCTCCGGACTCATTGGTGTTGCCCAGGACTCCCGGACACTGGAGGTGCGACCGAAGTTCGGCTGGGCGGTGCGTGTGTTGCCCACCTACGAGCGAGCTGTCGATACCTTTCGCAAGCGCGGCGCGTACTACCCGCCCAACGCGGCCGGCATCCGTGCCGCGGGCAAGCGTTTCCCGAACATCGGACACCTGCCACCCGATTTTCGCGAGTTCTACACCGTCGCCAACGGCGGGCGAATCATTGAAGATGGTCAAATCGTCTACGATTTCCTGTGTGCCCACGAGTTGCGGCCGTTCCCGGTACGGGAAGTCACGGCGGAGGGCGAGGCGGAAGGAACCCTTGTTCCGCTGTGCAAGCTGAATGACGGGCGTGCGTTTGCCCTGCTGTACGGTGAAGTGCCCCACAATGGCGCCATCGTGATTTGGCCAGCTGAGCCCGAAGAGAATTCCAGCGCGCCGATTGTAGCGGACAACATGCCAGCCCTGATTGACCAGGCATGTAACAGCCCTGCCACACCTTTCGTGGATGCCGAGGACTGGAAACCTGAAGCCAAGATTCGGCTGCGTCCGAAGAAGTAGAGCCCCGGCCGAAAGGCCGGGGGTTCGCGAAGCGAACGTACGCGCAGCGAGGCGGCGCATTCGCCGCGTGAACAAACCCAAACCCAACCGCCCGCCGACCTCGGCGGGCGTCCCCGGCGTTTCCGCCGGGGCTCTAGATGTCCGGCCCTTGTTCGTTCAGCACGTAGTTGATGGCGTCGTTGACGGCCTTCTCCGTCAGCAACTTTCCCTGGTTGCCTCGTTCGGTCCAGATCGGGCGGTTGGCTTCGAACGCACCAGCTTCGCGCAGCATGCGTGTAGCGCGGGCTTTGATTGCGTTCAACATTTTGCTACTTGTCTCGACGGCTTTGACAACCACGTGCACGTGGTTGGTGCGCACGCTCAGCGCGAACAGGGGCCAGTCCTTGAAGCGGCAGTAATCCTCGATGGCATCGCGAACGATCTTGCGGCTTGGCGCGTCAAGCGTTACCGGCGGGTGCTTCAGCTTTCCCTTCATGTACTCGTGCAGGAACGGATCAGGCGCCAGCCGTGCTGACGGATTGCGGCTGACGGACCTGCGTTCATCACCATGCAACCACGTGCCATGAGTGGTGAACGTAAGGTGCCACGCCAAGGTCGCAGTGAAACGTTCGCGCATGAAGCAAAGATACAAGAGCCCCGGCGGAAACGCCGGGGGTTCGCTAAGCGAACGTACGCGCAGCGAGGCGGCGATTTTGCCGCGTGAGCTTTTCGCCCGCCAAAAGCGGCGGGCGTCCCCGGCCTTTCGGCCGGGGCTCGAATCGTGTGTCGCACCCGCTGTTACGATCTCCGGGGGGTCTTCCCTTTGGAGGTCTTTATGAATCGTGCTGGTAAGAAGGCTTGGTTGCGGGGGTTGAAGCGGCGGCAGAAGGCGGCTCGCGGGGCGGGTTCGGATCCCGCTGTGGGGACTGTCCCCGCGGTTGGGGACTGTCCCCGTCCTGGATCGGCCGGTGAGGATGCGGCGTCTGCCACCGACTCGACGACGGGGACAGTCCCCAACCCGCCTTCGCCAAGGCTTCGGCGGGCAGGCGTCGGGGACAGTCCCCTGCACTCCGAGGTCGTGATTGCCGTGGCTGGTGCGGGGCTACGAGGTTTGCCGGCTGAAGGTGCTCTGCAGCTTGCTGAACAGCTGGGTGACCGCCTCGTCCTCGATCACGATGTGCTGGAGCAGGCAGGCCTGCTGGTACATCCGCGCAGCCTGTTCCCGGCATCCCTGGCGCAGCAGGCTGTCGGCGCAGCGCACCAGCACAGCGCGCGTCAGGGGCCCGGGCGTGTCGTGCTGGATCAGTTCCAGTGTCTGCTGCCACAGCGCGGCCGCCTCGGGTTCCCTGCCCAGGGCCTGACACGCCAGCGCCTGCATGCTCCGGGCCTGGCCGAGCATGTTGGCAGATTCCGCGCGGCGGGCGGCTTCTTCGGCCAGCTGGGCGGTGTCCAGCGTTGCCTGGTAGTTGGCCTCGGCAAACAGAAAGCGCGCCTTGTTGACCAGGATCAACGCCACCCGGAAGTAGTCCTGCAGGCGCACGGCGATTTCGCGGGCTCGCTCGAAGTCCCGGTCGCGTTCCGCCATGCGTTCCGTCTCGCTGTACAGCGCTCCGCGGTCGATCAGCGCGCCCGCGAGCTCGCGCTCGTTGCCCAGCCGCTCCAGGATGGCGATGGCCTGGTTCACGCACTCCAGGCTCTTCCCGTACTCCTGCCGCCACACGAAGTAGCTGCTGCGAACCTTCAGGGCGCGGGCGTGCTCTTCGCCTTCCGGATCAGTGCCGGACACCTCTTCCAGCAACTCCGCGCTGCGCTGGCCCAGTTCCTCGTATTTGCCCAGGCTTCGAGCCACCAGGCACGCGTTGAACATCATGCGCACGCGCCCGACCGAGTCGCCGGCGCGGCTGCACAGCTCGATCGCGCGGCGGACCGCATCGCGGGCGGCGACGTACTTGCCCATGTACATCAGGGCCGCCACCTGCATGGACTCGCCGATGGCGTGGTCCTGGGGCGTGGCGCAGGGAAGCTGCTGGACGCGCCTGGCGTGGCGGATCACCTCGCCGTGGCGCCAGGAAGCCGCGGCCCAGGAGGCTGCTCGGCGCAGGTGCCCCAGCTCGCGCAGCAGCAGCTCGGCCTGGCGGTCGGGCCCCGCCCCTTCCTGCGCGGCGCGGGCGTGTTCGGCAAGCTCGGCGGCGTGGGCCTTGAGCATCCGATCATTTTCAGACGTCAGCACGCCTTCCAGGATGTCCAGCGCCAGCAGGTGCAGGTGCGCACGGTAGGCGGGCGGCTGCAACTGGTAGGCGGCTTCGCGCACCAGCGCGTGGCGGAACAGGTAGGCCAGCTCGGCGCTGATGTCGCCCATGCATCAGCCGGCGACCCACACGCGGCAGGTTTCGTCCTTGCTGCCGGTGATGATGGATTTGCCGTCGCGGCTGAAGGCCACGGCGTTGATGTGGTTGGTGTGGCCCTTGAACAGCACGCGCTGGTCGCCCTGGCTGGCATCGCTCAGCGCCGGCGGCAGGGCCGGGTTCTCGATGTCCCACAGGAACAGGGCGTTGTCCGTGCCGCCCATGGCCAGCCACTTGCTGTCCGGGCTGAAGGCCAGCGCGGTCACCGTCTGCACGCCTGTGGGGAACGCCTTCACACTTTCGCCCGTGTCCGGGTTCCAGAGCCGGATGTGTTCTTCGTTGCCGCCGGTCGCGATCAGCTTGCCGTCGGGGCTCCAGGCCACGGTGAGCACGCTTTCGGGCCCGGCCTTGATCACGTGGAGCTGCTCGTTGGTCTCGAGGTTCCAGATGCGCACGGTGCCGTCGCTGCCCGCTGAAACGCAACGCTTGTTGTCGGGGCTGACCGCCACGCACAGGGCCGGCGCCTCGTGCTTGTTCATGACCGCGCGCTGCTTGCCCTTGGCGGCGTCCCAGCGCATCAGCTTGCGGTCGTCGGCGACGGACAAAACAAAACTGCCGTCATGGGCGAACGCGAGCCCGTTCACCGTGCCGTGGTGGCCGGTGCCGCCGCTGTACTTGGCGCCTTCCTTGCCGGCGGCGACGTCCCAGAACAGCACCTGGTTGGTGACGTTGCCGCTGGCCGCCAGCTTGCCGTCGGGGCTGATCGCCACGCCGATGATCGGCGACTTGCTGCCGCCCATGGTGTGCAGCAGCTTGCCGGCCGTGACGTCCCAGACGCGGACGTTGGTGTCTTTGCTGCCGGTGACGAGTGTTTTGCCGTCGGCGGAAAGCGCCAGGCAGAACACGTTGCCCTTGTGCCCGCGCAATACGTGTTTTGGCGTGAAGGTCGGTGTGGTCATGGTCTCAGTCCTCGTGGCGGACCTTAGCAGCAAGGCGGGCGCGCGACAATTTTACGATTGCATACAGCGCACCGGCGGTCGCCGTTGCCGCCTTGAGTGTATTGCCCTAAGCTGGGTCAGTGAAAGGCGCAGGTTGCGCTTGGCGGCTGCAGGCGTGAGGCGCGAGGCGTGTGCGAGAGCGTTGCCCGCGCCGCATGGCAAACGCCTTAAGCCATTCAACCTGGACCTTTTGGGCACCGGACTTACCAAGAGTCGCAACGGGGGGTTGCATGCTGGCATCCGTGGGGTTGTACGTCGGTATCGCCGCCGGCGCTGTGCTGGTGATCGTGATCGTGGCGCTGGCAATGCGCGGCAAGCACCAGTCCGCCGAGCCCGCGAAGCCGCAGGTGCCCGCCAATCCGCCACCGGCCGTGGACGCCGCGGTGATGACTCCCGCGCCCACCCACACGGCCGAGCCCGACCCGAGGCCCGCGCCGGAGCCGGCCAAGTCCAAACCCGCCGAGGCCGCCAAACCCGCCACCCTGCAGGTGGAAGCGCTGGCGCCATCCATGACCGACACCATGCCCGCCCTCGCCGAAGAGGAAGCGCTTTCGCCGTCGATGACGGACTCTGTGCCGATGCTGGGCGCCGAGGCCGACGAGTTGAGAATGGGCACCGACGAGCTGCCGAAGTTCGGCACCGCCGAAGTGCCGAAGCTGGATGATGGTCCAGCGAAGTACCGCACGCCCGCCGCGCAAGCTTTGTCGGAAGCCATCGCCAGCGGCACCTGCCCCAAGTGCAAGGCGCCCACGTTCGTGGGCGACGAAACCAGCGAAGACAACACCATGTACACACTGGAAGCCCGCTGCGGCGCCTGCGGCCACAAGGCCAGGCTCATCGACATGCGTGTGGGGTAGGGACACGCGGCAGCGTGTCCCCACGGCCGGCGCAAGATGGGCGTCGGGTAGGGACACGCGGCAGCGTGTCCCCACGGACGGCGCAGGATACGCGCGGGGCAGGGACACGCGGCAGCGTGTCCCTACGATCGGCGCAGAATCCGCCCGTCCACCAACAGCAGCCCCAGCGCGATCACGGCCATGCCCGCGACCTGCCGCCACTCCAGCACTTCGCCCAGCAGCGGCACACACAGCAGGGTCGAGCTGACCGGCACCAGCAGCGTCACCAGCAAAATGTTCGTCGCCCCCGCCGCCTTCAGCAGCTTGAAGTACAGCACGTAGGCGAACGAAGTGCTCACCAGCGCCAGCGCAACCAGCGAAGCCAGCGACTGCCAGCCGGGCGTCGCGTGCCAGGGCTGCTCCAGCGCCGCCAGCGGCGCGATCAGGATTGCCGCGGCCGTGAGCTGCCCGGTCGCCAGGGCCAGCGGCGGCACCTGGCCGACTCTGCGGCCGAAGATGCCGGCCAGGGCGTAGCACACGCCGGCGCCGAGCACTGCCAGGTAGGCCAGCAGCTCGCCCTCGCCGGACAGGGCTTCGCGCCCGACCATCACGCCGACGCCGACCACGCCCAGCAGACAGCCGGCGAGGCGGTTGAGCGTGAGCCGTTCATCGCGGGTCATGAAGTGCGCCAGCACCACGGTGAACAGCGGGGTGGTGGCGTTCAGCATGCTGGCGAGCGCGCCGCCGATGCGGGTGAGGCCCCAGAACATCAGGGCGAAGGGCAGCGCGTTGTTGAACAGGCCCAGCAGGAAGTACCAGCCCCACATGCGCCCGCCGGGCAGCTTCACGCGCATGGGGCGCAGCGCGATGTGCAGGGCCAGCGCCGCCAGGGCCAGGCGCAGGAACACCAGCGACATGGGGCCGAAGTCGCGCAGGCCCAGCTCTATAAAGAGGAAGGATCCGCCCCACAGCACCGACAGGCCCAGCAGCAGCCCCCATTCGCGGGCGGTCATGGCGCGTGCTGCGGTGGGGGGCGCATTCATGGCGCGGCAGCATACGCGGCGGCAAGGCGCGCGCCATGGGTGCTGCTAGAGGTACGCCTGCTCAACCAGCGCGTGCAACTCGGCGATCGCGCCGGGCTCACCGGCTTGTGCCGCCCTCGAGGCGTTGGCGATGCGCTCGTACAGCCCGCCGATGTCACGGCCGGGAATCGGCAGCGCGCGCAGGTGGCTGATCTTCACCTGCGGGAATGCTTTCTGGCGCGCGTCTCTGAACATCGCGCGGTGGATGCGCGCGGCGGTGTTGCTGTTCAGCACGCCCAGCAGGTAGTCGAGATCGTGGCCGGGCGCGCCGTAGCAGGCCAGCACCGAGTTGCGAAACAGGGCCCAGGGCTGGTGCTTTGCGGCGATCGGGCGCGAGGCGGTCTGGCGCAGCACGATCAGCGCTTCGCGGTAGCGAGCCTCGGGCGACACGCGCGCGTAGCGGCCTTCCGGCAGCTCCACCTCGCGCAGCCAGTGGTTCGGAGCCGCCAGCTTGAACGGCTCAATGTCGCGGCCCACGCGCAGGGGGCGGCCTTGCGCCTCGCGCGAAACGATCAGTTGCGCGGCGTTGCCGGTGTGCACACCCACGTCGCCGAAGCTTTCGGCCGGCAGGGGCGCGAAGCGGCGCACGCGGGCCAGCAGGGCGGCGTCGGCGTCGGCAAGCCAGGGGCGCTCAGAACCGCCGCCCGCGCCGAACACGAACATACCCGTGGGTTCGGTGACGCCCTCGAACACGCCTTCGCCCAGCTCAAGCGCGTGCTGCAGGCTGAAGTGCGCCGTCACCGCGCGGCGCGCGGCACCGTAGCCGACCAGGTCCGCCATCTGCATGGGCAGCAGCAGGCCCAGGCGGCCGTAATCTTGACGTGTCAAGTGTGCGCACTGCTCGGCAAAGGCGGTGTGCAGCGCAGGCCAGCCCGCGAAGGCGGCAAAACGCGCGGCCAGCGCCGCTCTCCGCGCGGGCGCAAGCTCTACGGCATGCCGCCCGGAAAAGCTGACCCAGGGCGGGTTAGCCAGCACCACGTCATACTCGCCCGTGGCGACCAGCCCGTCGCACACACTCGCCACGGGCGCGGCTTGAAGTCCCAGTGCGGCGGCGGCCTGGTTCAGCACTTCGTTACAGGCGGCCACGTTGGCGGCGTCGATGTCCCAGCCCTGCAGGCCGCCCTGCATCCAGTGGGGCAGCCAGTGCGGGCGCTCGGCGGCTGCCCACTCCAGCGCGCCCAGCAGCAGCGCGCCCGCGCCGCAGGCCGGGTCCAGCAGGCTGGGCGGATTCTCCAGCGGCTCCAGTGTCAGCCGCGCCAGTTGCAGCGCGACCTCGCGCGGCGTGAACACGCGGCCGGGCCCGCGCGCCAGCCGCCGAGCGTGCTGATCGTGAAGCTGCCAGGCGGAATCGAAACTCAACGGGGCGCCTTGAAAAGCTGGTTGCCGTTTTCGTCCAGCAGCTCCACCACCGGCTTGTCCTTGTCGGTCACCACCACCGCGGCGCGCGACTTGCCGGCCTTGTCGGCGATGGTCAGGCCGTTGTCGCCGTTGCGTTCGCTGAACAGCAGAGTGCGCACGGTGTCGGACTCATCCAGCACGCCGACGCCGGCCCAGCCGTCGGCGTTCACGCCCGCCACCATGCGCGGCTTGCCGTTGGCATCACGCAGCATGATGGCCGGCGAGCTGTCTTCCTTCAGTACAAATTTCATGCGCTCGTTGCCCTTGGCATCCAGCAGCAGCAGGTTGGGCTGGCCGTTGCTGTTGCCGAACGCGGCCATGTTGGCCCCCTTGGGGTCGTTCATCACCAGGATCGAGTCTTTCTCTCCCTGCACGGTCAGCAGGCTGGCGAGTTTGCCGTTGGCGAAGTTCATGCTCAGCGTGGGCGCGCCGTCCTTGTCGTTGCCCAGGCCCGCGCGCTGGCGGCCTTCCTTGTCGGCGAACGCGAGGCCGCTCCAGCCGTCGGCCGTGGCGCCCAGCACCACGCGCGACTTCTGTTTCGCGTCGGTGAAGTTGATCGCCATGGAGCCGTCTTTCTTGATGCGCACGGCCACGTTGCTCTTCATGTCGTCGCCCCAGAGCTCGAACTCGGTGGCGCCGCCCGCCGCGGACATGCGCGCGCGCACGCGGCCCTGGTCGTCCACGATCTCGAGGCGCTTGCCGCGAAGGGTGTCGCCGTCCTGGGCCTGCACGGCGCCCGGCTGGAACAGCCACTGGGCCAGCGCCCCACCAAGCAGCGCGGCGATCAGGGTGAAGATCAGTTGGGTGGTCTTCATGGCAGCCTCCGGGTTGGATTCTGGATTTTAGATTCTGGATTGCGGATTGCTGTCAATGACTGACAACAACTGGAGTTCCATTCCTGGGTTTGTGCCGTCGCATACTGCGACACGCGAAGACGCAAAGGTCGCGAAGATCGCGAAGCAAAAGCCTGCTTCAAGCAGTTCTTCGCGTATTCTTCGCGCCTTCGCGTGAGGCAGTTTGAGAGACGTTCAACTCGAAGGAGTAGCTTTGAAGCGCAGTGATCCGCGCGCTCGAATCGGCGCAATCCAAAATCACCCTTTGCGCCGGGGAGGGAACTTGGGGTAGAGGGCCTGCTTGTGGCCCGGCTGGCCGCCCTGCTGGGTGCCGCGGCCGGCGTGGGTTCCCTGGGTGGATGGCGGGGCGTGCTGCGCCAGGGCGTCCTCTTCGGTGCCCTTGAGTACGCGGGCGTTGCCGCCCTCTTCGTGCCAGTTGGCCTGCCTCATTGCTGCTCCGGGGCGGGCTGAACTTTTGCGGGTTCGGGCTCGGGCTTGTCGGCGCCCAGCTTGTCGATCGGGCAGCAGCCCTTGGCCGGCAGATAGCGCCAGTCGGGCGTCTTGCCGGCAAGCAGCTGCTTCAGCACCAGGCGCAGGTAGCGCACGCTGACGCGCTGCGGGTTGCGGGCGTCGTCAATGCCGCCGCGGTACTGCAGGCGGCCCTGCTGGTCGAACACGAAGCACTCGGTGCTCACGCGCGCGCCGAAGCGGTCGGCCAGCGCGTTGCCTTCTTCTTTCAGCACGGTCAGGCGCAGGCGGTCAGCATCGCCGTCATGGAAGTGCGCGCGCAATTCCTCAAGGCTTTCCATCGCGCTGCTGTTCACGGCCCAGAACTTCACGTCGCCCGCGAAGTCCGAAGCCAGCGTGTTCAGCCGCTCTTCGTAAATCTTGCTGGTCGGGCAGAAGCTTGAAACCCAAACGATTACCGTGAACTTGTTCGCGCTGAAGTCGATGCTGTGCTTGTTGCCGTCAATGTCCGCCAGCGTGACTTCGCCGGCCGGGTCATTCAGTTTCAGGCCGGGCAATGTGGCCGGTATGCTGCCGTCAGTGGTGGCGGCCTCGAAATCGACGTGTTCAACGCCGGGAGTCTCGGAAACGCCCTCAGGCGCGAGCAGTCCGAGGTACTCGCAGCACTCCTCAACCGTTTCCGGCATAAAGAGATACGTCGCGTAGCCGGTGAATACCACCAGCGCAATCACGATCAGAGGCGTCAGGTATTTCATGGTCAAAATATCCGCAACTCGGTTGGCTCAGGCGTGTTTCATGGCCGAAGATATCAACAAGCCCGACAGGGCATAAGGAGCAATCATGAAACGCGCCATGGTAGTGGCAGCATTCCTTGGATCGCTGGCGTTCAGCGTCCCACTTTTCGCACAGGATGAACAGAAGCCCGCCGAGACTCCCAAAGAGGAGCCGAAGGAAGAAACCAAGGAAGAAGCCAAGCCCGCACGGCCAGAACGCAAGCGCATGGACCGCACCGCCCTGCAGGAGCTCGGCCGTGTGATGCGCACCCTGGACACTGACAAAGACGGCAAGGTCAACGGCGATGAGCTGGGTGACGAAGAACTGTTCAAGAAACTCGATAAGGACGAAGACGGCTTCCTGACCGTGCAGGAAATGCTGGCGGACAAGGATGCCGTGGTAGCCGGCGTCGAGAAGCGCGAAGCCGAGGCCATGAAGGAAGAGTTCGGCATTCTTGACCGCGACGACAGCGGCAAACTCAACAAGGAAGAGCTGGGCAGCGACTTCGCCGGCCTGCTGGAAAGCGGCGACAAGGACAAAGACGGCGAGCTGAACCTCGAAGAGTTCAACGAGGCGCGCAAGGCAGCATCCAAAGCCCCAGCCGACAAAGAGCGCCCCCAGCGCGGCAACATCATGGAGCAGCTGGACAAGGACGGCGACGGCAAGATCAGCAAGGAAGAAGCGCCGGAGCGGTTGAAGGAGAACTTCGACAAGCTGGACAAGGACGGCGACGGCTTCCTCACCCAGGAAGAGTTGAAGGCCGCGCGCCCCCAGCGCCAGCGTCCCAACCGCCAGGCCCCGGAAGGCGAGAAGAAGGAAGAAGCGCCAAAGAAAGACAGCGAAGCGCCCAAGGGCGAAGGCGAAAAGGAAGACGAGTTTTAGGCCAACGCCCGGGATGCCAATCCCGGGCGGGTTAACCCTCGAATCGCGACTTCAGCTTGAGCAGCCCGGTGTTTGCACACCGGGCTTTGGCTTTAACTCTTCGCCACCAGCGTTACGTGCCAGATTTTGTCGCCGCGCACGCGATAGATCGCCACTGCGTTGCGCCGCACGTTGTCGGCGCGGCCTATCACTTCTTCATCGTCGATCACCCAGTCGGCGGCGGTGATACGTTTGGTGATCAGCGCCATCTGGTTCGGGTTGGCCTTGAACAGCGGGCCGTAAACTTCGCGCAACTGGGCAATGCCGTCGCAGCGCACCTTGCCGTTGCCGTCCACCACTTTGACGTCGTCGGTGTAGGTGGCGGCGAAGGCGTCAATGTCGCACTGGTTGTAGGCCTCAAGCTGTTTCTGGACCACTTCTTCCGGTGTCATCGTCTTCCTCGGCTGGCGGGGTCTCTACGGGCTCGGTCTTACCGAACAGCAGCACCGCAATCCAGCCCAGCGGTGACGCGAACAGCGCGCCCAGCAGGCCGGAAACCAACAGGCGCGCAAGCAGCGTACGTTTCAGGGTCACTGACAGCTCAGCCCCATCCATACCCGCCATGCGGGCCGCGCCCAGGGCAATGCCGACGACGAATCCGATCGCGATGCAGGCCGGCAGGATGGCGCGAGCGGCACCTGACAGTCGCCAGACCGGCCCCTTGGGCGCAGGCGGAGGTGCTTCGCCCGGCCAGGGCTCCGAACGCTGCAGCAGGCCGATGCGGGCCTCGGTGCTGTTGATCGCGGTAAGGTACTCGTGCAGCTTGCGCTGGCCGTCGGGATCGGCGAATACCTTGTTTTCGTCACCCAACTCTTCAAGCTCGATGCGCTTCTGGTCGCGCAGCTTCATCACGGCGACCACCACGAAGACCGGGAAAAACCAGAACACGAACACCAGGCAGTAGCCGGCAAGGAACGCCAGCACCCAGTGCAATGCATAGCTCAGCAGGCCGGGATCTCGGCCGATGTCCCAGATCAGCAGAAAGAACCCGGTGCTGATCGCCCAGAACACCAGGCTCAGCGTAACGCCCACCTTCAGCCTTCTCTTTTCGTGCGGCCTCAACATGGCTTCATTTCATCAACTGCCCGTGGGCGGCCAATTACAATCCCGTCCCCGTGATGTACTGAAATCCGCGGCCGTGCAATTCGGAATCACGCACGGAGGCGAACATGATCTTCGGAAGCTACCAGGAAATCGGCATCGTCAACCGCGTGGTCGGCATCGGCGCGGACGTCACACGCCTGATCATCGAGAACGGCCACGGCGACATCAAGCTGGAGGCCGGGCGCGCCGGCCTGGTCGAAATCACCGCGCGCTTCACCGCCCCGGACGGCGCTGACTACGCGATCTCGGAGCACGACGTCGAGGTCACCAGCGGCGACGGCAAGCTGAAGATCCGCGCAGTGGAAGCCCCCCGCGCCCTGCAGCGCCGCAAGATCAGCTGGGAAATCCGCCTGCCCATGACCCTCGACGTGCGCGCCCGCAACGGCATGGGCGACATCGAGGCCAACGGCCTGAACGGCGAGCACGACCTGCGCACCGGCGTAGGCAGCATCACCGTGCGGGCCGAGCGCATCTGCGGCGCCAGCCGTTTCCGCGCCGGCACCGGCAAGCTCGAGGTGAACGCTCACCGCCTCGAGGGTGAGCCCGGCCTGCTGACCGGCGTCGGCGCCATCCGCCTGCAGGCGGGCTCGGTCTCGCTGGCCCACGCCAGTCTGAAGGTCGCCACCGGCAACATCACGCTTGATCTGCCGTCGCACTACCTGGGACGCGTGGACCTCAAGACGGCCGTCGGGCGCATCAACCTCGGGCGCGACCAGGGCGCCATCCCGGTGCACACGGCGATCGTGGGCGCCAGAGCCCACGGCCAGCTGGGTCCCGGCCAAGGCGACATCGAAGCCAAGACGGCGGTAGGAAACATCACGCTGAACCGCGCGTAGAGGGTGCGAAACCAGAACCCGGGATTGGCATCCCGGGTTTTGTTTTTTGAAAAAAGGGGTCGGCCTGGAGAGCCGCCAAACTCTCCAGGCCGGGTGCACGTGCAACATGGCGTCACACGTACCGCGATTGTTCCGTTGTCTGGCCGGGCGGCCACACGGGGCCGCCCCTACGCCTGCTCCTCCGCCAGGTAGACCGCCTGGTGGCGCACGTCGTCGAACTGCAGCACCGCGCGCAGCCCTTCCAGGAAGTCGGGCCCGTAGAAGTCGAGGTAATGCAGCAGGCTCATCACCTCCTGCTGCGGACGGCCGTCGGGCAGCATGTACTGGAACAGCCGGCCCAGCTGCTTGGCGTTCACGTCCACTTCCCGCGCGGCCTCAGTCACCGCGCGCTGGCGCAGCTTGTCGAAGCCGATGTCGGTGCCGGTCAGGGCCTTCTTCACTTCGGATTCCGGGTGGAAGCCCAGTTCCTCCAGGCCCATCTCGAGGCGCAGCAGCGCGCCCAACACCTGCTCTTTGGCGTGGTTCACCACGGCCGGCACGTCGTCCGGCAGGTGGCGACGGCTGGCGGTCTCGGGGCGCACTTCGCCGGTCAGCACGGCCTCGGGCTGCAGGCCGAATTTGTTGAGCCAGCTTTCGACCTTGCCCTCGATAATGGTGGCGCTGCTGCCGGGGAATGGCACGGGCTCACCGGGCGGAATGCCGCCGGTGGGCGAGCCGGTGCCGACCGCTGCCACCATGGGGATGCGCTTGAACCAGGTGCGCAGGTTGGTCTCGAAGCCGCCGTCACTGGTGGGCGCCAGGAAGGTCAGCGCTTCATCGTCGAACCAGCGCAGCAGCATGCGCGCCTTGAACACGTCGGGGTCTTCGTCGGCGTCGCGGCTGATCTGGTCCATCAGCAGGCTGCTGAAGCCGGTGCCGGGCAGGGCTCCGCGCAGCATCTTGAGGTAGCGCGGCAGGTCGCCGCCGCGGAAGCCGATGTCATCCAGCTCGCCGCTGCGCTGCATGATGGCGCTGATGCCGCTTTCGCCCGCTTCGCCGATTTCGAGGCAGGGCCACACCAGGGTGATCACCTTGCCGACGCGCCGGTTGCGCAACTGGCGCGCGAGGTCAAGGCCGGCCAGCAGGCGCAGCACTTCATCCATGCGCGGCGCGGCCACGCCCTTCAGCACCGGCACCACCACGGCGAAGCCTTCGCCGCGGGTGAGTGTGCGCAGCGCGTCGGAGTAGCGGCGCGCCTTGCTGACCTGCTTCAGCCACGCGAGCTGCGCTTCCTCGATGGCGGGATCAAGCTTGAACGGATGACGGCCGAGCCTGCGCGCCATGACCTGGAAGTTGGTGTAGGCGCTCTTGGGCAGCTTGCCGCGACGTCGTGACAACCGCGCGAGCGTGCGCGACCGCGATGTCACATCGCGGGTCGTGGTGAGCGGAAGTTTTCGCACGCGGTACGTCATCGGAATCCACAACCTTCAAACAAACGAGGACGGCGAACACCGTCCCGCGAATTCTAGCAGCATAGAGTACGGGGGCGACACCGGTGGAAAGGCCGTAAATAAGGGGTTTGAAGCTAACTTCCGCTATTGTTTCGGGTTAGGAGGAATCAAAAAAATCGCCCAAGGCGAGGTTGGCGTTTTGTGGATATTATGCGGATTCTCTGGCGTCGCCTGTCAGTAACTCCGTAACCTGCCAAGACTAATGATCTTGGGCATGATGTGTCAGAAGTCTTGTGATGAAAGTCTTACTGCCGCCGGTGGTCAGTTTACTGTTGACAGTCGGGGGACAAGCTGGCCGTGGATTCCTGGCTTTTTCGTGTTTTTTTCTGCGTTGGCCGGCCTGGAGTCCGCCTGTGAAGCGGGCTGCGGGGCAGGTCTTAAGAAGCCGCTAATTTTTCCGTCTTACGACTCGCGCGCCGGAGCGTTTGGGTTTACATAGGCACCCTTGTGAGTTGCCAAAGCGACTCGCAGTGGGCTGGCAACACCTCATCGCACCAGAGATTCGGGAGACACACTTGAGCGAGAAAACCAACATCTACATCGACGGCGAGCACGCCGCCACGATCGAAGGCCTGCAGCACGACCTCCCCTGGCACTTCGGCACCCTGATTCCCGGCGAAGCCTTTGAGGAACTGAAGGAGTCCCTCGAGACCGCGCCCTGGAGCACCGGCCAGGAAGGCGCGATCGAGCTGGTCGCCGGCCAGGACACCGTGGACCGCGTAAGCTGGGGTTCGGAAGTGGACAGTTCCGAGATGATCACCAAGCTGACCCTGGCGCAATTTGAGCCGGGCGGCCCCTGGGAACTCGAGTTCACCTGCGAAGAAGAAGAAGGTGTCGAAGCCAGCGACGAAACCGCCGAAAACGCGGCCTAGTCTCTACGTCATTCCATGGCGGCGGGCACGTCCCGCCGCTTTCTCTTTAACCAATGCAACGCGAAGGGGCGAAGGATCTTCCGTGACTCGTTCGCTGCTTCTGCTTGAGGCACGTCGTTCAACGCCAGGCCGCCAAGAACGCCACGGCTCTGTCGTGATTTGCCTGTCCCTGGACGTGACGCAACGCAGGTGGGGACTGTCCCCGCATTTGGGGACTGTCCCCGTCCTCGACCCCCGCAATCTCTGCCGTCCGTCGGCCGAACGACGCGCCACAACGATTGGGCCGTGGCGCACCCTGGCGCCCTGGCGTTGAAAACCCCTCATGCTCGCAAGTGACGGGCAGACCACAGCCAGCTCTTCGCGCCTTAGCGCCCCCGCGTGGCCTGAGCTTTTCTTCGTGTCCTTGGTGCCCTTAGTGGAGAACCGCAGTTGCCTTCCAAGCTTGTCACGGCGCAGGAGGGGCGAACTGCATAAACCACGCGGAGGCACGGAGGCGCTAAGAGCCCTGCGCGAATCGCAAGCTGATAGTGTTCAGGGACCGTCTTTCAACGCCAGGACGCCAGGAACGCCACGGCCTTTGCGTGGCTTGCACGTCCATCGGCCGATCGACCTGCCGTAAAGTTAGAGCCGTGGCGCACCCTGGCGTCCTGGCGTTGTTGCCGGTCTCGCTGCGTGAGTGACGGGCAGGCAACTCTCAGCCCGTTGCGAGCTTCGCTCCCGAGGCCTCTCTTACGGATTCGCGAAGGATCATGCCGCTTGCTCAATGCGCGATGGCGAATGTGCATTCCGTTTGGTCTTCCACCGCGTACGCCTTACCTTACATGCAGCCCCTCGGAGTCACCCCTCAGCCACCCGCATGCGCAAGCTTCTCACGAGTCTTCTTGTCGCCCTGCTGCTCAGCGCCCTGTGCGTGCATCAGCCTGTCGCCCAGCAGACCGGCGCCAAGGAAACCGCCCAGCCTCGCGAGATCAGCGACGCAGAGATCAAGGCCGCTGACGAGCTGCGCCTCACACTCAGCGCCGAGCACCAGGCCCTCTACAACGGCCTGCGCTACCTGACGCGCCCAGCCTTTGAAGAAGAGCTGCTGCAGGGCAGGCGTTATCGCCCCTGCACGCTGGATCCCTTCGAACAAAAGGGTGACGGCCCGCTCAGCCTGCTGGAAACCCTGCGCCTGTGGGCCGTGCTGCAGAGCGGCATGCCCTCCAGCGCGGCCATGGACCGCCAGTTGCAGCGCCTGCTCGACACGCCTGAACCGCGGGCGGAATCCGGATTGGCGCTGGTGGCCGTGCGCTTGCTGACGGTGCGCGCCGCGTTGCTTCGCCCCGAGCTGGGTCGCGCCGACGAACTGAAGGAGCAGGCGGCCGCGCTGCTAAGCGTCGCGGACGCCTGCAAGGGCGACACCTCTGACCGTTCGCCACTGATCGGTGAATCCAGCATCCAGGTGCGCTGGTTCGCCAACCACCTGTGGCGCGCGCTGGTGATGCGCAGCGCCCTGGAACTCGAACTGAAGGTGGACGACAAGCAGTGGGAGAAAGACCTGCGCGCGCTGGGCGCAGCGTACGTCAACAACCGCGGCTGGCCCTGCGCCAAGCGAGGCGCCTCGGCCCGCGAAGACCTTGACCCCAACCTGCTGGCGTTGGCCGCGCTGGGACTGGCGCGGGGAGCGCCGGAGAAGACCATTGGCGCCGGGCTAGCGCGCGCCAATGAAAAGAAGCTGAAAGACGTGCCGGAAATCCTGGCGCGCCTGGAGAAAGACTACGGCGCGGAGCCCTGGGTGGGCTCGAGACTGCTGCTGGTGAACTCGCTGGCGCCGGGCTTCGCGCCCGAGCGCAAGAGCGCAGACAGCTGGCGCGCCGAGGTTACCCGCCGCGGCGTCGCCAGCCCGGACCCCTCCGGCGCGGTCTGGATGCGCCAGGAACTTGCGCCCGCCATGGGCCTTTCCGAGCCGGGCTGGGGCCGCACCGAATCGGCGGTGTGCGAGACCGCGTTGACCTGCCTGGCGCTCAGCGGCGGGCTTCTCCCCGCCGCGCCGGGCCCGCTCAACGGCCGTGAACTTGCTGGCATCGGGCGCATGCTGCATGCGCTGGCGGTGCTGCATGCCGCGCGCGCGGGCAAGGGCGGCGGCGATTTCGCCGCCCGCGTGAACTTCACGATCCAGGACGGCGCGGCGTACCTGGCGTCTCTGCAGACGCCGGAAGGAGACTTCCCCGGCCAGTACAAGACCTTCACGGGCAACACCGCCTACTGCCTGCTGGCCATGATGCACGGCGGGGTTTCGCGTGAAGAAGACTCGATCCAGCGCGGCATCGCCTGGCTGCTCAAGAACGCCGACAACACCGGCAGCACTTACGACGTCGCCGCCAAGCTGATGTGCCTGCAGCAATACTATGAGCCCGAGCAGCGCCAGGCCGGCATCCTGTATGCCGATAACGCCGCCGACTTCGAGCGCGCCCGCCGCAAGGTGTGGGAAAGCATCAGCGACAAGCATCGCTCGTACATCGAGTCGCTGGTGCGCTTCCTGAACGAGAGCCACGTGGGCGGCAGCAACGGAGGATGGGGCTACTACACGACCATGCGCAGCCACAGCGACAACTCCTGCAGCCAGTACGCGGTGCTGGGTTACAAGTCCGCCAGCCTGCTGGGCGCGCAGCTCGACACCCGGCTGCTCGAGCTTGAGGCCGAGCGGCTGATCAAGCAGTACTGGGCCGACGAAAACTGCGCGCCGGTAGTCTATGAGCACAACGCCGACGACCGTGAAGGAGACGACGCCGAGCGCAAGGCGCGCAGCACGCGCGCGGTGTTCCGCAAGGAAATCCGCCCCGGCGGATGGGGCTACATGTGCGGACAGGTCGGCGGCGCCTGCATGCAGTTGACGGCGGCCGGCATTTCCAGCCTCACCATCTGCATGGACGAGCTGAAGGTGCGCGGCAAGCTGAAGGAAAAGCTGGCCCAGGAGATCGGCCTGACCATCCGCGGCGCGCAAGCATGGCTGGCCGGCAAGTACTACAAGGCCGAGCAGTTCACCGGCCCCGCGGACGTGATGGCGTACGGGGGTGACGGCTGGGGCGTTTTCTACAACCTGTACTCTGTGGAGCGCGCCTGCGTGATGGCGGGCATCCGCAAGCTGGAAGGCGAGACTGACTGGTACGCGATCGGGGCCGAGGCGCTGCTGGAGCACCAGAACCTTGACGGCGGCTGGGGCGACGAAAAGACCGCGCAGCCGGCCATCAACTCCGACCGGCGCCAGCTGGTGAACACCAGCATGGCGATCCTGTTCCTGAAACGCGCGGCCCCGCCGGTGATCACCGAGCACAAGAAGCGCGAAAAAGAAGCCGAAGAGGAACAGAAGAAGGAAGCCCCCAAGAGCCCCGTCACTGGCAAGTAGGCCCGGCTACTTCTGTTCCGGTGTGCTCCACAGCAGCAGGTTGCCGCCTCCGTCGCCGGAGGCCAACACCGAGCCGTCAGGGCTGAACGCCACGCAGCGCACATCTTTTTCGTGACCCTTCAGCACCAGCTTGCAGCCCTTCTCGCCGCGATCTTCAGGGTCCCAGATGTACAGGTGGTCCTGACTCAGGGCGAACAGCAGCCAGCTGCTGTCCCGCGTCCAGGCCACGCACCACACGCCATGCATGGGGCATTCCAGGAAGTGGCGGTACTTCATTCCCGGCGCGTGCCAGACCGTTACCCATGGCTGGCTGTGGCCAGAGGCGAAGCGCTTGCCGTCGTCGCTGAAGGCCAGGTCCAGCATCTCCGTATCCGGCTGCACGCGCGGGATTTCGAGCTTGCGCCCGCTGCCGGTCGCCAGGTCGAACTCGTACAGCACGCGCGTGGTGGTGCCTGTCACGAGCTTCCGGCTGTCGATGGAAAATGCGCAGTCGCGCATGGGCTCGGGCGTTTGCACCCGGGCCAGCTGTTTGCGCGACTGTGTATCCCACAGGGTCAGCAGCTTGCCCCAGCTCGAGGTCGCCAGCAGCCGGCCGTTGGGGCTTACCGCCACCCGCATCACCTGCCCGAGTTCTTTGCCGACTTCAACGGGCGTGCCCAGCCGGCCGTCTTGATCCAGTGGCCACCAGTACAGGTGTTCATAGGCGTCGCCGGTCCAGAAGCCGGAACCGTCGGGGGCCATCGCCATGGTGTCGAGGCGCCAGGGGTGGGTTGCTTCCGCGCGCATTTCGCCGCTGCGCCAGTCCCACACCCGAGCGCGCATGTCGCTGTAGTCCACGGTCACGAGCCAGCGGCCGTCGGGCGTGAAGGCCATGTCAGAGACCGCGGCGCCGTTGGCCAGGCGGCGCAGCTCGGTGACCTCGGGATTGGCCGGGTCGAAGAAGGGCAACGGGCTCGGCCGCGCGGGGACCTTTGCATCCAGCAGCTCCGGGGGGACGGGCGGCAGAGACGGCAGGTCCTGCACGATGCCGTTGGGGTCTACCCAGGGCGGATAACTCACCGGCTCCGGCGCCAGGTACAAAATCGCCCCGAACGCAGCGCCGCCCAGCAGCAGGCCGACGAGCACCAGCACGACCAGGCGTTTGAAGTTCATGGCGGCCCCCGTGACAACAGTCTACTTCACGGGTGGGCGCAACGCCAAATCGCCGCGGGTTCGGGCAGGGCGGCAGATTGGTCAGCCGGCGCGCCGTGGCGTCAGAAACCGAGTTGTGAGAAGCAACCAGGGGAAAGCACGAAACTCATGCAAGCACGAATGTGCACCCGTGTTCATCCGTGGTTCCAACGAGGTTCTTTTCCCGCCGCGTTCTTCGCAGTTCCGGTGAGCGCTACGGCGCGTCCTGTTGCACGGCCTTGCGGCAGTTGCTGAGGATGATCACCGCGTAGCCTGTGCCGTAGGGCTTGTGGTAGCCGTACAGCGGGTAGTCCCAGAAGCTGCCGTCGTCGTACTGGCCCAGTGCCACCAGCCTGGCCAGCTCCGCCCCGTACTTCGGCTGCTGCTCGCGGGGCAGGCCCAGCACGTTGCGCGAGGCGTAGTAGTGCCCGAAGTAGTAGTAGTAGGGCGCCGTCGCGTACCAGGCCTCGTGGGGGAACTGGCGGCCGCGGCCGATCTCGATGAATGCGTGGTCCTTGAAGAAGTAATCGAGTTGCGCCTGCAACGTTTCGGGCGTGATGGTGCGGTTCCAGGTGAACAGCGCGTTGTCGCCCGACTGCGAGCGCCCCAGGCTGCCGCGCGGCAGGTTGGCGTCGCTCATGGGGTAATACATGTGGCCGCTGCTGTAGTAGTAGGCGCCGTTGGGGATGCGGTGGCGCTCGAGGTAATCCAGGCCGATCTGCACGTTGTGGTCGCGGATCGGCAGGTCAACGGTGCGGGCGTCGCGCATGGCGACCAGCGCCGCGGCGGTGGTGAAGCTGGTGCTGATTTCGCCGCTGGGGCGGTAGGTACGCTCGCTGAAGTCGTAGTAGCCCCAGCCGCCGTCGAGCGACTGGTGGTCCAGCAGGCGGCGCAGCTCAAGCTCGGCACGTTTCTTGAGGCGCGGCTTCATTTCAGTGAAGCGCGCGTCCTGCATGGCCTGGCACAGGGCCTGCACCATGTAGGCGTGCGACCACACGTTGTAGAAGGTGTCCATGGTGGCGCGCGGGGTGTCGGGCGCCTCGATCAGGTACTCCAGCGCCCGGGTCAGCGCGCCGTCAATCTCCTCCGTGGGCGGCTGCATCATCAGGCCCATGGCGCACAGGGCGGTGCTGGCGTTGCCCCACACGTGCAGGCTGTTGATGCTGCCCAGGTAGATGTCGTAGGGGCGCTCCTCCATGTAGCCCCAGTCGCCCTTCTTCTTCTGGTTGTCGAGTATCCAGCGCACGGCCTTGTCCAGCTCGGCCTGGTGCTTCCACTCAATCCTCTGCGCGGGCTGCACGGGCACGGGCTGCACGGGCGCGGCGTTGCCCGGCCCGGGCTGATTGGAATCAGCCGGCTTGCCCGAGGGAGCGCAGGCCGCAAGAGCAGCGACGGCCAGGCCCGCGATCAACAGCATGGACTTGCGCATAAAGGCTCCGGTTACGGCAGGGCTACGTTCACCTTCTGGCCGGTCAGCAGCGCGCCGGCGGCGTTGTCCACCTCGATCACGGCCGTCACCATGCCGGCCTTGTTGACCACGAAGCCGATGGCCTTCACCACGCCGGTGGCGGAAACCTCGCCGGCCTTGACGTTGACCTGCGTGCCGGGCTGGAACTTGTCGCGCGAGCCGACCTGCACGTTTACGGTGACGCTGAGCTTGCCGGTGTCCACCACGGTGGCGAGTACGGCGCCGCGGCCAAGCCGGTCGCCGACGCGGGCGGGCTGGCTGGCGCCGTCGTTGTTGTTCCAGGCGCCGGCGGCTACCACGCCGTCATGGGGCGCCAGCAGCTTCAGGCGGACGGCGTCGCCCTCCAGGTCGGCCAGGGCCTTGCGCGCGTCATCCAGGCCGCGCTCGGCGCGGATCAGCTTGGCCTGCATGTCCACGTTCTCGCTGGCGACGCTGCTGCTGACGCGGGCCAGTTCAAGGGCCGCCGAGTCACGGGCTGAGCGCAGGTCTTCCTCGCGGCGCACGATGCCGACCTCAATGAAGCGCTTGTGCTCTTCCTTGGCCATCTCGAAGCGCTCCTTGCTGTTGGCAAGGCGGCGGCGCGAGCGGTTCAGCACGATGTCCTGGCTTTCCTTGGCCAGGTCGTTGCCCTGGTACAGCTTCTCGAGCTGCGCCAGTTCTTCCTCCTGGTCCTTGATGTTGTGCGAGAAGCTCTCCAGCCCCAGCTCGCTGTTCCGGATCGACTGCTGCTTCTGCACCTTCAGGAAGTAATCCAGGTCCTGTTCCGCGCGCTGTGCGGCGCGCTGCGTGCGCTCAAGCTGCAGCTTGTAGCCTTCCTGCGCGCCCTTGGCCGCTTCCTGCATCAGCTGCAGGCCCATCTCATTGAGCCGCACATTCTCGCGGGCGCGGGCCAGCGCGTCCTCGTAATCCGTGGCGCTTGCCTCGGCCACCACCTCACCCTTCTTTACGGCCGTGCCGGGCGCCAGCAGCAGCTTGAGGGTCAGCTCGCCCCCGTAGGCCTTGGGCTCAAGCCGCAGTTCCGTGGCCTGGACGGGCTGCAGGCGGCCGCTGAGGGCTTCCGGCTCGCCGCGTTCTTCCTGGGCGATGGCAAGGCTGCTGACGAGCAGCAGCAGGATGGTTGCAGGTGCAAGTGTGCGCATTCCGGCGTCTCCGGTACAGACTGGATCGGTTCAGGGAGTACAGGAGAATACGTTCGGGCATCGTCGCCGCGCCCGGAAAAAACGGAAACTGATCAGCGTTTGACGCGCCGGGCGATTTCGCGTTTGGCCTGCTTTTCCTTCAGGGCCTCGCGCTTGTCGTAAAGCTTTTTCCCCTTGCACACGCCCAGCTCGACCTTCGCGAAGCCGTGCTTGAAATAGATGGAAAGCGGGATCAGCGTCAGCCCCTGCTCCTGCAGCTCCGCGCGCAGCTTCAGGATCTCGTGCTTGTGCAGCAGCAGCGCGCGCTTGCGCTTGGGCTCGTGGGCCACGATCTGGTTGCCGCGGTTCCACTCCGGGATCTGCAGGTTCATCAGCCAGGCCAGTGACTTCTTCTTGTCCACCGTGGCGTGGGCGTCGCTGATCACGCAGTGGCCGGCGCGCAGCGACTTGACCTCGGCGCCGGTCAGCTTGATGCCGGCCTCGTACTTCTCCAGCACGTGATAATCATGGAATGCGCGGCGGTTGGTCGCGATCAGCTTGCGGCCTTCGTTTTCCTTCTCGGCTTTGTCCGGCTTCTTTGCCATGGCCAGAGGTTGGGCGAAAATCGGCCGCTACGCAAGTGGGCTGCAAGGCCTTCCGTGGTTGCGGTGCACATGCCCGGGCGGCTAACCTGCGCCATACTTTGCGCGGGACAGGCCCTTGCTGCTGCTGCTCGACAACTACGACTCGTTCACCTTCAACCTCGCCCAGTACTTCCTGGAGCTGGGTGAGCAGGTGCGCGTGGTCCGCAACGACGAGCTCAGCGTCGAGCAGGTTCTGGCGCTGCGGCCGGCGCGGGTCTGCATCTCGCCGGGCCCGGGCCGCCCGGCCGGCGCCGGCATCACGACGGCGCTGATCGGCGCTTGCGACGTCCCGCTGCTGGGCGTGTGCCTTGGCCACCAGGCAATCGCCGAGCATTTCGGCGGCCGTACCGTGCACGCGCCCATGCTGATGCACGGCAAGACCAGCGCGATCCATCACCAGGGGGCCGGCGTGTTCAAGGGCCTGCCGTCGCCGTTCACGGCCTGCCGCTACCACTCGCTGGTGGTGGATCCCGTCAGCCTGCCGGAGTGCCTCAAGGTCACGGCCCGCACGGAAGACGGCGTGATCATGGGCCTGCGCCACCGCACGCGGGCGATCGAGGGTGTGCAGTTCCACCCGGAAGCTATCCTGACCGAGCACGGGCACGCGCTGCTGCGCAACTGGCTGGAACAGACACGCTGACCCCGCCCGCAAACCCCGGGATGGCTGCGCGATGGATGCCGAAACCGCATACCTGTTCCGCCACGCGCTGCTGCGGGACGCGGTCTACCAGCTGATGCTGCCCGGCGTGCGCGCGGAGCTGCACGCCCGCGTGGTGGAGGCGGCCGAGCAGGGCCCCGGCCTGCGCCTGGGGGCGCGGGAGATCGCGGGCCACGCGCGCGCCGCCCAGGAAGACGCCGAGCCGCAAACCGCGCGCCGCATGCGCGAGCGAGAACGCCACTGGCTGCGCATCGCCAGCGAGAAGGCCCGGGCGCGCTCCGACCTTGCGGCAAGCCAGCTGATGCTGGAGCGACTGCTCGAGCTTGAGCGCGGCACGCCCGACGAATTCGAGACCCGCGTCGCGCTGGCCGAGATGCTGCGCGAAACGGGCCAGCTTGCCCGCGCCGAGGCCATGCTTGAGCATGCCCGCGCCGTCGCCGGCGACGACGCCGCACGGCTGCCCCGCGTGCAGGGTGCGCTGGCCAGCGTGTACATCCGCACCGGCCGCTTGCGTGAAGCCGCGGACCTTGAGCAGGAGGTGCTGCGGGCGCACCGCGAGGCCGGCAATGAGAGCGCCGTCTCCGAGGCACTCGGCACACTGGGCGTGGTCCAGTACCACCTGGGCGACTTCGCACGCGCCGAGGACTGCTATCGCCAGGCCTGCGAAGCCGCGGCGGGCCAGGGCGACGGCTCGCGGCTGGCGCGCTTCACCGCCAACCTGGCGCTGCTGCTGGCCGACGCCGGGCGCTACGACGAGGCCGAGCAAGCCCAGCGCGAAGCCATGCGCCTGGCCGAGCAGGCGGGCGATCGCCTCGCGCTGGGCAACAGCGTGGGCAACTACGCGTTGCTGCTCACCAACCTGGAGCGATTCGACGAGGCCGAGGACATGTACCGGCGCGCCCTGCAGCTTGAGCGTGAAGTCGGCCACCTGCCGGGCTACGCCGTCGCGCTGGCCAATTACGGCCGCCTGATGCGCATGATGCAGCGCCTCGACGAAGCAGAGCGGCTGCTGCAGGAGGCGGCCGGGCTGCACCGCGAAGTGGCAAGCGCCCGCAATGAGGGCTCGGCGCTCGGGCAGTTGGCGGACCTGTTTGCGGCACAGGGGCGCTTTGACGATGCGCTGGCGTATTTCAACCGCGGCATCGAGCGGCTCGCGCAGGCCCAGGATCGCATGTACGAGGGCGTGCTGCGCACCGGCCGCGGCCGACTGCGTCTGCTGCTGACCGACCTGGCCGGCGCCCGCGAAGACCTGGCGCGCGCGCAGGAGCTGCTGGACGAGCCCACGCCGGAGTCGTACCGGTTGCTTTGCCTGTACCCGTTGCAGGCATACGTGGCGGCCGCTTCCCTTGAGGAAGGCAAACCGCTGCAACGGGTGACGGCGGAGGTCGCGCAGGCCGCCGCGCGCTACAAGGCCCATCCGGGCTTCGCAGATCAGCGGGATGTCAACGCGTTGCTGCAGGAGTTGCGGCGGGCGGAATCGGAGGGCGGCGAGGCACGGCTGCATTTCGGCCGACTGCTGTCGCAGATCCCGACCGGTGCGATCGACGCGCTGCTCGAGCGGCTGGCGGATCGCCATCCGGCCTTGGCACGGAAACTTCGCAGGTTGATGGAAGCAGCCGAGTGACGCTATTTCGATTGCGCTTCCTTGGATTGAGCGTCCTTCAACAGCCTCACGCGAAGGCGCCAAGCACTTTGTAGAACAGGGCTTTTCTTCGTGATCTTCGCGCTCTTTGCGTCTTCGCGTGTTGCAGTTTGCAAGCGCACAAACCACTGGAGGGTAGATCGAGTCGGTATGAGAACGGCCCGGCTTGCGCCGGGCCGTGGAAGTTTGCGCCTGTGACGCCGCGCGATCTACTTGAATTTGATGTCCCAGTCGTCGAGCTCATAGACGGTCATGGTGCCGCTGAACTTGACGTACACGGCCACCAGCCACTTGTTCTTGGTGGTGGTGCTGGCCTTCTCCCACCACTCGGTGAGGCTGGGCACGCTGTCGGGCACCTTGAGGTGCGAGATGTCCTGCTTGCCGACCTTGGGCTTGTCGCCGCTGCCTTCGCCTTCTTCTTTGTCTTCGCCCAGGGCGCGTTTCAGGATGTCCTTGATGTCGTCAGGGCTGATGCCCTCCGGCAGCGGGATGCCGGGGCCTTCCTTCTTTTCCTGGAAGCGGTAGCCGTCCTCAGGGTCGTCGATGCCGTCGCCGTCGCGACCGCCCGGTCCGCGGCGCCCGTTGTCGCGCGGATTGGGGGTCGGGTTGGCATTGGGGTCATCCTGGGGCTTCTTGCCCGCGATGGGCAGGTGGCCGCCGACGATCTGGTAGAAGCCGTCTTCGCCGAAGCTGGTTTTCTTCAGTGACAGCTTCACCAGCTTGGCGTCCTGCAGGTCGAAGCGCTGGCCGAAACGCGCCTTGATGTCGTTGGGGTCCGTGCCGCCGACCAGGGCCATGATGCGCTCCTGGATCGCCACGTCCATCTGGCGGCGCGCCCAGTTCAGCGCCTCGGTCACGGAGACTTCCTTGTTGTCCTTGTCTTTCAGGTAGTCGCGCGCGGCGGGCTTCATCTGCTTGTACCACTCGCTGATCACAAACTTGGTGAAGTCGAGGTCGAGTTCGCTGTAGGTGTCATCCACCTTGGCCAGCACCGGGCCGGTGGGCTGGTAGGTGGTCTTGGCCTCGTCCAGGATGTTCAGCGCGCCCTGGAACACCTTCTTCTTGGCCTGCTTGCGTGCTTCCACCAGCAGCTGCAGCACTGCCGCCTGGCGGATCAGCTCATCGAGCTGGGTGTCGTACTCGGTGAGGCGCGCCTGCAGCTTGCTGTCGGGGCCGCTGGCGAGCGCGAGGGTGACGTAGTCCTTGGCCTCCTGGTAGAGGGCGAGTTTGTCGGCGATGCGGGCGAGTTCGTAATACTGCCGCGCGGTCTCAAGGGGCTCGCGGTCGGTCTCGGCGAGGCGCAGCACTTCCTGCTCGGGCATCATCACGGCGGCGTCGATCATGATGTCGGTGACGAAGCCTTCTTCGATGACTTCGTCCTCGGGGATCAGTTTGCCGTTGGGAATGTCGAGGTTCTTGACGCGATAACCGCCGGAGGCGCGGGTGATGTCGCCCTCGTAGACGGTGCCGTCGATCAGCTCAAGGCGCGCGCCGGGCACGACGACATCGAGGTTCAGGCCCTCGTCCGGGTCCTGCTGGTTGGTGAGGCGCTTCTTCAGGCCTTCGTCAACCTGGTTCCAGCGCAGGAACACCTGGCCGCCGGATTCCGTCAGCTTGAAGACGAAGCCGTCATCTTTCACCTCGACGACGTCGCCCTGCAGGAAGCGGCCGTCGGCCAAACGGATCTGCTCGGCGCTGATGAAGCTGGCGCTGAACAGCAGAGCGAGAATGACGACGGGAATCCATCTGAGGAAACGCATGGGAACTCCTGGAGATTGGGCTGACAGATTTAACCACGGTAAAGGTTAGAGGTACTGCGCAAAATCGCAAAGGTCTAAGGAATGAAAGGCTTGAAAGTTGGCGAAGCGGGCCAAGCGCTTTGCAGAAATTCCGGATTTGTGGGCTGCTGGGGGATGACAATCGACCAACCGGTCGTTTAGTTAGTGGCGTCGCTGGAAGCCGGTTGCCCGCCCGCCTTAACCCCGACTTCCGGCACGCCGAATTTGCCAGGCGTAAAGCCTGACACCTACACAAGATGAGCAACTGGGTACCTACGACGCCGCGGTTTCTTCCGCGGCGTCCGTAGTTTCAGGCCGATTCGTCAGAATCTTCCTGTGCAGCAGCTTGGACCAGCGCAGGCCGCCGAGGGCGTCCGTGGTTTCCGGCTGCTCGGTTTGCTCGCGCTGGAAGGCGTTGATCTTGGCGTCCAGCATCTCGATGGTGTGGACTACCTGGGCTTCCGGCGTCATGGGCGGCTTGGGACTGCCCCATTCCTGCTCGCCGTGGTGGCTCAGGATGATGTGTTTCAACAGCACGCCCTTGCGGTGGGGGATTTCCGGCAGGGCCTGCAGTTTACGATCCAGCAGGTTGATGCCGATGGTGATGTGCCCCAGCAGCTCGCCCTCGATCGAGTAGCCCGGCGCTTCTTCGCCCACCAGCTCGATCACCTTGCCGCTGTCGTGCAGAAAAAGCCCCAGCAGCACCATGGAGCGGTCCAGCCACGGGTAGTGATCGCACATGCGCTCGCCCAGCTTCATCACCGAGTGCACGTGCTCAAGCAGGCCGAAACGGTACGGGTGGTGCATCTTCTGCGCCGCGGGGCCGATCTCGAAACGCGCCATGTACTGCTCATCGGCCAGGTAGGCCTCGGCCAGTTGGCGCAGGTCTTCGTCTGGCAGGCCGGTGAGCATTTCGCGCACTTCGTTCAGCAGCTGGGCCGGGTCGAACGAGACCGTCTGCTCGAAGGCGTTGCGGTCGATGTCTTCCTCGGCGGGGGCGCGCATGGCGCCGATGATGATCTGGGGCGTGTTGCGGAAGAGTTCGACTTCGCCCTGGATCTCGACATAGCTGCCGACCTTGGCCAGGGCGGTTTCTTCGTCACTGCAGTCCCAGCGCTTGGCGTTGATGCTGCCGGTGTTGTCTTTGAGTGTCAGCGCCAGGTAGGGCTTGCCGTTGCGGGTGGTGAGGCGCCGCGCGTCCTGCACCAGGTAGATGGCGTGCACCACGCCCGGCTCAAGGTCGATGATGTAGGCGTGCCCGTCTTCCAGCATGGGGGCAGGTTACAGAATTCAGGTTTTAGGTTGTAGGTTTTAGGTTGTAGGGATTCCGCTTCGAACCCAAAACCCGCCCACTTCCTATCTTCCCGCCGCCTGCCTCCTGCTTCCTGCCTCCTGCCTCCTGCTTCCTGACTCCTGCCTCCTGCCTCCTGCTTCCTGCTTCCTGCCTCCTGCCGCCTGACTCCTGCACCTCACACCTACAACCTAAAACCTAAAACCTATAACCTGACTCGCTCATGGCCGACCAGAACACAATCGACCGCGCGATGTCCGGCCTTGGCAGCACCATGGTGCGCGCCGGCCAGGTGCTGAAACGCGCGCGGCAGGACTTCGGCCACGCCCACGAGCCGCGCCAGAAGCTGGTCACCACCCTGCTGGCCTGCCTTTCGGCCCTGGTGGCAATCTCAGTGCTGATGCTGAACTGGGGCGAAGCCGCGCCGCTGGATTACGTCGAGTTGCCGACCCGCAACCTGCGCGTGAACTGGTTCGAAACCAACGCCGAGCGCGACTCCGACATCCTGATCATCACCATCGACGAGGCCGCACTGGCCTACGGCGACTCGCCCACCAACGACACGGGCAACGAGCGTTTCGCCTGGCCCTGGCCGCGCCACGTGCACAGCAAGATCATCCGCTACTGCCGCGAGGGCGGCGCGCGGGCCGTGGTGTTCGACCTCACGTTCAAAGAGTCCGGCCCCAACACCAACCAGCCCATGCTGCAGCGCGTCATCAACGGCAAGCTCACCCGGGTCTGGACGCTGGACAAGGCCAGCGACGACCTGTTCGCCCTTGAAGCCACGGCCCGCGACGACGTCGCCCTGGCGCTGGTACTGGGCGGCACCGCGCGCGAGGCCGACGTGCGCGACGAGCTGCTGCACCGCTACGCCGGTGAAATCGAGGGCCCGCAGGCCGACGCCGTCCGCGCCAATGTCGCCGCGCGCTATGCGCCGTTCCGCAGCTCCGACGCGCCGATCGCGCCGCTGCTGGACGGCTGGCCCAGCCTGGTAGCGGAGGGTCGCACGGGTGACGAGAAGGCGGCGCAGAAGCTCGCCTCGTTCCGGAAGAAGGTGAACACCGACCCCTGGATGCTCGAGACTTCCCAGTACCGCTCGATCCTCCCCATCACGGAGCCCGAGCAGCAGCAGGGCGTGGGCGGCGTCGGTCTGGTGATGGGGTTCAAGGACATCGACGGAGTCACCCGGCGCTTTGACGTGGTGGGCGAATACGACGGCAAGCTGTACCGCTGCCTGCCCCTCGAGATCTGGCGCCTCTACGTGCTGTCCTTCGCGCGCGAGGCCCAGGCAGACGCGGCCGCACGTGACGGCTTCGCGCGCCGCTTCCCGGGCCTTGAGGTCAACGACGAGGGCCTTGTCTGCGACGGCCGCGGCTACAAGCTCGAAAACAAGCTGCGCGACGTGCCCGTGCGCTTTGAAGGCGGCGAGGCGCACTACCTGGGGCGTAGCATGCCGGTTGACGCGCAGGGGCGTGTGCAGTTGCGCTACCACAACTTCCTGCCGATCGAGCAAAACGCCGACTGGCCCTTCCTCACGGAAGAGCAGCGCGCCGGCGTGCGTGAACGCAACCCGGACGGCACGGTGTTCGCGATCTACCCGCAGATTTCGGCGGCGAACATCCTGATGGACTGGGATGCCTTGAACGAAAACCGCTTCAAGGTCTCTGAGACCGAGCGCCTGGGAAAGCTGATCCATGACCTGGAAGCCGAACTGGCAGCCGCAGGCGAAGACGAGCGCGAAGAGCTGCAGACCCGCCTCGCCGCCGCAAAGACCAGCCTGTCGGCCGTGGAAGCCCAGACCGTGAAAAAGCTCGGCCTGGCGCCGCCCGCCCAGATGGTGAAAGACAAGGTGGTGATCATCTCCAGCACGGCCTCGGTGCTGATCGACCGGCACGAGATTCCCCTGGGCAACAACGCGCCGGGCACCTGGGTGCTGGCGACGTATTTTGACAACCTGAAGAACAACGACTTCATGGGCGAAACGCCGGCCTGGCTGAACTGGCTGCTTACGCTGCTGGTCACGCTGCTCACGGTGCTGGCGGTGATGTACGCCGGGCGCCTGCGCAACGGGCTGGTGCTGACGGCCCTGCTGGGCGTGCTGATCGTGGTTGCCTGCTGGGCGCTGTTCACGCAGCAGCTGTGGTTCCCGCTGGTGGCGCCGCTGGCGGGGATCGCGCTGGGCTTCGGCAACGGAGCACTGGCCAAGGCGCTGACCGAGGGCCACCAGCGCAGGCAGCGTGAATCATTCGCCCGCCAGTACATGGGCAAGGAACTGGTGGATTACGTGATCCACAACCCGGGCAGCCTGAAGCTGGGCGGCGAAAACCGGCCGATGACCATGTACTTCAGCGACGTAGCGGGCTTTACCACGGTGACGGAGACGCTGGGCCCCAACAACCCCGAGCGCCTGGTGGAGCTGTTGAATATCTACCTGGAGCGCATGACCGACCTGATGCTCAGCACCGGCGGCGTGATCGACAAGTACATCGGCGACGCGATCATGTGCTTCTGGGGGGCACCCATGCCCCAGGAAGACCACGCGGCGCGCGCCTGCCGGGGGGCGCTGCTGTGCCGCTCCGAGCTGCAGCGCATGCAGCCCCTGTTCGCCGATGCCGTACGCGGCGTGGCGCCGCAGCTGATCAAGCCTGACGGCAGCGTGCTGTACGCGCGGGCGGGCATCAACAGCGGCATCGTGACGGTCGGCAACATGGGCAGCAGCAAGCGATTTGCCTACACCGTGATGGGCGACGCCGTGAACCTGGCCTCGCGCCTGGAGCCCCAGTGCAAGGAGTACGGCACGGACATCCTGATCGGCGAAAAGACCGAAGAGCTGATCCGCGGCGAATTCACCCTGCGGCGCATCGACCTGATCGTGGTGAAGGGCAAGACCCAGCCGGTGCAGGTGTTTGAATTGATCGGCGAAAAAGACCCGCCCGACTTCGTGCGCGACCTGCTGAAGCACTTTGAGCAGGGCATCGACCTGTTCCGCGACCGCCAGTTCGAGGCGGCGCTGCAGGCCTTCAAGCACGCCGCGCACCACGAGACGAACCAGGAAGAAGACGAGTTGAATCCCAGCCGCCTCTATATAGAGCGCTGCGAAGCCTACCTCCGCAACCCGCCGCCACCCGAATGGAACGGCGTGGTGGTGAAGACCTCGAAATGAGACCAAAGCCCGGGATGCCAATCCCGGGCGAGCAAACAGAAATGCGTCGTCCTGGGTAACCCGCCCGGTGTTTGCACACCGGGCTTTGGTTAACCCACAAAGCGTCTGTTCCGGCACGCGCGGTTTCGTATCCTGCGGCCACTTCGGGAACAAACGGGAGACAACACTATGGTGTGGCGGAAGAAATTCCCCTGGCGCCGGCTGCTGGCACTGTTGCTGGTGGCACTGGCGCTGACCTTCGCCTCGACCTTCGTGCAAGGCGAGACTATGTACGTAAAGGTGAACAGCAGCAGCCCAGACGCCGTGATCCAGAGCAGCACGGACGAATGGGACGCGGAGTTGGTGGGTAAGCTGATCCAGAACCAGCCGGTTGAAATGCTCGACAAGACGGACGGCGAGTACGTGATGATCCGCGCCACTGTCGAGGGCAAGGAAGTCGAGGGCTGGGTCAAGAAGATCATCCTGCAGAAGAAGCCGCTCGAGAACCAGCCGCGCGTCAGCGAGTCCGGCGCGGTGGACACTGCTTCTTTCGCTGGCAACGGCTACAACGAAGCCGTCGAGAGCGACATGAAGAAAAACAGCGATGAGATGCAGAAAGCGCTGGCCCAGGTGGATCAGTTCGAGGCCGGGCGTAACCGTGTGTTCGGCGGCGACCCCAAAGAGCCTGACCCCGCCGCGCAGCGCACGCAGGTCAAGAAGTTCGCCAAAGACGGCAAGCTGATCCAGTAAGGAGCCCGAACATGAAAATCAAAGTGCGCAAACCGCGTTTCATGAGCGTGCTGCTGGTGGCCTGCCTGGCCGGTTGCAGCCTGCTCAACAAGGTGGCCGAGTCTGTAAACGCGCTCGAAGAAATGAAGGTCGTCGACAACCTTGAGCCAAGCGAGCAGTACTACCTCGGCCGCGGAGTCTCGGCCGTGATCGTCGACAGATACAAGCCGATCGAGATCAAGGACCAGCGCAGCGAACGGCAGATCCAGTACCTGAACGAGATGTCCGGCTTCATCGAGATCGCCGCAAAGGACGTAACCCGCAGCGCCCGCAAGCTGGGCGACTACACCGACCGGAGCTTTGACGAGCAAGAGCGCGTCTACAACCTCGCGCTATACAAGGGCATCCAGGTCGGCGTACTGGACAGCGACGAGGTCGCCGCCTATGCCACCCCCGGCGGCTTCCTGTGGATCTCCCGCGGGCTGATCAACATGTGCAACAATGAGGACGAGCTCGCTGCCGTGGTGGCCCACGAGACGGCGCACATCATCCTTGACCACGGCATGGCCAACTACCGGCGCGCGCACAAGCAGTCGATCATTACATCGACCCTCTCCGAGACATGGTTCTCGGGCAGCGGCGTGGGCGCAAACTTCGGACGCCTGTGCGTGACCTTGAGCGAGGATCTGTTCAACGGCTACAACCCGGGCCAGGAGTTTGAGGCCGACAACTGGGGCACCCGTGCACTGGCTGCTTCCGGCTATGCGCCGGACGCCATGGTCGCGATGCTGAAGCGCATCGAGCAGCATGAGAAAGACCACAAGGTTGACCCTGAAGCTTACTTGGCGCACCACCCGCCCATCGGTGAGCGCATCAAGGCCGTTCAGGACTTGATCAAGCAAGAGAACCTGAAGGGGAACACCGGCACCATGACGCCGGACGCCATCCAGGCCCGCAACAAGCGGTTTGAGGCGGCGTTCAAGTAGGGCGTAAGACCCGTACCGAAGGAGGCGCCCTGCGCGCCTCCTTCTTTTTTGCCTTGGCCGTGTTGGCGGGATATGCTCCTGCTCGCTCACTGCCCTTGCTTTTGCCGCCCATGGCGCGACTTTCCCTGTTTGGTGCGATTTGCCTTGCCGCGCTGCTTTCGGCCTGCGCCTCCGCGCCGTCACGCGATGTGCAACCGCTGCAGACCACCGGCACGTTGCCCTACCGCCACTACTGGCGCGAAGGCGACCCGGTGTTCGTGCGCGTGCAGGCCAGCTCGGCCGACGCCTTGCTGCTCGCCGAGCCGGACCCCTGGGCCGAGCCCCTGGCGCTGCTGGAGTACGGCCAGCCGCTCACGGTGCTGGATGAAAGCCACGGCAACTACATCAGTGTGCGCACCCGGGGCTTGGGCGTTGAAATCGAGGGTTGGGTGATGCGCGGCACCGTGGGCATCCGCGCGCCCTTGCTGAGTGAACTTGAGCAACACGAGCTGGAGCGCACCGGTTTCGAGAGCGCACCGGACGCTACCGCGCCGCCCGTTGAAGGCCGGCCAACCGAGGACGGTAGCAACGACCTGGCCCGCGGCCTCGCCCGCCTCGACGAGCACGAGGCCGACCTGAACCGCCTGCGTGGCGGCGACGCACTCAACCCGGACCCCGCCATTACACGTGCACGCTTCCGCGCCTTCGGCGAACAAGGAGGCCTGCTCGGCGACTGACTCGTACCGTATCGGGATGTTTTCTTCCGGTTCGCCGAACTTCCTGCGGTCTCACGCGAAGATCGCGAAGTTCGCAAAGAACTGCGGGGCGGCGGAAACCTGCTCTGCATCTTCCGCGCTCTCTGCAGGGTGCCGCAGTCGCCGTGCTTTGCGGCCCTTCGCGCTTCTTCGCGGTTGCCGGTGGTTTCTAACTGCGAACTGCTGACAGGCCACGAAACCACCAAAGCACAAAACAACTGCGCACGAAAACTGCGTGCAGTTTCTTGCGGGCAGTTTTTTGTGGAAGTGCCTTTGGTTCATTCGCTGCCTGTTCCAGCGACGAGCGTGGAGGGCGCAAAGAACCGCGAAAGATGCTCTGTGTTCTCCGCGCTCTCTGCGCGATGCCGCAGTTGCCTTGCTTCGCGATCTTCGCGTCAAGCCGTTCGGGGCGCCTGAAACCAAGGGAACTTCAAGTGATTGACTCATCCCTTGTGCGCCCCGCCGCGCTTGCCCTATCCTTGTAGCCGAGGAGCCCCTTCATGTTTCAGCGCGAGCGCAGCACCGAGGCGCTGCTTTCACACCCGGCGCCCGAGCGCTACCGGCTGGCCGGCGCGCTGGTCAAACGCGCACTGGCGCTGCTTGAGCAACCGGCCGGCGACGCCGCCCGCGCGACCGAGCTGCTGAGGGCGATTACCGACCCGCTGGACGACCCCACTGATATTGAAGCCCTGGACGACGCCGTGGAGCGCTGCGTGGACGCGCTCTCGGCCGACCCGCATTGCGTGGATGCGCTGGTGATGCTGGGCCGCGCGCTGGTGCAGTACGGCTACGTCGAAGGCTTCACGTATCATGCCCGCCCGCTGCGCGACGCCCGCAAGCTGCTGGAGCGCGCGCTGGAGCTGCAGCCGAAGCACGAGCCTTCCATTGAGGCGCTGCTGCGCTGCGAATTGCTGGCCCACCGCTTCGAGCCCGCCTCCGACCTGCTGAACGAGATCAAGAACCAGCCGAAGCTCACGTACGTGCACGCGTTCGCGCGCGGCCTGTGGTTCGCCCTGCACGACAACTGGAAGACCGCCGAGGACTGGTTCAGCCAGGCCGCCAAGGCTACCGAAGAGCCTGAGCGCAAAAGCTGGGCACTGTTCCACCTGGGTGAATCCTTGACGCGTCAAGGCAACCTGCAGCTGGCCGACGCGCGCATGGGTGAGGGCGTGCTGCTGGGCCGCCCGCATCGCCTGCGGCTGCACGGCTGGTCGAGGCTCAAGTACCAGCGCGGCCGCTACGATGAAGCCTGGGAGCTGAACCGCCGCAGCCTGACCTTCGGGCGCTTTGAGCCGGGGCAGCTCTGGCGCCAGGAACTGCTGGTCTACTTCCGGCGCCTGGCCTTCGTGCCCGGCCGATATTTCTCGTTGCCCGAGGAAAAGACCGCGGGCATCGACGGCCCGTTCCGTTTCGTGGGTGGCGAGCACGTGGACACCGGCGACGTGGACGACCGCCACGACGATGACGACGAGTTCGTGCCCACCTTCCGCGCCAACCTGTTCCTGGAGGGCGAGCACCTGCCGGTGGTCAGCGAGATCGCCGACCCGGGCGCCAGCTGGGAAGGTCGCGCGAAACTGACCGTGCGCGTGCTGGACCCGCGGACATTCGAGAAGCTGCCGCTCAGCCCCGGCGAGCGTTTCAAGCCTGGCCAGTACGTAATGATGGACGAGCGCGCGGGCACGGTGTTCCACGTGCTGCTGATGCGCCGCCACAACCTGCACAACCCGTACCTCGACCTGCCGGAGGACGCCCGCAGCGTGTTCGACTTCGACCGCACGGCTATGCAAAAGTTCGAAAACGCGCCCTGGGACGTGCGCCTGATGCTGGCGGACCACGGCTTCGACCCGCTGCTGGGCGCGCTCGCGGCCTGCAAGCTGTGTGACGCGTTCATCCGCTTCGCCGGCGGCATCGGCGTGGACCTCGAGACGGGCCTCGCGGTGCAGGCCGGCGACTGGCGCAACGAAAGCCCCCAGAGCCTGGACATCAAGAAGCACGTGGTGGTGCGCGTCACGGAAATCAGCAAGGGTCGCTACCAACTGCGCACCTGGGGCCTGTGCAAGTTCCGGCGCCCCGAGCTTGAGGTACGCGAGCTGCCCCACGACCTGGTCGAGGGCGCGCGCGCGCTGCTGCTGGAAGCCGCCCGGGAAGCCGCCCAGGGCGCCATCTATCACGAAGGCGACCTGGTGGGCTCCACGCGCCAGCCGATGATGCTGATCCCCGGCCGGGAATCCCCGGAGGACGCGGCGCCGCGGGACGTATTGGAACTGGTGGATCTCAACGCCGGCCGCGAGCCGGTGCAATCCGGCGCCACGCGTGGAATACAGGCGCTGATACGGTAGGAACGGAAGGTTTTAGGTTTCAGGGGTTAGGTGTTAGGGTTCGTGATGACCGACGGCGACAAGATCCGCAGTTATCGAGACTTGAAAGTCTGGCAGCGTGCGATGGAGGCGGCCGACAAGGTACTCGACATGGTCGAGAACGGTCCGCTTGCCCAGAAATACCGCCTGGCAGGACAGATCGAGGCATCCTCGGCGTCCGTACCTGCGAACATCGCGGAAGGGCATGAACTAGGCACTCGCAGGCAGTACCTCAAGCATCTCTACTATGCGCGCGGGTCACTTGCGGAAACTCGAACCTTTCTCGAGATGTTCCAGAAGCGAAATTACTTCGATGCAGCCACAGCGCGCGCCGCGTGGTCGGACTACAATGAAGTGGGCAAGATGCTGAACACTCTCATCACCAGGTTGGAACAAGGCATGGATGACACCGATGCCCCCGACCCTAACACCTAACACCTAACACCTAACCCCTGAACCCTGCGCCGGAGGCGCCCTTGCAACACCAGGATGAAGACCTCATTGCCGCGCGCATCATGGAAGCCCAGATGGCCCTGGCCCCGGCCGTGCCGTACCTGGACATGCCGCAGGATCACCTGATCGCCGGCGCGCGCAGCCAGGCCGAGGCTTTCATCGCCAACGCGCCCAGCCTGTACGGCTACGAGCGCGATACCGAGCGGCTGTTCATGGCGCTCGACATCGCCGTCAGCGCTATCCAGGCCGACCCGACGTACGGCGGCGGCTACGCGCTGGCCGCCGCGTGCATCTACCGCCTGGGCGTGATCGACGTGGACATCTACGACCCGCGCGCCCTAACGGCCGCCATCCCCTGGGCCCACCGCGCCAAGGTGATGGACCCCGAGTACGACACCGGCTGGGAGGTCTACATCGAGCTGCACTGCTTCAAGGGCGATTTCGCCACAGCCGAGCAGGCCCTGGGCGAGGTCTACCGGCGCTTCGGCGACAACGACCTGTACGCGCGAGCGGCCTTCCTGTACTTCCGCCTGCAGGGTGAGGTTGCCCAGGCCGTCAACTGGGGCGCCCTGGCCTGGCAGACCGAGTGGGACGAAGTGCGCCTGGTGCACACGCTGTTCGCGCTGGGCCAGCTTTACCAGGACGTCGGCGAGTGGCGCAAGGCGGCCGACGCCTACCGCGTGATCACCGAGCGCGACCGCGAAAACGCCTGGGCGTTCCACTACGGCGCGCGCTGCGCCGCGGAACTGGGCGACTTCAACGCGGCCCTTGAGCTGAACCAGAAGGCCATCCAGCTCGGCAACCTGCACGAATTCAGGGCTTACCAGGAAGACTTGCGCCGCGCCCAGGGTCGCGCGCGGATGGGCGCCGGGCGCGTCACCACCATCCCGCCCACGCGCAAGGGCGGCACCCGCGTGGTTGCGGCGCCGCCTCCGGCCGCCGGCAACGTGGTGCCGGCTCCGCCCGCCAAGGGCAGCACCCGCGTTGTGGCAGCACCGCCGCCAGCCAGGCCGAAGACAACTGTCGTGCCCGCGCCCCCGGCCAAGTCCGACACCCGCCTGATGAAAGCGCCGCCGCCGGTGCCACCCAAAGTCGTGCCGCCGCCGCCCGCCGTGAGCCCGCCGAACCGGCCAGCCAGGCCGCCGCGCAAGCCACCCGCGAAGTAAGCAGGGACAGCCGCCCTCGGCGACTGTCCCCGTACGCAAGCCTTAACCAGATCAGGCGACCATCAGTACCAGCCCCAGCATCAGCGCGATCACCAGCATCGTCAGCGCGCCCCACACGATCGAGATCCAGGCGCAGACACGCGCGGCCGTGATGTTGCGGCGGTCCGTGGGCGGGCGACGCCCGGCGCGCACATGCTGTTCCAGCCGGTTGGCGCGCCCCAGCGCCGCCGGGCCCGTGAACAGGCCAACCGGCAGACCGGTCAACAGCGTGATCGCCAGGCCGACGATGGCATAGGTCAGCATCGCGTCGTCGCCCGCCACGAACTGCGGGTGCGCGCGGCCGTAAGGCTGCACCGGGTTGACCGGCGCGTAGGGCACATAAGAGTGCGGCGCCTGCTGGTGCGCCTGCTTGTAGTAGAGGTTGTCGCCGGCCCCGTTGCGGCGCGGGGTCGGGTAGTTGATCGGCCTGTCTGCGGTCGTGTTCATCGTTCGTCCTTTCGTCTCACAGGCATAGTGAACGACATGGACGGCCGGCCGGCGATTACGATGCCCCCGGGTGTTTGTAACGAAGCCGGGCACGAAACTGGAATTCACTGAACTGACGGCCAAGCTGTGTCGTATCATCTATGGAAGTGCCCCGATCCCCTGACCGGAGGTGGCCATGAAACGTGTGCTGTTTGCCCTGGCCTGTTGCAGCCTGCTCGGCGCGCCGGCTTTCGCCCAGGAAGAAAAAGACCTGGGTTCGAAGTCGCGCGAAGAGCTGCTGGCTGAGCTGCACAAGCTGATGAAGGAAGCCAGCAAGGAGATGGACGGGCTCGAAAAGGAGCTCGCCAAGACCTCGCTGGGCCCCGCCAAGGCCGACATCGTGGCCGAGCGCATGAAGAAGGTGCGCGACGCCATGAAGGAGGGCAAGCTCGATGAGCTGCCCGAAGGGCTTCGCGAGTACTTGAAGGAAAACCCCGACGAAGCCGCCAGGCTGGCCGGCAAGTCGTCGGAGGAAATCAAGCAGATCGCGCAAGACGAAGCGAAGCTGCGCGAGTTGCTGGGAAAGAACCCGGAACTGCTGCGCAAGCTGGCCGAAAACCAGCAGGCCTTCGACGACATCGTTCAGCGCCAGCTCGCGATCGAGAAGCGTGTCGAGGACGCCCTCAAGCGGGCCGAGGAATCCACGGCCAAGGCCGAGGAAAACATCGACGGCAGCCTGGAGGTCGCCCACGAGTTGAAAGCGAGGTCTTCCTGACAGGGCGGCTCATGACAGAGCAAATCGGCTGGTCAGCCGAAAGCAGGACAGAAGCCCGGTGAAGGTCAGCAGCAGGGCGGCAACAAGCCCGCAAGCGGCGCGCAGGGCCAGTACCAACCGGGCGACGGCAACAACCCGGATGACAACAAGGTCGATGCCCACACCCAGGGCAACGATGAGAAAAGCTGGCAGGGCCAGCGCCCCGGTGAAAAGAGCGGAGACGCCGCCGGCAGCGACGGCCGCGCCGAGCCGGGCAAGTACAAGGGCTTCTGGGAACGCTTCAACAAGGAAGTACGCGAGAAGGCCGAGAAGTCGAAAGACAAGTAACGCGAATGATCATGCGACGCCGGGGAAACCCGGCGTCGTGTCATTTGCGGTGCTTGCGCGAGATCCAGTCCGCGGCGAAGTCCACCAGCGCGCGCTGGCTCATGAGCTGGCACTTGGCGCAAGCCACCTGGCCGGTCTTGACCTGCCCGGTCTGCACGAAATCCCAGCCGATCTCCGGGAAGTCGCCGGAATCGTAGCGCAGGTTCTCGTACTGCACCCACTGACGGCCGTGCTCCATCATCACGGCGGCACCCGTGCGCAGCATGGCCTTGCCGGGCCATTCGGCCTTGTGCTCGGCGTAGTGCAGCGAGGAGTTGCGGTCGTGGCCGACGCCGAGCAGCAGCACGCGGCCGTCGAGGTCATAGACGCGCGCCAGCGGCGAGTCTTCGCCGAAGCTGGAGTTCAGCCGGTGGTCGGCGGTGATGGCGTGGGCGTAGCGACCCCAGGCGCAGAAACTGGTTTGCGGGTGGTCGCTGCGGCGCACGTCGGGCAGGGTGCGGAACAGCTCGGCGATGGCGCCCATCTGGCGCGTGGGCGTGAGCTTGCGGTCGAAGGGGGGCATGTGGTCGCGGATGATCTGCCACCAGGCCTCCTGCACCGGCGGCTCGCGCCAGTGGGAGGGCTCGGAGTTGCCGGTGCTGTAGGCTGGCAGCACCAGGGTGCCGGTGTCGCCCACGGCGCGCTGCAAGGCTGCGATCACAGTCTGCGCGCCGCCCACCACCCAGCCCAGCGAGGACAGCGACGAATGCACCAGCACCACCTGCCCCGGAGCAACGCCCAGGGCAGCAAGGTCCAACACCAGCGACTCCAGTGTCGCCGGCGTTTCAGCCCTGGTGATGGCGTCTGCCTCCGTCATTCGTTGCCGAACAGTTTCTGCATTTTTTGCTGCAGGTCGGTGGCGAGTTTCTGCATCTCGGCCGAGACCTGCATGACCAGCTTCTGGTTGTTCATGTTGTTCATCAGCTTCTGTGACAGCGCTTCCATCTGCTGCTGGTACTCGGCCTGCAGGCGCTGCATTTCAGCCTGCTGTGAGCCTAGGTCGGCCTCCCGCCGTTCCTGCCGGGCCTGTGCTTCGGCCTGGCGCTGTTGCCGCTGCTCTTCCTGCTCCTGCCTGCGGCGCTGCTCTTCCTGGGCCTTGGCGCTGAGCGGCAGCGTGGCCGGCCCCTCGCGCAGAAAGATCGGCACTTCCAGTGCGCGGGCCTGCTCGCGCAGCTCTTTGCACGCTTCGCGCGCCTGGTGGTACTGGTCCACGGCCGCGCGGATGCCCTCGTTCCAGTCATCCACCAGCTTCTGCATCTCGGGGTCGAAGCCGCGTTTGGGCTCGCTCTGCCAGTAGTACTTCTGGCTGGTGTCGAGCAGCTTCGTGTCCGGGTTGCGCCGGATGTACTCGCGCTTCACCCGGTAACTCAGGCCCTCGCCGCGCTTCTCCACCAGTTTGTGGATCGGCTCGCCGGTGGCGTCCGCCCCGCAAATCAACCGATACAGCGCGCCCTCTGCCGCGACGCCCGCCTGCGGGTCATCCAGGTCGGCGTCGATCAGCGCTGCGGCCTCGGCCATCAGCTTCGCGTCATCCACCGGCTTGTACAGCAACTCGAAGCCGGCCGCGCGCCCGCCCCAACCCTGGGCGTTACGGATGAAATCGAGGCGCTTTTCGAACTCGGCGGCGTCGGCTTCCCCTGCGTACAGGCAGTCCAGCAGGTGCTCGACCACCTGGGGGCGCTCGATGCTCAACTCGTCGATGGCCTGCACCAGGAACTCGAGCGGAAAGCGCCCGCGCAAGTAGCTGCTGCGCATGGTGTACAACGCCCATCCCAGCACCGGCCCGGTCACGTAAAACAGCCGATACAGCACGATCTGCGCGATCACCGGGTGCTCGTCGAAGTTGCGCCCGATCAGCGTGTTCACCGCCCACAGCGCCTGGCAGGCGTAGTCGCGCGCGCCGTGCGCGGCCGCGAACTCCGCCGTGTCGATCAGCGTCTTCACGCATACGCCCTTGCCCAGCCCCAGCTCATGCAGCACGCAGGCCTTGGCGTTCACGTCGAACACGGAGCCGCGACAGGCCTGGATTACCCCCGGCCACAACGTTGGATCACCCTCGCACAGCAGCTTGCCGATCGCGTCCGCGGCCGGGAATGCCACGGCGTCATGGTCGCGCTGGATCTGCCCCAGCAGCCAGGGCAAAAAGTGCGCGGCCGTGTGGTTGATGTATGACCAGCTCTCGAAGGATTGGGCCAGGTTGATGCGGGGCAGCAGCTCGGGCTCGTGCAGGATGCGCCAGACCAGCTGCTCGGTCTGGACGTCCCAGGGGTAATCGAGACGGTCGCGGAACTTGTTCTCGTAATCGATGCGGGTGCGCTCGGTGGGCTCGGGCACGTCGTCGGTGGTGATGGGCACCAGCCGGGTTTCCAGCTTGCTCTGGGCGCCGCAGTACTTGCAGGTCTGGATGCTGTGGCTCGCGTCGGCCTGGAAGGTGGCGCCGCAGCCGGGGCAGGTGCAGTCCTGGTAGGTGGCCTGCTTGCTGAGCCAGCGCGTGGCGCCCTTGATGACGGCCTTTTCCAGCTTGGCGGCCTCGGGCTCAAGGGCGCGCAGCGTGAACCGCAGCTGCGAGTTGCCACCGCAGAAATCGCAGCGGGCTTCGCGCCCGGCCTCGGCCAGACGCATGGGCGCGCCGCAGGTGGGGCAAATGCCGCGCTGCGCCCGCGCCAGTGTTTCGGGAAGCACGTCGTACATGGCGGCAGTCTAGCCGGGGGCATACAGCTTGGGCAGGGTCGCTATGCTGTACGCATGAGCGTCTACCGCAAGACCACCCGCGCGCTGTTCTGGGGTATCGCGCTGCTACTGAGCGCAATCTCATGGGTCGTGATGGAGCGGCTGGATCTGCTCTGGAACATCTGGGCGCAGGTGGTGGATTCGCTGGTCGTGCTGGTCGCCGCGCTGGTGCTTTCGCGCCTGATTCCACGCTGGCTGAACGTGTCCGACGACCGCTAACCCTATAGCGCCGCGACGATCGTTGGCAGTACTTCACCGGCTTTGCCCCGCAGGCTGTAGCTGGCGGTGTTGCTGAACGGCGTTTCCGTGGGATTGATCTCCACCACCGTAGCGCCCGCCTTCAGCGCCTCGATCGGCAACGCCGCGGCCGGGTACACCAGGGCGCTGGTGCCGATGGTGAAGTAGATGTCCGCATTCCTGGCCGCCCGTGCCGATTCCAGCAGTGCCGCCTCGGGCAGCGCTTCGCCGAACCAGACCACGTCCGGCCGCAGCAGGCCGCCGGTTTCCGGGTGTCGCGGTGGGGGGTTGTCGCAGGTGGGGATCTCGCCCTCAAGCAGGCGGCCGGTGTCGGCGCACTTCACGCGCGCGATGCTGCCGTGCAGCTCAAGCACGCGGCGGCTGCCGGCGCGCTGGTGCAGGCCGTCGACGTTCTGGGTGGTGAGGGTGAATTCGTTGAAGCGGGTTTCCAGCTCAGCGAGCGCGAGGTGGCCGGGGTTGGGCAGGGCCTTGGCGCACATCTCGCGGCGGAAGGCGTACCACTCCCAGACCATGCGGGGGTTGCGCGCGAAGGCTTCGGGCGTGGCGAGTTCTTCGGGGCTGAAGCTGGCCCACAGGCCGGTCATGGCGTCGCGGAAGGTGGGAATTTTCGACTCGGCGCTGATGCCCGCGCCGGTCAGCACGGCTATCCGTTTCGCCTTGCGAAGCGCGGAGATCAGATCGGATGGAATCTCGATGTTCATGTCTCGCTCGTGCTGCGCACTCGTTAAGCGGTTTACGCGAAGGAGCGAAGGGGGCGAAGTTCGCGAAGAAAGACAACTGCCGTCTGGCCACAAAAACACGAAAGCACCAAAGGCTGGCCCTGATTCGAAGATGCTGGTGCTTTCGTGTTTTGCATGGCTGAAATCCGCAGTTCTTCGCGAACTTCGCCCCCTTCCGCCTGCGCCAAGGCTTCTGCGGACAGGTCGCCTCTTCGCGTTAAGCCTTTCCCAATTCCTCGGCGCGGTTCTTGGCTGCTGCCACTGCCTGTTTGAACGTTTCCTTCCACTGATTGGTTTCAAGATGCGTGATGGCCGCGTGGGTGGTGCCGTTGGGGCTGGTTACCCTGGCCCGCAGCTCGCTGGGTCCCGCGCCGTCGTGGGCCAGCAGCGTGGCCGCGCCGCGCAGGGTCTGATACACCAGCGTGTAGGCCTGCTGTTTGCTTAATCCCAGTTCCTGGGCCGCCTCGATCATCCCTTCGGCCAGATAGAACACGTAGGCCGGGCCCGTGCCGCTCACGGCCGTGACGGCGTCCATCTGTTCTTCGTCAACGACGACAACTTTGCCCACGGTGCTCAGGATGTTCAGGGCGTGGGCCAGGTGCTGGTCAGTGGCGAACTTGCCGCGCGCCAGCGCCGTGACGCCCAGGCCGATGGCGGCCGGCGTGTTGGGCATGGTGCGGATCACGGGCGCGGCGTCCAGTTCGCGCTCGAAAGTGGCGATCTTCACGCCGGCGCAGACGCTGATCGCCAGTTTGTCGTGGCTGAATGCGGGCTTGGCCAGGCGCAGGGTTTCGTGAATCTGCTGCGGCTTGACCGCGAAAATCACGGTGTCGGCCGCGGCCACGGCCTCGGCGGCGCTTTTGGTGACGGGCACGCGCAGCTGCTGCGTGATGAATTCTCGCCGCGCGTTGCGCAACTCGGCAATGGTGATGCTGTCGCGGCCCCAGCCGGAGTCGATCAACCCCTCGGCCAGCGCCCCACCCATGAAGCCGCCGCCGACGATGGCAAGTCTTGACATGGCAAGTCCTCCGGCCCGCAGGCTAGCATCAGCGCATCACAAAGCGAGGCGGCGGAATGCAACCGGCCTGAACGAAAACGAGACCAGATTCCAAGGAAATCGTTGCCTCAACGCACTTCGCAATTAAAGTCACTCTTCCTCAAGCGGAGAGTACTTGCACCTGGACGGAGGCGTAGCCGGTTCCCCGATCCCTGTTTCCATTAGGAGTGTCCATGAGATTCCTTGCGTTTGCAGCACTGTTCTCCTTGATTGTTCTGTGCGCCGCGGGACTGCGCGCGGCCGACATCGTCTGGAGCGGCGCGTCCAGCGGCAACTGGACCAACACCGCCAACTGGGTTGGCGGCGCATTGCCTGGCGCCGGCGACGTGGCGGTGTTTGATGGCAGCGGATCGAACTACGGCGCTATCACAAACGTCAGCGGGACCATCCAGGGCATCCGCGTCAGCGCGAACATCCCGATCAGTGTCAGCCTGGCGCTTTCAGGCCCGCTGACACTGGATGGCGGCACTTACGCCATTTATCTGCTGGGCTCCAACTCGCTAAGCGTCACCGGCACAGCCGCGAACAACCTTGTGATCGGCGCGGAAGTGAACATCAACGACGGCGACCTGACGGCAACGGACACCCAGTTCGGCCTCGGAACCGCGGGCCAGTGGATTCTCGTTTCGCAGCGCCACGGCAATGTCAACCTTGGGGCCACCACGGTGGTGGAGACCACGGGCTCAGGTGCGAACGACAGTGTTTCTGTCGAATTCGAGCGCACCACCGGCGGCACGGGCACCGTGACGCTGGCCAGCCTGACTGTAGAAGGCGACACCACGAACGACGTGGCTTCGCAGGATGAAGAGAACGCCGCCCGCGCGCAGTTCGAGAATTGCACCGTGACGGTCACCGGCACGATCACCCTGGACGACGGCGCCACGGTCGGCGGCAACAACAACAACGGCGCCAGGCTTGAAGTTCGCGACTCCAGCATCGCGCTGGGCGCAAACCTGGTAATCGGCAACGGCGCATCCACCGTAGCGGCTTCCGGCGCTGAGGCCAACCTTGAGGATTCCAGCCTGACCCTTGCCGCCGGCAGCACGTTGTCGGTCAACGCGCGCGGCTCGCTGATGGCCGTCAATTGCACCATCACGGCCGGCGGCGCGGCTGCCGTGAACTCGGTTGCCACGGCCGCGGACGTGATCTTCCTGGACAGCACCCTGACCGCCACCACGCCCGGCGACCTGACGCTGGACATCGGCGGCGCGGGTGGGTTCCTGGGCGTGGCTTTCATCCGGTGCAACCTTTCGAACTACAGCGCCGCGGGCCTCAGCCTGAAGCCCGGCACCTACCTGGTCGCCCTGAACGAATGCAACTTCACAGGCGGACAGGCCGCCGGTTCGCACATCACCGTCAACGGCCTGACCACGCCGACCAACCCCTTCCCCGCCGACTTGAACCAGTTTGACCTGTCGACCGGCGTGACGACCACCTCCTGGGTGAACGTGCTGAGCGCTACTTCGCTGGCGTTCCGCGTCGCGACCGGCCAGGACTTCGGCTTCGGCGCCACGACCGTCAACGCTGTCACGGCCGAGACCTACGACAACGACGCCGCCGGCCTCGGCACCAACATCGGGTGGGGCGACACCTTCAACCTGATGACCGCCGCCACCGGCGGTACCCAGCCCACCGGCCTGCGCGCCGACACCACGGCCGACCAGCCCCTGTTCTTCTTCGACCTCACCGCGACCACTGGCAACAGCACGGTTACCAGCGTCTCCATCAACCTTGAGCTCGAGGACCACACCGGAGGCTTCGGACTGTCGGACATCGCGGCGGTGACCCTGTTCAACGATGCCAACTCCAACGAGGCGCTGGACACCGGTGAAACCCTGGCAACCGTGGCCTCGCCGGCCAGCAATACCGTCGCCTTCGCCATCAGCCGCGCGCTGAGCCAAGCCACCAGCGAAAGCTGGGGCATTGCGCTCACGTTCGCGGCGGGCGTCGCCGGCAAGTCGGGCACGGCCGGCATGTTCATGCTGCCGACGGTGGGCATCGTGGCCGACAACGGCACTGTGGCGGGTACCACCATCGTCGGCGGTCTGCCGCTGATCCTGTTCGACTCGCTGCCGGTTTCCGGCGCTCCCGCCACGCTTGCGTTGTGGGATCAACCCGGCGACGCCTACGCGGGCACCGCCTTCGGCCGCCAGCCGCGAGCGGTGGTGGTGGACGGCAACGGCCAGCGCGTCGGTTACGTGAACGCCGGCACCGTCACGCCCTCCATCCAGAACGACCCGGTGGGCGGCTCAAGCCTGATCGGCAGCGACGCCGCGGGCGTAAGCGTTGCAGAGGGCTACGCGCAGTTCACCAACCTGGGCATTGACCAGGCCGGCAGCCCGTTCGTGGTGCGCTTTACGGCCACGGGCATCACCTTCAGCGGCACCGGCATCGTGGATTCCGCGAACTTCGAGGTGCTGGGGCCACCCGCTGAGATCGACGTGCAGCGCACCGGCACTACAACCAGCATCCCCGACGGCACCGGCACGGACAACATCAACTCGCACTCGACCCTGGCTCCGTTCACCGTTGACTACGACATCCTGAACACCGGCGGCAGCGCGCTCCATATCGGCGCCGTTACCTTCCCCAGCAGCAGCAACTGCACACCCAGCCTGCAGACAGCGCCCGGCGGCACGGTCGGGGCTGCAAGCAGCACGCAGTTCACGGTCAGCGTGACGCTGGCTTCGGGCTCAGGCGCGTTCAGCTTCCAGGTCGAGATCGCCAACAGCGACTCCGATGAGCACCCGTACACCTTCACGGTCAGCGGCCTGCGCATTGAGCCTGACGCCGAAATCCGCTTCAACTCGGTGGCGGTTGCTAACGGCGGCAGTCACGCCGTTACCGGCGCGGTGGCCGGCACCGCCCTGAACGTGCAGTACACCATCGTCAACACCGGCGATGAGGACCTGACCCTGACCGGCGCTTCGCCAGTCACCGTCACGGTCGGCACGGTCAGCGGCAACTGCACCATCGGCGCGATCACCCAGCCCACACCGCTGGTGGTTCCCGCCAACGGCGGCACGGCCAACTTCAGTGTGCTGGTAACGCCGATTGCGGCCGGTGCCTTTGACTTCGACGTCAGCCTGGCCAGCAACGACCCGGATGAAGATCCGTACGACATCACCGGCAACGGCACCGCCGCGGCGGCGCCCGAGCCCGAGATCGGCGTTGAGCGCGGCGGCACGGCTATCGCGGACGGAGGCAGCGACACACTCAGCAACCTGCTGATCGGCACGGCAGCGCCGTTCACCTACGACATCCTCAACACCGGCAGCGCCAACCTCACGTTTACCGGCGGCACGCCCGTCACCATCGCGAATCAGGTCGGTTGCACCGTGACGGTCACGGCCCAGCCTGTGGGGCCGGTCGCGCCCTCGGGCCAGACCACTTTCACCATCAGCGTCAACGCCAGCGCGGCCTCGTTCAGCTTCGAGATCGACATCGCCAGCAACGACAGCGATGAGGCGAACTATGACATCGCCGTCAGCGGCACGGCGGCCGCCACCGCGCCTGAGATCGACGTGCAGCGCCCGGCCGGCACCAGCATCGCCGACGGCGGCACAGACGCCCTCGGCAACCGCACCCAGTCAACCGCCTTCGTGTTGACCTACACGGTGGAGAATACCGGTTCCGCGCTGCTGACCCTGGGCGCCACGGCCGTGAGCGTGTCCGGCGCGACCAACTGCACGGCCAGCGTGACGCTTCAGCCTGCCACCACGGTCGCGGCGGCGGGCACGGCCACGTTCGAGGTGACGGTGACGCCGAACGCGGGCGCGTTCAGCTTTAACCTGACCATCAACAACGACGACGCCAACGAATCGCCCTACAACGTCCTGGTCAGCGGAACGGGCGTAGCCCCAGCGACCGGCGGCGGCGACGACGATGACGAAGGCGGCTGCAGCACTGGCGGCACGGGCAACTGGTTGATGCTCGCGCTGCTGGGGGCATTGCTGAGTGCGGTCGCCCTGCGCCGCAAACGGGCTTGATACAGGCAACTGGCAGGCAACGGGGCGGGCGGCAGCCCGCCCCGTTCGCGTTCCCGGAGCGCCGGATTGCGCGGGCGCTTGCGGGCGTTAGGATCACGCGCCACGGGCCAGGCAGGGCGACTGGAACATAGGCATGAGCGAGACAACCCTCAGCAGCGACGAACTGAAGCGCTACGCGCGCCACCTGATTTTGCCCGAGTTCGGCAAGTCCGGGCAGGAGAAGCTGAAGCGTTCCAAGGTGCTGTGCGTGGGCGCGGGCGGCCTGGGCTCGCCGATGGCGATGTACCTCGCGGCGGCCGGCGTGGGCACGCTGGGCATCATGGACTTTGACGTGGTGGACGTTTCCAACCTGCAGCGCCAGATCATCCACGGTCAAAGCAGCGTCGGTGAGCGCAAGGTGGTCAGCGCCGCGCGCCGCCTGAAAGACATCAACCCGCACGTCCGCGTGAATATCCATGAGACGGCACTCAGCAGCGCCAACGCGCGCGAGATCATCAGCGAGTACGACGTGGTCGCCGACGGCACCGACAACTTCCCCACCCGCTACCTGGTGAACGACGCCTGCGTGCTGGAGGGCAAGGTCAACGTCTACGCCAGCATCTTCCGCTTTGACGGCCAGGCCACGGTGTTCGGCCTGAAGGACGGGCCGTGCTACCGCTGCCTGTACCCGGACCCGCCGCCGCCGGGCATGGTGCCGAGCTGCGCCGAGGGCGGCGTGCTGGGCGTGCTGCCGGGCATCATGGGCACGCTGCAGGCGCTGGAAGTCATCAAGGTGCTGACGGGCATCGGCGAGCCGCTGAAGGGGCGGCTGCAGGTGTTCGACGCGCTGACCTTCAAGTTCCGCGAGCTGAAGATCCGCAAAGACCCGAAGTGCCCGATCTGCGGCGAGCACCGCACGATCCATGAGCTGATCGACTACAACCAGTTCTGCGGCATCCCCAACGAGGAAGCGCTCAAGGCCATGCAGGCCCAGGAGCGTCAGCAGGAGCGTATGCCCGACAAGATCACCCCCGCCGAGCTCAAGCAGCGCATGGATGCAGGCGACAAGCCGTTCCTGGTGGACCTGCGCAACGCCAACGAGCTGGACATCTGCAAGCTCGATTACGACGCCTGGATCCCGATGCCCGAGTTCGCGGAGCGCATCGCCGAGCTCGAGCCCTACAAGCACAAAGAGTTCGTGGTGTACTGACGTTCCGGCGGGCGCTCGGCGAGGGCCCAGGCATACCTGAAAGAGCAAGGCTTCACCAAAGTGCGCGATTTAGTCGGCGGTGTGCTTCGGTGGGCCGACGAAATCGATCCAACGATGGCGAAGTATTAGAGAACAACCAAAGCCCGGCCTGCAAAGGCCGGGCGGTTTTCCTTGGACTCGCGCTGCACTCTACCGACAACTGCAAGAACACATTAACCACGAAGGGCCACGAAGGACCACGAAGTTAAACCGTCACACGCCGTTCTTCGTGGCCCTTCGTGGTTCACCGTAGTTGCCTTTCATCAGAAGCCTGTTTCGACGGTAAGCAGAGATCGGTAGTTCGCCCGGGATTGGCATCCCGGGCTTTGGTTCCGGAGCCGTGGCTGTCCCTGCCTTCGAATCCGGGTTGAACAGCGAATTACCAATAACCAATTTCCAAGTGGGTTGCAGTTGCCGCGGCATTGGTAATTGAAAATTGGTTATTGGTAATTTGCTGTTCGACGCCCCAGCCGCATCGCCAACGTGATCCCTGCTAGCGCACCTAACAGAAGCAGCAGTCCGCCGGACGATTCCCCCGTGCTGCACTTGTCGTTGTCGCCGCCTTCGCCCGGGTCGCCCACCAGGCTGATCGTCACGCTGCAGGGCGCTGTCACCGCCCACGAGGCCGAGCCCGCGGTCAGCGCCTCCGCCTGCACGTTGATGCGCAGCGTGGCCTTGCCGCTGTGGGTCAGGGGCACGGCGGCGAATTCACCGGCCGTCGGGTTGCTGAAGGTGGCCAGCACGTTGGCGCTGCCGCCCGTGGTGTCGATGAACTCGATTTTCACGATGTTCGTACCAATGCCCTCCAGCCGGATGAACTCGGTGTGGGACGTCGGCCCGAAATCCAGCTCGAGGCTTTGGGCCAGCGTGGTGTTCTGCGGCACGGCGTTGCTCCAGAAGGCGAACTTGCCCACCGCCAGCTTCAGGCCGGTAGCGCTTTTCACGAACTGGTCCTGCAGCTTGAAGGTGATCGCGCCCGCATTGACGGTCAGGCTGCCCGAGTAATCCGAAGCCGTGGTTCCCTGCGCGGTTTCGATTTCGACCGCGAAACAGTGCACGCCCGCGTAGCTGCCGTTCAGTGTGGCGGCCGCGGTGCCGGGCACGGTCACGACCGCGCTGTCGATCGCGGTGGGGGTGGGGCTTGCGCTGGATGCGAGCGCATCCACGTCGATCAGGTTGACCGCAAGCCCGGTGGACGCGTTGGTGTTCAGGCTGACGTTGAGCGTCCAGCTCTGGGCGCTGGCGCCGAAGTCGATCTCGTACAGGAACGTCAGGCGCCGGTCGCCGGGCACGGAGCCGTTCAGGTTTTCGGTGTCCTGTGCGAAGACAGCCGTAGCGCAGGCGGCGATGAGAATCAACGTCAGCAGTCGTGCCATGGGTTCCCCCGTCCCTGTTGTACGAAGTGCTAACGCCCCCGTTGGCTTCGACCGTCCCTTGACCGGCCGGAACGCCCGGCTACATTTGAACGCGGTGGGTGCGGCGTGACGCCGTGAACCTGGTCAGGCCGGAAACGGAGCAGCCATAGCGGGCTGTTGCGGGTGCGCCCACCACTCCTTCAAGCGGACGGCGAAAGCCGTCCGCTGCGCATTTGCCGGGTGTCGGTATCAACCGCCGTCGTACTGGGCGGTGTGCTCGGGCTGGGCCAGGCGGATGTCCTCCAGCATGGCCTGCAGGATGCCCGGTGCGTTGCTGTAGCTGCCGAAGCGGCCGGTGCGGTTGGTGACGTCCTCCAGCGTGGAGTCGATCAGGCGTCGGTACTCCTGGTAATCATCGTAGGTCATGGGGGCCTGGAACAGCGCCTTGCTGTGGAAGCGTTCGAGGCGCCCGCCGCCGCCCACCAGGTTGTCGAACTGGGCGCGGAACACGGCGAAGCGATCGGGGATCAACTCGGTGTCGCCCATCTCTGTCAGCAGCGCCAGGGCGTTCATCTGCTCGGTTTCGAGTTGTTCGTCGCTGGAGCCCACGTAGCTGACCAGCGTTTCGCGCAGCTCGTTGTAGTACAGCTGCTTGATCAGCCCGCGCATTTCATCCAGGCCGCCGGTGAAACAGCCCAGCAAGTACTTCAGGTCGGTCTTCAGGTCGCGCCCGAGTTCTTCCATGCCTTCGCCCAGCTTGACGCGGTAGCAGGCCATCAGCTCGCCGTGGCGCTGCACCAGGTTGGGGTCGGCCTTGATGGCGAGCGACCATTCGGTGGCGCCGTCGCACACGGCCTCCCACGAAAGGCGGGCGAGCATGAACTGCATGCAGCCGAAGCGGTACTGCTTGTCGGGCTTGTTCACCACGAAGTCACGCACGTCGCGCCACTTCTCCCAATACACCTGGCTGTCGCGGATGTGGCGGTACTTGGGGTCTGTGCGGAAGTTCCAGATCGCGCCCATCTTCATGTGGGCATTGACCCAGCCCCAGCTTGGCAGGTTGGGTACGCGCTTGCGGTAGGCTTCGTAGTTGGCGTTTGCGACTTCCAAGCCGTTGGATTTGGCGTCGCGGTAGAGCTCATTGGCGAGCGCTTCCTCTATATACTTCAGCGCCGACGCGTTGCGGGTGTCTTCGCCGAAGGCGCCGGTGACCAGGCCGAACATGCGGATCGGCTCTGCGTAGCGTTCGTCGCTAGCCATGAACTTGGCGCAATCCAGCAGCGCCTGGGCGCGCTGGCGCAACAGCTTGATCTCGCTGCTCGGGTTGGCGTCGCCAAACGCCGTGTTCAGCCCGTCCA
>JAJVIO010000020.1:0-37761 GCA_022071975.1 Planctomycetota bacterium
CGGGCAGCGCGAGCGGATCGCGGGCGACGGGTTGTCCGTGTCGGCCACGTACTGGCCGATCCACTTGTTCAGCTCGCGCGACAGGTCGTCCTTTTCCTTCCAGGAGCCGATCTGCTCGCGCTGCAGCACCTTGATGTAGTGGGCCAGGCGGTTGACGATGAACAGGTACGGAAGCTGCGTGCCGAGGCGGTAGTTCAGCTCGGCCTCCTTGCCCTCGGCGCTCTGGCCGAAGGTCTTGGGCTTCTGGCAGCTGTTGGCGCTGAAGAAGCAGGCGTTGTCGCTGCCCTTGCGCATTGTCAGGCCGATGAAGCCTTCCTCGGACAGCTCGTATTCGCGGCGTTCACTGATCAGCACTTCGGTGGGGATCTTGGTTTCGATCTCGCCCATGCTGTCGAACTGGTGCAGCGGCAGGTCTTCCACGGCGCCGCCCGACTGCGGGCCGATGATGTTGGGGCACCAGCGGTACTTGGCGAAGCTTTCGGTCAGGCGCGTGGCGAACGCGAACGCCGTGTTGCCCCACAGGTAATCGGCGTGGTTGTCGCGCACGTTTTCTTCGTAGGCGAAGGCCTTGACCGGCTTGGTGTTCTGGCCGTAGGGCAGGCGCAGCAGGAAGCGCGGGCAGGTCAGGCCGACGCTGCGTGCGTCTTCCGACTCGCGGAAGCTCTGCCACTTGGTGTACTGCGGGCCTTCCATGATGGACTTCAGGTCCTTCAGGTTCGGCAGGCCCTGGTAATCCTCGAGCCCGAAGAACTTGGGGCCCGCCGCCGCGATGAACGGCGCGTGCGACATGGTGGCGACGGCCGCCACCTTGCTGAGCAGCGCGACGTCCTGGGGGCCGGGGCCGAAGTCGTAGTTGCCGATGATGGCGCCGTAGGGCTCGCCGCCGAAGGTGCCGTACTCGGCGGTGTAGACGTGCTTGTAGAGGCCGGATTTGACCAGCTCAGGCGCGTCCTCGAAGTCCTCCATCAGCTGTTCCTTGCTGATGTTGAGCAGCTCGATCTTGATGTTCTCGCGGAAGTCGGTGCGATCGACCAGCAGCTTGAGCCCGCGCCAGGCGCTTTCCAGCTTCTGGACGTCCTGGTGGTGCAGGATCTGGTCCACCTGGTGGCTGAGCTTCTTGTCGATCTCGCCGATCATCTGGTCCACGGCGGCCTTGTCGGCCTTGGCGAACTTGCTGTCCGGGGCGAGAATCTCTTTCAGGAAGGCCTGCACACCGAGTTTGGCCACTTCGTAGCCTTCGTCGGCGGGCGACATCTTCGACTGCGACATGATTTCATCGAGCAGCGAGCCCTCTGCCGCCTGGGCTTCCGCCTGCTGTTTCTGTTGTTCTGCGTCTGCCATGACGTCACTCCGTTCCTTGGATTTTGGATTTTGGATTTTCGATTTTGGATTGGCTTGGATTCGCGCCTGACGGCGGCGCAATCCAAAATCCAAAATCAAAATCCAAAATTACCCTTCGCCGCCTTCGCCCTTGGTGATTTCGCCGAGGATCTTCTCGCGCGTTGCCTCGTCGCTGATGATCGACTGGATCTTCTTGCGGAAGGCCGGGAAGTTGCCCATGGGGCCCTTCAGCGCGGCCAGCGCCTCACGCAGCTCGAGCATCTTGTTCAGTTCGGGCACCTGGCGGGCGACGGCGTCCGGGTCGAAGTCCTTGAGCGTCTTGAACTTCAGGTTGGCCGACAGCTCTTCGCCCTCCTTGCCGCTCAGGGTGTTCTTCACGTTGATGTTGATGTTGATGTTCTGGTTCTTCATCACATCGTTGAAGTTGTCCTTGTCGATGTTGACCGGCTTGCGGTTTTCAAGCGGCGTGTCGTCCTGCCCCAGCGTGAAATCGCCCATCACGAGCAGCTTCAACGGCAGCTCTTTCTCCTCAGAGGCGCCGCCGGTAGCGGGCTTGTACACGATGTTCACGCGCTCACGCGGCGCTACGGATCCGTCTTTGGCCATGCTTCTGCTCCTTCATCAGTACGGCCGTCTGATTCACCAGGGCGGCCGATGTTTGTTTGCCGGGCTGGCGCTGCCTATTCGCTTTCCTGCTTGAGGCCCAGTGTTTCGTACACCTGCCGGCGCACGTCGTTGTTCTTCACGAGCTCGGCCAGCACGTTTTCGAGGGGCATGTCGCCCCACTTGATGGCGCGCTGCACGATGTAGGACACCGGCGAGTGCGGCTCGGTGCGGCGCAGGAAATCCGCCACCTCGCGCAGCCGTTCAAAGGCTACCTTGCGGTTGGTGATCGGGCCCGCCGGCCCGGCAGGCGCGCTGCTGGTCTGTGTTTCCACGGCTCCACCTGTCTGGGCGGTTGCGCCCGCCGCGGGCGCCGCGCCCGCCCCCTTGGCGGCCAGCGCGCGGCTGAATGCCGCCAGCTTGGGGTTGGGCGCTTCCAGCTTCGGGTTTACGAATGCGGCGATGTCATCAACCACCTGCACGGACTGCTGCAGGATCGGGCTTTCTTCGGGGCTGGGCGGCGGCGAGGTCTCCAGGAAGCTGCTGACCCGGTCAATCAGCCAGTCCACGGCCGAGTCGCGGGCGCGCAGGCGCCGCACCTCGGGGAACAGGCCTTCCCAGTGGGCCTGGCACATGCCGTTGATGGTCTTGAGGCCTTCCAGCAGGCCCTGGAAGCCCTGCTGCTGAAGCAGGCCGTAGGACAGGTACGAGCCGACCAGCAGATCCTTCGACTTCTCACTGAGGATCGTGCGGGCGAGGCTGACCACGTCGTTCCACTTGATCTCGCCGCCGGCCGGGTTGCCGAGCTTGCTGATTTCGGCCTCGAGCTGTTCGAACTCCGGCTCATAGCGCGCGGAGGCGCCGGCGGGTTTGTCCCCTGGGATTGGTTGCGTACCCAGGGTGGATGTCATGCCATCAGTCACGCAGCCGCCCTCTTGCCTGAAACCAAGCCGCCTCCAAAGGCGGGCCGGTCAACATAGCGGTACAAAAGACCTAAATCAAACACCTTTGGAGCGAGGCAATCTTTGCAACAGGTCTGACAACTTCAATGAAGGCTCGCTCAAGACCTCTTCAAATTGCGCGCGGGCGCGGTCCAGCAGCGAGGCATCCACGTGTGCCATGGCGCCCAGGTCGCTGACATCGCCCGACTTCCGCTCCGGCAGCACGAACGGCAGGAAGTACGACGGGCGCAACGCGCCGAAGCACAGGTGCAGCCTGACCGGGCCGCTTCCCGAGGGCTCGTTCCAGAACGTCAGAGTGGGCAGCCGGCCGTTGTTGCTGAAGCGCCGTGTGAGGTCGATCCAGAAGGCCGCCTCGGCCTCCGGTTCGCTGACCGGCAGCCGCAATGCTTCACTTTCCGGAACCCGGATGTCGGCGCCCCAGCAGGTCATCTGCACGGCCGCGTAACGCCGCGGGTCGTCGCCGGCGCCGTAGCTGGCCGTCCAGTAGTCGCCCGAGTTATGGTTCAGCACATACTTGGCGAAGCTCTTGCGTGCCTCGGTCAGGTCCAGGTTGAAGCGGAATGACTCGAAGCTGCGCAGAAAGGTGTTCAGGTCGATCGCGGTGTCGCTCCAGGCCGCGAGCTCGGCGGCTTTGAGCAGGAAAGGCTCCATCGCCCAGGGCAGATAACCGGCGTCGTTGCCCAGCGCGCCGGGCTCGATCACGGTGTACACCAGGAAGGGGTAGCGGCGCCCGGCCTTGTCCACGGACGGCTTGAACAGGCCGGCCAGCAGGCGCTGGCTGCGCGGCGAGCAATAGATGAAGCGTGAAACCGGCGCGGTGTCGAAGCTGCTGTCCCACTTGCTGTCGAGCTGCTGGTAGCCCTCGTAAATGCCTTCCTGCACCCAGGTGTCGAATTCCTGGACTTCCGCAAGCGACGCGTTGTAGCGAATGAAATCGCCATGCAGCGGAAGTTTGCCCAGGCAGCCGGTGGGGAATTCGCTCACGAGCTCACGTTCTCCGCCAGGGTGAACTTTGTGAACAGGTCGTCCATGAACGGGTTGATCTTCTTGCGCGGCGTGAACTGCGCCTGCAGATAGAAGAGCTGGCCGTCAGGCGACTTGAATTCCCAGAGGCAGCGATACTTCGGCACATCTCCCGTGGTGTCCGTCTCGAACGAACGCGACCAGGAAGGCCGCACGATCTTGAGCAGGCCCCACTCGTCCTCCAGCAGGTTCTTTTCCGGCAGCGGCACCTTGCGCTCGGTGTACTTGGCCGTGACGCGTACGCCCAGCTTGGAGCGCCCGGTGTTGAACTGGGTCCAGGCGAAGTCGCGGGTCTGGTCCGGGTACTTGTTGTAGGGCAGGGTCTCGATGTTGCCGTCGGCGTCGCTGCCGATTTCCAGCAGGCTGTCCACCAGCAGGCCCGCCTGGGTCAGCTTGACCGAGAACTTCACCTTCACCAGCTCGTCGGCGTCCGTGTCGAACATCGCGTCCTTGATGTCCGTCGCCAGCCGGATCGTGTTGGCGTAGTCGGCCGTGAGGGCCACCAGTTTCCGCCCCGCCTGGAATGACAACTTGTCCAGCGCCGTCAGGCGTCGATTGACGCTCCAGATACGGCCGGACTTGGGATTGAACATGGTGGCGAAGGCGGTCATCGAGACATTTCCCTTGGCCTTGGCATCGAAGGGGAATTTGCCCGCGAACTCGCGCGCCCAGAACTCGGTTACTTCGTCCTTCCAGGCCTTCTTGATCTCGGCGTCGCCTTCCGACTTGAGGGCGTCGAAGCCGGCCTCCACGATGCGCATCAGGGCGGTAGCCTCGGGCGCGTTGTTCTGTGTGCTGTCCTTGGGGAACAGCTTCTCGAACTCCTGGTAGGCGCTCTTGAACGCGGCGGACAGGTTCTGCAGAGGCTCCGGGTTGTCGGCGTGGTTCATCACGCGTGAGCCCTTGCGGGGCAGCGTGGTCCAGAACTTGTCGTAGGCGTCGCTGAACTTGCCGATCTGCTCGATGCCGGTCTCAAGCGCTTTCATCTCTACTTCGCTGGCGTCGGGCACTTTGTTGTCGACGCTCAGTGTCAGCTGGCGCCGCGCCCAGGTGTTGCGCAGCAGGTCGCGGTACGGCGACTGCGGCCCGGCCAGCACCTTCAGCGCCTCGTTGGTGTCTTTGACGTCCGAAAACAGGCTGGGCTTGGGGTACACCTGGCGCAGGAAACGGTTCCAGATGCCGATATGCGCCGACTTGTGGGCCTCGTACAGCTCGGCGCGGATGTCGTCCTTGCTGCGCTTGATGCCCAGTTCGGTGTAGAGGGCCTCGAGGTCGATGCTGCGCTGGTCGATCAGCGCCTTGATATCGGAATCCCACGCCTCCTGGGTGTACGAGTCCAGCCGGTGCAGGTTGGTCTTCTCGGTGCGCAATTCGAGGTAAGCGCTGTTGATCGGAACCAGGTCCTCGAGCTCGAGGTCTTTGCGCTTCTCGCTGGTGTGCTGGATGATCGCGTCGTAGGCAGACGGGATCCAGAACGCGCCGGACAGCTTCTCGGCCGCGCGGTCGCTGAGCTGTGTGTTGAGCTTGATGTGCAGGCCGAAGCTGTCGCCCTGCTCGGACTCAAAGTGCGACTCGAGCTGGCTGGCATAGAACTCGAGCTGTTCGCCGGCCAGGCTCTCGATTTCGTCGGCGTTCAGGCCGGCGACAGGGCCGGTCCAGCGCCCTTCTTTCTTGAGCACGTTGCTGATCAGCGGGGGCTGCGGCTTGAGCGCGCCGCCCAGCATGCGGTAGACGCGCCACAGGTCCAGCAGCTTCTGGTATTCGTCGGAAGACGAGCTGGGGCCCAGCCGCGAGACCAGCGACTCCACTTCGCGTTCCACCCGTTCACCGCAGGGGCCGATGTACACCGGGCGCAGCCGCTGGAAGTACAGCTTGCCACCGGCCTCGAACATGGTGTCGCCTTTGTACATGCCGAAGCTGAGGCTGATCGGGCGCCCTTCGCGGCGGTACTCGTCCAGCCGGGACAGGTCGCGGCGCAGCGCGTCCAGCGAGCGCAACTGCTCGACATCCACGGTGGTCACGGCCGGCATGTCGTGTACGGCGAGGCCGCTGGCCTCGACCTCGTTGATGATCTCGCGGTTGCCGAAGAACGACTGCAGCAGCACCCAGCTCATGAGCACCAGGGCGACCAGCGACGATATCTGCATGGTCAGCCGCACGGCGCGCCGCTTGCGCAGCACCTTGCTGCTGCTGCGGGCCAGGGTCTTGTCGTGGAAGATGATCTTGGTGAAGAGGTTGTGGATGAAGTAGCTCTTCTTCTCGATGCGATCTTCGGAGCCCTCGGGCGTGGCGCCCAGCCCCATGGCCTCGCCCATGCGCGACAGGATCTGGTCGATGGGCGTGCCCTTCTGCGTGCCGCTGGTGAAGTAGATGCCGCGCAGCATGGCGCTTTCCTGGAAGGCGTTGGCATGGAACAGCGCGCCCAGGAACTCTTTCATCTTCTCGCCCGCCAGCGCGAACTGGCGCGGGAACAGGTAGATGTTCTGCTTCTTGTGGGGCGGACGCTCCGTGGCCAGCAACTCAAGCTGCCGGGCCTGGATGTTGGCCGCCATCTTGCCCACCTGCTCCGTGAACACGTCGGTGTACTGCTTGTCGGGCAGGGCGTAGGGGAAGGTGAAGCCCCACACCTGGCCGCGCTGCTCTTTGTTGAAGTCTTCGAAGTACTCGACGAAACCCTGGATCAGGTCGCACTTGGTGAACATCATGTAGACCGGGAACACCGCCTGCAGGCGGGCCGCCAGCTCATCGAGCCGGTTGCGCACGTCCTTGGCCATGCGGTCGATCTCGGTCTGCGTCGAGCGGAACAGCTCGTCGATCGCGATCGCCACGATCGCGCCGTTGATCGGCTTGTCCTTGCGGCTGTTGCGGATCATCTCCAGGAACGCGAACCATTCCTCCTGGTCCTCGGCCACGGTGGTGTAGCGGCCGGCGGTGTCCAGCAGGATGCCGTCTTCCGTGAACCACCAGTCGCAGTTGCGAGTGCCGCCGATGCCGCGCACCTTGGCGCCGCCCTGGGCGGCGGGGAAATTCAGGCCCGATTCCTGCAGCGCGGTGGTTTTGCCGCTGCCCGGCGGGCCGATGATGATGTACCAGGGCAGCGTGAACAGGGCGCTCTTGCCGCCCTTGGTCTTCTTGAGGGCTTCCAGCGACTCGTTGAACTTGGAGCCCAGCGCCTCGATTTCAGCTTTCTTGTCGGCGTCGGCGCCCTGCAACTGTGAGCCGGACTGCGCCTTCAGCTGCTGCTCGATGCGCACGGCGTTGCGCACCGCCATGACCTTCTGGACCAGGAACAGCACAAGGAAAAGCCCGATCAGCGCCGCGATGATGGCGATGCGTTCCTTGAACAGGTCGTTGTCTTCGGTCTTCAGGAACTCGCCGCCGATCCAGACCAGCAGGCACAGCAGGATCAGCACGACTATGCTGATCACGCCTTCCTTCATCAGTGCGGACAGGAACTGGCGCATCTAGGACTCCACTCCGGTAAGGGCTTCGACCGCTCCGCTGGCCATGAAGTTCGAGGTAATCGCGAGCACCAGCAACAGCAGGATCACGACCACCGCGCAGATCGCCGGCACCAGCCATGACGGCGTCGAGCGCACCAGGCGGGGCAGGCTGTCCGGCGGCTGCCAGGCGGGCGAGAGCATCACGGGGTCGCCGCTGCGGTTTTCCTTCAGCTCGTGAGCCAGCTGGTCAAGCAGCGCACGGCGCTCTTCCATGCCCTTCAGGTCGATGTACATGCCCTTGAAGCCGTGGGTCAGGCACAGGAAGAACACCTCGACCAGGTCCCTGCGGTCGGAATCCGAGGCGCCGCGGATCGCCTTCAGCTTGGTGTAGAACTCTTCACCGGCCGCGAAGTCGTTGAACAGCTCAAGCTGCAGGGGGCTGCCGGCCCACTCGTCCTTCATGGGGAACTTGCTGCTGAGCACGGTCTCGTCGATGAAGGCCGTGAGCGCGTACTTGGCCGACTGGGCGGTCTCCGGCTTGAAGCCGCCGGTGCGGGCCTTCTGTTCGAAGTCCGCGAACAGGTTGGCGACCTTGTGCTTGACGTCGCTGGCGGCGCCAGGGTCCTTGCTGGCGCGCAACTGGAACGCGAAGGCAAAGACTTCGGCGCACAGGTCTGCCAGCCGCGGGCGTTGTTCGCCTTCCTGGGCCATGGGTTATTCCTTTACCGCCATCAACTCGAGCTTCAGGCCCTGGAACTCGGGCGGCAGGTACAGCGCCATGCTGCGCGAGCTGCGCACCGCCTCCCAGTGGTCCCCGGCCTTGTCCACCTGGAAATAGTTGCGCCCCGGCTGCACCGGGATCTCCGGCGGCGGCGCGGGCACGTGACGGACCGTGATGCCGCGCAACGCGGCCGTGATCAGCTGGTCCACGCGGTCCTGGCTGCTGATCTTGAACTTGAGCGGCGCCTCGCGAACGACCTTTTCCGCGGGCACGTCGGCCTGCACGGCCACGTAGATGGCGCCTTCGGGCTGCAGCACGCGGTCGTCCTGGATCTTGGCGACGAACATGTTGTCGCGCAGGATATCGAGCGGGATGTTCACGCACTTGGTGGGGATGATGGTGCCCAGCAGCGCGATCAGCTTGTCTTCGAGGCGCTGGAAGGTGCCGTCCAGGTCCTCGTGCTGGTAGCTGGTGACGTCCTTGGGGTGGCCCTCACCTGCGAAGGTGTACATGTAGCCGGTCAGCTGGCTGAGCATCAGGTAGACCTGCTCGGGGTGGTGCGCACCCGAGTTGTAAACGTGCTGCAGCGGCGGGATGAAGCCGTTCACCGTGTGCAGCAGCCAGAAGCTTGCGCTTTCGGCGGTGCTGAAGCTGGCCAGGCCGGCGCCCCGGTTGCGGCGCTGGCGCGAGAACTCGCTGCTCTTGGTGGCCAGGATTTCCAGGATGCGGCGCAGGCGCCCCATCAGCTGGGCCGACGCACCGACGTTCAGGCAGGGCGGCACGAACTGCTCGTGCAGCGTGAAGCCGCCGGTGCTGCCCTTGCCCAGTTCCGCCACTTTGATCCAGGCGTGGTCATCGAGGGACTCACCCTCGAACAGGATGCGCAGGTGCTTGGACGCCACCTGGATGTCGCGGTTGCCGGCCTGCGCGTTGTCGTCGCGGCTGCTGATGGTCTTGAGGCGGTAGCGGGTCGGGCGGCCGTCGTGGACGCCGGTGGGGTCCTGTGCCACGCCGCCTTCGGGTACCACGGGCGCCGCCAGGTACACGCCCAGGCGTTCGCGCTCGGCGGGGAAGTGGGGGCCCACATCGCGCGTGGCAGGCGGGTCATCGGTGCCCGGCGCGTCCACCAGCAGCCCGTCAGGAAGCACGGCCGAACAGCGGGACAGCGAGAGCTGCCCGTTGGCCAGCGCCTCGGCGTTGATGGTCAGCTCGCGCACGCCCCAGCCCAGCGGGGCCAGGTTGCGCAGCCGCTGCTGCAGCAGGTGCTCATGGTAGCGGTCCCACTGCTGGAAATGGTGAGGGGTCAGGAACATCCCCTCGGTCCACAAAACTTTCTGCTGCTGCTCCACGCGTATCCCCCCGAGGCCGGCTATTCGCTCTTGATGTTGATGTGATAGCCGGTCAGTTCGAACAGCACGTCGTCGGCCTGGTCCAGCGGCACCACTACTTTGCGCTCGCCCTCGTCGCTGTTGCTGAACAGGGCGAGGATGCCGATGAACTTGGTGCCGGTGTCGATCGGGTCCAGGGTGATCTGCTTGCCGACCGCCTTGCCGTCAGCGTCTTCCGGGAAGATCGATTCACCGAGCTTCACCTCGATCAGCGAGTCGCCCAGCACTTCCTCGGCGTTCGTCCAGATGGCGTCCACGGTGGCGGCCTTGAACTTGGCGTCGTCCTTGAGCTGGAAGATGCGCACATCGACCACGCGGCTTTCGCCGTCGGTGCCGGATTCCAGTTTGCCTTCGTTGACCGGCTTGATGGCCACGAACTCCAGCGTCAGCGATGTCGAGGTGCAGCCCGCAAGCAGCAGCAGCCCCAGCGTCATGACCAGCATCATCCTGCAACCCATGTCACATCCTCCGGAAAATCAGCCGTTGCCCGGCTTGTCATCAGCCTGAATGTCTTCGTGCGAGAAAATATAGCCCTTACGTATGCTTGGATAGATCAACTCGTTAAAGAGTTTGCTGCTCTCGGCAAATGTCTCGCCATACACCTCTGCATAGCGCTCCCAGGCTTTCTTGGCGCCGCCGAAGATGCCGCCCCCCGTGCCTTTCTCGATTTCGACCGGGTCCAGCTTCTGCTGCAGGTCGCTCACGAACTGCTGCACGCCTGCCAGCAGGCCCACCTGGTGGCGGGCCATGTCCTGGAAGGTGTGCTGCAGCGAGCCCTTGATCTCGTCCAGGTCGCGCTCTTCGCGCCAGTCCAGCAGGAAGTTGGCGATCTGGGTGATGTCCTGCCCCTTCTTCACCGGGTTCAGGCTGCGGGCGAAAATCTGCGTCAGGGGCGCGCTGAACTGGTCTTTGAACTCTTCACGCCCCTTCAACGACCGCCCCATCCACTCCATGGCGACTTCCAGCGTCAGCTTCATCAGCGCGCCGAAGCGTTCCACTTCCTCTATAGTCCGGAAGTTGCCTTCGCCCAGGAAGTGTTGCGAGACCTCCGACACCAGCTTGTACGCCGCCGACTGCAGGTCCGTGGCCGCCGGAGCGTTCGGCGCGGCCTCCACCACCGGCTCGCGCCGCGGCGTCTCTCCGCGCAGGAAGGACAACGTGAAGCCGCCCACGCCGATCCGCGTGCCCTCCGTCACCTGGAACTTCGTGCCCGTTTCCTTTAGCTGGCCGTCGGCCGTGTAGCCCACGCCGCCGCCCAGGTCCACGTAGAAGTAGCCGCCGGGCTGGCGCTCAATACGGCCGGCCTGGGCGGGCACGCCATCAATCACGATATCGTTAGCGGGGTCCGCGCCGACCGAAATGCCGCGGGCGCGGGCCTCTTTGCCGAAGATGTGCTCGGAGACCGGCTGAGTGGAGCCAGATTTGCTGACCACAACCTTTAGTGCCATTCCGCCCGCCGCCAAAATCAGGGTCGGCAGTATTGGTGGTCGGGCCGGTCGCGTCAAGCGCTGTGCGGATTGTCAGGTTCTTCGCTCAAGCCGGCCGCGGCTTCTGCCGCCGCGCGCGCGGCCTCTGCGGCCTTGCGTTCAAGGTCCTGGGCGGACTGCATGATGCGGGTCTTTTCCTTGTGGCTGAGCAGATAGCCCTTCTGGAGGTTGGGGTAGATCATCTCGTTGAACAGCTTGCTGCTCTCGGCCAGGAATTCGCTGTAGGTGTTGAGGTACTCCTGCCAGGCCAGGCGCGACTTGCTCATGCGCCCGAACAGGCTGGCCTTGTTCATGGCGGCTTTCTCGATCTCGATGGGGTCGAGGCGCTTGATGATCGCCTCCAGCACCTGCTGCATGCCGGCCAGCAGGCCCATCTGGTGCTGGCTTACGTCTTTGATGGCGCGCTCGAGTGAATCTTTCACGGCCATGGCGTCGGAGGGCGTCTGCCAGTCGATCGGGAAGCGTTTGAAGCGCTCCAGCTCCTGCATCATCTTGATGGGGTTGGCCTCGCGCTGGAACGCCATGGTTACATTGGCGTCGAACTCGCCCTCGAACTCCTTGCGGGCCGACAGGGTCTGGAACAGGCCCTCCAGCAGCACGTCGAGGCTGATGCGGATCAGCTCGCCGAAAAGGGTGACCTGCTCAGGACCCTGGAACTGGTCGTTGCCCAGGAAGTGCTTCGACACGTTCTGCAGCGCGCGCAGCGCCGCGGCTTCGCGCGGGTCGCTGCGCACGAGGTCGGTCTGTTTGCGGCCATCGGTGTGACCGGACTTGCGGATCGCTTCGCGCTTGTCGGTGTCGCGGTCGTCGAGCATCACAGCCTCGATCACCATCTCGACCGTGCCCATCTTGACGACGTCGGTTTCATTGAGCGGGTGGGTGCTGCTCGGCTCGATCTGCTTGTCATTCAGCAGAGTGCCGTTACGGCTTCCCAGGTCCACCAGCAGGTAACCGCCCTCGCGGCGCTCAATGCGCACGTGCTGGCGCGAGACGCGTACTTCATCGCCGGGCAGCACCAGGTCGCATTCGGGGGAGCGCCCGACCGTGATCACGCCGCGGGTGAAGGTGTGGTCCGATACGTCGATGGTGCTGCCGCGGGGCACACGAACCTGGATGCGGATGGGCATGCTGCGGCAGCTCCCTGGCCTGACAACCACACCATAGTGGCTTGGGGGTGCCCAGCGTCAACTGGGCACGGAAGCGATGTGGTCAGGGTCCTGCATTCGGCGCTGCCGGGCCGCACCGTCGCGGGGTGATTGTGGAACGGGCCGTGGTTATACTTCGGTCACCCGTCAACCGGATATCCTGAGCATGACCGACAAGCCGCCAGCCGATGGCCCGCGCACGCCGAAGAAGCGGGCCACGGCAAAGGTCATGAAGCGCGCGCGAACGGTGCAGCTCTCGATGCTGCCCAAGATGCCCGCGATCGAGGGCCTTGACCTGCACGCCCATTACGCGCCCTGCGAGGCCGTGGGCGGCGACTTCTATGACTTCGTGCCGGTCAGCCCCTGGGAAATCGGCATCGTGATGGGCGACGTGGCCGGCCACGGCGTGGACGCCGCGCTGACCATGGCGATGGCCAAGAAGACCATCCAGATCCACGGCAAGGGGCGCAGCTCGCCGCGCGAAACGCTGCTGGCCACCTGTGACGACCTGGCGCCGGACTTGCCGGGCAACAGCTTCATTACGGTGTTCTACGGCGTGCTGGACCTGCGCAGCTGGAAACTGACGTTTGCCTCGGCCGGGCACACACCGCCGGTGCTGTTCAACCCCGCGCGCACGCCGCCGCTGCAGAGTATCCCCAGCAAAGGCGTGGTGATGGGGGGCGCGTTCGTGCAGGCCATGGAAAGCGTACTGGTTGAGCAGACGCTGGAGCTGTGCAAGGGCGACACGCTGTTCCTGTACACGGATGGCTTAAGCGAGGCCCCCAACGCCGAGGACGAGCAGTACGGCGAGACGCGCATCCTGCAGGCATTGGGCGCGCTGCAGGGCGGCGAAGCGCGCGAGGTGGTTGCATCCGTCATCACGGACCTCGACCGCTTCGTGGCCGGCCACCCGCAGCAGGATGACCTGACCCTGCTGGCCATGCGCATCGCCGGCGAGCCCAGGGCCGCAGCGCGTGTACCGCAGACCATGCGGCGTCGCGTGTGGCCCACCAACCTGCGCCCCGCCGACAGCACTTTCATCGGTCGCGCCGGTGAGCTTGCCCAGGTCCAGGACTGGCTGCTGCAGGAAGGCTCGCTGGTGGCGATCACCGGCGGCTCCGGCGTGGGCAAGTCGCGCCTTGCCGTCGAGGCGGGCCGGCTGCTGCTGGAGCACCTGCCCGGCGGCGTGTGGCTGGCCGACTGCAGCGACGCGCACGACCACGAGCAGCTGGCGCAGGCGGTGGCGGGCGCGCTGGGCATGTCGCTGGGCGGCGAGGACTTTCTTGAGGCGATTTCCGCCACGCTGGAGTTCCGCCCGCCGCTGCTGCTGATCCTCGACAACTGGGACAGCGTCGGCCGCTTCGCGCGCCCGGTGCTGGAGGCCTGGCGTGCCGCGGCGCCACGCGCGCGCTTCATGGTGACCAGCCGCGAAGCGCTGGGTGTGACCGGCGAGCAGGTGCTGGACCTGAACCCGCTGGCCACGCCGACTTCGACGGACGAGTACGAGGTACTGGACGACAACGACGCCGCCTCGCTGTTCGTGGAACGCGCCCGCGAATCGAACCCCGGTTTTCGCGTCACCAGCGACAGCCGTCCGCACATTGTCTCGATCGTGCGTGAGCTGAAGGGCAACCCGCTGGCCATCGAGCTGGCGGCGGCGCAGACACGTGAGCTGACGCCCGTCGAGATCGACGACGACCTGAAACGCGAGCGTGAAACTCCGCCGGCCACCGGCAAAGCAGGCGAAGATGCGGGCGCGCCGGACCTCGCGGACTGGGCCTACCGGCAGCTCTCGGAAGCAGAGCAGTCGGCGTTCTGCCAGCTGTGCCTGATGCGCGGCGGGTTCTTCCTTGAGGCAGCTCAGGCCGTGGTTCGCGCCGCCGGCCGCAACGCGCCGGACGTGACGACGCTGGTCCAGAGCCTGCTGGACAAGCAGCTGCTGCACTCGGAGAACACGCCGTACGGCGTGCGCTTCCTGCTGCTGCCGCCGATCCGCGAGTTCGGCAGCCGCCGCCGCGCCGAGTCCGGCAAGCGCGGGCAGGAAGACGAGCTGGTGAAGCGCTACGTCGATTACTTCGCGGACTATGCCGCAGGGCAGGAACAGCGTTATCCCAGCCGGCACGCCGCCGAGGTCCTGGACCGCCTGGAGCTGGACCTGGACAACATCTTTGCGGCCCAGGAGTACGCGCTGGCCGCCAACCGCCCGGAACAGGCGGCGCGGGCGCTGCTGGGCGTGACGGTGCTGTTCGCGCTGCGCAGCCCGATGATCAACCGATTCGAGCGCATCCGGCGCACCCTGGCGGCCGTGGACAAATCGGCGGCCACCACGCGCATTCGGCTGCTGGTGGAACTGGCGCACGCCAGGTACTTCGGAGAGGGCTGGAAAGAGGCGGACCGGTACCTGTCTGAGGCGATCGAGTTGTGCCGGCGCGGGCGCAACGAGAGCCTGTTGTCCAGCGCGCTGGCCGACCGCGGAAGCGTGCGCATCAACCAGGGGCGGCTGCTTGAAGCGCGCGCGGACATCGAGGAAGCACTCGAGACGGCCAAGAGCGCCAAGGACGCGCCGGCCTACCAGAGCGCCATGGTGCACGTGGGCTGGCTGGACTACCAGGAGCGCAGGCTTGCGGAGTCGCTTTCCTCCTACGAGAAAGCCGAACCGCTGATCCGTCGGCGCGAGGATCTGCCCATGCTGATCGAATGCCTGAACAGCAAGGCCATCGTGCTGCGCGCGCTGGACCGGTCTGGCGAAGCGCTGGCCTGCGCGGAAGAGACGCTGCAACTGCTGGGCAAACTGCGCGCGCCGCTGGGCATGGCGGTGCAGACCGGGAACATCGGCGTGATCCACCGCACAGCCGAGCGCCTGGACGAGGCGCTGGAATGCTTCCTGCAGTCCGAAAGCGAGCTGCGCGAAGCCGGCGAGCGCCACGGCCTGACCCGCGCGCTGGCCCACATCGCGGACCTGTACCTGTTCATGGAGCGATATGATGCGTCAGAACCCTACGCGCGCGAGTCGCTGGCGCTGGCTGAAAAGGCCAACGACAAGCTCGCGGCCGGCCGCGCGCACATGATCCTGGGCCACATCGCGCTTGCGCGCAAAGGGCGCTTCACGGCGCTGGAGCATTACGAGTCCGCCCTGGGCATTGAGCGCGGCACGAAACGTCCGGTCGAGTTGGCGGTGGCGACGGCGTTCGCTTCGTTGTGCCGCGCGGAGATCGGCGCGGCCGCGAAGGCGCTGGAGGATATACAGGCTACGCTTGCGGGCGTCGATGCGTTGCCGCTGCGACAGGATACCGTCAGGCTGTTCCTCACCGCGTGCAAGGCGCGCGCGGAACTCCTGCTGGACCGGCGCGCCGATGCCGCACGCACCTTGAAAGACACGCTGGCGCAGGCCGACAAACACGCGTTCGGCTACTACAGCTCGGACGTGCTGGTTTCGAACGCATGGAAGCTGATCGATCAGCTGCGCGAGGCCGGGCTGCAGGACGCTGACGTGCCGCAAAGCATACGCGTGAGCTGCACGCGCTGCGGCGCCAGGATTCGAGGCTCGCGCCGGCGCGTCGAAGCGCAGGCCGCGTGCCCCGGGTGCCAGGTATCGCCGTTCAGTTACGTCATCGACTGAAGCAGCGGTCTATTCCGCGTCCACATGCTGCCAGGTTGTTTTCGGCGCCGGCTTGCCCGCGAGGAAGTCGTCGCGGGATTGTCCTTCACCCAGCAGCGCCTGCGCATTCTTGAGCTGCTCGATGATGCCCATCGGGTCGTCGCCGCTTTTGCGCAGGTGTTCCTCGGCGATCAGGATCATGTCGTCCGGTTCTTCGTGAAGCTCAAGGTGCGGGTTCAGGGCGAACTGGCCCGGGCTGATGCGGAACTCGCTGATCCTCTTGGGCACCACCTTCACGTTCACCGCGCGGCAGAAGTAGTCGAACGTGGCTTGCAGCTTCTCGGCGCGGCAGCCCGGGTACAGCACGCTGGGTCCCTCCGCGGGCTCGACGGGGTCGCTGTGGCCGTCGCCCGGGTCCTGCCCGGCGAGCACGACCGCGTGCTCGTTCATGTACTCGATGAATCGTTTGTCCGTGAAGACCTGCGCTCGGGTGCGATCACACTGTCCGCACGTTTCATAGGAAAGGAACAGGAAAATGGGCACGTTGCGCGCCGCGGCTTCCTTGAACGCGGTGTCCACGTCATCGTGGATGCGAAGTACAGGCCGGGAACCTTCGCCAACTGCCTTCAGTACCGCGGGGTCGCGGATCAGGCAGCGGAAGCCCACTGAGCCCTCGGCCGCGTCCATGGGCTGCGCGCAGCGGTCAATACAGCGCAGGTTCGCCCAGTGAGGAGAGACCCAGCTGCCGCCGCGAATCATGCGCGGCACCGCGTCCGGCTTGATGTCTTCAGGCGTTTCGAACCAGTAGCAGCGGTCGTACACGTTGCCGGCCATGTCGTGCACGCCGTAGGGGGACGCACCGGCGGGGTAGCTGCCCACGGGCATGGTGTGCCTGGGCCCGTGCAGAAAGCTGTTCGCACGGGTGCTGTCGGCGGGAGCGTCGCCCCACGGAAACAGCAGGCCGGAGGGCCCCGCCGCCGCCTTCTCCCACTCGTATCCGTAGGGCAGGTCTCCGCCGATCCAGCGCGCGTAGCGTAGCGCCAACTCGCCGGTGGCGCCGACACTCGGGTGCTTCTCGAAGCCCTGCTGCACAGAGAACTTCCCTTCCGCGATCTTCAGCCCCCAGTCGTGGCTGCGGGCCAGCGGCGTCTTACCGTCCAGCAGCCGGTCATCCTTGACCACCAGCGACTTCAGGCTGTCGAGATAGCCCGACACCTGGGTGTTGGTGACTTCATACTTGTCGATCAGGAACGCTTCCGTGTGCAGCGAGAAACTGTCGGCCTCAACCGCGGGATCGCCTATGTAGACCCGCTTGGTGAACCATCCGGCCGGCACGACCACCATGACGGCGCCGTCTTTCTCGCGCCGCAGTTCGCGATAGCCCCGGTCGTTGCGGCCGAGGTCGGTGAACTTGCCGACTGGTGTCTCGTACACCGTTGTCGCTGGACTTGCATCCTGGCCGTGCGCGCCGGAGAACATCAGCGGCATAAAGGCCGCCAGCAACGCCAGCCGCGAAATGGGGCGCATGGGAATCTCCGGCTACTTGTACTTGTCGGATGCCTTGATGGCTTCGGCCATTGCCTTGGCGTCCTCGGCCGCCGCCGTGCCCTTGTTCTTCTCGTAGAACTTGTAGAGAGCTGAGAGCTTGTCTTCCTTGGTCTTCAGCTTCTTGTTGGCGGCCAGCGTCTTGGCGAGGTCCTTGCGGGCCTTCAACTCGGCTTTGGCGGCGGCGTCTTTGCCAAGTTCCTTGGCTTCGGTGGCGGCGTTGTCGCCGAGTTCTTCGCCCTTGAAGTGTCCGGCCAGGTTGTTGAGGGCGTTGATCGCCTCTTCGTAGCGGCCGGCTTCCTTGGCGGCATCCGCCTCGCCGCGCCACAGCTTGCCCAGGGCATCGCAGCGGTCGACGATCATCTTGGCGTCCGTCGCGATGTTTTCCGCGGGCTCGGCCGCGAGCAGCTCATTGGCCAGCTGCTTTGCCTTGGTGTAGTCGCCCTTGCCGAAGGCCTCGGCGGCCTTCTCGCACTCGGGGGCCACCTTCTGCTGGCCGAGGTAGGGGTACTTCACGTCCTTCAGCGCGGTGTCGATGTATTTTTCGTAGTCGCCGTTGCCCTGGAACAGCACGCGCCCGAACGAGTTGATCACGTACATCGCGGGCATGGTGACCATGTCGTAGCCGGACAACTTGCTGTCGGCCAGGGTGACGATCGGGAAGCTGTAGCCCCATTCACCGGCGAACGCCTGGTTCTCGCGCATGGTCAGGCCGTCGCCTTCCACCGCGAAGAAGTGCACGCCCTTGCCCTTGTACTTGTCGAAGACTTCCTGGAAGTGCGGCAACTGCCGCAGGCAGGGACCTCACGTGATACCCCACACCTCGATCACGATCACGTCGCCGGCCATGGCGGCCTTGTCCACGGCGCCGTCCGGGTTGACCACGCCGCCCATGCTGAAGTCCGGCGCGTCTTTGCCTTCGAGTTTCTGGGCATCCAGCGCGGGCGCCAGCATGACAAACAGGGCAACCAGCCAAAGCAGCGTTTTCATCACTCTCTCCGTTAGTCGACTCACACTATGCGTAGGCGCGCCCGCCCCGTTCTTACATGCAAACCCGGCTATTCCGGCCGGGGCTTCAGCGTGAACAGGGTTGCATCCAGTGCTTTGCGCGGGTACTCGATCACGAGTTCTTTGCCGTCACGCATCACAGTCATGCCGACCTGCTGCCTGGCGGGATCCGCAACAGCAAGGAATCGCTCCCAGCCGGAGCGCAGGCTTTCGGCCTCGGCCCAGTAGCCGCCGAACACGTCCTGCTCGTCAATGTCGAAGCCAACGATTACGTCCCCCGCGCGCAGGCCGGCCAGCGCGGCGTTGGAGCCCTCGGGCGCGTCCAGCACGATCACCTTGGGCAGCTCGGTGAACTTCTTCTGCATGTCCAGCCAGATGGTGCAGCGGTTCATGGCGGCCATGATGCCCGCCCGAGTCACGGGATCGGTTACGCCCGGCAGGGCGAGCGTTGCGGCGTTCACGGCCTCCTGGTAGGCGCCGGCAGTCTCCATGGCCTCGATGCGATACAGGTGCCAGTCGTCCGCCTTGTAACCTTCGGCGCGGGCGGCATCGAACCGAGCGAGCATGCCCTGGTAATCCCACTCAAAGGCCATGCAGCGCGCCCACGCCAGTCGCAGTTGCGGGCGCAGGCCGGGGTCCGCTTTCTCGACCTGCTCAGACAGCCGCCAGGTGATGTTCCAGGTTTCGCCCGTGCGCAGGCAGACGTTCGCGTACGGGATCAGCAGGTCGGTGCGGCCGGGATCGATCGTGACCGCCAGGCCGTACCAGCTTGAGGCAACGCGCCAATTGCCGGAATTCGCAGCCGCCTCGGCCAGCGAGACGCGCTGTTCAACCTGAGCCTTGCGCTCCGCCGCCTGCTGCCCGCGACGGGTATCCAGCCAGCGGAGGAAATCTACCTGGCCCTGTGGTTCTCCTATGTAGGCGCCGCGCTCGTCGCGTTCGCGGGGCGGCAGCACGATGCGCTGCACGCTGAGGTCCGGGCCGATCTCGTCGCGGTAGCGGAAGCCTTCGAAGCCGTCGATCCAGGCGCGGGCGGAATCATCCAGGCGCCGGCGACGCAGAGTAGCGCCGTCTTCGATGAACTCGCGGGCGCGATCAACGGCAGTGCCTTCGAGGCGCGGCACCCAGGCGGGCATCGAGCCGCGCAGGAACGCGGGCGGCAGCCTGTCTTCCGCCAGCCAGGTCATGCCGCCGGTCTGGCGCGGCATGGGAACGGGCGTGAGGTTGTCCAGCTTCAACTCTGACCGCAACTGCGCCAGCGACACCAGCGTTTCAACATCGAGCTTCGAAAGCTGCTGCTGACGCGAAAGCGCGGGCGCGATGCGCCAGACTTCGACCTCGCCGCCGCTGGAGCCGATCAGCGCAAAGCTGCCGTCCGGCGCCAGCGAAGCCCGGCTCGCGTAGCTGTAGCCCAGGAACGTGCTTGTTAATTCTTGGCCCGACGCAACGTCCACCACGGCGGCGCCGCCGGATTCCATCAGGTAGAACAGCCGGCGGCCGTCAGGAAGAAAGTGCACGGCCGAAATGTACTCCGGCCTTACCTTCAGCGTCCGCAGCCTTTCGCCGGTTTCCGCGTCATAGATGCCGATCAGCCCTCGGTCACGCATCAGCGCCACCACGGTGCCGTCGGGGGAAATCGCGTTGGCATGGGAGTAGTAGCTCCCGCGCTCGAGCGTCGCGAGCAGACGGCCGGAGTCAATCTCCAGGATGCGCGCTTCCGCGTATCCGCCGGTCTGCAGCACGCGCTTGCCGTCGGGGAAAACAAGCAGGCCGGAATGGTCCCCCTGGGCGGGATGCTGCTTCAGCAGCTCTCCGCTTGCGGCGTCGCGCATCTGCAGGCCGCGGTACGCGCCCGTAAGCAGCAGCCGGCCCTGGGCGTCGAAACATACGGACTGAACATCGTCGTAGACGGCGATTTCGCGGGATTGCCGCTCGCCTGTCAGCTGCCAGATTTTCACGGCGCCGCCGCTGTGCGCGATCGCCAGCAGCGAGCCATCGGGCGAGAAGGCGATGTCGTTCAGGTAGTGCGGGAACACGTCGGTCTCAGCCATCACCACGCCGCCGGCGACTTCAAACAGGCGCACCATGCCGGAGTCGGTGACGGCCGCCGCAAGCCGGCCGTCCGGGGCGACCAGCACGTTGGAGAGCGAGCTGACTCCCAGCTTGTGCCGCTCGGGCGCCAGCATCGGGTGCGCTTCCCATGCGCGGAACTCGCCGTCTACGCTTGAGGTGATGATGTCGCGCCCGTTGGGGGAAACGGCCGTGGCGGCCACGGCGGCACGATGCGCCCGGCGCCGCAGCACCACTTTGCCCTGGCGGGTGTCGATGTAGTTCAGCATGCCGTCGCCGTCGCCGCACACCACGAACGACGAGCTGGTGCCGAAGGCGCAGGTGATGATCGGACCCGTGCCCACCTTCAGGTACCAGCGCTGGTTCACGGGCTCCGGTTCCCACGCGGTGATGCTGCCGTCGGCCAGCGCCATCACGATAAGCTTGCCGTCAGGACTGATCGCCGAGCCGTACACCAGCTGCGCCTTTTCCAGCCCGATGCGGCCTGTGATCACGGGCGGGCCTGTCTTTTTGTACTCCCAGCTCCATTGGTTCAGCATCTGATCCAGCAGCCACATGCGCTCGGCGCTTGGGTCAAAGGCGGCCGCGATCACGCCCTGCTGGTTATCGAGCGTGAACTGGCGCTCCATGTTGCCGGTGCGGATGTCCAGCAGGCGGGCGGGCCCGTCGCGCAGGGGGGCGAAGAGGTAGCGGCCGTCAGGGCTGAACTTCACGCAGTTGGCCAGGGTGTTCAGGCCGAGCCTTTGTTTTACGTCGCCGGTGGAAGTGTCCAGCAGCAGCAGGCTGGGGTCTGAAGTGCAGACGGCCAGCGTGGTGCCGTCCGGGCTGAAGGCCACGCGGAAGATGTTGCCCTGGGTGACCTGCGCGTTCCAGATGGTGGCGCTGTCCACGACGCGGCGCAGCAGCAGACGGCCGCCGTAATCGCCGCTGGCGAACAGGCTGCCGTCCGGGCTGAACTCGACAGAGATCGAGCCCAGCAGGTGGTCTACGCCGCGAGACACCAGTGAGTTGCCGTCAGGCCCGAATGCGTCGAAGCCTTCACCTTTCAGCGCGACCAGCCAGTTCTGGCCGTCCGGGCTGAACGTTGCGGCCAACACTCGCCCTGACTTGCCGCCCTGCTGGTGCAGCACCTCGGCGGTGGCGTAGTCGAACAGTTTCCAGCCTTGCTCGAACAGCCCCACCAGCAGGCGGGTGCCGTCCGGGCTCAGGTCCAGCGTGGGGGCGGTCCAGCCGCCGGTTGTAAACGTCCGCAGGGTGTTGCCCTCTGACAGCTCGCACAGGGCAACGCCGCCATCCGCCGTGGATACCAGCAGGCCGTCCGGCGCGAACAGCAGCGCGTTGACGTAGCCCTGCACCGCGATCTCGCGGGGCGGCGCGTCACCGCCGATTTCCCACAGCAGCACACCGTTGTCTTTACCGCAGGCCAGCAGCTTGCCGTCGGAAGACACCGCCAGCGCGCTGAACGCGGTGTCCTTCATTTCCCAGGAGCGCGCCGCCGAGCCGTCGGACAGGTGCCATTCCCAGACCTTGCCGTCCTGGCCGGCCGTGAAGAATGTGTCGTCATCGTGGCCCGCGGCAAGCAGCGGGGGCCCGCCCCATGAGTGGGCCGCGCGGGAGGTGATTTCGTTGCCGTCCTCGACGTTCCAGATGCGCAGGGTGCCGCCTTCTTCCAGCGCGACCAGCCGGGTGCCGTCGCCGTTGAACAGCAGGCTGCGCTGCTGGTACGCGCTCACGGAAATGCGCCGCAGCAGCGTACCGCTGGCGACGTCCCAGATGCCGATGTCGGGCAGCGCCGTGCTGTCGGCGTTGCCCATGAACTCTTCGGCGAGCTTCGGCGGCTTGTGCATCGCGGCCGCGCACAGGCGGCGGTCCGGGCTGAAGACCGCGGGCCCGGCCGGCAGGTCCACGTAGCTGCGCGTGCTCCAGGCCGGGAACGCCCCGTCGTTCAGCGCCGACACCAGCCGGGTGGAATCCACCACGCCCGCGTCGGCGGAGTGCGCGGCGGCCAGGTGCAGAACGTGTTCGCCGGTCTGGCCGCGCTCGTCTGCGAGCTGCGCGTAACCAAGGTGCGCCTGGGCGAGGTTGCGGCGCGCCTGCTCAAGGGCGCGGCTGGCGCGCTCTTCGCTGACGCGGGCTTCCTCGGCCTTGGCGGCGGCCTCCGCGGCTTTGTCGTCGGCGCGTTTGCGCTCCAGCTCGGCTTCCGTGGCCTTCTGTACCGCGACGCGCTTCTGCGCTTCGGCGTCGTCGGCGCGTTCCTTCGCGATGCCCTTCTGCCGCTCCGCCTCCAGGGCCTGATCCTGGGCGATGCCCTTCTGGCGCTCGGCTTCGCGCGCCTGGTTCTCCGCGATGCCTCGCTGCGCCAGCGCGTCCGCCTGGGCGGCAAGCGCCGAGTCGCGTTCGCGTTTCACGTTGCCGTACGCGTACACGCCGCCGGCTACCAGCACCAGCAGCGCCAGCACGGTGACGGCCACGGCCGCGCGGTTCCTGGCCACGAACCGGGTCAGCAGCTCGATGGCGGAGTATCGGTACGTGCTGACCATGCGCCCGTCGCGGAAGGCCTGCACTTCGTCGGCCAGGTCGCGAGCGCTCTGGAAGCGGTCGTCGGGGTTGCGCTGCAGCGCGCGCATCACCAGCGCCGCAAGCTCGGGCGGCGCGTCGGGCGAGACATCGGGGATGCGGCGGGGCTCTTCGCTCAGAACGCTGGAAAGCACCTGCTTGGCGGTCTTGCCCTGGTAGGGCGCTTCGCCGGTCACGATCTCGTACAGCACCGCGCCCAGCGAGTAGATGTCGCTGCGCTCGTCCACCATGTCGAGCTTGCCGGCCGCCTGCTCTGGCGGCATGTAGGCGGGCGTGCCCATCACCTCGCCTTCCATGGTGAGGTCGGGAGCGGCTTCGTGGTCGATCTTGGCGGCCACGGCGGTATTGTCGCCGCCGCGCACGCGGGCCAGGCCCCAGTCAAGCACCAGCGCCTCGCCGAAATCACCCAGCATGATATTGGCGGGCTTGATGTCGCGGTGGATCACCCCGCGCGAGTGGGCGAAGGCGATGGCGTTGCAGATGTCCACGAAGGCGTCGAGCAGCTTCATGCGCTCCGCCTGCTTCTGCTCCGGGCTCAAGTCCACGTCGGTACGGATCGCGCGCAGGCGGCTGGCCAGCGTGCGGCCCTTCACGTACTTCATCGTGTAGTACAGGCTGCCGTCGTCGCGCTGGCCGATCTCATACACCGGCACGATGTTCGGGTGCTCAAGCTGGCCGGTGACCGTGGCCTCGCGCAAGAAACGCGCTGCCGCGGCAGTGGTGTTGCTGGCCGGCGTGCCCTGGCCGGAGCCCGGGGTGCCGCTGCCGGAGCCGGATTTGAACGGCAACAGCTCTTTCAGCGCTACTTCGCGCCCGACCACCTTGTCCACAGCCACCATGATGCGTCCCATGCCGCCGCGCGCGTGTTCGCGCAGCAGTTGGTAACGCTCATTGCCGGCGGTTTTCAGCTTGGGGCGCTCGATGATGGTGGTGGCGCGTTTGGGCGACAGGCTCAGGAGCGTGGCTTCGATTTCTTCTTTCTCGGCTGGCTTGCCGGTGCTGAGGTTCAGCAGGGTCTGCTGCACTTCAGGGGGCACGCCGGCCTCGGCCAGCAGCTTTTCGGCCTCTTCGGGGTCCTGGGCGAGCACCGTGGCGTCGCGCCGCAGCTCTTCGACTTGCGAGTGGGGGACCTGGTCGAAGACAGTGGCGGCCGCTGCTTCATCGGCGTCGGCCTGCTCCAGCAGGTTCATGCCTTCCTCCGGCGAAACGAAACCACGTTTCACCGCAAGGATGACGGCAAGCAGCGCCTTCTTGTCCTGGGCCATGGCGCCATTGTGTGGCGGATTTCGGCCGGGTAAAGCCCTTGCCGGGATTCGCGGGCCAGTGCTGGCGTGCGCATCCTCTGCTCGTTACCCTTGCGCCCCTGTTATCCCGGGAACCGAGACTGCAAATGGCCGATTCACCCAAACCCGCACGAGTACGCGTAGCACCCAGCCCCACCGGTGACCCGCACGTCGGTACCGCCTACATGTCGCTGTTCGATCGCGCTCTGGCCGACAAGACCGGCGGCCAGTTCATCCTGCGCATCGAGGACACGGACCGTAACCGCTACGTGGCCGATTCCGAGCAGCAGATCTTCGAGTCCCTGGCATGGCTCGGCCTTGAGCCCGACGAGGGGCCCCACAAGGGCGGCCCGGTCGGCCCCTACCGCCAGTCCGAGCGCCTGCCCCTGTATAAGGAAGCAGCCGAGACGCTGCTGAAATCCGGCCACGCCTACAAGTGCTTCTGCACCGCCGACCGCCTGGCCACCCTGCGCAAGATCCAGCAGGCGGAAAAAAGCGCGCGCATGGGCTACGACGGCCTGTGCCGGGGCCTCAGCGCCGAAGAGGTGAAGGCCAAGGAGGCGGCCGGTGAGGAGTACGTGGTGCGGCTGAAGATGCCGCGCGAGGGCGACATCAAGGTGGAAGACCTGTTCCGCGGCACGCTGTCGTTCAAGGCCGACGAGCAGCAGGATGCGGTGATGCTGAAGTCGGACGGCTTCCCGACCTATCACCTGGCCAACATCGTCGATGACAAGGCGATGGGGATCACGCACGTGATCCGCGCCGAGGAATGGATCCCCAGCCTGCCCCTGCACTTTGAGCTGTACCGGGCGTTCGGCTGGCAGCCGCCGGTGTTCGCGCACATGCCGCTGCTGCGCAACAAGGACAAGAGCAAGATCAGCAAGCGCAAGAACCCGACCAGCCTGCTGTGGTACCGCGACGCGGGCTTCCTGCCCGAGGCGCTGAAAAACTTCCTGGGCTTGATGGGCTTCAGCCTGCCCAACGACCAGGAGATTTTCACGTACCAGGAGTTCCTGCAGCACTTTGACCTGGCCAAGGTGAACATCGGCGGGCCGATCTTCGACGTGCAGAAGCTGCACTGGTTGAATGGCGAGTACATCCGGCGCCTGGAAGCGCCAGAGCTCGAGAAGCGGCTGGTCGAGTACGTGAAGCTGCTGATGCACCGGGAAGTCGAGTTCATGGACCTGCCGGAGGACCAGCTGCCGCCGGACCCGTTCCTGGCCGAGTTCGAGCAGAAGCGCCGCAGGCGCTCAAGGGTGCTGGCGCAGCTCGCGCCGCAGCTGATGACCAGCTACGAGGTGAACCCCGCGCTGCTGCTGCCGATCATCCCGCTGATCCGCGAGCGCATGCACACGCTGGGTGAGGCGGCCGACTACCTGCCGATGTTCTTCACGGACGAGTTCAGCTACACGCCGGAAGATTTCGTGCAGAAGAAGGGCACGCTGGAGGACGCGAAGAAGGCTTTGAACGCGATGCGCGAGATCGTGCAGATCGCCGACTTCAACGACGCCGAGGGTGCGGTGAAGCAGATGGACGATTTGTCACGGGCCAAGGCCGAAGAGCTGGGCCTGAAACTCGGCCCTTTCCTCGGCCCGGTACGCATGGCCATCACCGGCAGCAAAGTAAGCCCGCCCCTGATGGAAAGCATGCTGGTGCTCGGCAAGGAAGAGACCCTCAAGCGCATCGACAACGCGCTGCGGTTCCTGGGTTAGTCTGTCGGCCCTCTCGGGCCTTGGGTGGTGGCGGCCATCGGTTCCCGGCCCTTACGGGCCGGGCTACGCTCTGGCGGCCCCTGCGGGGCCTGAGTGGCACCGCTGCTGTGGGGCCTTTGAGTTACCGCCCCTTCGGGGCCTGGTCTGGTGCGCGCTCCTGCGGGGCCTGTATGGCATGCGCTTGGTGATTGGTGATGAATGCTTCGAACGATACCGGACATTGCTCCAGCGATGGGCTGTGTCTCGTCTGATTTCCGCCTTGCCATCACCTGCCCGCGCACCCTAAAACGCGCGTCCACGAATACCTGACTGGAGCCTGCCTTGACCAACCAACTCATCGAATGGTGCACTGCCGAAATTGCCGGCCTGAAAGAACGCCACCTGTTCCATATGCCCAAGGTTCACCAGTCGGCCGTGGGCGCGCGCGTGATCATTGACGGCAAGAGTGTCATCCAGCTGTCCAACAACAGCTACCTGGGCCTGAGCACGCACCCCAAGGTGAAAGAGGCCGCCATCAAGGCGATTGAGAAGTACGGCGTTGGCTCCGGCGCTGTTCGCCCGATCAGCGGCACCATGGACCTGCACGTCGAGTGCGAAGAGAAGCTGGCGAAGTTCAAGAAGACCGAGTCCTGCCTGCTGTTCCAGAGCGGCTTCACGGCCAACGTGGGCGTGGTCAGCACACTGGCGGTGGCCGGCGACCACATCATCAGCGACGAGCTGAACCACGCCAGCATCATCGACGGCGCGCGCCTCAGCAAGGCCACCCGCGCGGTCTACCGCCACAAGGACTACGGCCACCTCGAAGAGCTGCTGAAAGAAGCGCGCGGGCCGAAGGGCATCACCGGCAAGATCCTGGTGGTGACCGACGGCGTGTTCAGCATGGACGGCGACGTCGCCGACCTGAAGGCCTGCGCCGACGCCTGCGACAAGTACGACGCCATCACCATGGTGGACGACGCCCACGCCACCGGCGTGCTGGGCGAAAAGGGCCGCGGCACCGTGGACGACCAGCACATGCACGAACGCTGGAGCCTCACCGTCGGCACGCTCAGCAAGGCGATCCCCGTGGTGGGCGGCTTCTACGCCGGCCCCAAGATCGTGAAAGAGTACCTGATCGCCAAGGCGCGGCCGTTCCTGTTCAGCGCCTCGGCCCCGCCCGCCGTGGTGGCGGCTGTCAGCGCCTGCGTAGACGTGCTGGAGAACGAGCCGCAGCACCACGCGAAGCTGTGGGAGAACACCAAGTTCTTCAAGCAGGGCTTGAAGGATCTCGGCTTCAACACCGGCAACAGCGTGACGCCGGTGACGCCGGTGATCGTGGGTGACGGCGCCAAGGCCGCGAAGTTGAGCGAGATCCTGCTCGAGAACGGCGTGTACGCCCAGGGCATCTACTTCCCGATGGTGGCGGAAGCGCTGAGTCGCGTGCGCACGATCGTGAGCGCCAGCCACAGCAGGCAGGACCTGCAGGAAGCGCTGGACGTGTTCAAGAAGTGCGGCAAGCAACTGGGGCTGATCTAGGGGACTGTCCCCGAAGTTGGGGACTGTCCCCGTCGTCGAGGCGGCTCAAGTCGCTGACAAGACCTGCCGGGTGCATCTGGGCGCTGATGCACCCGGTTTGTTTAGGAGGTTGTCCCGGCCTGATCCCCGGCCTTTGCAGGCCGGGCTGCGGTTTTCTCCGCGAACGCTACAATCGGCTCATGAACTTCCTGCTCCAGCAATCACCCACGCTGTTCGGCGTCCGCAACGAGCTGATCGTTGCCTTCGTGCTGGGCGGCTTTGCCATCCTGGCCTGCGTCAGCGCTTACGCGGCGCAGCGCTGGGCGCACAAGTGCTACCTTGAACTCAAGCAGATGAACGAGACGCTGACGTCCATGAAGTCCGAAACGCCGTTCAAGCCCGCCGAGCGCCCCGCCAGCTACCTGGACCCGCATGATTCCGAACAATCGTAGCTCAGGGCAGGCCCTTCGACTTGCTCAGGGCAGGCACAGCATCGCGTCGCCGTAGCTGAAGAAGCGGTACTCGCGCGCGATCGCTTCCAGGTAGGCTTGACGTGTCAAGTCAACCCCCAGCCAGGCCGCCACCAGGAAAATCAGCGTGCTGCGCGGCAGGTGGAAGTTCGTCAGCAGCGCGTCCGTGCAGCGGAAGCGGTAGGGCGGGTAGATGAACAGCCCTGTCTCACCACGCCCGGCGCGGATCTGCCCGTGCTCATCGCTCACGGTCTCCAGCGTGCGACAGCTGGTGGTGCCCACCGCCACCACACGGCCGCCCTCTTGACGCGTTTCGGCCACAGCCTTCACCAGTGCAGTCGGCACGTCGTACTCTTCCGAGTGCATCTGGTGTTCTTCCAGCGTCTCCGCCTTCAGCGGCCGAAACGTGCCGGGGCCCACGTGCAGTGTCAGGTACTCGCGGTCAATATCGCGCGCGGCAAGCTCCTGGAACACCTGGGGCGTAAAGTGCAGGCCGGCGGTGGGGGCGGCAACGGCGCCGTCCTTGTGGGCGTAGACGGTCTGGTAGCGGTCGCGGTCCAGGTCAATGTAGCGGTCTTCCAGCTTCTCACGCTTGATGTAGGGCGGCAGGGGCATTTTGGCCGCGCGCTCTACGTACTCGTTGGCGGCCTCGGGCGTCATCTCGAAGCGCACGCGCCAGTGGCCGAAGGTGTCCTTGCTGATCAGCGTGGCCAGGCCGCCGCCGCCCGGCAGCTCAACGCGCGCGCCGTCGGGCACGTTGCGCCATGAGCCGGTCAGGGCTTCATAGTCGGTGGTGTCGGCCGCATCGCTTTGCAGGCGGCGCAGCAGGAACAACTCGACGTGGCCGCCGCTGCCCGCGCGCTTGCAGTGCAGGCGGCAGGGTTTGACGCGTGTGTTGTTCATCACCAGGAGGTCGCCCGGATTCAACAACCCGGGCAGTTCGCGGAATACATGGTGGGTGATTTTACCGCTGCCGCGCCGCACCACCAGCAGACGGCTTTCGTCGCGACGCTCAGCCGGCGTCTGCGCGATCAGCCCTGGCGGGATTTCAAAGTCAAAGGTGTCGCTGCGCATGGGACTGCCCACCCTGGTCTGATGGTGAATCTAACGTTGCGGGAAGGCTGGGACAGTCCCTTTTCGGCGTGGCGGGACTACCCCAGGGTGGCGCGGACATTCTTGTCCGCGTCATGTATGGAACACGAAGGAACGAAGGAGCGAAGCGTCGTGCGCAATTCGAACGCTACTGCTGAACGGGGGCGTTTTCTTCCCACCCGGCAGGCCGATAGGTCCGCGAGAAACGACAAGTCCTTGGCGCCCTTGCGCCCCCGCGTGGCCATGCTGTTGCTTCGTGTGGAGACAGCCGCCTAGGCGATTCGCGTGACCAGCGCCGCGTCGCGCTGCAGCAAGCCCTCGGTCTCGAGATCAAGGCGCACCCAGGCGACCTGCCAGCTCAGCGAGTCGATGTTCTCGCGCGTAAAGTCATCCAGCGATGCCGCCACACGCTTGTGCAGCTCGAACAACTCGGCGCACACGCCAGGCTCCGGCAGGATGTCCAGCAGCGCCGCGCGGATCGCCTCATAGTACCAGCGTTCCATGCGCATGGTTCGGCCGCGCGGCGTGCGGCATTCGACAATCTTCTCGGTGATTGCTTTCGGCATGGATCGTGTCGCTTGCAGTTCACTGATATGTAGCCGGAGGGACTCTTCCGTTACACGGATTTTCCGGCCGTATCAAGTACTCTCACTTCAAGGGGTTACGGGAGCCTACTCGTCCAGGAACAGGCCGTATTGGTCCTCGAGCGATTCGCTGCCGTTCTTGCGGTTGTCGCGCGGGTAGTTGTCCTTGCCGCCACCCGTGTCCATGAAGATGCCGAAGTTTTTGGCCAGGCGCCCCCCGCCGTACTCCGCGTTGCCGGCCTTGCCGATGGTGCGGCCGCCGTGCTGGAAATCGCCGCTGCCGCTGCGGTAGTTGTCGGCCCCGCCGGCGTCCCAGAAAATGCCGAAGCCGTTCTGGGCGCAGGCGCCGAGGCCGAGGCCGTCGCAGCGGTAATTGTCGTCGCCGCCGCCGTCGTAGAAGTAGCCCGTCACGATGTCCCAGGTGCCGCCAATGCTCGCGGCTGTCTTGCCTTCGTAGACATCGTTGCCCTTGTCGTCCATGAACAGGCCCACGGCCGCGTGGGCCGCGGCCGCGAGGCCATAGCGGCTGGCGTGGTAGATGTCGTCTCCATCCATGTCGCGCACGGCGCCGATCGCCATGAAGTACCCGCAGCCGAGGCCGAACTCGCCGGCGTCGTAGATGTCGTTGCCCTTGACGTCCACCACCAGGCCGATGCCGCCGCAGGCCAGGGTGCGCCAGCCGAAGCCGCAGCCGATGCCGCCGCCGAACCACTCGCCCTTGGTGCCGTAGGGGCTGGGCTCGCCGCCGGTGCAGCGGTAGTGGTCGTCGCCGGAGTGGTCCAGCACGAAGCCCACGCCGCCCGGCTGGCCGACGCCGACGGAGAGGGTGTGCGAGTCGTAAAGGTCGTTGCCTTCCAGGTCGATCACACCGCCCACGCCATAGGCCGCGCAGCCAATGGAGTTGTTGCCGCCCAGATAGCGGTCGTTCCCCTTGCGGTCGATCAAAAGGCCGATGCCGCCAAAGGCCGCGCCGATGCCCCAGTCGGGGCATTCGTATGTGTCGTTACCTTCATGGTCATCAATGATCGCCGTGCCCAGCACACCGCAAGCCACACCCCACTTGCCCGTGCTGCGGTAGTGGTCTTTGCCGCCAAGGTCGATGACCACCTGAACAGGGGCGGCTACTCGCGTGACGCCACAATCCACGTACTCGTCATCACCGCCGAGATCGACGATGATCTTCAGAGGTTCAAGCGCTGTATCCGTTTTGCCGCTCCACCTGTTTGCTTCTCTGCCGCCGATGGCCATCACGCCAAAGCCCAGCTTGAAACAAACTGCGTCGCCGCTGACGTAGCGTTGAGTATCTTCTTTGGACAGCAACGGAAGTTCTTCGCCATCCGTGTGAGCATCCCAGAACAACTGCGCCAGCTTGCGCAGTTCGTCCAGTGCGATGGGTACAGAGTGAAGGGCGGCTGACGCGTCTATCCCGCTTTCCCGCATACCGTCTACTCGCGAGGCGCAGTTTGGAAATCCTTCCTCACCTCGCCAATGAAACTCGAAGTTCTGCACTCCAGCCCATTGATGCTCCCAAGGCTCGTCGCTTTGAGACGCAACCGAGAGCAGAGCCAGAATCGCGTCAGCGCGTTTCTGCCACCAGAGGGAGTTGGCCGTCTTGTCGGCGGGTTTGTCGGGGAGATTGGGTTGTGTCGTGGTCCCATCACTCGACTTTCGGTCTAGCAAGTTGGAGAGTGGATTACTCAGCTCATTCAGTTGGTCCGACCCGACTGCGGAGAATTGGTTGCCGACCAGCTCGATCCACTGGTGGGCGCTGAGCGGATCGCTGAGCAGCAGGTCGGTGCTTGATAAATTTTCGTAGCTGTCCCACAGGTCGAGTTCGCGTTCGTGGGCGGCGATTAGATTGTCCCACTCGCCCTGCAGCTTGTGTTTGTCGACCATCGGCCACAGCTTTTCGCGCAGGGGGCCGCCCTTGGTTACGGCCTCGTTCTTGCGCCAGTCGTAGCCGCGCTGGCGCTTGTCGAGCTGGGTATACAGTTCCTTGAAGGCCTGCTTCGGGTCGCCCAGCTTGATCTTCACTGTCAGCGTTTGGCGCTCGTCTTTGTCCTTGATCGGCCGTGAAATCTCCACTTCCACGATTTCGCCCGGCTTGGTGGCGTACAGGTTGCGGCAGAAGTCGTCGAGGTTCTTGAGCTCGGTGCCGTTCCATTTCAACAGGCGGTCGTGCTCCTTGATCGCGATGTTGCCGTCGGCGTCCTTCGCGCCGCCCTGGTACACAGTCAGGTCATCGCGCATGGCGACGCCCATGCTGCCGAAAGTCCACTTGCGCGGCGGTTTGTACGCCGCGTCCTGGGCCACGAACGACGACGCGAAAATCAGCATCAACAACGCAACCCAAACAAAACGCAACCGCGAAGCGCCGCCAAGGGCCGCGAAGGCCGGCTTTCTCTTCGTGGTCCTTCGTGGTCCTTCGTGGATAACCGCAGTTGCCTTCGCCATGACAGCTCCTGAATTTTCGGGCAATCGTTGATCTCGGCCGTTAACCTGCTATCGAATCGACTCGACGCCAACGGAAATCTGAGAGATCGGCATGAGCCAGAGGACGCTTCTTCTCGCCCTCCCGGTGGTCGCGCTGTTGGTATTGGCCGCCTTTGTCTTCCTTATCGGCAGTGATTCCTTGTCGCTGTTCGGCCCAGATGCCGGGTCCGCTAACCGTGCCAACGTGCAGGTCGCCGGCCTTGAGGACCCATTCGCTGATCAGCAGGACCCGGCCGCGCACATCAAGTTCGACGGGCGCGACGAGCACGGGCGTTACATCACCGGCCCCGGCGGCGAACGCATCTACATCGACAGCAACGGCCGCCGCTACGTGCTGGACCCCAGTGGCCGGCGCATCTACGTGGACGAGCACGGCCGTCCGCTCGGCCCGGACGGCAAACCGATCAGGGGCAGCGGCACAAGTGGCGGCGGTGAAAGCGGCAGCGGTGGGGGAAGCACCAGCGCCGGCGGCGAGGGTAAAGAAGCCCCCGAGCCAGTCGATAAAGAAGAGAAGAAGCCGGCCGATCTCAGCGGACAGGTAGTGGACGACTTCGGCAACGCTTACGAAGGCGCGAAGGTCAACGTGGCCATCGAAGGCGGCGAATCTCGCAGCGCCAGCACAGACGAGGAAGGCAACTTCGCGTTTGCGCAGCTTCCGGCCGAACGCACACTGACACTCACGGCCGCCGACGCCTGGGGCAACAGCAGCAAGCCCTTCACCACGCGGCTGGCGCCGGGCGCGACCAAGCTGAAAGCCCCGCTGGTGCTGCCGCGCGACACCGCGATCCGAGGCGTGGTGCGCGACGCCGAAAGCGGCCTGCCGATTGAAGAAGCCCAGGTGCTGCTGTTCCCACCGGACAACCAGCGCAACCCCAGGGAGAGCCAGTCCACGGACAGCGGCGGCGCGTTTGCGTTTGTAAAACTCACGCCCGCGGGCTACCGAATGCAGATCACGCGCAGCGGCTACGCCCCGCGCATCCTGAACAACGTGGAGCCGCCGGCCAACCTCACCGTGGAGATGTCGCCCGGCGCGGTCATCACCGGCACAGTCAGCAACCTGGAAGGCGAGCCGATCGCCGGCGCCCAGGTAAGCTGCGACTTCGACGCCGAGCCCGCCCAGCACTTCCACACCGAGGCAATCACCGATGAAACCGGCTATTACGTGGTGAAGTGCCAGCCCGAAAGCCAGCACAACGTGATCAGCGTTATCGCCCCCGGCCACCAGTCGGCGCAAAAGACTTTCGTGAAGAGCGGCAGCGAGGGTGTGAACTTCAAGCTCAAGCCCTCGGGCAACGTGGTGCTGCGCGGGCGGCTGCTGACCAGCTCAGGTTCGCCGGTGCAGCAGGCGAGTTTCTTCAGCTACGACGAAGCGGCCAAGTACGTCAAGATCATCCAAAGCGTCGGCCCCAACGCCGAGGGCGTGTTCTGGTGCGAGGCCAAGCCCGAGGCCGTCGAGCTGCTGGTGCGCAGCAACGGCCTGGCCGAGGTGCGCGCCAAGTACACCCCGGCGCCCGGCGGCGAAGTGGAGCTGGGCGACCTGTACATGGGACAGGGCTACAACGTGTTCGGCCGCATCACCCGCAAGGGCGAGCCCGAGACGTATATCGAGGGCGCCGATGTCAGCAGCGGCGCGGCGACCGCCAGGAGCGACAAGGAAGGCAAGTACCGCCTCGAGGGCCTGAGCGCCGCCGAGTTCATCGTGCGCGTGCTGCACCCGGCCTACCTGGGCACGGCCGTGCGCGTCACGCCCAAACCGGGCGAGCATGAGATCGAGCTGAACCTGGAGCTTTCGACCGCCGACTTCGACGGCCGCCTGCACATTACCGACGCGGAAACACAACAGCCGATCGCCGGCGCCACGGTCACGGTGGTGGCTTACAACATGGTGCTGGCGAGCGACGCCGAGGGCATGGTGCACGTGACCGGCCTTTCCAGCATGGAGGTGGACGTGCGCATCGAGAAGGCCGGCTACGCCACAGTGAACACCAAGCTCGATGCCGACGCGCCCGACAAAACGGCCGCCAAGCCGCCGCAGGAAGTCGCGATGCAGCGCGGCAACACCATCCACGGTGTGTGCACCAGCAACAGCGAGCCGCTGCCCGGCGCCACCAGGGTCGAGATCTGGGACACCGGCAAGCTGGCCGCCACGGTCTACACCGATACCGAGGGCAAGTACGCCACGGACAGCCTGCCCGTCGGCCAGTACTTCGTCGGCCTGCCGGACTTCCACTATGCCGCGCGCGCCGTTGAACTCACCGAGGAAGGCGCCGAATTCGACATCGAGATCGGCACAATCTGCCACCTGAAGGGCCGCCTGCTGCGCAGCGACGGCCAGCCCCACGCCAACGCGGGCATTTACGTGTACCGGCGCGAGAACGTGTACTGGTGCGCGACCATCCACACCGGCCCCGACGGCCGTTACGAAGTCAGCAACCTGTTCCCCGGCGAGTGGGTGTTCTGCGCGCTTAAAACCCAGGGCGACACGGCGGCGCAGTTCGCGGTCAACGTGAACGTGCAGAAAGCCGGCTGGAACGACGTCGACGTGCAGTTGCCCGCCATCACCGGCGTGATGACCGGCCGGGTGACCTACCCGGACGGCGCGCCTGTCAAGCGTGCGCGCGTTGCGGTCACGAACCTGAGCGCCAGTTTCCCGCGCGCGCTGCTGGCCGCCTACGTGGTGACCGATGACAACGGCTACTACACCGCCGAGCGCCTTGAGAACGGCGCGCAGATGCAGGCCCGCGTGGGAGGCTACCAGGACGAGGCCAAGACTGCGACCGCCTTCAGCGAGGCCGTGACCATCCCGGCCGACAATTCACCCGTTGAGGCCGACATTGTGGTGGCGCGCGAAGGCGTGACGGTACGGGCCACCATGCGCCGCGCCGACGGCGGACCGATCCAGAGCGGCGGGCCGTTGTGTTACCTGTACGATTCAGAGGGCCGGCTGAGCGGCCTGTACTTCGGCGGCAGCGGTTTCAGCGGCAACATTGACATCTACGACGTGCCGCCCGGCAGCTACACGCTGGTGGTATCAAACCGCGGCATGAAGCAGGCGCAGGTGCAGATCACGGTGGGTACCAGCAACATCAGCAGTGGCATCGAGGTGATTATCGAACCCGAGGACCGCAGCAGTTCCGGCTAGACGGAGGTCATCCGCCACCCTCGAGCCGCCATCGGAAAACAAGTAAGCGCGGTAACGGCAACGGAACTACCGATTGCCCACGAAGACACGCGAAGTTCACCAAGAACTACAACTCCATGGGCCACGCCGGGGCGCAAAGGCGCGAAGTGCTGGTCGGTGTTCGGTTGTCTCGCTGCCAGCCGCCACGAAGAACAACGCCAGGGCGCCAAGGTCTTGTCGTCGCTTGATCAACCCCTGGCCAATCGACATGCCACAACGCAAAGGCCGTGGCGTTCCTGGCGTCCTGGCGTTGGATACCAGTCCCTGAACACAAGCAGCGTTCAACTCACGCTGGACTCTTAGCGCCTTTGCGCCCCCGCGTGGCCGAAGCTTTAACTCGTGCGCTTCGTGGACAACCGCCGCTTCAGAATCACAGCTCTTCCGCGCCGTAGTAGGGCTGCAGGGCGGGCGGGATTGCAATGCTGCCGTCGGCGCGCTGGTTGTTCTCGAGGATTGCGATCATGGTGCGCGGGCAGGCCAGGCCGCTGCCGTTCAGCGTGTGGGCGAGGCGTGTGCCGACTTCCTTACCCTTCACCCTGATCTTCGCGCGGCGCGCCTGGAAGTCCGTGAAGTTGCTGCAGCTGCTGACTTCCAGCCACTTGCCCACGCCGGGCGCCCAGGCCTCGAGGTCGTAGCAGCGGGCGGCGCCGAAACCCATGTCGCCGGTGCACAGCTCAAGGCGGCGGTACGGGATGTTCAGCTTCTCCAGCACCGTCTCGGCGCAGCGTGTGAGCGTTTCGTGCTCCTGCTCGGATTGCTCGGGCGTGGTCACCACCATCAGCTCTACTTTGCTGAACTGGTGCACGCGCAGGATGCCGCGCGTGTCCTTGCCCGCGGCGCCGGCCTCGCGCCGGAAGCAGGGCGTGAACGCGCAGTAGCGGATCGGCGCCTGCTCATCGGCGATGATCTCGCCGGCGTGCACGCTGGTGAGCGGCACCTCGGCCGTCGGTATCAGGTACAGGTCGTCGCGTTCGTCGGCGCGGTACAGCTCGTCATAGAACTTGGGCAGCTGGCTGCTGTTGCGCAGGGTTTCGCCGCGCACCATGAATGGCGTCCAGCACTCGGTGTAGCCGTGCTCGGCCGTGTGCAACTCGAGGAAATAGTTGATCAGCGCGCGCTCAAGCTTCGCGATCTTGCCGCGGAAGAAGGGGAAGCCGCTTCCGGAGATGCGCCCGCCGATCTCGAGGTCCAGGCCGCGGTCGGCCACCAGGTCCCAGTGGGGCTTGGGCGTGAAATCGAACTCGGGCTTGGTGCCCCACTCTTTGCGCACCACGTTGTTTTCTTCGGACTTGCCGACCGGCGTGTGGGCGCTGGGCAGGTTGGGCAGGTGCAGCAGCACGCCCTCGATCTGGTTCAGTACCGCGTGGGCTTCGGCGTCGATGGCATCCTTGGCCTCGCCCAGCTTGCGCAGCTTTTCCTTGGCGTCTTCAGGGCTGGCGGGTGTTTCGCCCAGCAGCTCGATCAGCTCTTTGGGCGCGGGCATGTCGGGGTTCTTCTTACGGCCGCCCATCCACGGGCCGAAGACCTTGTTGGCCTTGTTCAGCGCGGCCTGGCGATTTTCGGCCTGGGCGTTCTTATCGCGCCAGGTGGCGTCGAGCTCGAGCACCTTGTCGATGGCGTCAACGTCGGCGTTGCGGTTGCGCAGGCCGGTTTTGACGGCCTCGGGGTTGTCGCGGATCAGCTTGATGTCGAGCATATTGGCCTCTTCAGCAAACGCGTGCAGGTTGCGAATTGTTTAGCGCGACTCGCTGTGTTCGCAAAGACAGGTGGGCCACAAAAACACGAAAACACAAAAGGAACTGCTGCACGAAAACTGCTTGGCTGCTGATGGGCGCTAACCCGAAGGGCCACGAAATCAACGGTTCCGCCGTTCCCACCTGCCGCATGTTTTGTGGCAGTTTCTTTTGTGTTTTCGTGTTTTTGTGGCCAACCCGCAGTTCGGCCTAGATCGCCCGGGCGATCAGGTTGCCGCGGCTGAAGGATGCGATCAGCGGGATTTCGTTCTCGAGCATGGCCTTCAGCAGGCTGTCGCGTGTGTGGCCCGCGCTGGTGGGCAGGCCCCAGACCGCCAGGTCGGCGGCGTCGTGCTCGATGCCCAGGGCACGACGGCCGTTGACTGTGGCGGCCTGGAACAGCTCGGCGATGTCGGCTTCGGGGTGCAGGGCGGCCTGGCGGATTTCACCCAGCATGTCGAGGCCGTCGTTGCTGGCGAGGCTGTCAGTGCCGAGCAGCAGGTTGACGCCGGCCTGGCGCATCTGGGCCAGGGGCCACTGCGCATGGTTGAAGTACGCGTGGCTGCGCGGGCACCAGCACACGGAGGGTTTGCCGGCAGCCAGCAGCTCGAAATCGGCCTCGCGGGCGTAGTTGCAGTGCACCAGCACCAATGGGGACTGTCCCCGATTTTGGGGACTGTCCCCGTTTTCGATTTCGGGTTGAACGCTCGACGAAGGGGCGCCCAGCCAGGGCATCAGCCAGTCGTCCAGCAGCAGGGCCAGCGGTGTTACACCGAAGCCCTTGAAGCTTGACAGGTCAACACCCAGC
>JAJVIO010000020.1:37771-52989 GCA_022071975.1 Planctomycetota bacterium
CGTCGCGGATGAACTGTTCTTCCTCGAGGGATTCCGCCACGTGGGTGGTGCACACGCGCCCTTCGCCGAAGGCGCGCCCGAAGGCGTGCTGGTACAGCTCAAGGCTGGTGCTGTAGGGCGCGTGGGGCGAGAAGCCGTAGTCAACACCTGCCAGCGCGGCCGGCGCGGCTGCATCACCCGCATCTTTTCCCAGGCGCTCGGCGTCGAGCTCAAATCTCGCGCGCACGATTTCGTCGGCGCGGGCCATGGCTCTCTCGGCTGCGTCACCCGACCAGCCCAGCACCTCCAGGGCGACCACGCCGCCCAGGCCGTGTTTGGCCAAGTGCTGGGCGGAGTCGCCGCCCACGCTGATGTCCAGAATGCTGGTGGTTCCGCCCGCGACCGACATGCGGCAGGCGTCGTCAATGCCCGCCTCGACCATGGCCTGGGGCAGCATGCGCCCGGCGATCACGGCCGGCGCCCACTCGGGAAACGTCAGGCCGCGAGGCACCTGGCCGTGCAGGTGGGAGAGGTCGAGGTGGGCATGGGAGTTGACGAAGCCGGGCACGCACACGGCGTTGTCGAGGTCGAGCACGTGTTCGGCCAGGCCGGAAAGACCGCCGCTGACTTCGCCGCCCAAAATGGTCTCAACCACCCGCGAGCCCGAAATCAGCAGGATCACATCGCGCTGAAGTTCAAAGGTAGCAGGGTCAACGTAGTGGCTCACACGAACGGCGTAGTCCATGGGGGTGGTTTACCGCCAAGCTGCCACGACGCCAAGGACGGGTGAAGCCACGGAGAACACGGAATTTCACGGAGCCCGTCTTGCGCGACACCTGCTCAGCGCCGCCTCTCTCGCGGCACGAGCTACGGGATTGAGGTTCTGTCGTAATTCATCCTCCAACGCCACCTTGTTGGTTGGATGCGTCAACTCATCCCATACGGATTGAATCGGGAAGTCGTCGATCTCCCAAACACGATCGCGACCGGTTAGATCACCACACTCACTGAAGTATGAAAGCCACGCTTCAGAAAGCCTTAGCCACAATGGGAACAACGGAGACTCGTCATCTCCGTGTAAGTCCGTGTTCTCCGTGGCTGACATGCGTATTCGATCCGCTGTCCATCGTTGCAAGAGCCGCAAGCGCAAGCGCGCGGCTAGTCTTCGTAATAGGTTAGCTTCCAGCCGTCGGGCTTCTTCACAAAGAACAGCTTCAACGGGTCCTTCGCGGTGATGGGCTCCACCTTTTCCGATTGAAGCGACTCAAGATCAGCAGTCACCAGCACGAGTACGCAACGCTCTTTGTGGGCTGCACGCATTTCTACAAAGCGTTCAAAGTGGGTCTGTGACATGCCGTAGCTTGTGAAGTTTGGCAACTCGGTGCTGCCAGCGGCAACATTCACGAAACTCAACGTCACCAGTTCCAGATTGTACTGACGAAGCTTGTTGGTGCGGTGCTCTCCGCGCTCGCGGTCATTTGCCTCGCGTTCTTCCCAGTACTCGTCCCAGTCCCCTTTAGTCTCGTACTTCTTTGACTCGTCCCAGAACGGGAATGCCAGGTCTGGGTAATCCGGTTCGATTGCGTACTGCCCCTCCAGGAAACGAGCTACTGCAGCAAGCACCTCGAAGTTGCCCGGCCGATTCGGCAGGCGTGGTTCGTAGTCCAGGTCTTCTTCGGGGTAGTCCTGCCAGACAGATTCGCCCTCGGGGATGGGTTCGCGCTCTTCTTCCGGCTGGTTGGAATCAACCCAGTTACTGTATGCACGGTTCCTGTTGGGCTGCTTCCGTGGCGGCGCGTTGCTGGCGGGCGCGCTGGGGCCGAAGGTTTGTGTGAGCCCGATCTGCGTCAGGTAGCCGACGCCGGCCAGCAGCGCGAAAATCGTCACGGCCGCGACCACGCCGCCGACCTGCATCATCAGTTTGTTCATGGTTTCACCTCGGCGCACAGGCTAGCAGCGCGTGTCTGAGGTGAGAACAGGATTTCAAGCTTGGCGGGCGGCCACATGGGGCCGCCCCTACTCAATCCCGCGGTCTTTGCGGACCTTTTCGTGGCGGCCGGAGTCTTTGGGTAACTGGAGTATATGCCCCAGCTTGTCACGCTTGGTGCGCATGTAGAAGTTGCTTTCCTCGCCCGGCGGCATTTCCAGCGCTACGCGCTCGGTGATCTCCAGCCCGTAGGCGTTGATCGCCTCGCGTTTGGCCGGGTTGTTGGTCAGCAGGCGCATCTTCTTCACGCCCAGGTCCATCAATATCTGGCAGCCCGTGCCGTACTCGCGCTTGTCCGGCCGATGTCCCAGCATCTCGTTGGCCTCAACCGTGTCGTAGCCCTGGTCCTGCAGGGCGTAGGCCTTGATCTTTTCGGTCAGGCCGATGCCGCGCCCTTCCTGGCGCAGGTAGACGATCACCCCGCGCTCGGCCTGCTGCACCTGCTGCATGGCGGCGTGCAACTGCAGGCCGCAGTCGCAGCGCTGGCTGCTGAACACGTCGCCGGTCAGGCATTCGCTGTGCACGCGCACCAGGATGGGCTCGTTCACGTAGTCCATGTCGGCGGCGCGCAGGTCACTGGGGATCACGTTCTTGCACAGCGCGACGTGATCTTTGCCGTCGGCGATGCTGTGGTAGACGTGCACGTCGAAATAGCCCCACTCGGTGGGCATGCGCGCGCCGGATATGCGCTTGATGATGCGCTCGTGCTGCAGGCGGTAGGCGATCAGGTCCGCCACGCTGCAGATTTTCAGCCCGTGTTTTAACGCAAACTTCTCCAGGTCCGGCATGCGGGCCATGGTGCCGTCGTCGTTCATGATCTCGCAGATCACGCCGGCGGGCTTGAGGCCGGCCAGGCGGCACAGGTCCACACTGCCCTCGGTCTGGCCGTTGCGCACCAGCACGCCGCCCTCGCGGGCGCGCAGGGGAAACACGTGGCCCGGCCGTACCAGGTCGCGCGGCTTGGCGTCGTCCTTGATGGCCGTCAGGATGGTGTGTGCGCGGTCATGCGCGCTGATGCCGGTGGTTACGCCCTCGCGCGCCTCGATGCTGACGGTGAAGGCGGTTCCCAGCGGCGCTTCGTTGCGCGCGGCCATGGGCGGCAGGTCCAGGCGGTCTGCGGTCTCGTTGGTAAGCGCCAGGCAGATCAGGCCGCGGGCGTCGCGGGCCATGAAGTTCACGCCCTCGGGGGTGATCTTCTCGGCCGCGATCACCAGGTCGCCTTCGTTCTCGCGGTCTTCGTCGTCAACAAGGATGATGGCCTTGCCCTGGCGCAGGTCTTCCAGCACTTCGGTGATCGGTGTCAGCATGGGGCTTCCTTCCAGTGGCGATCATAGCGCGCGGCAAGGCGAGCGGCAGCGGCGGGTGAGTTTTCCCCGATCTTCCACTCATTGACAGCGGTAGCGCCGGGGTGGAAAGTACGCGGGCGTACGGGCCAAGTGGTGATTCAAACCTGAGGTAAATACCTTGGGTCAAGAAACTTGCGTTGGGATGCGTTTTGAGCGATAAGCCCCATCCCCCGCTGGGTATTTGCGTTTAAGCCGTCAGGTAGGGTTATGCCTGCTGCCAAGATCATCATGTTTACGGACGGCGTGTCGGAATCGAACCGGCTCGCCAAGGAAGCGCTCGAAGCGCATCACATGTCCTGGAACGAGCGCAGCATCGCCACCGACCAGGAGGCAAACGCTTTCATCCGCAAGCTGTGCGGCGCGGCCGTGTCACCGGTACTGTACGTAAACGACGAATGGCTGCCCGACCCCACGCAGGAAGAGCTGCTGGAAGCCACGGGCGTGCGTTACGACATCGAGCGCCTGGAATCGCGCGGCCAGACGATTTTCGACGTGATCGTGGTGGGCCTGGGACCCGCGGGCCTGGCCGCCTGCCACGGCTGCCGCCTCGGCGGCTTGAGCGTGCTGGGCCTGGACGAAAATGAGCCGGGCGGACACCTGCTGCCCCTGACTGACGTGGACGAATACCTGGGCGTCGGATTCGACGAGGCCGTGCCGGGCGCGGACATCGCCGCCAATTTCGCCGAGCACGCCCGCCACGTGGGCGCCACGCTGATGCGCGGCAAGGTGAACAGCATCCGCATCCAGGGCGCGTTCAAGCGCGTGCACAGCAGCGCCGGCAACTTCTGGGCACGGGCGGTGGTGATCGCCACCGGCGCCGCGCAGCGCGAACTGAAGATCGAGGGCGTGGACAAGTTCCTGAACCGGGGCATCCGCTACGGCGCCCAGGTGGACGCGCAGATTTACACCGACCGCCGCGTGGCCGTGATCGGCGGCGGCGACGAAGCCATGCACGCGGCCATCTTCCTGAGCCGCTACGCCAAGTTCGTCACGGTACTCTGCCCTGACGACGAGCCGACGGCCGAGCCTCTGCTGGTGGAGCGCGCGACCTCGCAGAAGGTGCGCATCATCCCCGGCACCAGGGTGGCGGCGGTGAAGGGCAACGACGCGCTGGACTTCCTGTTCTTCGTCGAGAAGGGCATCCCCGAGGAGCAAGGCCTGCCGCTGGACGCGATGGTGGTGGCGCTGGGCCCGGCGCCGAAGCAGCCGATTCCGGGCCTGGAGCGCATGCCCCAGGACAACGGCTACTATGCCCACGGCGAGGGCGGCAAAACCATGTTCGGCGGCATCTACGTCGCCGGCGACTGCACGAACATAGAAACCCGCACGCTCATGAGCGTGGTCGCGTCAGGCAGCCTGTGCGCCAAGCGCCTCTGGCAGTGGCTGGCCAGCCACCCGCTGCCGAAGCTGAAATAGGCGGGCGGGAAGATTGAAACAGAGCCGGCCCGGTAACGGGCCGGTTTCAGTTGTGGGCTACCTCGATGTTGCGAGATCCGCAGAAACCCAGCTGTCCCACTTCGCCCCTGTATTCCGCGCCCGTTTCCCGCTAACTTCCCGCGCCATGGCTACACTCACACTCGACGGCAAATCACTGACCCTGGCCCAGATCGACCGCTTCCTGCATGGCGGCTTTTCGCGCGTGGAGGTTTCGGCCGGCGCGCGTGGGGCCGTGCGCAAGGCGCGCAAGTTCGTGCAGCAACTGCTGAAAGAACACCGCCCGGTGTACGGCGTGAACACCGGCTTCGGCAAGCTGGCGAATGTGAAGATCCCGGATGCCGACCTGGGGCAGTTGCAGACGAATCTCATACGCAGCCATGCCTGCGGCGTAGGTGAGCCGCTGCCGGAGCACACGGTGCGGCTGGCGATGCTGCTGCGCATCAACAGCATCGTGCAGGGCAACTCCGGCGTGCGCGAAGAAGTGGTGGACGCGCTGCTCGCGATGCTGAACAGCAACGTGGTGCCCTTCGTGCCCAGCAAGGGCAGCGTGGGCGCCTCGGGCGACCTGGCGCCGCTGGCGCACATCGCGCTGGCGCTGATCGGCGAGGGCAAGGTTTTCGTGAAGGGCCGCCTGACAAGCGCCGCCAAGGCGCTGAAAGCCGCCGGTTTGAAACCCGTTGAGCTGCAGGCCAAGGAAGGCCTGGCGCTGATCAACGGCACCCAGATCATCCAGGCCATCGGCCTGGTCACCGTGTGCGGCATGCGCCGCTGGATCAAGCTGTGCGACGCCGCGGCCGCCCTGTCACTCGAGGCCCTGCGCGGCAGCGACTCGCCGTTTGACCCGCGGGTGGCGGCGATACGCCCGCACCCCGGGCACGCGCTGGTGAGCCGCAACATGCTCAAGATGCTGAAAGGCAGCGCGATCCGCGAGAGCCACCGCGACAACGACCCGCGCGTGCAGGACGCCTACAGCCTGCGCTGCGTGCCCCAGGTGCACGGCGCCGCGCGCGACGGCTTCGCGTTCGTGCAGACCATCTTCGAGCGCGAACTGAACGCCGTTACCGACAACCCGCTGCTGTTCCCGGAAGACAGCGCCGTGATCAGCGCCGGAAACTTCCACGGCCAGCCGCTCAGCCAGGCGCTGGACTTTCTTGCCATCCTGATGTCCGAACTCGGCTCCATCTCCGAACGCCGCCTCGAGCAGATGGTCAACCCGGACCTCAGCAATCTGCCGCCCTTCCTGGTGGAGGGCAGCGGCCTGAACAGCGGCCTGATGATTGCGCAGGTGGTCGCGGCCGCGCTGGCCAGCGAGAACAAGGTGTTCAGCCACCCGGCCAGCGTGGACAGCATCCCGACCAGCGCCAACAAGGAAGACCACGTCAGCATGGGCGTGACGGCGGCGCTCAAGGCGCGCACGGTGTTCGAGAACTTGCAGCATTTACTGAGCATCGAGCTGCTGGCCGGGCGCCTGGCGCTCGATTACCACCGGCCGCTGAAGGGCGGCAAGCTGGTGGAAGCGCTGGCCGACGCCGTGCGCAAGCGGGTCAAGCCCCTGAAGCAGGACCGCGTGCTGCACGAAGATTTCGCGACGATCCGCGAGCTCGCCAACAGTGGCGCCTTCGACAACGTGCTCTCCGAGCTAGAATAGGCCGCCATGTGCGGCCGCTTTTACACGGTGAAGTCGATCAAGACGCTGGTGCGGCATTACTTCCCGCCCGAGCTGGCGGACATGATCTGCGAGCAGCTCGACCAGCTGCAGCGCGACATCGAGTGGCGCGAGCAGAACTACGACGTGCGCCCCACCACCAAGGTGCTGGCCTTTGTCGGCAACGAAGACGCCGAAGTGGAGCCGCGGCTGCTGAAGTGGGGCCACATTCCCAGCCGCTACAACAAGGTGAAGTCGCCGCTGTTCAACGCCAAGAGCGAGAGCCTGGCCGACAAGGCAACATGGTCAAAGCCCTGGCGAACACAGCGCTGCCTGGTGCCCGCGCAAGGCTTCTACGAGTGGACCGGCGAAAAGGGCGCCAAGCAGCCTTGGGCCTTCCAGCGCGCGGACGGCGAAGGCCTGCTGTTCGCCGGCCTGTGGCGCCACGACGACGACGTGGACTGGTGCAGCATTGTCACCGCCGAGGCATCGCCCTGGATGAGCCGCTGGCACGACCGCGAGCCGATCATCGTGCGCCCCGACGACGTGGTGCGCTGGCTGTTCGACGAGGACCCGCCCGAAGACCTGCTGCACGCGGCCGACAAGGGCGAACTGGAAGCCTTCCCCTGCGAAAGCCCAAAGTCGGACCAGCCGCCTAAACCCGCCCCCGGCCAGCAGACGCTGGGGTTTGAGTAGTTTGGTATATTTGTGACATGGATGACGGCGAACTCAGGGTGCTTTGGAAGATTCGCATTGCCGGCATGAAGGCAACCGCTGCGCGCACGCAGCAGGAGCGTCGCGAAGCCAACTTCGAAGAGCTGCTTCAGCGCACGGCCCAATGTTTCATCCCACCTCACCACGATTCCGGCACAGTGCATGGCGAAGAAAAAGAAGAAGCGCGAGTCCGATCAATCTGGGCGCGAATCCGCCGCGGAAGTCCCGACCGCGCGCGGCGACTGATCAGTCCTTCCGAGTAATCAGCTCTGTTTCAGGTCGGCCAGGCGGGTGACTTCGCTGATCTCACGTGCCGGGATGCTGATGTATTTGATGCGCGGCCAGTGGCCCCACTGGGCGGCGGTCTGCAAATACTCTGCGTTGCTCTTGCCGTCCTGGCCTTCCTCGTGCTTGTCGGCGTCGTTCAGGAAGATGCCGTCCGGCGTCTGGGTGTCGCAGCGTCCGATGTACACGGCCTTGCCGGTGGTTTTCACCACCACGGTCATGCCGTGCAGGGCGCCTTTGTCTGAGTGGAACGTTCCCATTGGTTCAGAGTCCAGAGGTCAGAGGTCAGAGGCCGGGGAAACTACCCTTCGAACTTCGCTTCCGTCGGCGTTTGCCAGGGCTTCTTTACCAGCAGTTCCATGCGGGTGATGTCGGCCTTGGGGATGAACACCTTCTTGATCACCGGCCAGTGGCCCATGCTGATCGCGCTTTCCAGGCGCTCCAGGTTTTTATCCCAGCCGCCGTGGAAGTGGTCGAGGTCAACCATGATCAGGTTGCCCTCTTCAAAGCGCGAACAGCGCCCGACGAAGGTCTGTTCCAGGCGCGTCTCCACCACGCAGGTCTTGCCGTGGAATTCCTTCAGCCGCTTCTGCGGGTCAGTTTCCATTGCGCCCTACAGCTTGGCGTATTCGTTGCGCAGGTGCTCAGCCACCGATTCAGGGTAGCCGCCCTCGAACACGTGGCGCGGCACGTAGGCCACCGGCTTGCCCTGCTTGAACATGTACACGCTGGGGCTGCTTGGCGGCGCCTGCGGCACCAGGCTGCGTACGTAGGCCACGGCGTCGGTGTCGTTGCCGGCAAACACGGTGCCCACGGCGGCCGGCTTCTTGTCGCCTTCCAGGCTCAGCAGGATGCCGGGACGCGCGGCGCCCGCGGCGCAGCCGCACACCGAGTTCAGCACGATCATCGCGCTCTTGTCCTTGTTGCGCTCCAGGAACTGCTTGACCGCATCGGCCGTGCGCAGTTCCTCAACGCCGTTGTCAGTCAGTTCCGCCCGCATCGGGGCGACCATTTCTTCGGGATAGGGCATGTCTGTTCTCCGTACCTCTGGTTTACGCATTCGCCGGCTGCATGGCAGCGGCGTGAATCGCAATCTGCTGTGCCACCCTCTGGCTTACCTCGCGCAGCGCAACGGCCGCCGCGTCCTGCGGGTCGGCCTTCACAATCGGCGTGCCGCCGTCGCCGGCCGTCACTACCTTTTCGGTCAGGGGCACTTCGCCAAAGAAGGTGACGCCGTACTTGTTCGCCGCGCGCTTGCCCGCGCCGTGGCCGAAAATCTCCGTGCGCTCGCCGCAGTGGCTGCACACGAAGCCACTCATGTTCTCGACCACGCCCAGCACCTTCACATGAACGGTGCCGAACATGCCGATCGCGCGCTGCACGTCGGCCAGCGCTACGTCCTGCGGTGTGGTGACGATCACCGCCACGGCCTGCGGCACCATGCGCGCCAGTGAAAGCTGCACGTCGCCGGTGCCGGGCGGCAGGTCGATCACCAGGTAATCCAGTTCGCCCCACTCGACCTGGCCTAAAAACTGGCGCAGGGCGGAATCCAGCATGGGGCCGCGCCAGATCACGGGCTGGCCTTCCTCAAGCAGGAAGCCCATCGACATGATCTTCAGCCCCAGCTTCTGGTGCGGGATGATGCGCTTGTCGTCCGTGGCCTTGGGCTGGTGGTGCAGGTCGAACATGGTGGGCATGCTGGGCCCGTAGATGTCGCCGTCCATCAGGCCCACGGCGGCGCCCGATTCGGCCAGCGCCAGGGCCAGGTTGGCGGCCACGGTGCTCTTGCCCACGCCGCCCTTGCCGCTGGCCACGAACACCACGTTGCGCACGCCGGGAATCAGGTCGCTGGCGGTCTGCATGCGGCTGGTGTCGGCCGTGAAGTTGACCTTCACATCTTTCGCGCCCAGGTTCTTTGCCAGCGCGGCCTTTACTTCGCCGCCGATCTGGTCTTTGAGCGGGCAGGCGGGCGTGGTCAGCTGCACGGTCAGCTCAATGCTGCCGCCGCTCGACTTCACGTCCTTGATCATGCCTAGCTCGACCAGGTCCTGCTTCAGGTCCGGGTCCTGCACGCCCCTGAGGGCGGATTTGATGTCCTGTTCGGTCCAGCTCATGTCTCGTTTCCCGGCGCGGTGGGGAACCTGCTTACCACCGCCGCCGCGGGCGCAAAAGGCTCAGCCCGACGCCCAGAGAGTAAATTACGGACCATTTTTGTCCACTATAGGTCTGGCCGTTCAGCCCACCCCTGCTTTCTGCCGATTCAGGGCGGGGTCTGCCCATGTTCGAGAGCAAGGTCAACTACATAACGGCCGGCATGGCGCTGGTGTTCCTGCTGCTGCTGGGGCGTTTCGCCTACATGCAGGTGGTGAACCACGGCTACTACACCGACCTCGCCCAGGAGATGCGCACCAGCATCACGCTGCTTGAGCCCCAGCGCGCGGACATCATGCTGAAAGACGGCACGGTGGTCGCCCACACCGAGAGCGTGTGGGACATTTACCTGGATCTCGAGAAGTTCGCCGACCCGCGCAGCATGCAGCAGCGTGCCCACGCCGCCCCCTCGCGCTACGACCAGTCCGCCGTCGAGCAGTTCGTGAACCGTCGCCTGAAACCGGTGCAGGAGGCCGAATTGGCCGGCCCCACCGGGCGTCGGCGCTTTTTCCTTTACTGGGCGCTGCGCCGCGACCCCGTGGCGATGCACGACCTTGAGGTCTGCGCCCAGCGCCTGTGCCTGGTCACCGGGCTGACGCGCGGCGAGCTTGACCTGAAGCTGCAGCAGGTGTGGACCGAAGTGGACGCACTGGCCGCCAGCCTCGGCGATCCGCTGGCCGCCGAGGGCCGTGACGTCAGCGTGGCATGGCTGCGCGCGGTGCCGGCCCTGCACGACCCCGAGTACTGGGAGCGCATCCGCCGCTTCCCGAAAAGCCTGCACTTCGCGCCCGTGCTGGAGGCGCGCCTGCAGTGGCTGCAGAAGGAAGCGGGCTACCTCGAAGGACTGCTCGAGGCCGCCGAGGAAGACCCCGCCCGCCTGCGCGACCTGTGCTTCATGGCGATGCAGAGCTGCCGCGAGAAGATGGAAAGCCTCGACCTGAATGTGGACGGCGGCGAGCTGACCCTGTCACAGGCGCAGGACATCCTGATCGAAGAACACGCATCCTGGCAGCGCCTTTCCGAAACCTGCGAGGCCGTGGTGCGTGGCCAGGCTGACGCTGTGGCCCAGCGCCACAGGGCCCTGACCGAGAACGGCGGGCTGATCAAGCAAACCAGCGACCGCCTGGACAACCTCAAGAACCGCGTGCTGGAGCGCTTCCTGGGCGACTGGCAGGCGCGCTGGCAGCACTACCAGTTTGAGGAATCGCCCCTGCTGCTGGTGCGCGACGCGCCGCGCGACGTGGTGGAACTTCTGAAAGTCAACGCCGACCAGCTGCCGGGCGTGATCTGCACCCGCCGCGCCTCGCGCAAGTACACCTGGTCGCGCGAGCTGGCCCACGTGATCGGCGGTGTCGGCCTGCCGGACCCCGCCATGCTGGAAGCCGTGCTGGCCCGCCCGACCTTCGGCGAAGGGCTGGATGATTTCATCGAGCAGTGGTTCGAAGGCGACCGCGCGCGCTTCGTGGAGCGTTTCGACGGCATCGTCGCCCACCAGGTGGTCGGCAGCGGCGGCATCGAGCGCGTCTACGACGAACGCCTGAGCGGCCTGTTCGGCGCGCGCGTCAGCATGCGTGACGCCGCCGGGCGCGTGCGCAGCATTGACTACGAGCAGGCGCCGACCCATCGCGACCCGCTCACGCTCACGCTCGACATCGAGCTGCAGCGCGACATCCAGCGCAACGTAAAAAAGTGGGAACCCCTGCTGGCGGCGTCCGCCCAGGCCAAAACCGCCAAGATGCTGCTGCGCGGCCAATCTGAGTACGACCGCTGGCAGCGCTTCAAGTGGACCATGCGCGGCGCGGCCGTGGTGCTGGACGTCAAGACGGGCGCCGTGCTGGCCATGGTCAGCTTCCCGGATTACGACCCGGACATGCTGGTCGGGCGTTCGCCGGAAGACCGCGCCTACCAGCGCCAGTTCAAGAGCGAGCAGGAACTCGAGAGCAAGAAGGGCTACCCGTGGTGGAACCAGAAAGCCCGCATGTACAACCGCGCCACCCAGGGCCGCTACGCGCCGGGCAGCACGTTCAAGGTGCTGACGTCCGTGGCGCTGCTTGAGAACGGCACCATCGATCGCGCGGACGAATTCGCGGAGTACGAGAAGGACATCTACTACAACGGCAAGAAGGTCGGCAGCACCGGTCACCCAGCGCACGCCTCGGTGAACCTGGTTTCGGCGCTCGAGTACAGCTGCAACGGCTTCTTCTACTATTACGCGCAGGAGTTCGCCGGCACGCCCCAGGCAGGCTGGGAAGTGCTGCGCGACTACACGGAGCAATTCGGCATCGGCCGCTCATGCGGCAGCGACATCTACGGCGCGCGCTACGGCACGCTGCCCGAATCCGAACACGTGTGGGCGCAGAACCTGGCCATGCTGGCGATCGGCCAGGACCGCATGGCGACCACGCCGCTTGAAATCGCACGCCTGTACGCCTGCGTCGCCAACCGCGGCACCCTGGTGGTGCCGCACCTTACCGAGGAATTCCCCTGCTGGCCCGAGCAGGTGGATGTATCGGCCGAAACCTGGGACCTGGTGCACGAGGGTATGCGCCAGGTGGTATACGGCGCCCACGGCACCGCCAACGACTACCCGGTGCTCAAGCGCATTCGCTGTGCCGGAAAAACCGGCACGGCCGAGAACGGCAAGGGCATCCCCGACCACGCCTGGTTTGCGGGCTTCGCGCCCCACGACGACCCGCAGGTGGCGTTCGTGATCCTGGCTGCCAACAGCGACCTGTACGGCGCCGAGGTCGCGCCGGTAATCGCTGAGTGCATAGAGCGCTACCTGCAGCGCCAGGGCGTGATCAAGTAGGGACACGCTGCCGCGTGTCCCTGCGCCAATGCGCGTTCAAAACGGACACACTGCCGCGTGTCCCCACGGCCACCATATCGACGCGCGCCCAACTGCACGCTAACGTCCCGCCATGCGATCACTCGTGACAGGCGCAACCGGCTTCATCGGCAGCCACGTGGCCGAAATCCTGAAGGCTCGCGGCCATGACGTGCGCCTGCTGGTGCGCAGCGAAAAGCGCCTGTTTCCCGAGTTGCGCCAGGGCTACGAGATCATCAAGGGCGACGTCACCCAGTCACCCGCCGAGCTCGCCAAGGCCGTCAACGACGTTGATTACGTCTTCCACGTCGCCGGACTGATCAAGGGCCGCACCCAGGCCGACTTCAACCGCGTCAACGCCTACGGCACCCGCAACCTGCTGCAGGCGGTAAAGCAGGCCGACAAGTCCGAGATCATGCGCTTCGTGCTGTGCAGCAGCCTGGCGGCCGTGGGCCCGGCCGAGGACAGCCGCCACGTGGTCACCGAGGAATCGCTGCCGCACCCGATCACGTACTACGGGCGCAGCAAGCTGCTGGGCGAGAAGTTCGCGCGCGAGTTCATGAAGGAGTTCCCGATCACCATCATACGCCCGCCCGGCGTGTACGGCCCGCGCGACACCGGCATCCTTGAGTTCTTCAAGTGGATGTCCAAGGGCTACAGCCTGCAGTTCGGCGAGGACGAGCGCGTGTTCAGCATGATCCACGGCCGTGACCTTGCGCGCGGCCTGGTGGAATCGGCCATGCACGAGAGCACGATCGGCGAGACATTTTTCCTGACCGACCCGCACCCGTACCACCTGAGCTGGACCATGGAAGTGCTGCGCGAAATTTTGAAACCCAGCAAACACAAGGTAATGAACCCGCCGGTGTGGCTGGCGCTGGCCTACGCGCGGGTGATTGACGTGCTGCAGTTCATCACGCGCCGGCCGATGCTGCCCAACAGCGACAAGATGCGCGAGCTGATGCCCCTGTACTGGGTGTGCAGCGGCCAGAAGGCCAAGGAAGTGTTCGGTTTCCAGAGCGAAATCGGCATGAAGGAAGGCATCCTGGAGACCGCCGACTGGTACATCAAAGAAGGCTGGATCAAGGTGAAGTAGGCCCGTGGCGCGGGCAGCCTGCCCGCGATTTTCACCCGCGAGTGGCGCGAACTCAGTCAGCCAAAGTCCTGCCTGCGGAGCAGGCTGACAACTGTTAGCCCCCACCGTAAGGTGGGGGTTGTCGTTCCGGCGATCTACCGAGGCGCGGAGCGCCGACACAAACCCCCGATTTGTGTCGCCGCTCCGCGGCTCGGGATCGCGGGAAACGCCTTCCCCCGGCTTACGCCGGAGGCTAACAGTTGTTACGCAGGCTACGCCTGCTGAAGCACGAGTTGCCATGAAGCTGCGCAAACTGGACATCAGCTACATCCATGACCTGCCGGCTGATGCGGGTTTAAAGGGCGCATGCCTGCTGCTGCCGGGCACGCTGAACGCCGTGGCCGAGCTTGACGAGCTGCCGAAGGAACTGCTCTCGCATCTGCCGGCCGTGATCGTCTGCCGCGGCTGCAACACCTACCTGGAACGCCTGTTGAACGAACAAGGCGTGGCCGTCACCGCCGCGCGCGACCCTGTGGATGCCGTGGCCGAAAACGCCGAGATCGAACTCGACCTGCTGGCCGGCAACCTGACCGAACTTTCTTCCGGCCGTAAATTCGCCATTCACCCGCTCAAACCCGAGCACTTGAAGTTCGTGCGTGCCCATGGCTGATCGTGTGCTGCTACTGGGGGCCGCGGGCACGGTGGGCAGCCGCGTGGCGCTGGCGCTGCTGGATGCCGGCTATCAGGTCACCTGCCTGGCGCGCAGCAAGGGCCACCGCAACCTGATGCAGGTGCAGGACGCCGGCGGAGAAATCCGCCTCGGCGACATGAACGACGACGCCGCCCTGCGCGATGCCCTGAACGGCTGCCGCTACTTCGTGCACTCGGCCGCTCCCTACCCCTGGAGCGGCCTGCACCTGCGCCAGCAGGGCTACCTCGACAAGTGGGTGCCGCAGCTCAAGCGTCACTTCGAGCTGGCCAAGCAGGCCGGCGTCGAGCGCGCGGTGTTCACCAGCAGCCTCAGCACCATCGGCCTGGCCAAGCCCGGCGAACTGGCCGATGAGACGCTGCCTTTTGACCCAGCGCGGCAAAGCGGCGGCAACTACTACCCGATCAAACACGCGCTGGAGCAGGCGGTGCTGCAGGCCACCACGGGCGACAACCCACTCGGCCCACCCACCGCGCTGGTGAATCCCACGGGGCTGGTGGGCGAGGGCAGCCGCAACGCCGCGCTGTCGGGCGCCTGCGTGTTCTTCCAGGGCTTGACGCCCTTCATGGTGGACGCCCGCCTGAACTTCACCGATTGCCGCGACGTCGCGCGCGGCCACGTGCTGGCCCTGCAGAAGGGCCGCCCCGGCGAACGTTACATACTCGGTGGGGTGAACATCGAGCTGCACAAGTTTGCCGAAATGGTGTGCGCAATGGCCGGCATCAAACGGCCGATCATCGTGCCGCGCGCGCTGGCCAAGCTGGGGGCCTATGCGGCCGAATGGTGGGGCCTGCTCACCGGCCGGCTGGGCGCGCTGACACTGACCAGCTACTACCATCTCGAGTACGGCCAGTGGTACAGCAGCAGCAAGGCGCAGACCGAGCTGGGGTACGAACCGACCACCGACCTCGAAGCCGCCATCAAACGCGAACTTGAGTGGCACGGCGTAGCGCCGTTTAAGGAGGCAGGAGGCGGGATTCAGGAAGCAGGAAGCAGGAAGCAGGAAGCAGGAAGTGGGAAGCAGGAAGCAGCAGTCGGACCGCAGGAAGCAGGCCCAGCGCCA
>JAJVIO010000020.1:52999-59608 GCA_022071975.1 Planctomycetota bacterium
GTTCTATGCCCACTTCCTGGCCGGCGATTTCGAGGCCCACGCCCGCGAGCCCCTGGACGCCTTCGCCGCGCGCGTCTACGCCGCCTTGCGCGAAAACCACGACCGGCTGCCGCCCCGCCTGCAGAGCGCCGCGCCGGTCATGATCGAACGCGACTGGCTGCGCGCCTACGCGCACATCGAGGGGCTTGAGCTGGTGCTGCGCGGTATGTCGCGCCGCGCGAAACGCGAGGTCGCCCTGCACGAGGCCACCGCCGCCCTGCGCGAACATTACACCGCGTTGAAAAGTGACTTCGAAGTCTTCTTTCCTCAGCTGGTTCAATTCGCCTCACGCAATTCCATGTGATACGCTTAAGCCATGTCCTGACTCGAGGAGGCCCGGTGATGCGGATTCTCTACGACAAGCAAACGGACACGGCCTACCTGCAGCTATCCGACGACATCGAAAAGACGCGCACCCACGCCTGCGACCCGATGGAAGTGAACGGCGAAATCAACCTCGATTTCGGCCGTGACGGCGCGTTGATCGGCCTCGAGATCCAGCAGGCCAAGCGCCTGCTGCCGGCGGACCTGCTGGCGGCCGCGGAGCGCAAGCGCATCAGCACGCGCATCGCCCCGCCCAACGTGCCGCCGCCCAGGTAAAGAAAAGAAACCATCTGTGAACATCGGTGGACATGTTCATTCGTGTTGACGCAAAGCGGCGTGAAGCAGGAACGAGGGGTAGCAGTGTTCAGCCGCGTAGCGGCTGAGGAACCTAGCCCATGGCTTTAGCCATGGGAATCCACGACGACAATCATTGAGCGCCCCGTAGGGGCGCGGGAAACGTTCCTGCGCCCCTGCGGGGCGCGGACGATATCGTCTCTCGTTCCTGCGGCTGAAGCCGCGGGCTAAGTTCCCGGGCCGCTCCGCGGCCAATGGCATCACAGGCTACCCCTGAATCAAACCGCTTTGCATGTGGAGGGATGGTTGGCTCAATAGTCCGCACAACCGCCGAAAACGAGTCGGTCACACGTCCAGTTTGAACAGCAGGGGCAGCAGCCGCTCGATGGGCAATCCCATGATGTTGGCGTAGCTGCCGCGCCAGGTTTTCACGAAGCTCCGGCCGCTCTCGATGCACAAGGCTCCGCACTTGCCCATGGGCTCGCCGCTGGCGACGTACTCGGCGATCTTCTCCGCGCTGGCGGGCGCCATCTCCACCAGGCTGGTGTCCGCGAAGGTCCAGCTTTGCCTGCTGCTGGAATCCACCACGCACACGCCCGTGATCACGCGCTGCAGACCCGCCGCGCAGGAATGCGCGATCATGCGCTGGGCGTCCGCTTCATCCAGCGGCTTGTTGATGATCTCGCCGTCAATGGCGCAGATGGTGTCGGCCGCGATCACCAATTTGCCCGCTCCCACCTTCTGCGCGACGGCCTGGGCCTTGCGGGTGGCTAGTGCGCGCACGTACTGGGTGGGCTCGATCTTGGGCTGCAGGTCTTCGTCCACGTCGCTGACGATCACGGCGAACTCGACGCCGGCGTCGCGCAATATCTGCGCCCGGTAAGGCGAGCCCGAGGCCAGCACGACTTTACGCGTCAAGAGTCCCATGGTGTGCGTCTACTGGATGCCCGTGCGGCGCCGCCCTTCAAGATCCTGCTCAAGTTGGTTTTCGATCTCGTCGGCGTCAACGAGTGTGTCCGCCCCGATGCCCGGGCACTGCTGCGCCTCCTTGGCCCAGGTCTCCGGCGCGCGCATGATGTTGGGCCAGAACGGGTAGGTGCGGCACTGGGTGGGGCGCACGGGGTAAACGCTGCAACCGCCGTCTTTCAGGAACACGCAATCGTTGTTGGGCTTTTCGGTCAGGCTGAAGGCGTAGTCCACCTGGCGCACGTACTTACGGGTGAACTGGTCGAATTCCATGCCCAGATAGTCCGCTAGCGCCTGCATCTCGTCGGCCGTCAGCCACACGTAGCCCTCGCCGCGCTTGCCGGAGCAGCAGTCGGAACAGCCGGGCGCCTGGCAACGGAAATTCAAGCCGGCTTCGTACCAGCGCCCGGCGCGTTTGTCGCGCAGCAGCTTTGCGGCTTCGGCTTTGCTCTTCCCGTCGGCCATGGCGTCAGCATAGTGGAGAGCGGGGCCGGATGTCAGAGGCTGGTGAACATCCGGCCCGGGGCCCCGTTTCTGTAGGGGTGGGCGCGTTTCGGCCCGGCGTTGAAATTCCTGTTTTTCCCGTCAGGGGCACGACCTGCCGGGAACCTTCCACTGGACAAACGTGACTGGCGCACCCGACGAAGAACTGATCCGGCTGGCGCGGCGGGGCGACGAGCAGGCCTTCGCGAGCCTCGTGGAGCGCTACTACCGCGCGGCATACGCCAGCGCTTATGCCGTGCTGGGCAACGCCGGTGACGCTGAGGAGATTGCGCAGGAAACCTTCGTGCAGGTGTACGAGAAGCTGGACAGGCTGCGCGACCCGGGCGCCCTGCCCGGCTGGATCTGGCGGATTGCACGGGACACGGCCTTGAAGCACATACGCAAGCACAAGCGCATCCGCCCCGTGGGCGACGCACCGGACCTGAACCTGGACGAACAGCGCCCCCACGAGCCGCTGGTGGCGGCCGAAGAGAAAGAGCGCCTGATTGCGGCACTGACCGAGCTGCCCGACGAGATGCGCGAAGCGGTGCTGATGCGCTACTGGGAAGAGCTCGAGTACGAAGAAATGTCGGAACGCACGGGTGTATCGGCGGCGGCCTTGTACCAGCGGGTGTGCCGCGGCCTGAAACGCCTGCGTGAAACGATTGAACGCAAGGACGCCCTGGCATGAGCGACAAGCCGCAGATCGAAGGCTACGACCACACGCCCGAGGGGCGCGAGCTGGTGGCGCTGCTGCAGAAGTACGCGCCGCCGGCCGTGGACAGCCGCAAGGGCGCACAGGCCGTGATGGCGCGGCTGGGCGGCGTGCGGCCGCGCGGCAGGCTGCACCTGCTGATTCGCCTGGCGCCTGTGGCGGCCGCGGCGGCGCTGGTGGCGGTGGCGCTGCTGATCTTCACGCCGCCGCCGGAAACGCCGGAAACTCCGGCCCCGGTGGCGAAAGACGACAACACACCGGCGCCGACACTCACGGACATTCGCCGTGAACGTGGCTACCCGGAAATCGTGGCGACCGTGCGCGGCAGCAGCGGAGACGGTCTGCTGATCGACGCCGGCGCCAAGGACGGCCTGCGCGTCGGCGACGAGCTGAGCGCGGCCGGCGGCGTGAAGGCGCGCGTGACGGCGGTGGGCATCTTCGAGGCGCGCATCTCGGCAGAATTCCCACTCTCCCGGGGCGCCGAGGTGCGCGCCCGGGCCGCCACGGCGGCCCAGCAGCGCGCCGCCAGCTTCGCCGACTTCGGCGGCGACCCCGGGGCGTTCCTTGAATTCGGCGCGCTGGTGAGCGCCATGCCGCTCGCCGATGCCCGCATGCTGGGCATCAGTGATGGCGCCGCCTTGCGCGTCGATGAAACCCTGCCGGCGCTGCTGCGCGACCCGCAGACAGCGCCGGCGCCCACCCTGGCGGCGCAGCTGGATCTGCGGGCCGGGGACGTGATCATCGAGGTCAACGGCGCTCACGTGCGCACACTCAACGACTTCGGCCAGGCCCTGGGCTGGAGCCACGACCCGCGCCTGCTGACGGTCCGCATCCTGCGCAACGGCAAGCAACTCGACCTGCGACTGTAGGGGACTGTCCCCGTTCTCGAATCCAATGGAGGTCGTTTGCCGCCTCCAGACCCGCGGGACTTCACAAAGCTGACGCGAAGTTCGCGAAGGAGCGCGAAGAAAAGACCTGCTTCAAGCAGTTCTTCGCGCGCTTCGCGTATTCTTCGCGCCTTCGCGTGATGCAGTCAATGAGCCCTCAACCCGAAGGAGTTACCTCGTTGGGGCATAAGCGCAGACAAGTCGTCGCCTCGCTTGCCATGGATGGAAGCCGGGGCCACGAGTGTTGCGCACATCCGTTACCAATCGGATTCAACCACGATTTTTCGATTTTCCTGAATACGCTAGGCTGACCGCTCCCGGTTAAGGGGCATGGAAGCCCTGTCGATGGCCACCGATCCTGACCGCGAAACGCTGGTCCGCCGGCACCACCTCGGTGTCTGGCGCTACCTGCGTTTTTTGGGCGCCGACCGGGCACTGGCCGACGACCTCACGCAGGAAACCTTCCTGGTTTTCCTGCGCAAACCCTTCAACTTCATGGGCCACGAAGCCACGGCCGGCTACCTGCGCGGCATTGCCCGCTACGTCTGGCTGGAGGAGCGCCGCAACAGAGTCACAACCGCCGAGCTGGACGCCGCCGACGCGGCCTTCGCGCAGCACGCCGGCCCCAGCGACGGCAACGACTACCTGGATGCCCTGCGCGAGTGCGAAAAAACTCTGGCCGGCAAAGCGCGCGAGGCCGTGCATCTGCAGTACCGCGACCGGCTCAGCCTCGAACAGATCGGCGACACGCTTGAGATGAAGCCCAACGGCGTGAAGACCATGCTGCAGCGCGCGCGTCAGCACCTGCGCGAGTGCGTGGAAAGGCGGCTGAAATGAGCGAGCATTCTGAGCGCTACCTGGAGGCCGCCCTCGACGAGCTGTACCACGGCGGGCCCGAGCCCGACCTGCCCGAACGCATCCTGCGCGACGGCCGTCCGCCGGCACTGACCCTGGTTCCGCCGGAACCCGCGCCCAGGCCGCGCCGCCGCTGGCCCTGGCTGCAGGCGGCCTGCGCGGTGCTGGCGCTGGGTGCGATCGGCCTGCTGCTGCCGCGCGACGACAAGTTACCGGACAGCATCGCCAGCAGCGACAGCGGCTTTGTGGTGAGTGGCGATGAGATCGAACTGACGGACGGCTGGTACCTGCTGGATACCGGTTCCCCTGTTGTGACAGCCGGCGAAACGCGCATTGAGCAGGTGGTCGGCCGTGTGCTGGTGAAGGTAGGCGAAATCCCCGATGAACCCGAGCTATCAGCCCGGGAAGCGTGGCTGAAACAGAACGGAGTGGAGCGAGAGATGTTGAACGGAAACTGGATCAAGGCCGGCGGCCTGGCGGTGTGCCTGTTGTTCGGCAGCGCGGTGGTGGACGGCCAGCCGTTGCAGGCCCAGGAGAAGGAACGCAAGCGCGTCGAGGAACTCGAGCGCGAGCTGGAGAAGGCCCGCAAGGACCTGGAACGCGCCGAGCGCGAAGGCCGCGAGCGCGAAGGCGGCGAAGAGCACCGCTGGAACCCGGAAGAGGCGGAGAAGGACCTGCGCCGCCTGAAAGAGGAGCTCGAAGAAGTGAAGGGGGCCATCGGCGAGCGCGAAAAGGAGCTGCAGGCCGCCGACAAAGAGGGCAACGAAGAGCGTATGGCCGAGGTGCGGCGCGAACTGGATGAGTTGCGCGAGCACTCCGGTAACATCGAGCGGCACATCACGGACATCAAGCAGATGTTCGAGATCCAGAAACTGGAGAAGCGCGTCGGTGAAGAGGAAAGCGCCATCGAGGAGCTGCGCGGCAAGCTGGAAAAGCAGCCCGACAACGAGGAGTTGCGCAAGAAGCTGAAAGCCCACGAGGAAGAAGCCGAGGGGTTACGCAAAAAACTGGAAGGTCTGCATCGCGAGTTCGAAAAGCGCCACCCCGAAGGCCGCGAAGATGGTGATCCTGCCCGCGAGCTCGAACGCATGATCGAGCGCCTGCGCGGCGAACTGGATGAGCTGCGAAAGCACCCGGACCGCAACGCCGAGGCGATCAAAGACCACGAACGCAGCATCAAGGCCTTGGAAGAGGCCGTCGCCAACCTGCGCATGGGGGAGAAAGATGAGTTCCGGCCGGATCCAAACCAACCGATTACTGTCGACTTCGTGCAGAAGGACCTGCAAACGGTAGTGCACTACATCGCTCTGCGCTCGGGACTGCAGATCATCGTCGAGGGTGACGTGAGCGTGAGGGTTACGGTACAGCTCACGAACGCGAATCCACGAGACCTCATTCGCAAACTCTGCGAAGAACACCACCTGGTCTGCGTCTTTGACGGCAACGTGGTAATGATCAAAAAACCCCGCAAGCAGGCGGAGGTTGAAGCCAACCTGGAAACCGCCCGCGCGGACCTGGAATCGCTGGCCGAGAAACTGAAACAGCAGGAACAGCAGCTAGATAAAGCAGAAGCGGACGGCCGGGAAAGCGCAGCCGCCGAGTTGCGCCGCGACATCGACGAACTCCGCAAGAATGTCGAGACGCAGCGTGAGCACATCAAGCTGCTGGAAGCAGAACTCGCTGTAGCGAAGCGGGCCGCGGAAGAGGCGAAATCAAAGCGTTAGCGCGGGTTTTGAACTGGCCCACGCGGTCAGTGCGCCCCGCAGGGGCAGCCTACGGTAGCCGGGCGCGTAAGCGCCCGGGCTCTGCGCGGCAGCGACGCCGGCGCCCGCAGGGCCGCCGAAATCGTGCAGGGAAGTGTTAGGCGGCCCTTCGGGCGCGCCAAACCTGCCATCCGTGACCGGGGGCTGACGCCCCCGGCTACCCTGGGTGGGCCCTGCGGGCCAGGACGTCAGCTGAGAAACCAACATAACCGCAGGTTGAGGTATGCGAATGGGGACAGGCACCGCAGTTGCCTGTCCCCTGCCTTTCTTGCGCGGACAGGAG
>JAJVIO010000020.1:59618-83362 GCA_022071975.1 Planctomycetota bacterium
GGGAGTGTCCCCGCCACTGTCTTGAGTGTTGCTTGCTCGCTTACAGCTTCTCGAGCCTGGCGAACTCCAGCGCCAGGTTCTTTTCGCCCCAGCCCTGGAAGTGCACCTTGATGCGCCCGCTGGCGCTCAGGTCCAGCACCTTGCCCACGCCGAACACCGCGTGCTTTACACGGTCGCCGCTTTTCAACTGGCTGGGGTCCGTGGGCTCGAAGGGGCCGGCGCTGCGGCGCTCGCCCTTGGCCAGGTGATCGGCCGGGCCGTCCTCGATCTCCGGCTCGTTGCTGAAGTCGAACGGGTCGTCCTCGTCGTCCTGGCGTGTGACGGGCTTGACCGCGCGGCCGGTGAACCAGGCCGCGAAGTCGTCGCCGCCGTAGCCGCTGGCCGTGGCAGCCTGGTCGTCAACCATGGTCAGCTCGGGCGGTATCTCGGTCAGGAAGCGGCTGGGCGGGTTGCGCTGGCTGCGCCCGAAGGCCTCGCGGTGGCGGGCCAGGCTGATGGTCAAATGCTGCTGCGCGCGCGTGATGCCCACGTAGCACAGGCGGCGCTCTTCCTCCAGGTCGCCGTCGCCCTGGATGCTGCGCGCATGGGGCAGCACGCCGTCTTCCAGGCCGGTCAGGAAAACGGCCGGAAACTCCAGCCCCTTGGCGCTGTGCAGGGTCATCAGCTTGACGGCGTCGCCCTGCATGTCGAGCTTGTCGGTGTCGCTCACCAGCGCGATCTGCTCCAGCCAGGCGCTGAGGTCGAGCTCGGGATTTTCGGCCTCCTTGGTGCGCGCGTCGGACAGCAATTCGTTCACGTTCTCAAGCCGGTCGGCCGAGCGCGGGTCCACGTCCGTCTCCAGCGCGCGCTTGTAGCCCGAATCCTCCAGCACAGTCTGCACCACGGCCTCGATCGGGTACAGGTTGCCGGCCAGGATGCGTTCGTACATCGCCACGAAGTCGGCCAGCGCCGTGCCGGCCTTGCCGGGCACGCGCGAGACGCCGTAGGCCTTGGGATCCTTGGCCACCTGCAGCAGGCTGACATCGTGCTTGAGCGCCGCCTCATGCAGCTTGTTGATGGTGCCTTCGCCCACGCCACGCGTCGGCCGTGTCAGCGCGCGGGCGAAGGCCACCGGGTCACGCGGATTCAGTATGAGCCGCAGGTAGGCCAGCACGTCCTTGATTTCCTGGCGCTGGTAGAAGCTGACGGCGCCCACCAGCTGGTAGGGCACGGTGCGCTCGCGCAGGGCCTGTTCCAGGGCGCGGCTCTGGGCGTTGGTGCGGTAGAAGATCGCCACGTCGCCGAAGCCGACACGGCTCTCCAGGCGCAGGGTCTCGATGCGCGCCGCCACGGCCCTGGCCTCGTGGGTTTCGGTCTGGCACTTCAGTACCGTGATGCGCGCGCCTTCCTCGTTGTCGGTGGTCAGGTGCTTGTCCTTGCGGGCCACGTTGTGGCGCACCAGGGCGTCGGCCGCGCGCACGATGTTGCGTGTGCTGCGGTAGTTCTGTCCCAGCACCACCACCTTGGCGTCGGGGAAGTCGCGCTCGAAGTTCAGGATGTTCTTGATGTCGGCGCCGCGCCAGGAGTAGATGCTCTGGTCCGGGTCGCCGGTGACGCAGATGTTCTTGTGCTCACTGGCCAGCAGGCGCGAGACGCGGTACTGGATGCTGTTGGTGTCCTGGTACTCGTCGATCAGCAGGTGGCTGAAGCGCGCGCGGTACTTCTCGAGTACTTCCTTGTGCTCGGTGAACAGCTTGAGCGGCTTCACCAGCAGGTCGTCGAAGTCCATGGCCTGGGCCTCGACCAGGGCCTGCTCGTAGCGCTCGTAGATCGCGGCGACACTCTTGGACTGCACGTCGTATGCCCCGGCGCGGTAGGTGGCCGGGTCGATGCCGCGGTTCTTGGCGTCGCTGATGGCGTAGCCGGCCGCGCTGCCGCTGATGAAGGCGGTGTCGATCTTCAGCTCTTTCATGATGCGGCGTACCAGGCTGTCGCGGTCGTCGGTGTCGTAGATGCTGAAGTCGCGGTTGTAGCCCAGCGCACCCGCCTCGCGGCGCATCAGCCAGGCCCCGAAGCTGTGGAAAGTGCTGATCTGCAGGTCGTTGATCGGGTGAAAACGCTCGACCCGGCGGCGCATCTCGGCCGCCGCCTTGTTGGTGAAGGTCATGGCCAGGATGCGAAAAGCAGGCACCCCCTGCTGCATCATCCAGGCGATGCGGGTGGTGATCACGCGGGTCTTGCCCGAGCCCGGCCCGGCCAGCACCAGCAGCGGGCCGTCGATGGTGGTGACGGCGTCGCGCTGTTCCGGGTTGAGGTTGGCCAGCAGGTCCATGGGGCAAGCATAACTTATCGGGCGTCACGGGTCAGAGGTTGGAACAGCGGGGCAGCCCCGGTGGTTTATTTGTGGAAGGAGCCGGTAGCGGGATAACTTTTTTGCCCCGGAAGCCCCTGATTCCGAGGTAACCAAATGCGGGCTCCGTTCGTATAGTATGGGACGCACCCCGCCCCTGGAGGTTCAAGCGGATGGCCTTACGCATCTTTGCTGCGCTGCTTCTTCTGGCCGCCTGGTCTCTGGGCGGCGCTACCGCACAGAATGTGCCCGGGTTTGGTGATTCAGGCGACGACGCTGAAGTTCGCGACCCCCGCCCCAGCCCCGCCGACCTTGAAATCCAGCGCGTCGTGGAGAAAGGGCTGCGGCACCTGGCCAGCATCCAGAACAACGACGGCTCCTGGAGCAACGACGTCGGCAACAAGCTCGGCACTTCGTACCAGCGCAACATCGACGGCTACGGCAAGCCCCACCTGGGCGTTACAGCCATCAGCTGCATGGCATTCATGGCCGCCGGCCACACGCCCGACCGCGGCGAATACCACCGCAACGTGGCGGCCGGCCTGGCCTTCGTGCTTTCCAACATCGACCGCGACACCGGCTGGATCAGCCAGCACGGCACACGCATGTACAGCCATGCCTTCTGCACGATGTTCCTGGCCGAGGTTTACGGCCAGACGCGCGACCCCGTGGTACTCAGCAACCTGCGCAACGCCATCCGCTTCATCGTGGAAAGCCAGAACCGCCAGGGTTCATGGCGCTACGTGCCCAACCAGGCTGACAGCGACATGTCGATCTGCGTCTGCCAGCTGCAGGCCCTGCGCGCGGCCTCGAACGTAGGCGTGCTGGTGCCCAAGAATGCCATTGAAGACGCCAAGGACTACGTGCGCCGCAGTTACAACCACTACGCCAGCCCGGGCAGCTTCAAGTACCAGATCGACTGGGACGACCGCAGCACCTTCGCCCTTACGTCGGCGGGCGTGGTTGGCCTGCAGAGCCTGGGCGAGTACGACACCCACACCTACACCATCACGGAAGGCGGCCGTACCTACACCGCCAAGCTGGACCTGAGCAAGAGCATCACCTACATCGCGGCCAACCGGCCTGACAAATCGGCCTCGTGGCTGGTGCCGGGGACGCGGGTGTGCGATTACGGCTTCTGGTACGGCCATTACTATGCGGCGCAGGCCATGTACCAGTACCAGTTCGTGAGCAAGCGCACCTGGGATGAATGGAACCGCCAGAACCGCGAGCACTTCGTGAAACTGCAGCACAACAACGGCGCCTGGACCGATGAGATCGGCGGCTTTGACCCGGCCAAGAACGCTTTCGCCACGGCCATGGCCTGCCTGATTCTCAGCATCCCGCGCGGCTACCTGCCGATTTTCCAGAACTAGCGCTGGGATGGGCCGGCAGCCCGGGCGCGTTCTGTCCTGTATGACAGAAGAAACATTCGATCCGCGTTTTACCGTCAAGACCAAGTACTGGCACACGCTGCCCGACGGCCGCGTACAGTGCGATATCTGCCCGCGCGAGTGCAAACTGCGCGACGGCCAGCGTGGCTTCTGCTTCGTGCGCGCGGCCCAGGACGGCGAAATCGTGCTGACCACCTGGGGGCGCAGCAGCGGCTACTGCATCGACCCCATCGAGAAAAAGCCCCTCAACCACTTCCTGCCGGGCACGCCGATCCTGAGCTTCGGCACCGCCGGCTGCAACCTGGGTTGCCGCTTCTGCCAGAACTGGGACATCAGCAAGAGCCGCGAAGTCCACACCCTGACCGACCAGGCGACGCCCGACGTGATCGCCAGGGCGGCCGAGAAGCTGAAGTGCCGCAGCGTGGCCTTCACCTACAACGACCCGGTGATTTTCCACGAGTACGCGATTGACGTCGCCAAGGCCTGCCACGAACGCGGCATCAAGACCGTGGCCGTGACGGCCGGCTACCAGTGCGCTGAGCCGCGCAAGGAATTCTACCAGCACATGGACGCCGCCAACGTGGACCTGAAGGGGTTCACGGAGGAGTTCTATGAGAAAATTTGCATCGGCAAGCTGCAGCCGGTGCTGGACACGCTGAAGTACATCCGGCACGAGACAAGCACATGGCTGGAAGTCACCACCCTGCTGATCCCCGGCAAGAACGACAGCGACGAAGAGCTGCAGCGGCTGAGCGAGTGGATGCTGCGCGAGCTGGGCCCCGACGTGCCGCTGCACTTCTCGGCCTTTCACCCCGACTTCAAGATGCTGGATGTGCCCCCGACGCCGGAGAGCACGCTGACTCGCGCCCGCCGCATCGCGCGGCAGGCGGGCCTGCGCTATGTGTACACCGGCAACGTGCATGACACCGAGGGCGGCACGACGCTCTGCCACAACTGCGGCGAAGAGCTGATCGTGCGCGACTGGTACGTGCTCGAGAAATGGAACCTCAAGAACGGCAAGTGCCCCAGGTGCGGCACCGCCTGCGCCGGCCTGTTCGAGCCCAAACCCGGAAACTGGGGCGCCAAGCGCCAGCCCGTGCACCTGGCCGACTTCGCGGCGTAGCCGACGTCAGGTCGAACTGCGTCAAACAGCTTGCGCCGATTCCGGACTGAACTGCGGTTGTCCACGAAGGGCACGAAGTTCACGAAGAAAAGCTAAGGCCACGCGGGGGCGCCAAGGATTTACCGTCGCTCACGTCACTTGCAGCGCTTAGCGGCAGGCAACGCCAGGGCGCCAAGGTGCGCCACGGCTCAATCATTGAGGAACGCCGGTCGGCCGCTCGAATCACAAAACACGAAGGAGCCGTGGCGTTCCTGGCGTCCTGGCGTTCAATCACACTCCCTGAACAGCAGCAGCGTTCAAATCACGCGGGACTCCTAGCACCTTCGCGCCCCCGCGTGGCTCAAGCATTTGCAGTTCTTGGTGACCTTCGTGTGGCTTCGTGGACAACGTTGTTGCAGTTCGCCTTTCCTGCGCCGTTCAATTGTGGATTCGTGGCTGGTAGACAATCTGAAGGCGAGTCGAGACTTCGACGACGGGGACAGTCCCCAGAAGCGGGGACCGTCCCCTGCCGCGTTCCGCGTGTCATTTCTACTTCTGCTCCGGGCGGACCAGCACAGCCCTATCCAATCCGGATTCCAGAATCCACAATCCGGAACGCATGGACCGCTACCTCGTCAGCTTCGACACCAAGTACATCAGCCACGAAACCGTGGACGTACTGGTGATCGGCACCGGCGTCGCCGGCCTGACCGCCGCCATCATCTCCGCGCGGGGCGGCGCGGCCACGCTGATGGTCAACAAGTCCGGCCTCGAGGAATCCAACACCAACTGGGCCAAGGGCGGCATCGCGGCTGTCGTCGCGCCTGACGACACGTTCGACGCCCACGTGCAGGACACGCTGGTGGCCGGCGACGGGCTGTGCGAAGAAGCGGCCGTGCGCGCCATCGTGGAAGGCGGCCCGCGCGGCATAGTCTTCCTGGAGAGCTGCGGCGCGAAGTTCGACCGCGCTGACGGCGGCCTGGAACTGGGCCGCGAAGGCGGGCATTCCGGCCACCGAATCGTCCACGCGGGCGGCGACGCCACGGGCGAAGAAGTGAGCCGTTCGCTGCTGGCGGAAGGGCTGAAGACTCCGGGCCTGCGGGCGTACAAGAATACCTTCGTGCTCGACCTGCTGACGCACGACGGCGCCTGCCTGGGCGCGATCATGATGCGCCACAACGAGCCGCACGTGGTGTGGGCGCGCACCACCATTTTGGCCAGCGGCGGCGCGGGCCAGCTTTACCGTGAATCAAGCAATCCACCGACCGCCACCGCCGATGGCCACGCCATGGCCCTGCGCGCCGGCGCGTTGATGCGCGACATGGAAATGGTGCAGTTCCATCCCACGCTGCTGTACGTGGCCGGTCTCGACCGCCGCCTGATCACCGAGGCGTTGCGCGGCCACGGCGCCTACCTGCGCAACTCGATGGGCGAGCGCTTCATGGTCGGCCAGCACGAGCTGGCCGAGCTCGCGCCGCGCGACGTGGTGAGCCGCGCCATCAACCGCGAGATGCACCGCACCGGCGATTCCGCGGCATTCCTGGACGTTACGCACCTCGACCAGGCCGAGCTGCGCCAGAAGTTCCCCGGCTTCGCGCAGGCCTGTGACGACGCGGGCATTGACCCCGGCAAGTCCTGGGTGCCGATCCGCCCGGGGCCGCACTACATGATCGGCGGCGTGCAGGCGGCGCTGGACGGCACCACCAACCTGGAAGGCCTGCTGGCGATCGGCGAAGTTTCCAGCACCGGTCTTCACGGCGCGAACCGGCTGGCCAGCAACAGTCTGCTTGAGGGCCTGGTGTGCGGCGACGCGGCGGGAAAACTGGCGGCCTCGCGCGGTGAGCTTAATGGCAAGCCGCCGCGCATCACGTTCGAGCGGCCGATCCGCAGCACGCGGCGCATTGACATCCCGGACATGACGGCCTCGGTGAAGGGCGCGATGTGGCGCTACATGGGTGTTGAGCGCGACGAGCGCGGTATGCTGGAGTTCGAGCGCCAGTTGAACGGGTGGTCGCGCATGGCCGCGGAGCAGGAGCGCCGATTCCCCAGCGAGTGGCAGCTCGAGAATATGCTTGAGGTAGCGCTGGCGATGACGCGCTCGGCCCTGGCGCGCAAGGAGAGCCGCGGTGTGCACTACCGTCGCGACTTCCCGCAGCCCAATCCGGCGCTTGCCGGCAAACACACCAGGCTGGTCGACAACGGCCCCATTGAGCTGTCCTGATCAGGCTGGTTTCTTTTTCTTCCACTGTCGGATGTCGTTGCGGATGCGGTCCATGTCGCTGCGCGCGAAACCGACCAGCTTGCGGTAGCGCAGCACGAACATCACCATGACAAGGAAGCCCAGCAACGGCGCCATGGCCACCAGCTTGGCCAGCACCGGGTCGGGGATCAGGAACTGCAGCGCCACCGCCACGCCGAACAGCAGCAGCGCAACCACGATCAGCTTGGCCGCGCGGCTGTTGGCGTTCTTCTCGCGCGACTCGGCGTCGGCCAGCTCGGCCTGCAGCTTGTCAGCCAGCTCTTGCCATTTTTCCGGAGTCAGCTCGTTCACTTGCCGTCCTTCAGCAGTCCGTCGATCAGTTCCAGGTAGCGTTGCAGCGCGCCTCTTGAGGCCAGCAGCCGAGCCTGGCCGGCCTTGCCGATCTTTTCGCGCCGGGCCGGGTCCTGCAGCAGGGATTTGATCTCGCGTTCCAGCTCCGCGCCATCCTGAACTTCGATCGCGCCGCCGATCTCTTTCAGTTCGCGCACGGTGGCCTTGAAGTTGTGCGTGTGCGGGCCGAACAGCGTTGCCTTGCCCAGTGCCACCGGCTCGGCCATGTTCTGTCCGCCGTGCGGGATCAACGAGCCGCCGATGAACACCACGTCCGCCACGGCGTACACGGCCGCCAGCTCGCCCATGGTGTCCAGCAGGATCACGGCGTCGGCGGGCGCGCGCTGCTCGGGCGAGAGCGCGCTGCGGTTGACCCAGCGGATGCCCGCCTTGTTCAGCAGCTCGCGCACGGACTCGTAGCGCTCGGGGTGGCGCGGCACGATCACGCAGCGGCAGCCCAGGCGCGGCAGCATCTCCACGATGATCTCGTGCTCGCCGGGGTGGGTGCTGCCGCACACCAGCACCGGGCGATCATCCAGGCTGAACAGGCCGCGGAACAACGCAGCCTTCTCGGCGTCAGGTTCACCCTTCAGAGAGTCGTATTTTAAGTTGCCGGCGACGATCACGTGTCCCGCGTCCCGGGTCCCGAGTCCCGTGTCCTTGCTTTCGACCCGGGACTCGGGACCCGGGACACCTGACAGTTCTCTCGCCCTCTCCGCGTAAGTCTCATCCTGCATCGCCCAGATGCTGATCGCGTCGTAAGCCGGCTGCAGCAGCCATTTGAAGCGCCGGTAGTTGCCAAAACTCATTTCGCTGATGCGGCCGTTGGCCAGCAGCACTGGCACGCCAATGCGCCGCGCGTGCATCAGCCAGTTGGGCCACAGCTCCAGCTCGACCAGGATCAGCAGCTTCGGCTTCAGCACGCGGAAGAACTTCGCGACCACCCAGCTCAGGTCCACGGGCGAGTAACAGTGGTAATAGTCGCCGAAATCACGGGCCGCGATCTCGGCCGCGGTTTTGGTGGTGTAGGTGATCACGATGTCGTGGTCCGGGTGCCGCGTCCGCAGCGCCGCCAGCAGCGGCTTGATCTGCAGCAGTTCACCGACGCTGACGGCGTGCACCCAGATGGAGGGCCGGTCGCTGCCGCGCGCCGGCAGGCCGCCCAGGCGTTGGCGCAGGCCCGCGCGGTACTTGCCGGTGGTCAGGTACTTGAACAGGAACCAGGGCCAGATCAAGCCGGCCAGCCAAAGGTACCCCAGGTTGAACAACCAGCGCCGCATGGATGCCTTTAGAACTTCTCACGCGAAGGCGCCCTTCGATACGTTCAGGGCAGGCGAAAGACACGCGAAGCACGCGAAGAACTGCCGAAAATCGAGAAGGCTCGCTTCGCGTTCTTCGCCACCTTCGCTTCTTCGCGTGGGCAGTTGCCGTTCTAGTCGTCCGTTGCCGCATGGGTCAAGGCGCCACAGTGACGAGGCCACCGCCTGTTGCTACGATTTCGGTCCCTGGCTTCCCCCTGCCGTTGCATCATGAACCGTTTCCTACCGTTGCTTGCGTTGCTGTTGTTCGTCGCGTTGTCCGGTTGTCGTGACGACGAACCCGGCAAGTGCGGCGTTGGGCCCACACCCGTTTCCGCGTACAGCGTGATCGGCCCCGCGCCCGGCGGCACGGCCGACCCGGACGGCGGCGCGCCCGTCAACCTCACCATCACCGGCAACATCACTTTCGACCGGCTGACGGTGACCGCTACCGGCCTGGACCTGCTGAATCCGGTCAGCGAGAACGCGGTAGACGTGCTGGTCGAGGCTGTAACCTATAACAACATCAACATCGTGCTGGGCAGCACCAGTACCGACGCAGCAGGCGCCTACAGCCTGAACTTCAGCACCACGGTCGACTACTACATCCGCGCCCGCGCCCAGTGCGGCAGCGGCGGCGACATTGACCGCGTGTTCCACTCCCAGACTTCGCCGCCTGTCGTGCATGCAGTGCCCGGCCAGGTCCTGAATCGCGCGGCCGGCAGCCAGGTTGTCAATCTGCACGCGGCTGCCGACGCAACCAATCGCGCGGGCGCCTTCGCCGTGCTGGACACCGCGCGCCGCTTGCGCGCGGCCTGCACGCTCACGGCGCTCGGCCCTCTCGACCTGTTCTGGGGAATGGGCAACGCGGGCACCCAGTGGCTGAAAGACGGCGGCGGCAACACCATCACGCTCGCCACCGAAACCGGCCTGGATGGGCCGAATGGCAACCCTTCGATCTACCTGCTGGGCGGCACGGCCGCTGACCTGTTGAACAGCGACCACGACGAGTTCGACGAGACGGTGATTGCCCACGAGTGGGCCAGTTTTCTGCAGCTCACACGCAGCCGCGACAACAACTTCGGCGGACCGCACTTCGGCGAAGAGTTGTTGTTCAGCGCCAGTTACAGCGAGGGCGTGGTGACGGCCATCGGCTGTGCGCTGCTGAACCAGCGCGTGTATCGCGACACGGTGGGCTACGTGGGCGGCAGCAGCAGCGTGCAGTTCGAGTTTGATTGCGAATCCGGCGTGGTGCCGGGCAGCGGCGTCGGCTACGCCAACGAGTTCCGTGTCACCCGCGCGACCTGGGACCTGCTGGATGGCGGCGCGGGCTCACCGGCCGACAACGACGGCGACCCCGGCAACATCGCGCTCGCGGACTTGCTGTCCAGCTTCGCCGACCTGCAGACCCGCGCCGCCCCCTACGAAATCGCCTGGCTGGCCAGCCTGCTGCAGGAACTGGTCGATGACGCGCACCTCACGGTGGGGGACGCCAACACCATCATGACCGCCCAGAGCGCCGCGTTTCCGCCGGCGGGCGGGGACAGCTTTCCAGCGGTGCTGACAGTCGGCGCGGCCGCGACCAACGCCAACCTGGACGCCTGGTCCGGCGCTGATCCCAACCCGGTGCTGGGCCCGCAGGCGAACGGGGTGTGGCGGCTGGAACTGGCGGCGCCTCAAACCTTAACCATTGATGTGACAAACACCACCGGCGCTTACGACCCGGCCGCGCACCGACTGGACCTTTCGCTGCACGACCTGTCGCGTAACATCAAGGCACAGCACGTTGGCGATGTGGCGAACAAGACGGTGACGGTCAGCCTTGCGGCGGGCACGTACATCGTGCGGGTGCAGCATTCGCCCGCGTCACAGGCGAGTTCTGCGCCGGTCAGCTTCAGTGTACAGGCGCAGTAGCCGCCTTGTATTTGGGTGCATCTTGGCTAAACGGTAGGTCTGTATTGGTTCGAAGCCGGTGGGGGACATCCGTGTTTCATGATGAAACGCGGAAACGCCATGCCATACCTCGAAATCAAACTTGGGCCGGACACCATGCTCCTGCGTTTCGTGGGGCGCATCGACTACGTGTTCGGCCGCCTGCCCCGGGCCGACGTGCAGCTGCGTGACATGAAGGTTTCGCGCCTGCACACCCAGGTTTTCATCGACAGCCGCGGCAACGCTTTCATGCGCGACCTGGGCAGTTCCGGCGGCACCTTCATCGGCAACCAGCGCCTGCGCAAAGGTGTAATTGCGCCGCTGACGGACGGAACCAAGTTCCGCATCGGCGACTCGCGGCTGACGTTCTATGACGCCGAGCCGCCGGTGAACGCCATTGAGCCGCCGGGGCACAGCATGCCGCGCGGGCTGATCCGCACCAATGCCCGCGAACGCTTCTTCGAGGCCGAGGCCACCGTGCTGGCCATGGACAAGGTTGACCCGGAAACGCAGAGCGGCCCCGCTGAGCCGCCGCCCGAGATCAACCCCGCGGACTTCGCCGACAGCCCCAATGACTTGGAGCAGAAGAAGCCCCAGCCGCAGCCCCCCGCTGCGGCACCGCAGGCTTCTCCGCGTATTCCGGGCAAGAAACGCATTACCGGTATCGTCGAGGCGCCCTGGGAGAAGCCGGGTGCCCCGGCCGTTGAGCCGGGGAAGGAAAAGCGGGTCACCATTCCGCCCCCGACCCGCGGCGGGAAGCCGGGTGCAAAAGCGCCGCCGCCGATTCAGTCGGCCGAGATCGACGAAACGGGCCAGTTCCATGCGCCGGAGGCGCCGGCGGCGGTCAAGCCGCCCGCCCGGCCCGCGCCGCGCCCCGTTTCGCCGCTGCCGCCGCGCGTACCGCAGCCGGAGCCGGTGCTGGATGAGACGGGCGTGACTTCGCGAGAGCCGGCAGTGCCTGAGCCTGTGGCGTTCAGGCCTCCGCCGCCGATCGCCGGCGACCTCCCCGTTTCCGAAGACGAAGACGTGCGCCCGCGCATGGGCATGCCCACCGTGCGGCTGGAGCGTCCGGCGTTGCAGGACCGCCAGAAGCAGATCGAGCAGGAAGAAGCCGAGGAGGCCGCTCTGCTGAAGATCCCCACGGCGTCCGTGAAGCCCGGCGCCGCGCCCGCGGCCGACGAAGAAGAAGAGGCTACGTTCAAGCTTCCGACCGCATCGGTAAAGCCCGACGCCCCGCCAATCCCCGACGAGGCCGAGCCTGCACCCATGATCGGCGCGCCCGCGCCCCGCAGCGACACGCCGGTGGCCGCCGATGACGAGGAACTTACCGACGACCAGATCACCGAGTATCTGGGCGGCAGCGTTTCCGGTCGCTACGGCGATGTGAATTTCGGCGACGGTGATTCCGGCGACGAAGCCCCCGAGGACGAAGTCAGCTTCGGCGGCGCCGCGGCGCGGATTGATCTTGAGGACGATTCCGAGATCGACCTGGTGGACGAGGCCGCAGAATCTGCGGCCGCCGAAGAGCCCGCGGTCGAGGCTGAGCAGCACGAGGGCCTGGGTGTGAACACATCCATGCTGGGCGGCACGACCGCGATTTCGGAGGAAGCGGTCGAAGAGGCGGCCGAAGAGGCGGTCGAAGAAGCGGCCGAAGAAGCGGCCGAAGAAGTGGCCGATGCGGCGTCGGAACCACCTGCGACGGTTGAGGATGTGCCGGAATATGAGCACTCCACGCCGCTGCCCCCTTCGCGGGAGGGGGCCACCGCGGACCGCGCCTTCAAGCCGCGCAAGACCCGCAAGCTGATGAAGCGGCGCCGCGAGACGGGCAAGATCACCGACAAGAAAAACCTGACGCCGCTGCCGCAGGGCGCCAACACGGTCCACGTTCCGCCGCCGGATTTCGACCAGCCGGTGGTGCCGGGCTCAAAGACCATGTTCATCCCCAAGCCCACCGACGTTGCCCAGCCGGAGCGGCCGACCGGCAAGCCCAAGGCGGTGCCCGAAAATCTCGAGCGCAAGACGCTCGACGATATGGCGGAGGGCCCGGGCGGCGACACGGTCGCCATGCCGCCGTCCATGATGAAGCAGCTTCAGGAAGAACTGAAGCGCAGGGAAGAGCCGCCGACCATCGGCGACAACCCCACGGTAAAGACCGTCAGCGCCGAAGATGAAGACGAAGACGAATTCGTCCTGGATGAGGACTACGCCTTCTTCACCCCTCCGCCGCCAACGCGCAAGGCGCGGGACGCGGCCGCCAAGGCCGGCAAGGAGAGTGACGTCATCAACGCCAACGACTTCCTGAGCGAGACTGACAATCTGCCCAAGGACAAGAAGGCCGCATCAAAGGACGACCCCGAAACGTTGGTGGAATGACCCGGGCGAAACGAGTACAAGCTACGGCCCGGTGCAGACCGGGCCGTTTCATTTCAGGGAGAACACATGAACACGCGAACCCACCGCTGCGGCGAACTCGGCAAGGAGCACGTCGGGCAGACCGTCACGGTCTGCGGCTGGGTGGATACCAAGCGCGACCGCGGCGGCGTGGCGTTCATCCTGCTGCGCGACGTGGCGGGCAAAGTGCAGCTGACCTTCGCCGAGGAAATCAACCCGGAGCTGCTGCAGGCCACCCGCGAGGCGCGCGGCGAGTTCGTGCTTTCCGCCACCGGCAAGGTGCGCGAGCGCGACAACGAGAACAAGACCACCACCATCGCCACCGGCGAGATCGAGATCGCCGTCGAGAGCTTTGAGATCCTCAACACCGCCGTCACGCCCGCCATCGAGGTGCGCGACGATTTGAAATGCGACCCCGAGTTGCGCCTGAAGCATCGCTTCATCGACCTGCGCCGCCGCCCCATGCAGGCCATGTTGCAGGCGCGCGCCAGGCTGATTTCCGCGGCCCGCGCCACACTCGAGGCCGAGGGCTTCCTCGATGTCGAGACGCCCATCCTGTACAAACGCACGCCTGAAGGCGCGCGCGACTTCATCGTGCCCAGCCGCGCCCACCGCGGCCAGTTCTACGCGCTGCCACAGTCGCCACAGTTGTTCAAGCAGCTGTGCATGATCAGCGGCCTGGACCGCTACTTCCAGGTTGCCCGCTGCTTCCGCGACGAGGACAAGCGCGCCGACCGCCAGCCCGAGTTCACCCAGATCGACATCGAGATGAGCTTCGTCAACCGCGACGAGGTGATGGCGCTGTTCGAGAAGGTTGTAGCCAGCGTGTTCAAGGCCCTGCGCGAGGACAAGCGCTTCAAAGACCAGGCCTGGCCCGTACTGAGCGACAGCAGCGTCGCCCCGCCCTTCGAGCGCATGAGCTACGAGCAGGCCATGCGCGACTACAGCATCGACCGCCCTGACCTGCGCTCGCGCGAGCTCAAGCTCACCGACCTGACGCAGTGGGCCGCGGGCTGCAGCTTCAACGCCTTCAAGGGCGTGGCCGAAAAGGGCGGCTTGGTCAAGGGCCTTCGCTGCCCCGGCATGGGCGAAACCTTCAGCACCGGCCAGCTCAAGAACCTGGAGCGCGACGCCAAGGGCATGGGCGCCGCGGGTTTAGCGAACCTGGCCGTCGTAGGGACACGCGGCAGCGTGTCCCTACAGGGCGGCATCGCCAAGTTCATCCCCGAGGTCGAGCAGCAGGCGATGATCGCCGCATTCGGCGCGCAGCCCGGCGACCTGCTGCTGATCTGCGCCCACGAGAAACACAAGGTAGTCCACGCGGTGATGCACAACATGCGCCTGCTGATCGCCGACAAGCTGGGCCTGAACGACAACAGCAAGTTCGCGATCTGCTGGGTGGTGGACTTCCCGCTGTTCGAGTACCGCGAGGAAGACGAAAAGCTGTTCGCCAGCCACCACCCGTTCACCCTGCCGCAGGACGTCAAGCGTGTCTCCGAAATGGCGGAGATCAGCCGCAAGGGCCACGAGCCGCACCCGGTGGCGCGCATGCTGCGCGGCGGCGTGAAGCTCGAGGACGTGCTGGCCCTGCGCAACAACCAGTACGACCTGGTGATCAACGGCATCGAGATCGCCGGCGGCAGCATCCGCATGCACCGCACCGACTGGCAGGCCGACGTGTTCGAGTTGATCGGCATCACCAAGGAAGAGGCCGACAAGAAGTTCGGCTTCCTGATGTCCGCGCTCGCCCACGGCGCGCCGCCCCACGGCGGCATAGCAAGCGGCCTGGACCGCTTCCTGATGCTGCTGCTCGGCCTCGACAACATTGCCGACGTGATCGCCTTCCCCAAGTCCGCCACCGGCCGCGACCTGATGATCGACACCCCCAACGAGGTCGAGCCCGTGCTGCTGGATGAACTCGGTGTGAAGATGGTCGCGAAACCCGAGAAGTAAGCATCGGGTGGGCGCTAAGTCCCGGGTGGGCCCGACAATCTTGTCGGGCCCGGCCGCGCAGCGGCCGGAATCATCTCCAACGAAGTTCGCCAGTCAATTCCGGCAGCCACAGTGCATCCCAGTCGTAGGGTTCGGAGACAAGACCACGCTTCACAGGATTCATGCGGATGTAATTCCACTTCTCGATGAAGTCGGTCTCGGTACGAATCAGGCGGTCGAACCGTTCATCCTGCCAGACGGATCCGTTGACACTCCGCAGCTGGTTGATGCGGCGGGCAGACACTCCTTTCATTCCCTTAAGCAACTGGCCCAAGTCCCACCAGACTCCGGGTTCCTTCTCCAGTGGCTCGATCAGAACGTGGACGTGGTCAGGCATGATTACAGCCGCGAAAACCAGGTAACGCTGCTGTTGGAACTGCCGCACGCAATCCAGAACGATTGCGCGTTCCTGGGCCGACAGCGTGATGCCTCCCAGACAGCGCCAAGTGACAAACAGCGTCTTCCCGCCCACCTGATAGTGAGGCAGGTGTCGGCGCCAGCGATCGAGCTCTTTACCGATTTCTTTGAACTGCTCTTTCTTGTTCACGTATGAAGTGTAACAAGTTGACAGGCTGGCCCGACAGGATTGTCGGGCCCACCCAGGCTTTGATGGGAAGGACGGCCCGACAGGATTGTCGGGCCCACCCAGGTGTGAACCATGTCTGCACTCTTCTACAGCATCACACACCGGCCCTATGTCTTCATCTTCCTGCTGGCCTTCCTGGCCTTCAGCTGGATGGAGCAGGGCAAGCTGCGCACGCTGATCTGGCTGGTCAGCGGCTACCTGGTGGCGCTGGCGGCCGAGTGGGCCAGCGTGAATCCGGACATCCGTGTACCCTTCGGCTACTACGTCTACCACCACGACGTGCTGGCCAATGACCTGACCATCTTCGGCGTGCCCTTCTTTGACAGCCTGTCGTTCGCCTTCCTCAGTTACGTCAGCTTTTCCTTCGCCCAGTTCTTCATGTCGCCCCTGTGGCGCCGCGGCTTCGATTACCAGCGCGTCACCTCGCGCGGCATACGCAACTCGCCCGCCACGCTGTTCCTGGGCGCGGCGCTGATGACGCTGATCGACGTGGTGGTCGATCCCGTGGCGCACCTCGGCCGTCACTGGTTCCTGGGCGACATCTACCACTACCCTTCGCCCGGCTATCACTTCGATGTAACAATGGCCAATTACGCGGGCTGGTTCGTGGTGGGCTGGGCAATCATCTTCATCAACCAGCGCGTGGACGCGCTTCTGGCCGCGCGCGAACTGGCCAGCGGCAAGCCGGTCAAGCTGTCCTACCTGCCGGCCAAGGGCCTGTTCGCGCCGCTGTTCTGGGCGGGCATCCTGCTGTTCAACCTGGGCGTGATGGCCTGGCTGGGCTGGTCCTATCAGCCGGAGCCGGGCGTCGAGTTCGACGCACCCGAGGTGCGCAAGCTGTTCATTTCGAGCTGCTTCGTGGTGGCGCCGGTGCTGCTGCTGGCTGCGGCCCAGTTGGTCAAGCCTTCCAACCGGCCCAGCGAAGCTGAACTCACGGCCTGGCTGGCCGACTACCCGAGCCCGAAATTGAAAGCACGCATCCAGCAACAACTGGGCGGCCCGCTGTAGCCGAAACCTTGGTCGAGCAGCCGGGTTCCATGCACAGGAGATTGCCATGCGCCTGACTGCCGCCTGTCTGCTGTTGCTTGCCCTGGCGCCGTTCGTGGTCGCCGACGAAGCCGCTGACGAACCATGGCAAACGAGGTTGAACGACGTCGCCATCCCCATGCGCGACGGCAAGTCCCTGGCCGCCAATGTGCTGCTGCCTGAAAAGCGCGGCAAGTACCCCTGCATCCTGGTCCAGACCCCATACGACAAAGACCGCATGGGCCGCGAGTACGGCGACAAAGGCGGCGAAGTCGGCCGCGGCAGCGACAAGGCCTGGTCATTGTTTGACCGCGAGCATTACGCCTACGTCTTCGTAGATTGGCGCGGCTTCTATGGCAGCAAGGCCGCCATGGACGGCATCAACCGCCTGAAATGGAAGCGCGGCCAGGACGGCTACGACTGTGTCGAATGGTGCGCCGCGCAGCCCTGGTGCGACGGCAAGGTCGGCACCTGGGGCGGCTCGGCGCTCGGCAAGCAGCAGTTCGACACGGCCGCCGAGCAGCCGCCGCACCTGGTGTGCTGCGCGCCGCTGATTGCCTACCAGGGCAACCGCTACGAAAGCTACTACGAAGGCGGCGTGCAGCTGGATGCGCACACCAAATCGCTTGACCGGCTGGGTTTCGGCGTGGGCAAGTTCGTGGCGGACAACCCCCTGCCGGGCACGCGGCTCTGGACCTTCGCACTGAACCAGAGCTATCACCCGGAGAAGATCAACGTGCCCTGCCTGCTGATCAGCGGCTGGTGGGACAACTACCCGCGCGAAGTGATCCAGCAGCACGCGGACCTGCTCAGCCAGGGCGCTGGCAAGGCCAAACAGAGCAAGCTGGTGATGGGCCCCTGGTCGCACACCGCCATCGACGTGAGCGAGCAAGGCGACCTGAAGTACCCCGAGGCAGAGGACTACTCCACGAAGATCACGCTGAAATTCTTCGACCACTACCTGCGCGGCCTTGAGGACAGCGGCTGGAAAGACGTGCCGGTGGTAAGCGCCTTCCAGTGCGGCGAGCACAAATGGTACGGCGCCGAAACCTGGCAGAAGCTGACGGGCAAGCACGCGACGTATTACTTGCATGCCGATGGCGTCATCAGCACCGACAAGCCCGGTGAGGCTGGCGACGAACAGCCCTTGACCCGTCAATACAAGTACGACCCGAAGGACCCCTCGCCCACCATCGGCGGCCGGAACCTGCCGCCGCTGACGCACGGACCCAAGGAGGTTTCAAGCATCGCCGGCCGTGAAGACGTGCTGGTGTACGCCACGGACAAGCTCTCCGAGCCGCTGGCGATCCGCGGCGAGGTGGAACTGACCGTGTACTTCAAGTGCAACCGGGTGGACACGGACATCCACCTGCGCCTGTGCGACGAGTTCCCGGACGGCAAGCTGTACCTGGTGGGGGAGACCATCCAGCGCGCCAAGCTGCGCGACGGCAAGACGGAGCAGGCGTTGAAGCCGGGCGAGACTTACAGCCTCACGCTGAAACTCGCGCCCCACGCCTACACCTGGCGACAAGACCACAAGCTGAAGCTGATCGTCACCGGCGGCAACAGCCCGCGCTATGAGCTGAACAGCCACACCGGCGCGGACCACTTCGACAAAGCCAAGGCGCTGAATGTCGAGGTAACCCTGTACCACGACGCCGACCACCCGGCCGAGTTGCGGTTGCCGCAGTAGGCAGTGGCATCGCCTTCCAGGCGATGAGTAGTTCCATCGGCTTCAAGCCGACGGAGGCCACGTGCTGGAAGCACGTGGCACGACTCATGCGCTGGAAGCGCATGCCACTTTGCGCCGCCCCTACTCCGGGTCTGAGCCGTCGGCGCGTTTGCCGGTGCTGGTTTTTTGGGGCAATGCCCCGTGCTGGTCCCAGGTGAAGTGGCGCTTGGGTATGATCCCGCGCTGGATGAACTCGCTCTTGTCGTCGGCCTTGTCCGTGCGCGCGTCCCACTGCAGCACGCACACCTCGTGCACGTTGTTCTCGAAGAACTGCATGCGGAAGTTGTATGTCCCCGGCACCAGGTGCACCCACTCGCCGGTTTTTTCGCGCTGGTAGTGCAGGTCGTTGTCGGCCAGCACCAGGTTGTCATCGAGCCACACCAGGATCCCGTCGTCGCTGCGGCAGGTGAAGCGGTAATCGCCCTCGGTCTCGATGATCAGCGCGCCGAACCACTCCACGGCAAATGTTTCGGCCGGAAATGGCAGGTCGAACTGGTTGGCATTCTCGAAGTTCACCCATGCATCCTTGCGCACCTGGAAGCACGCCAGAGGCTCCGGGTCGGGCATCTTGCTGTAGCCGCCCGGGTTGGGCAGGTCGTAGTAGTAGGCGATCAGACCCTTGTTCTGGACATCGATGTAGAAGGGCTCGCTGGTCACCACGGTCAGGCGCGCGACGATGGCCCCCTCGCCCAGGCCGCCGGGCAGCACGGCCTGGCAGGTGCGCGTCACGCCGCCGCCGTTGCCGGTCTCGGTATCGATGACCGTGTACTCCAGCGGCACGCCGTCCACCGTAATGTTAACCGGCGCCGCCAGCACCTCCGCGTTGCCGAACACCTCCAGGTTGAACTCGAACAACTGTCCCTCGCGGATCGACGGCCGCGTGGTGGTGATGTCGTAGGGCAGGATCGGCGGTTGCTCGCCCTCGGCGAAGAGCGGCTTCGCGCTCACAATGCGTGGCGGCTTGGGTGGCACCACGGGCGGGAAGAACAGCTGGTAGCCGAGCGTCTCGACTTCCTGCCACAGAGGGGTTGTCGTTGTCTGTTCTTCAAGCTCACCTTTTTCATTCAGCCTAATGTTCGTTATCGAAGATTCCCCGACCCAAACCATCTTGACGATTTTCAGCCCGGCCGGGCCTGTTTCGCTGGTCCAGTCGATGCTGAGGGGCAGATAGTGCTCTTCGCGGTTGCTGACCTCGAAATCGAGTGTGGTCAGGTTGAACGTGCCGCCGGTCTGCGCGGCCGTCTCGCGCAGCTGCTCGCCCAGCCGCACGCGCAGTCGGCCGTAGGTCTGGAAGCGCACCAGCGCCATCTGGCCCTCGGGCACCCAGCCGGCCGGGATGCCGAGTTTGCCCTCCCAGTGGCAGGCCAGCGGGTTGTTGCGGAAGGCAAGGTCAATGTCGGCGCGGGTCTCGAACATGAAGTCACGCTCAAGCCGCACCACGTCAGGCTTGTGCAGCGTGTCGTCAATGAAGTCGTAATTCGACCAGCCCTGCAGGTTGTGCCAGCTCGCGAACAGGCCGAACTGGGTGGTGACTGTGAAGTCCACCGAGTTAGACGGTACCTCTGCCGTGTAGCTCGGCGCCCCGGTACCGTTGCCAGACGCCAGTGCCCTCCTGAACACGATCAGCTTTCCGGTCTGTGCGCCGACCGGAATTCGAATCTTCACCGACGACTCTGAGCGGTCCAGAATTTCGGCGTCCTGCCCGGCGACGGAGACGCGTGTATGAACCGCGGCGGCGTCGAGGCCTTCCTTGTCTGTCGTCTTCGCGGCCAAATTCTGGCCCTTGATTGTGATCTCATCGCCGATGTCCCCTTCGTAGCGGCTCAGGCTGGTGATGATCGGCGCGGTGTCGCTCCACAGCGCTTCCGGCAGCATCAGCATTTCGGGCGGCACGGGGATCGGCTTGCTTTGCCCCTCCGGCACGTACATGAAGTTGCAGGCTGCCAGGGGGTCCACCGGGCTGCCGTTTTCGCCTTCCATGTAGTCGATGCGAATCGGGTGCAGGCCGGCCGTCAAGGTCAGCACGGTGCTGACCTCGGTGTAGTCGCGCATGTCGTTGTACAGCACGCTTTCGCCGTCCAGCGTCACCACGCCGGTGTAGTCGGCGCCCAGATAAAGCCAGTAGTCGCCGGCCTCCTTGATCACCAGGAAGCCCTCCCACACGCCGATAAAATTGCGTTTGTCGAAGGGCAGGTCCGCCCAGGCGTCCTTTGACGGAAAATACACCTGCGGGTCGATGCGCGTGATGTCGGGCGTGCGCTGGGCCAGTTCAGGCTGGTCCGGGTCCAGCAGCGCGGTCAGGGGCAACTGGTCGAAGGCGTAGTATTTTGCGTACAGGCCGCGCCGGTCCTGCATCAGCTTGGGGCTGATCTCGGACAGCTCCTTCTTGCCCGCCTCTTTGTCCAGCTTGCGGGTGCGCGGCCGCACGTTGCCCAGGCTCTGGTTGGGCGGGCGCTTGATGGCGCGCAGGGCGTCAATCCGGCGCTGGCGCTCGGCGTCTTTGGCTTTTTGTTCGGGCGTGCGGGTGTCTTCGGCCGCGGGTTGGGCGGGGTTTGCGCCGTTACCTGGATTTCCCATGTCTTCCGGCCGGGGCTCCGAACTCAACTCGGCGGCCTCGCGCTCGGCCTTGATGCGGGCCTCCTCGCGGACCTGCCGGATGCGCTCCTGCTCGGCTTCGTCGATGCCGGGCAGCAGGCCTTCGGTGTTGGCGCGGGGTTTTTCGGCGACCGGCTTGCCGCTGTCGTCCAGTTGCGGCGGAAGCTCGGCCAGCGGAGTTTCTTTCGGCTTGCCCGATGACTTCTGCTCGCTGGTCCCGATAATGGGGATCAGGGAAGACCCTTCCGGCCGCAAGATTGCCCAGGCTCCCGCTAACAACAGCAGGGCGAGAACGGGAAGAGTGGCCAGGAGATGCTTTCGCGTCATAAGCTTGACAGCCGGAATACAGGTGTCAGGTTACAGGTTTCAGGGTTCAGGGCAACGATGGTGATCCCTGACACCTGAAACCTGAAACCCGTACCCTGACACCAGGTGCCCATGACCGAAGCCCCGAACACCCTTACCCAACGCCTGGACGAGAAAATCGCCCAGGGCATGTCCGAAGAGCGCGAGCTGCTGAAGGCCCTGCGCGACCTGCTGATCAAGCAGGATTTCGACGACCAGGTGATCGACCAGGTCGCCGGCCTGAGCGGCCACCTGGAAGAGCTGTTCCTGCTGGTGGTGGTGGGCGAAGTGAAGGCAGGCAAGAGCACCTTCATCAACAGCCTGCTGAACGCCGAGGTGTGCAAGGTCGGCGCGATTCCTACCACCGACAAGATCCACGTGCTGAAGTACGGCGACGTCGAGAAAGAGCGCATCATCGAGGAGTTTCTCATCGAGAAACACCTGCCCTTTGAGCCCCTGCGCAACATCAACATCGTGGATACGCCGGGCACCAACAGCATCGTCAAGCGCCACGGCGAGATCACCGAAAGCTTCATCCCCCGCTGCGACCTGATCCTGTTCACCACCAGCGTGGACCGGCCCTTCAGCCAGACGGAGCGCGAGTTCCTGGGCTACATCGTGGAGGGCTGGGCGAAGAAGATCATCTTCGTGATCACCAAGAAGGACATCAAGGAACCCCACGAACTGGTCGAGATCAAGGACTTCGTCACCGACAGCGTGAAGAAGTTCTTCGACTTCGAGCCGCAGATCTTCATGGTCAGCGCCAAGCAGGCGCGCAAGGCCAAGGAAACCCGCGACGACGCCCTGTACGAGGAATCCGGCTTCAAGGCGCTCGAGCAGTTCCTGTTCGAGAAGCTGTCCGTCGGCGAAAAGCTGCAGCTCAAGCTGGAAAGCCCCATCAACAGCGCCATCACCATCTGCGACCGAGCATCCGAATCATTCACCGCGCGCATGGCGCACCTCAAGGACGACAAGCGCGTGCTTGAGAACATCAAGGGCCAGCTCGAGCAGTCCGAGTCGGACATGTCCGAGAACTTCGGCCGCTTCATCCTCGAGATCGACAACATCATCCTCGAGATGGAAAAGCGCGGCCGTAACTGGGTCGATGACAACGTCAAGCTGACCAACATGGGGATGCTGAAGTCGGCCGAGCGCTTCAGGGGCCGCTTCAAAGAGGAAGTAATCAAGGATTACGAGACCAAGATCGACGACACGCTGAACAAGGCCGTTGACTGGTTCATGAAGAAGTACCTGAAGGTCTGGCAGGACACCACGCAGTACTTCAGCGACCAGGCCGCCCTGCGCCCGCACGAGGGGATGGTGGGCAAGGTCGGCACCAAGTTCGAGTACAACCGCGAAAAGATCTATGACCTGGTGCGCGCCGACGCCAAGGACAAGATCAAGGGCTTCGACTACGAAGAGCAGATGCGCCGCTTCATGGGGCGCGCCGCCACCGGCATCAACACGGCCATCGGCGGCAGCCTGATCGGCGTGGGCGCCGGCGCCGCCGTGGTGGCGCTGACCACGGCCGCGGGCTTCACGTGGATTGACGTGACGGGCATCCTGGCGGGCCTGACGCTGCTGGGCGGCTCGATGCTGGTGCTGCCGATGCAGCGCCGCAAGATCAAGGCCGAGTTCAGCAACAAGATCACCGAGCTGAAGGCGGCGCTCGCCAACGTGCTGGAAGAGCAGATCAAGAAGGAAGCGCGCGAGGCCGTGGAAAAGATCCGCGAGAGCTTCGGCCCGTTCTTCGACTACGTGAACCGCACCACGGGCAGTGTGGAGGAGTCCATCCGCAAGGTGAAGGAAATCCGCGACGGCTTCCAGCAGCTCAAGCTGAAGTTCGGCATGACGCTCGCCGAGGAAAAGGACGCACTCGCCATCAAAGACACCCGCGAGCACCGCAAGCTCCCCGAGCCCGAAGCCAGCATGACCCACGAAACGCCGGAAGAGACGCCGGCCGAAACGCCCGCTGAAGAATCCACCGAATCAACCGGCGAAGAACTGTAGCGTCACGGCCGCGCCGTGACGCCGCCTGCGGATCGAGAACTCGCCTGTGAAGTTGCAGATCGCCCGTGTGTGGCCCTTCTTCGGCGTCGCCGGAGGCCAGTTGACCTACACCCGGGCCAACAGCGCCCTGACGCCCGCCACCGCTCCCGCCGCTTGCGAGCCGGTCAACGACGACTCGGACACCGCGGCCGCGCAGACTTTCGACCTCGCGGACTACATCACCCGTTACTCGATCTGCTTTGCCGATGAAGACAAGTACAAGCACCCGAACCAGCTGGATGAAGTTGAATACGCACTGGCACTGCGTAAACTGCTGTACGCCTACTTTCAGCGCCTTGACCAGGCGACCGGGTCGGCGGCCAACGGCGGGCTGCGGGACATCATCGGCACCGGGCGATCCGTAAACAGGGGAGGCGCAGCCT
>JAJVIO010000014.1 GCA_022071975.1 Planctomycetota bacterium
GGCAGGAGGCAGGAGGCAGGAGGCAGGAGGCAGGAGGCAGGAGGCAGGAGGCAGGAGGCAGGAGGCAGGAAGCAGGAGGCAGGACGCAGGAGGCAGGACGCAGGAGGCAGGACGCAGGAGGTAGGAGGCAGGTGGCAGGTGGCAGTTGGCAGGTGGCAGTTAGCAGGTGGCAGGGAAGAGACGATCGTGGCCTCCAACGACGAGAAGGGATTTCGCGGCCTGAAGGTTTGGCAGAAGGGTATGGATGCCGTCGATGCAATCTACGACGTCACGAGGCGGTATCCGCGCGAAGAGCTCTATGCCCTGACCACGCAAACCAGACGGGCCGCACAGTCGGTGCCCATGAACATCGCCGAAGGGTACCGACGTAAGAAGCATCTGCCGGACTACATGAAGTTCCTCCGCTACGCGGATGGCTCCGCAGCGGAAGTGGAAACTGCGATCGAGATTGCTGAGCGGCAGAGTTACCTGGCACCCGAACTGGCGGCTGGAATCATCGCTCAGTATCAGGAGATTGGACGCATGCTCGGCGGATTGATCCGCAGAATCGAACAAGACGGAGGAGCCAACGAGGACTGATCGATTGCAGGAGGTCCATTTGCTGCCTCCTGCCTCCAGTCTCCTGCCTCCTGGCTGTACGATTCTTTGATACTTTTGATGTTCTAACTATTTTTCTTTCATTCTTGTCGTCGTTTTTTACGTGGCGTATTGTTTGGGTGTCGCCAATGGGGCGCAAGGAATCGAGAAAACAAACATTCTGTAAGATTCAGGCTGAGTAACTACCAGGAGATCAGACATGGCCAGCATGAAAGTGTTCATGAAGATTGACGGGATGCCGGGCAGCAGCGCGGATGCCAACCACGGCGACTGGTGTGACGTGCGCGGCTTCAGCCACGCCATGGAATACCCCTTCGACATGCGCGAGAACAAGGGTCGCGGCGAGCCCGTCCACGGCGCTTGCAGCGTGACCAAGGAAATCGACAAGGCCTCGCCCAAGATCTTCGAAGCGCTGGCCAAGAAGAAGAAGGTCAAGCAGGTCGAGATCGAATTCTGGCGCGACAACCCGAGCGAAGGTGGCAGCGAGAAGTACTTCACCATCCTCCTCAAGGACTGCCGCGTTGTGAAAGCCCGCCCCTTCATGCCCAGCCAGGGCGAAGGCGCCGCGGACGCCATGCCGCACATGGAAGAGGTCGGTTTCGCCTACCGCCAGATCGAGTGGACCTGGCTCTCCGGCGGACAGGTGCCCACCACCTTCGACTTCGGCAACCCGGACGCGTAGTCCGCGCCAGAGAGGGGGCGGAACACCGCCCCCTCTCCGGCTGCTGGAGGCAGGAGGCGGGAAGCAGCAACCGCAACTGCACTTTCTTGGTCCCTTAACTGGAGGCTGGAGGAAGAGTCAGAACTTGGAGGCAGATTGCTTCTCCTGCCTCCTGCTTCCTGCCTCCTCCCTCCTGAAAAGCCGTGTTCCAGAAGCGCACCTTGTTTGAGAGGTTGAAGAACCCGGAAGGCACCGCGGCCCGCACCCTGGAAGAAGACACCACGGCGCAACTGCGGTCGATCCTCCGCAACCTCGAGCGCATCCTGAACGCGCGGGTGGGCCAGGCTCCGGCCCAGATGGACTTCGGCATCCCGTCGCCCAGCGAGATCGCGCAGGGCTACCCGGAGTCTCTGACGACGATGCAGAAGACCATCCGCCAGTGCATCGAACGCTACGAGCCCAGGCTGCGCGACGTGCAGGTGATGCAGATCGAAAGCGACGACTTCCGGCTGGCCGTGCGCTTCCAGGTGACCGCGCGCCTGGCCACCACCAAGGAAGGACGCCAGGTCAGCTTTGACACGCTGATGGACCCGTCAGGACACGTGAATCTGAATGCATAGCGACCAGGCGGCAGGCGGCAGGAGGCAGGAAGCAGGCGAAGCCTGCACTACCTCAGGACTGTGAAACGAAGAGATTGGAGGCAGGACGCAGGCAGCTGGAAACGATTCGGAGGCAGTACCTGCTTCCTGCATCCTGCCTCCTGCATCCTGAAACAGCGTGTTCAACAAGTACTACCAGGACGAGTTGGTTTTCCTGCGCGACATGGGGCGCGAGTTTTCCGCCGCGAATCCCGAGGCCGCGCGCTTCCTCGCCGAGCCGGGCAGCGACCCGGACGTCGAGCGCATGCTGGAAGGTTTCGCGTTCCTGGCCGCCAAGCTGCGCCAGAAACTGGATGACGAGCTGCCCGAGTTCACGCACTCGCTGACCGAGATGCTCTGGCCGCATTACCTGCGACCGATCCCCAGCACCACCATCATGCAGTTCGAGCACGCCAACCGCGACACCGCCGAGCTCAAAACCCTGCCCGCCGGCATCGAGATCGACTCCGTGCCCGTGGACGGCACCCGCTGCCGCTTCCGCACCAGCAGCGCGCTCGACCTGCTGCCGCTCGAACTCACCGAGGTCCAGCTGCGCCGTGAGGCCCCGGCCCGCCTGCGCCTGCAGCTCAAGGTGCCCGACAAGCTGGGCCTGGGGCGCGCCGGCCTCAAAACCCTGCGCCTGCACCTGGCCGGCGAGCCCGCTGTGACCCGCGCCCTGTACGTCTCGCTGCTGCGCCACGTGCGCCGCGTGGTGGTCAGCAAGGGTGATGACAGCGCGCGCTACGAGCTGCCGGCTTCCGCGATCCGCGCCGTCGGCTTCCGCGAAGACGAGGCCCTGCTGGGCGGCCCCGGACCCAGCTTCCCCGGCTTCCGCCTGCTGCAGGAGTACTTCACCGCGCCGGCCAAGTTCATGTTCATTGATCTCGAGCGCCTGGACGGCACGGCGAACTTCGGCCTGGAAAGCCGCTTCACCATAGATTTCGAGTTTGCACGCCTGCCGGACAACATGCCGCCCGTCAGCCGCGCCAACCTGCAGCTGAACTGCGTGCCCGCCGTGAACCTGTTCAAGCACGACGCCGACCCGGTCCGCCTCCAGCGCGGCCGCACCGAGTACGCCGTGCGCCCCATGGGCGACGACCCGCGCCATTACGAAGTGCACTCGATCGACCGCGTGTACGGCCTTGAGGTGGGCACGGCGCAGGAGCGCGTCTTCAACCCGCAGTTCCGCCTGGCGCGCAGCGGGCGCCGCGACGAGCTGTTCTATCACGCGCGCCGCCGCGAGGCCGTGGCCGGCACCGGCAGCGAAATGCTGATCACCTTCCTGGACCCGGAAGACCCCGCGGCCCGGCCGAACATCGAGACGGTGACGCTCGACCTCACCTGCACCAACGCGCAGCTGCCCAGCCGGCTGGACGCGGGCGACGTGTCGGTGAAAACCGGCAACGCGCCGCTGTTCGCGAAGTACCGCAACATCTCGCGCCCCACCGCCAGCGTGCCGCCGCCCCTGAGCGGCGACCTGCACTGGCGGCTGATCGCGCACCTGTCGCTGAACTACATGTCGCTGCTGAGCGCCGAGGCGCTGCGCAGCGTGATCGGACTCTATAACTTCAGGGCCCGCATTGACCGCCAGACCGAGCAGGCCCACGCCAGGCTGCTGGACGGCATCAAGGGCGCCCACGGCGTGCCGAGCTCGATGCTGGTGGACGGCATGCCGGTGCGCGGCCTGGACGTCGAATTGAACGTAGACGAAGAGCTGCTGGGCGGCGAAGGCGAAACCTTCCTGCTGGGCAGCGTGCTGAACGAATTTTTCGCGCAATACGTGTCGCTGAACGCTTTCAGCAGGCTCAAGGTGAAGGGCGCGAAACGGGGAGAGGTGTTCCAATGGCCGGCACGGATTGGCAAACGCGCCATCCTGTAACGGAGCTGCTCCAGGACGGGAACCAGTTCTCGTTCTATGAAGCGATCCGCATGCTTCACGGCCTGCACCGTGACGCGCCCAAGCTCGGCCACCAGGGCCCGCCGGAGCATGAGCGCGTGCGCATCCGCCCGCTGCTCAGCCTGACCTTCCCGCCCGCCGACATCGCCCGCGTAGAGAAGCTCGAGCAGCCGGACGGCAGCGAGCGCATCCGGCTGGATGTCACCTTCATGGGCCTGTACGGGGCAAGCAGCCCGCTGCCCAGCTTTTACACAGAAGACCTGATCCGGCTCGAGAACGAAGACAGCCTGCTGCGCGGCTTCCTGGACCTGTTTCATCACCGCCTGTTCAGCCTGCTGTTCCGCGTCTGGGAAAAGTACCGCCACACCGTGCAGTACGACGCCGGCGGCAGCGACTACTACTCAAGCCGCCTGCTCACCATGGTCGGCGCCGCCGCCGAGCTGCTGCCCGAAGACGAAAGCACCCGCCCCGGGCGCCTGCTGGCCTACGCCGGCCTGCTGACCCAGCAGCCGCGCAGCGCCGCCAGCCTGAATGCTCTGCTGGGCGAGCATTTCCCTGAGGTGCAGGTCGAAATCGACCAGTGCCGCGGGCGCTGGCTCGACATCAGCCACGGCGAGTTGAACCGCCTGGGCGTGCGCAACAGCGCGCTGGGCCGTGACGTCAGCCTTGGCTCAAAGGTGTATGACTGCGCCGGGAATTTCGGCATCAACCTCGGGCCCATGGACTTCGACACCTGGGTAGAGTTCCTGCCCGACGGCCGCAACATCGCGCAGCTGCGCGAGCTGACGGACCTGTTCAACGGCGACTGCCTCACCTATGAAGTCACCCTGCTGCTGCGCGGCGAAACCATGAAACGCGCGCAGCTCTCGAGCAACCACACGCGCCTGGGCTGGTCCAGCTGGCTGGGCGAAAACGCATCAGAGGACCGCACTGTCACCTTCAAGTTCAAAGGATGGAAACATGGTCGAGGTTGATCTCAAACGTCTGGTTGGCCGCCTGAACCGCTTCTGCACCCGCGCGCTGGAAGCCGCGGCGGGCAACTGCGTCTCACGCACCAACTACGAGGTCACGGTTGAGCATCTGCTGCAGGCGCTGCTGGAGGATCCCAACGCCGACATCCAGCAGGCGCTGCAGAAATTCGAGATCGACCCCGGCCGCGTCAACAAGGCGCTGACCCGCGACCTCGACAACCTCAAGACCGGCAACGCCGGGCGCCCGGTGTTCAGCCCGCTGCTGACCACCTGGTTCCAGAACGCCTGGCTGATCGCGAGCATCGAGCACAACCAGGCCGAGATCCGCTCCGCCAACCTGCTGCAGGCCCTGCTGGCCAACCCGGCGCGCCTCGCCTCGGGCGAGTACATCGACCTGGTCACCGAGGTCCCGCAGGCGGAACTGGCCAAGAACCTGTCCGAGATCCTCAGCGCCTCGCGCGAAACGGCCGCCGCCGCGGGCGTGGCCGCCAGCCCGGGCGGCATGCCCGGCGCCGAGCCCAGCCGCGAAGGCACTGCCCTGCAGCGCTTCTGCCAGAACTTCACCGAGCGCGCCCGCGCCGGCGAGCTTGACCCGGTGTTCGGCCGCGACCACGAGATCCGCCAGATGATCGACATCCTGGCGCGGCGCCGCAAAAACAACCCGATCTGCGTCGGCGAGCCGGGCGTGGGCAAGAGCGCCGTGGTGGAAGGCCTGGCGATGCGCATCGTGCAGGGCGACGTTCCCGAGGTGCTGCAGAACTGCGATATCGTGGGCCTCGACATCGGCCTGCTGCAGGCGGGCGCGAGCGTGAAGGGCGAGTTCGAGAAGCGCCTGAAGGGCGTGATCGACGAGATCAAGGCCAGCCCCAAGCCGCTGATTCTCTTCATTGATGAAGCGCATACGCTGATCGGCGCGGGCGGCGCCGCCGGCACCGGCGACGCGGGCCAGTTGCTGAAGCCGGCCCTGGCGCGCGGCGAATTGCGCACCGTGGCCGCCACCACCTGGTCCGAATACAAGAAGTACTTCGAAAAAGACGCGGCGCTGGCCCGCCGCTTCCAGCTGGTGAAGCTGGATGAGCCCGGGCCAGAGCTCGCCACCACCATGTTGCGCGGCCTGCGCGCCAGCTACGAGAAAGCCCACAGGGTGGTGATCCGCGACGAGGCCATGGTGGCCGCGGCGCAGCTCGGCTCGCGCTACATCGCGGGGCGACAGCAGCCGGACAAGGGCATCGACCTGATCGACACCGCCGCCGCGCGCGTGAAGGTGGCGCTGATCAGCAAGCCCGCCGAGCTGCAGGACCTGGAGCGCAGCGTGGAGACCGACCTGCGCACACTGAACGCGCTGAAGCGCGACCAGGAAACCGGCGGCATCGCCGACCCGGAGCTGATGAAGGAAATCGACCAGCGCATCGCCGCCACGCGCGACAAGGCCAAGGCCCTGACCGAGCGCTGGCTGAAAGAGCGCGACGCCGCTCACAAGGTAATCGCCATCCGCACCAAGCTGAACGAGCTCGCCGCCAGGGCCGCGGGTGAAACAGTGGAAGCAGCAGGGAGCCCCGGCCGTAAGCCCGGGGGCAATGCGAAACAAGAGCCGCAAGCGCAAGCGCGCGGTCCGGAAAGCGCAAAGGAAGCGAAGCCCGAAGAGCCCGCGATCCAGCTGCCCGACGACCACGACGCTCTCAAGCAGATGTTCGATAAGGAACTCAACGCCCTGCGCGCCATGCAGGGCACCGACCCGCTGGTTCCCGTGGAAGTCACCAGCGAGGTGGTGGCCAAGGTGGTCGGCGACTGGACCGGCATCCCCGTCGGCAACATGGTCAAGGACCAGGCCGCGCAGCTGCTGACCATGGAAGGCGAGCTGACCAAGCGTGTAAAGGGCCAGGACCACGTGATGAAGGCCATCGCCACCGGCATCCGCGCCAACAAGGCGGGCCTGGGCAACCCGCACGCGCCGATCGGCGTGTTCCTGTTCGTCGGCCCCAGCGGCGTCGGCAAGACCGAGACCGCGCTGGCCGTGGCCGACCTGCTTTTCGGCGGCGAGCGCTTCATGACCACCATCAACATGTCCGAGTACCAGGAAAAGCACACCGTAAGCCGCCTGATCGGCAGCCCGCCCGGTTACGTCGGCTACGGCGAAGGCGGCCAGCTGACCGAAGCCGTGCGCCAGCGCCCCTACAGCGTGGTGCTGCTGGACGAAGTCGAGAAGGCCGACCTAGAGGTGATGAACCTGTTCTACCAGGTGTTCGACAAGGGCATGCTCAACGACGGCGAAGGCCGCGAAATCGACTTCAAGAACACCGTGATCTTCCTGACCAGCAACCTCGCCACGGACATCATCACAGAGGCCTGCAGCGACGGCGACCGGCCGGACATGGACGAGCTGGTAGGCATGATCCGCCCGCAGCTGAGCGCGCACTTCAAGCCGGCGCTGCTGGCGCGCATGAGCATCCTGCCGTTCTACACGATCGACCAGTCGGCGATGAAGATGATCACCGACCTGAAGCTGAACAAGATCAGGCGCCAGCTGCACGACACGCACCACATGGAGCTGGTGTTCGCGCCCACGGTGACGGACGCCATCGCCGCGCGCTGCACGGAAGTGGAGACGGGTGCGCGCAACATCGACCACATCATCCGCGGCTCGCTGCTGCCGCAGATGAGCACGCAGTTGCTGCAGAAAATGAGCGAGGGCGACCTGCCGGCGCGGCTGAGCATCGGCATCGCCGACAACGGGTTGTTCTCGTTCGACTTTGCCTGAAGAGTTTCGACCCGACGTCGCTCACGACGGGAATGAAAAGAGGACCGAGCCATGCCAGAGATCGCGATCAGCCAGGTGATGCAGTTCCACTCGGACGCCGTTGACGACGGCGACCTGATGGTGAGCGCGCTTGCCGGCACTGAAGCCATCAACAAGCCCTACGAATTCCACCTCGAGCTCGTCTCGGAGAAGGCCGACATCGACCTTGCCAAGCTGATCAAGGAGCCCGCCTGGATCGGCATCAAGCAGGGCGTGCAGCTGGCCGGCAGCGGCAAGCGCGCCAGCACCACGCTCAAGATCCACGGCGTGATCGAAAGCTTCGAGCAGGTGGGCAAAGAGATGGCCCTGGTGAAGTACCGCGCCGTGCTGGTGCCCAAGCTGAAGCGCCTGGCGCTGGCCCACCAGAGCCGCATCTTCCAGGACATCACCGTGCCCGACATGGTCAAGCAGATCTGCGACGACCACGAGGTCGAGATCGACACCGGCAAGCTCGGCAGCTACGACAAGCGCGAGTACATCGTGCAGTACGAGGAGTCTGACCTCGACTTCATCCACCGCTGGCTCGAGCACGAGGGCATTTTCTACTACTTCGTCCAGGACGAATCCCACGAGAAGCTGGTGCTGGCCGACACGCCTGAAGGCTACGGCGCGCTGCAGAGCAACGAGGCCTACGCCTACCGCCCCCGCACCTCGGGCAAGGGCCGCGTCGAGGGCGGCGACTCGGAGGAAGCCGGCGACGACTGGTTCAAGGAGGAAGTCGTCAGCCTGCTGTCCTGCACCGTCAACCAGCTGCCCAAGGAAGTGGTGCTGAACGACTACAACTGGCGCGACCCCGACACCCGGCTGGAGTGCACCGAGCAGGTCAGCAAGGACGGCAAAGGCACCGTCTACGAATACAACAACCACTACCAGACCACCGACCAGGGCAAGAAGCTGGCCAAGGTGCGCGCCGAGGAAATCAACTCGCGCGAGAAGCTGTTCCGCGGCAGCTCGGATGTGCGCGGCTTCCGCGCCGGCATGGTGTTCGAGCTGAAAGAGCACTTCGTCAAGGAGTTCAACCAGGAGTACCTGCTGGTCGAGGTTTCCCACGCCGCCAGCCAGTCCATCTCGCTGGACAGCGGCCAGGCCTCGGGCGCAACATACGAGAACAGCTTCCTGGCCATCCCCAAGAACAAGCAGTTCCGCCCCGCCAGCAGCACGCCCTGGCCCAGCATCAAGGGCGTGATGCACGGCATCATCGACGGCGGCGACGACTCCACCCCCTACGCCCAGATCGACGACAAGGGGCGCTACAAGGTCAAGCTGCCGCTCGACCGCGGCGACTCCCAGGCCGGCAGCGCCTCGCGCTGGGTGCGCAAGGCCGAGAACTACGCCGGCCCCGGCCAGGGCATGCACTTCCCGCTGCTGAAGGGCGCCGAGGTGCTGATCACCCACGTAGACGGCGACCCGGACCGCCCCATCATCTCGGCCAGCATCTTCAACGAGAAGAACACATCGGTGGTCAACAACAACAACGTGGTCGAAAACCGCCTGCACACGCCGGCCGGCCACGAGGTGATCCTGGACGACACCCAGGGCGCCGGCGGCATCAAGATCTTCACCACCGACCAGAAAAACTCGATCAAGATGGACGCCACCGGCGGCAGCGAAGCGATCTCGATCAAGTGCAACGTGACGGGCGCGATCATCCGCATGGGCAAGAGCCAGGGAGAGTCCTCGGGCGCCAAGGCCACGTCCTCAGACGGCGTCTATATCTCCACCAGCGGCGAGCTGAACCTGTTCTCCACCGGTTCCAACGTCAACATCGAGAGCTCCGCCAACTTCAACCAGGAGTGCGGCGGCAACGCCGTCATCCACATCGCCGGCACCAAGCAGGAAACCGTGGACGGCACCAGCAACTGGAAAGTCTCCGGCCACAGCGCGGCCTATACCTACGGCGACTGGTTCACCTTCAACGCGGCCGCCAAGGTTGCCACCAGCGTGGGCGCCACGGCCACGGCACAGGTGGGCGCCGAGGCCAAGGTGGCCTACGCCCTGTCGGCCAGCTGCGTGCGCGGCGACGGCATCGCGGCCACCTGGGGCGCCAGCCTGAAGTACGACAAGAGCAAGAGCTTCACCATCGGCTCCGACGTGTGGGGCCTGTTCATCAAGTCGAAGATCGAGCAGAAGGCGCTGACCGCCATCAACCTGGATTCCGCGGGCACGGTCATGATCGAGGCCGGCACCAAGCTCACGCTCAAGTGCGGCGGCAGCAAGATCGAGCTGACGCCGGCCGGCATCAAGCTGCAGAACGGCGGCTCGCGCCAGACCATGAACAGCAGCCTGGCGCGCCTGAAGGCCGCCAGCATCGAGGTCAAGGCTACCGGCTCCTTGAACTGCAAGGGCACGCCGGGCGGACAGTACAAGTAAGGAAGCAGCCGTGGAGATCCGCAACCGCACGCCCTATGCCTTCGCGCCCCTGATGGGCCGGGTCAACTTCCCGGCCCACACGGCCACGCTGACCGTGAAGGCCGGCTTCCGCATCGTGCCGGGCGGCATCGTCGAGCCGCTGGACAAGCAGCCGGACCTCGAGGGCGACGTGCCCAGCGCCGCCGCGCGCCCGGAGTGCCTGTACGCCGCCGACCTGGCCCAGTTCAAGCCCAGGGCCGACCTGCTGCTGCGCGCCGTGTGCCACACCCCGGGCCAGAAGGGCCTGACGGCCTGCAACGTGCGCTTCCGTGTCGGTGATTGGCAGAAAGAGCTGGCGGTGATCGGCAACCGCCATTGGGAGAAGGGCCTGGTCTTCAGCAAGATGAGCGAGCCCGAGCTGTTCACCCGCGTGGAGCTGACCTGGGGCAATGCCTTCGGCGGCGAGAAGTTCGCATTAAACCCGGCCGGCAAGGGCCGCAAGGACGGCCTGCTGCCGAACGTCGAGTATCCCGACGAGCTGATCAAGAGCCCCGGCAACCAGCCCACGCCCGCCGGCTTCGGCCCCATTGACCGCACCTGGAAGCAGCGCAACAGCAAGCTCGGCACCTGCGACAAGAAGTGGCTGAAAGAGCGCTGGCCGGCCTTCCCCAAGGACTTCGACTGGACGCACTTCAACGCGGCCCCCGAAGACCAGCAGCTGGAAGGCTTCCTGCGCGGCGACGAGGAAATCGAGCTGCTGAACATGCACCCGCAGCATGCGCGGCTCACCACCCGGCTGCCCGGCCTGCGCGTGCGCGTGCTGCTGCGCGAGGGCGAGCCGGCCGCCGTGCGCGAAGTGCCCATGAACCTCGACACCCTGTACGTGGACGCCGAGAAGCTTGAGCTGATCCTGACCTGGCGCGGCGTCGCGAACGTAAGCGACTCCGATTGGGAAGAGTGCCGCGAAATCCTGATCGCCCAGGAACCGCTCGGCGAAAACCGCGAGCTGGAGCAGCTGCTGCCCCTGTTCGAGGAGCCCGGCGAAGAGGCCGAAGTCGAGGAAGCCGAAGAGCCCGAAGTCCCGCGCGAGCAGAAGATCAAGATCGTCGAAGACCAGATCAAGCGCGCCGAGCAGCTCGCCCTCGAGCAGGAACGCGCCGTCTTCGCCCAGGTGCAGAAACAGCTGGGCGCCGATGAGGCCAAAAAACTGATCGGCGGCGCCAAGGCCGAGGTCTCCAGCCTCGAGGCCCTGGTCAACAAGTACATGAGCGGCCAGGTTGCCAAGGACGCGGTCAAGGGCTCCGACTTCAGCCCGGCCGCGCTGGACCCGCGCAAGGACCCGGAGCTGGCCAAAGCCATCAAGGCGCTGGACAAGCCGGTGCCGCAGCCGCCCGCCGACAAGACCGGCCTGAGCGCCATGCTGAAATCCGGCGAGGCCGGCGGCGGCGACTTCAGCGGCGCGGACGCATCGGGCGAAGACCTGAGCGGCGCCGACCTGCGCGACACCTACTTCAACGGCGCCAACCTGGCCGGCGCGAAGCTGGCGGGCGCGAAGCTGAACGGCGCGTCCCTGATGGACGCCAACCTGGAAGGCGCGGACCTGTCCGAGGCCGACCTGTCCGAGGCCGACCTCACCGGCGCCAACCTGGCCGGCGCGAAGCTGACCGGCGCGATCCTGAACGAAGCCGTGCTGATCAACGCCCAGGCGCCGAACGCGAGCTTCGACGGCGCCCAGGGCGCATCGGTGCTGATGCTCGGCCTGAAGGCCGCGGGCGCCAGCTTCAAGGGCGCCGCGCTTGCCGAGGCCGTGTTCAGCAACGCCACGCTCGAGCAGGCCGACTTCAGCGGCGCGCAGCTCAAGGACGCCGCCTTTGACGGCGTGCTGGGCGCCGGCGCGAATTTCGAGGCCGCACAACTGGCCGGCTTCCGCGGTGGCGAGGCTTCGGACTTCACGGGCGCGAACTTCCAGAAGGCGCAGGCCGAGGGTTGCGTGTTCGAGCGCAGCACGCTGATTGAGGCCGACTTCCGTGGCGCCAACCTGAAGGCCGCCCAGTTCATGTTCAGCGACCTGACCGGCGCCAAGCTGTACGGCGCCGACCTGGCCGGCAGCATGCTGCGCAAGGCCAAGCTGGCCAAGGCCGAAGCCGGCAATGCCAACTTCTTCCAGGCGCAGCTGGAGGCCGCCGACCTCAGCAACGCCTCGCTGGTTGCCAGCAATTTCTACGAAGCCGAGTTCCTGGACGCGAAAACCGAAGGCGCTGACTTCGCGGGCGCCAACCTGAAAATGACGAAGCTGGCCTGATGACACCCCTGACCCAACAACAGCTGCTGCAGAAAGCCAAAGCCGGTGAGCCCCTGCAGGATTGCCTGCTCGAGGGCGGCGACCTCGGCGGCGCCGACCTGCACGGCCTGAACCTCGCGGGCCTGACCCTGGTGGGCGTGCGCCTGGCGGGCGCCAACCTGGCGGGCGCGGACCTGTCGGGCCTGCGTGCCAGCAATTGCGACTTCACCCAGGCGAAGCTGGATGACGCGAACCTGTCCGGCGCGATCATCGACCCGGCCTGCAGGCTCGACGGCGCCAGCCTGCTGCGCGCCAACCTGTCCGAGGCGGGCGCGGCGTTTGCCTCGCTGCAGCGCGCCGACCTGCGCGACGCCAACCTGGGCAACTGCATGCTGAACGGCGCCAACCTGGCCGCCGCGAAACTGGCCGATTGCAACGCCGAGGGCGCGGGCTTCGACGGCGCTGACCTTTCGGGCACGGACTTCAGCGGCGCCAAGCTGCGCGATGCCTCGCTGATCAAGGCCGCACTCGAGGGCGCGAACTTCAGCCGCGCGGACCTGACCGGCGCCCTGCTGGCCTACGCAGACCTGAAGCAAGCCAACTTCGAGGGCTCGCTGCTGGAAGGCGTGCTGGCCGACAACGCGGACCTGGCCGGTGTTTCCGGCCTGCCCGCCGTCGTGCACGCCTCGTTCCGCGACGCCAACCTGGCGGGCGTGGATTTCTCCGGCCGTGACATCGCCGGCAGCGCCTTCGTGCGCGCGAACCTGTCGGGTGCGAAGCTGAAGGATGTGAAGGCCGAAGGGGCGGATTTCAGCAACACCGACCTCGCGGGCGTCGAGCTCACGGGCGGCGAGTTCCCCCACTGCCTGTTCACCGAGGCGAAGCTGGCCGGCGCGAAGCTGGCGGGCTGCCCCCTGCCCGGTGCCGCCTTCGACGGCTGCGACCTGGCGGGCCAGGATTTCAGCGGCTGCGACCTGTCGGGCGCGATTTTCACCGGCGCCACGGTAAAGGGTTTCGTGCTGCGCGACGCCACGCTGCACGGCGCGCTGTTCGATGAACTGGAGTTGGAAGGCTTCGACTTCAGCGGCCTCGACCTGCACGAGGCGGACTTCGCCGGCTCAAGGCTGAAGGGCGCGCGCTTCAAGGGCGCCAACCTGGAAGGCTGCGACTTCGCCCAGGCCGACGCCGCCAACGCCGACTTCAGCGGCGCGAACCTGAAGGCCGCCACCTTCATCCAGGCCGACCTGACCGGCGCGCGTTTTAACGACGCGCAGCTGGATGAAACCGTGCTGTCCGAGGCGAAGCTGGCTGGCGCGTCGTTCCGGGGTGCCGCGCTGAAGGGCGTCAGCCTGGCCGAAACCGACCTGCGCGAAGTGGGCATCGCGGGCGGCAACTTCAGCCAGTGCGAGTTGCGCAAGGCCAACCTGAACGGCCTGAACCTCGAGGGCGCCAGCTTCCCGTTGTGCGACTTCGAAGAGGCCGACCTGGCCGGCGTCAACTTCGCGGGCGGCGACCTGACCCAGGCCGCCTTCAAGGCCGCGAAGCTGGAGAAGACCAACTTCCGCGGCGCCAAGCTGGTGGGCGCCAGCTTCGAGAACGCGAACGCCGCCGGCGCCGTGTTCTCGGGCGCGAACCTGCACATGGCTGCGTTCCCCGGCGCCAACGCCGAAGGCGCGCTGTTCGACGGCGCGGACATCCGCGAGACGTTCCTCGATAAGCTGAACGCGCGGCAGGCGAAGTTCAACAAGGCCGTCGCCCACTACGCCATGTTCATACACGCCAACCTGCAACTGGCCGACTTCAGCGGCGCCGACCTGCTGGGGGCGGACCTGCACGGCGCCCTGGAAGACGGCGCGCGCTGGGACAAGGCCAACCTGAAGCAGGTCAAACGCACCGATGCCGACAAGCTAGAGGCCGAAAACTGGAAGCCCAAGTAGACAGGAGACCAGCCATGATCGAGACCATGCAAAGCGTGAAGCCGGGCCCCGCAACCGTGCTGCAGACCCAGGGCGCGCGCCTGCGCGTGCTGCGCGACGGCCACGAAGTGGAAGCACTCAACGCCCTGGCCTTCCCCTACGCGCCGGGGCAGGGCGACGTGGTGCTGGTGATCGGCGAAGAGCCCGCCTACGTGATCGGCGTGTTGCAGACTACAGGTGACATGAAGCTGCACTTCCCCGCCAACGTGCACATGCACGCCAAGGGCGCCTTCCAGTTCAGCAGCGGCGAGCGCATCGAGCTGCAGGCCCCGGAAGCCAAAGTCACGGCCGGCAAGTGGGAAGTGGTCGCCCGCACCCTCAGCGAGAAAGTGCACAACGCGGTGCGCTGGGTGAAAGACCTGGCCAGCCTGAAGGCCGGGCGCCGCAAGGTCAGCGTCGAGGGCGCGAACATCGAACGCGCCGAGCGCCACCTGCTGAAAGCAAAGAAGGAAGTACGGGTGAACGGCGAACGCATTCACCTGGGCTAGGCCGCAAGTTCGCTCACGCAACTGACAGCGAGGACGACATGTTTCCAGCATCGACCAAAATGGCCGGCAACTGCCTGGGTGTGCCCGACGTGTGCAAGGTGCCCGCGCCGCCCGCACCGCCCGTACCGACGCCCTTTCCCAACATGGGCATGGTGATGCAGGCCGGCAGCGGCGTTTCGACCAAGATCAAGATCGAGAACCAGCCCGCCATCCTGCTGAACACCAAGATCCCCATGTCCTCGGGCGACGAGGCCGGAACCCTGGGCGGCATGATCAGCAACAAGTTCAAGGGCGAGGTGATCTTCAAGAAGGGCAGCATGAAGGTGAAGTTCGAGGGCAAGGGCGTTTGCCACATTACCAGCATCACCTCACACAACGGCACGAACGCCAATATGCCCGCCGGCGCGCAGATCGCCCCCAGCCAGGTCATGGTGCTTGTCGCCCCATAGACGGCGGGGCGCGCAAACGTACCGTTCTGATCCCGGAAAGGGACTGCTCGCGCCGCGGGCAGTCCCTGCATTCGAGAACCCTTAGGCGTTCCGAAGACGGGGACAGACCCCGACTTCGGGGACAGTCCCCACCATGGAATCACTTCGCGAGCTCTACCGCATCGGCGCAGGCCCCTCCGCCAGCCACACCATGGGCCCCAAGCGCGCCGCCGAGATCTTCCTGCAGCGCACACAAGACGCCGCCTCCTGGCGCGTCGGCCTGTACGCCAGCCTCGCCGCCACCGGCAAGGGCCACCTGACCGACGTCGCCATCCAGCAGGTGTTCAACGGCCGTGACTTCAAGATCGACTGGAAGGCGCGTGAGCGCCTGCCGCTGCATCCGAACGGGATGCTGTGGGAAGCCTTTAACAACGCCGGAGAGCGCGTGGCCCAGTGGCAGGTCTACAGCGTCGGCGGCGGCGCCCTGCAGGAAGAGGGCAGCGCTCCCCCACCGGACCTGTACGTGCGCCGCAGCATGAAAGAGTTCCTGCAATGGGCGCGCGAGACCAACATGCCGCTCTGGAAGCTGGTGGAAGAACGCGAAGGCCCCGGCATCTGGGACTACCTGGCCGAATGCTGGAAAAAGATGCAGGAGGCCATCGAGCGCGGCCTTGAGGCCCACGGCGTGCTGCCCGGCAGCCTGAAGCTGCGCCGCAAGGCGCATCGCCACTATGAGCAGGCCAAGGGCCGCCCCGGCCCACTGCAGCGCACCGGCCTGTTGACCGCCTACGCGCTGGCGGTCAGCGAAGAGAACGCCAGCGGCGGCACGGTGGTGACAGCGCCCACCTGCGGCGCCTGCGGCGTGCTGCCCGCGGTGCTGCGCTACTTAAAGGAAGTGCTGAACCTGGACGACCGCAAAATCCTGCGCGCCATGGCCACGGCCGGTCTGGTCGGCAACCTGGTCAAGACCAACGCCAGCATCAGCGGCGCGGCGGTAGGCTGCCAGGGCGAAGTCGGCACCGCCTGCAGCATGGCGGCGGCGGCGGCCGCGCAGCTGATGGGCGGCAGCCCGGCGCAGATCGAGTACGCGGCGGAAATGGGCATCGAGCACCATCTCGGGTTAACCTGCGACCCGGTGGCCGGGCTGGTGCAGATACCCTGCATCGAGCGCAACGCCGTGGGCGCCATGCGCGCCGTGGACTGCGCCGACTACGCCCTGCTCAGCGACGGCGAACACGAGATCCCCTTCGACACGGTCGTGAAGACGATGAAGGCCACCGGCGAAGACCTGCAGGAGCGCTATCGTGAAACCAGCGAAGGCGGCCTCGCGCGCCTGCACGTGCCGGCGGGGGTGGACCCTGCGCTGCTGGAAGGCAACCACTGCGGGTAATCGCTGCAACGGCAAACATCAAAAGGCTCAAAAAGCCCTTGGAGTACGGGGTTTCGGCTCTGAAAATTGACCACTCAGTCATGGCGATTTTTATTGTCACATCGGGCACAGCTTCCTAGCGTGCTCCACTTCTTCGGGGCTTGAGAGGTGCTGGGTTTGAAAGGGTCCTACGTTCACCTGAGGCTCGGGCTTATCCTGGCCAGCGAGAAGCAGGCGGCCCTGGTCGCCCAGCCGCTGGCGGAAGCCACGCAGGTAAGGCTCGAACGCTTCGAGCACGCCCACGAAGCCCTGGACTTCGCGCGCAAGAAGCGCCCCCACGTCGTGATCGCCGACTTTGAGCGCTTCGGCGCCGCGGGCATCTACGGCCTGGCTGACCTGATGGCCGAGGCCGACGCGCCGGTAATCCTGATCGTGCGCGACGTCAGCGAATGGGAGCAGGAGCAGTTCAAAAAGCTCGGCGTGTTCCATGTGTTTGAAGGGAACTTCCGACTCAGCGAGTTGACTGACAAAGTCACCCTGGCGCTCAAGCGCCGCTGGCGCATCGGAAGCAGCGATCGCCTGCCGGTCGTTTCGGTCTGAGGCAAACGCGCCCGCGACCCCCGCTCATAAGTTCTACCCGAGTCTTGCAGTTCAGCCGGCGTCTCTCCGGATAGCCCCCGGCGCAGCGCAGCGCAGCCGGGGGTACCGGTTCGTCAATGTGCATGAGCCGCGGAGCGGCGGCTCCGGTGGGAAGGGCGATCGACCGCGAGGCATGCGAATCAGTCCCGGTCCGTGGCGCTCCCTGGCGACCTGGCGTTTTGTCTTGCTATCCGGCGTTCCACCTTCGTCGGCCCCGTGGAATGTCGCGGGCACTGTTACGATCTCTCGGGTCCAACTAACGAAGGAGAGAGCGATGAACCGTGCACAACGCAAAGCCCGCCTGAAGGCCCTGAAACAGCGCATGAAAGAAGCGCGCAGGGCGGAGCAGATGCCCGACGCGGGCGGCAGCGAAACTCCCGCCCCTGAGATCAGCCTGCCGGCCAACGAAACCGCCGAACAGCTCGAGCAGGCTCGCGCGCTGGTGGCCGAGGCCGCCGCGCTCAGCGAACCGGAGGCGATGCGCATGCTGGCCGACGCGGCCCGCCTGGTTCACAACGTGGTGCGCACCACGGACGCCGCCCTGCAGCAGGTGCCGGAAACCTGGAGGCAGGAGGCCGCGCAGATTGTGATGGCGCGTCCTGAGGCGTCGGACGTCCCCGCGCAGAAGCGCCCGCGCCGGGGCGCCGATCCTGTGGTGACGCTGATGCGTGTGGGCCTGCAGGCCTCCAGCCTGCTGGCGCGCATCATCAACAAGCTGCACCCGGGCATCGGCCGCCAGAAACGCGCGGCGTAGTGATGGCGGTTGGTTGGGTAGCGCCGACAATCCTGTCGGCGGTCGCGTCGTTTTTCGGCGCGACAGTTTCGGTGTGGGATCGCCTGGCAGGCCCGACAGGATTGCCGGGCCCACCCACACTCTCCAGCCAATCCCAGTTGCGCCCGGCACTGAACAGCTGGACGCTCCATGCCATGAATCACTCAATGAATTTCGTGGTGGCAAAGGGCGGAAGACCACTGCACTGACATACCCGTGGTTGTCTCCGTGGCGTTGCGGAAGCAACACCGGGTGCTGGTTCGAAAGTGCTACAAAGCAAGAGCTTGCGATTAGTGACAGTCGGCGATAGGCTTTTGCCGCTCAAAGGAAACTGCAGATTTGATTCGAAAGCTGGATCGGCCCGCGGACAGGCCGCGGGGCGCGTCGTCATAAAGACCAGATGCGGGGGAGATCATGCGGGTTATTCAGAGCGTACTCGTTGTTTTGGTCGCGATGCTGGCCAGTGCTGTGGCTGCGCAGACCGCACCTACGGCAGCTCCGACTACCGGCTCTGCATTCCAGGCCAGCGGCACGGGCGGCATCGATTTTGAGCTTACCATCGCTCCGGGTGCTGCACTCGCCAACGCCGACATCGACCTTACAGACGCCGACAATCCTACAGGCAACCAGACACTGACCCTGAACTCTGTTACGCCCAACCCCGGAACACCTGCCGGCGTTACACCGCCCTCCGCCCCGCAATCGGGCACTGCTGGAGCCGCGCTTACTATCTCCTGGACCGGTACTGTGACCGCCAGCAATACACCAGGCAACTACGACTTCACCATCGACTTCCAGGATGACGAAGGCACGCCCAATGTTGTGCAACGCGTGATCCGCATCATCATCACTGACGCGGTGCCGCAGGGCGCGCAGGGCGCCAACGCCGCGTCGGGCGACGGCTCCGGCGGCAGCCCGTTTGCGCCCGTCAACCAGGTCATCGGCGGCACGCTGAGCCTGGCTCTTGCGGACATCACCGACGCCAACACCGGCCAGACGCTGATCGTCAACAGCGTCACGCCGGGAGGCGGCAACCCCTCGGGCGCCATCACCATCACCAACAACAGCCCCGGCGCTGGCGGAACGCTCACGCTGACCGCCACGGCGGCCGCTGCCCTTACCGTCAATGACGTCGGCACTTTCGACTTTGCCGTCAGCGTGTCGGACCAGGGCGCCAACACCAACGTGGTGTTCAACCTCAGGGTCGTTGTGGATGCACCGGAAATCACGGTAACCTCGACCGGCACGCCCCTTGAGCAGGGAACCGTGACCGCCACCTACACCGTCACCTGCACGCCGGCACCGGGCGCGAACCTCACCGTCAACTTCCAGATGAGCGGCACCGCCGCTGTCGCAAGCAGCACGGATTACGACCTGTCCAGCGCCCAGACATTGACCTACACCACCGGCCCCACCGGCACCATCGTGGTGCCGGCCGCCGGCGCCGCCACCATCACTCTCACCCCCGTGGACGACGCCGCCGCCGAGAACGCCGAGACCGCGATCCTTACGGCCACGGCGGGCACCGGCTACACCGTCGGCACGCCGTCCAACGCGACACTGACCATCACTGACAACGACTCGCTGAGCATCAGCGTGGCCGCAACCGGTTCTCCCAGTGAGACCGGCCCTGCCGCCGCCACCTACACCTTCACGGCCTCCCAGAACGTCCCGTCGGACACCACCATCAACTTCCAGATGAGCGGCACCGCCGCCACCACCGGCGACTACAACCTGACCAGCGGCGGCACCCTGGGCTACACGGCCCCCAACGGCACGATCGTGATGACCACCGGAACCAACAGCATCACGGTCACCCTCACCCCGATCGACGATGCGGCCGTGGAAGGAACCGAAACAGCTATCCTCACGATTCAATCCGGAACCGGCTACACCGTCGGCGCGCCAAGTTCCGCGACCGCAAACATCGCTGATAACGACGCCGCCCCGGCGGCGGGCTCGATGTCCACCTCCCCGAGCAACCCCGGCGCGCAGAACGCTTCGCCCGGCAGCTCGCGCACGGCAATGGTCTTCCGTATCACCGAAACCGGCGGCGGATCGGCCTTTGTCGTCACCAGCGCCACCGTTGACATCGGCACCAACGGCGCGGCCGCGATCGCGGCGGTCTCTTCCGTTTCGCTGTACCGCTCGGGCGTCGGCACCCCGCTGCAGACCATCACCAACGGTGGAGGCGGCTGGGGCGTGGCCGGCAACATCATCACTGTCAGCTTCACCGGCCTCAGCTCGTCGGTTTCGGCCGGCAGCACCGGCGACTTCGCGGTGGTTATCAGCTTCGCGGGCGGCACGGTCCCGACGCCGAATCCGACCTACTCGGCTTCGATCGCGCCGGCGGACGTGAACGGTAGCACCTCCATGAGCGGCGCCACGGTGACCGGCGGCACGGTAACGCTGGTTGACCAGATTCCGTCCGACCCGCTGGATGAAGACGATGACGATGACAGCTGCAACCTCGCCACGCGGGGCGGGCCGGCATGGCCGCTGCTGCTGGCGGGATTGTTCGTGGGGCTTGTGGCGCTGCGTCGCCGCAAGATGGCATAAGGGCTGGTCCGGGTAGCGGGTCAACGGCGCAGTTGACCCGGGGGAATTCGACGGACTATCTTGTTGATTGCGTATCCTGTACCTAACCTCGTATGGCGAAAGCACGTAGAATGAGCAAGGAATCGGGGGGCGTGGTGAAGACGACGAAGAAACTCGGAATGGCCGCGGGCCTTCTGGCGATGTGTGTAATGACTGCCTGCGCGAGCGGCAAATCGATCAAGCAGGGTGCTGACGAGTTCAGCATTCCCGCTGACAAGTACTACGAAGCCCTGCAGCTGCAGGACGACGCCATGTACTTCGAGTCGATCCGCGCCTGGTCGGAAGTGCTGGAGAGCGAACCGCGCTTCGCCCAGGGCCACTTCAACATCGGGCTGATCTACGACAAGCTCAACATGGTGCCCGAAGCCATTGAGCACTACGAGCTCGCCGTGCAGGCCGCGGAAGACTCCCGCGAAATGATCGGCGGCGACAACCCGGCCCTCGAGGACGGCGGCAACATCACGGCATCCATCGCGCTCTACAACCTGCACCTCGGCGCGGCGTACCTGCGCGGCGGCCTGAAGGATGAGGCGATCGAGGCCCTCAAGAAGTCGATCAAGGACGACCAGTTCAACCCGACGGCGCACTACAACATCGCGGCCGCCTACATGGCGCGCAACGACTTCGAGACGGCGCTGATCCACGCCGACATCGCCGTGGACCTGATCTCCAAGCCGGACGGGAAGCGCGCCAGCGGGATCGCCACGGATGTAGACATGACGCAGCTCGGCAACTACCTGCTGCGCCAGGCGCGCTGCCACCTCGCGCGCCAGGAGTGGGACAAGGCCAAGGCCTGCCTCGAGCGCGCCAGGACGCAGTGCAAGTTCGACATCCCGGTAGACATGCAGAAGCAGCTGGACGAGGCCGCCGCGGCCAAGCCGGCTGAAGAAGGCAACGAGTAGGCAGTCACCAGGCGGGCAGCCAGGCGGCCCCGGGCCGCCTATCGCGAGGAGTGCATTTGAATGGCGGGTACGCCCCAGAATCCAGCGAATACGGGCCAATCGCGCAAGCCCACCACTGGTGTCCGCTACGTACGCAGTGTCGCCGTCGCCGGCCAGACGTCAACGCCGGGCGGTGACCCTGCCCCCGCGGGCGCGCCCGCCGGCAACGGCATGTCCAAGCGGCCGCCGGCTGTAAGCGCGGCGCGTCCGTTGCCATCGCGGGTCGGGCCGGGCGGCAAGCGCAAGCGCCTGGGCGAGCTGCTGCTCGAAGCCAACGTCATCGACGAAGACCAGCTTGAGCACGCGCTGAAGATCCACCGCCAGACCGGCAAACAGCTCGGTCGCGTGCTGGTGGACACCAACCTGGTCGAAGAAAACGAGCTGATCAAGTACCTCGCCGTCAACCTCGGCGTGGACTGGGTCAACCTCTCCGACGAAAACCTCAAGATCGAAAGCGACGCCGTACTGCTGATCCAGGAGCGCCAGGCAAGGCGTTTCAACCTGATCGCCTTCAAGCTCGAGGACGACAAGGAAACCCTGCACGTCGCGATGGCCAACCCGGCCGACGTGATCGCCGTTGACACCATCAAGTCGCTGACCGGCAAGAGCGTGAAGGTGTACATCGGCTCGCGCATCGCGATCGCCGACGCCATCGACAAGCATTACGCGCAGCAGTACAGCCTCGACCAGATGGGCGAAGACCTCAAGAGCGTCGACGCCGAACTGGTCGAGGACATGGACGACGACCTCGGCCTCGACCACGACGCCGTGGACGCCGCCAGCAACGCCCCGGTGGTGAAGTACGTCAACGCCACGCTGATGGAAGCCGTCAAGCAGAGGGCTTCCGACATCCACTTCGAGCCCTTCGAGCGCGAAGTGGCGGTGCGCTTCCGCATCGACGGCGCGCTGCGCGAAGTGACGGCGCCGCCCAAGCGCCTGATGAACGCGGTGGTCAGCCGCATCAAGATCATCAGCGGCCTCGACATCGCCGAGCGTAGATTACCGCAGGACGGTCGCTGCAAGCTGAAACTCGGCGACCGCGTGGTGGACATGCGCGTCTCGACCCTGCCGGTGGTGCACGGCGAGAAGGTCGTGATGCGAATCCTGGACAAGTCCGCCACGTCCATGGACATCGACAGCCTCGGCTTCGATCCGATGACGCTCAAGGAAATGAAGCGCGTGCTGCAGACGCCGCACGGCGTGATCGTGCTGACCGGGCCCACCGGCTCGGGCAAGACCACCACGCTATACTCCTTCCTCAAGCACATCTATTCGCCCGAGATCAACATCGTCACGGTCGAAGACCCGGTCGAGTACCAGCTGCCCGGCGTGAACCAGGTGCAGGTGCGCGCCAACATCGGCATGACCTTCGCCGCCGCGCTCCGAAGCATCCTGCGTCAGGACCCGGACGTGGTGATGATCGGCGAGATGCGCGACCAGGAAACCCTGGAAATCGCGGTGCGCGCGGCACTCACCGGCCACCTTGTGTTCAGCACCATCCACACCAACACGGCCGTGGCTACCGTCACTCGTATGGCGGACATGGGGCTGGCGCGCTACATGATCACCAGCGCGCTGATCTGCGCGATCTCGCAGCGCCTGATCCGCATGATCTGCCCGAAGTGCAAAGAGCAATACACGCCCAGCGAGGCGCTGCAGAACCAGCTTGCCCAGAGCTTCCGCCAGCCCAGCGTCGAAATCGACCTGTGGCGCGGCAAGGGTTGCACGTTCTGCAACAACTCGGGCTACAAGGGCCGTCTGGCTGTGCACGAGTACATGACCATGACGCCCAAGCTGCGCGAAATGATCATCGCCCAGCGCCCCGAGAACGAACTGGAAGAAGAGTGCCAGCGCATGGGCCAGCGCACGCTCCGCCAGAGCTGTTTCATGAAGTTGCTGGACGGGTTGACCACGGTGGAAGAAGCCGTCAGCCTGTTCTACGAGGATTAGTCGAAGATGCGCCTAGCGAGGCGCGCTGAAGGGTTGATGGTTTCAAGGCGCGAGGCGGGAGGCGTGAGGCGGGAAGAACTGCTGTTGCCCATGCCGCACGCCTCACGCCTCACGCCGCTTGCCTGAACAGAAGGATCGCATGTCCGGCCAAAGCGCAGTTAGACTCGATGACCTGCTGGTTTTCACCCGCCGTGCCGAGGTGTCCGACCTTCACTTGACCGTCGGCGTGCCTCCCGTGCTGCGCATTGACGGCCAGCTTCGCGCCATCGAGGGCTTCAAGCCGCTGATGCCGGCCGACACCCGCAGCCTCGCCATGGAGCTGCTGGACGAGAAGCAGATGGCCGTGCTTGATGCCGATCGCGAGCTTGACCTCTCGTTCGGGCGCCGCGGCGCCGGGCGCTACCGCCTCAACGTGTACTGGCAGCGCGGCAGCATCGGGTTGGCCATCCGCGTGATCCGCTCGACCATCCCGACCATCGACGAGCTGGGCCTGCCCCAGGTCACCAAGCAGTTCGCCATGGCCGACAAGGGCCTGCTGCTGGTGACCGGCCCCACCGGCTCGGGCAAGTCCACCACCCTGGCGGCGATGATCCAGTACATCAACCAGAACGACAGCTGCCACATCATCACGGTCGAGGACCCCATCGAGTACCTCTACCGCCACGAGCGCAGCATCATCAACCAGCGCCAGATCGGCGACGACACGCTGGGCTTCGCGCCGGCCCTGCGCCACATCCTGCGCCAGGACCCGGACGTGATCCTGATCGGCGAAATGCGCGACCTTGAGACCATCGAGGCCGCCATGACCATGGCCGAAACCGGCCACCTGGTGTTCGCCACCCTGCACACCACCGACGCGGTGCAGACCATCAACCGCATCGTGGACGTGTTCCCCACCAACCAGCAGCAGCAGGCCCGCGTGCAGCTCTCGTTCGTGCTGCTTGGCGTGGTGGCGCAGCAGCTGCTGCCGCGCGTCAAGGGCGGCCGCGTGCTGGCCATGGAAATCCTGAAGATCAACGCCGCGGCCCGTAACCTGGTGCGCGAGAACGAGGTTCACCAGATCTACACGATCCTCGAAACCGGCAGCCGCGAGGGCATGATCACCATGAACCAGTGGCTGTTCAACCTGTACACCCACGGCGAGATCAGCCGCGAAATCGCGCTCAACCGCTCCACCAACATGGACCAGATGAAGCGCATGCTGCAGCAGGGCGGCCGCCGCGGCGGAGGCGGGACAGCCGAGACCGGCGGCGGGGCTGCCGCCGCGATGCGCCCGGCCTAGTGGGCGATTTCGGCTGTTCGCTGCCGGGAAATCAGCTATACTTCAAGCTAATTCTGTTCCCTTCTGAGGCAGCCTTATGCCGCTGTACACTGTCACGGCCCGTGATGCGTCCGGGCGAACCATCAGCCAGGTGAAAGACGCGCCTTCCGTCGGCGACCTCGTCGCGGAGTTGCGCCGTTCCGGGCTGACCGTCATCGGCGTGAAGTCGGAAGGCGGCGCAGGCCCGTCCGGCCCCATGTCGGCGCCCACGGAGGCCCAGGCCGTTGCCAAGTCCCAGGGCAGCATCTTCGCCAAGAAGGTGAAGGTCTCGGACATGGCGGCCTTCTGCCGCCAGATGTCCACCATGTTGCGCGCCGGTTTGTCGCTGCTCGACTCGCTGGAAACCATCGCCAACGAAACCGAGAACCCGGTTTTCAAGTCGGCCCTGCAGGCGGTGATGACGGACGTTGAGGCGGGCTCGAAGCTCTCGGACGGCTTCAAGAAGCACCCCAACGTGTTCAACGCGCTGATGTGCAGCATGGTGGAGGCCGGCGAAGTGTCCGGCTCGCTGGACACCATCCTTGAGCAGCTGGGCACGTTCTTCAAGCGCCGCCACAAGCTTCAAAGCCAGATCAAGTCCGCCACCGCCTACCCGAAGTTCGTGGGCGGCTTTTTCGTGCTGATCGTGGCGGGCATCTTCACCTTCCTGGTGCCGCAGTTCTCCAAGCTGTTCGAGCAGTTCGGCGCCGACCTGCCGTTCCTGACCAAGGTGCTGATCGCCGTCTCGGATGCCATCGTGCATTACTGGTGGATCACGCTGCCGGCCCTCGGCGGCGCGATCGCGGCCTTCATCTTCTGGCGCCGCACGCCCCAGGGCGCCGCGAACTGGGACCGCTTCATTCTCAAGACGCCGCTGTTCGGCCCGCTGGTGCTGAAGTCCGGCGTGTCGCGCTTCACCATGACGCTCTCGACGCTGGTCAAGAACGGCATCACCCTCGACCAGTCGCTGGAAATCACCAGCAAGACCCTGGGCAACATTGTGCTGGAGCAGGCGATCATCGACGCCCGCCAGAAGCTGATCCAGGGTTACAGCCTGTTCCAGGCGCTCAGTGAATCCGGCATCTTCCCCGGCCTGATGACCAAGATGGTGAAGGTCGGTGAAGACTCCGGTGCGCTGCCGGACATGCTCAGCGACGTGACCGAATATTACGAAGACGAAGTGTCGTCCCAGGTGCAGGCCATCACCTCGATGATTGAGCCCGCGCTGATCGTCGGCCTGGGCGCCGTGGTGCTGGTGGTGATCCTCGGCATCTACCTGCCGATCTTCGGCCTGTCCAAGGCGGCCGCCAAGGGCGCCGCGAAGTAGGCTTCCGCAGCCATCTCGAACGGGCCGGGTACTCCCGGCCCGTTCTGCATTTGCGGTGATTACCGGAAATTCCTGAAGCCCGCTGCCCCGGTCAACCGATAGGGCCCGAGGACGCCTGCGCCGCTGCGTTGCATCGGCGGGCGTCTGTACCGCCTAACGCCCGTCAAAGCCGGAGGTCGACATGAACGCGCTTCGAATCTTCTGCCTGCTGCTGGTTGCGGCCTTTGCGCTGCCGCTGCTGGCCCAGGACTCCTTCACCCCCTACGTCGCCAAGGTCACCGGCGAATCGGTCCGCCTGCGCTCCGGCGCGAGCCTGGCCCACCCGCCCGTGTGCGTCATGAACGACGGCGACGAGCTTACCGTGGTCGGCGAAAAGGACGGCTGGGCCACCGTGCAGCTGCCCGCCTCCGCCCCCTGCTGGATCTCGGCCGACTTCGTCAAGCCCGGCGCTGACGGCAAAGACTGGGTGGTCAACGGCGACAAGGTCAACCTGCGCGTCAGCCCCGACACCAAGTACTTCCCCGTCGGCCAGGCGGAAAAGGGCCAGCTGCTGACGGCCGTGATCAACGGCGAAACCGGCAAGCCCATGAGCGAAAACGGCTACGTCCGCGTGGTGCCGCCCGCCAACGCCCACGGCGCGATCTCGCTGGAGCTGGTCACCAAGGTGAAGAACGTGGCGCCCGAAAAGGCCGCCGAAATCGTGAAGGAAACGCCGAAGGAAGCCGCGCCGGCCAACCCGGAGGGCAGCCTGATCCCCAAGGCCGAAGACAAGCCGGTGGCCGACAAGCCCAAAGAAGAACCCAAGCGCGAGCCCACGAAGGAAGAGCTTGAGGACGAACGCAAGACCTTCCGTGAACTCGAGAAGCTGCTCGACGACGAGCTCAAGAAGCCCGCGGCCGAAGTGAAGCTGACCGAGATCCGCAAGATGTTCGAGCAGTTCCGCGAGTTCGCGCTGGACAAGAACATCAGCGACAAAGCCGGCCTGTACATCGAGAAGATCGACCTGACGGTGAAGCTGATCGACGCCGAGATCAAGCGCCTCGCCGAGGAAGAAGCCAGGCGCAAGGCCGAGATCGAGCGCATCCACAAGGAAGCCACCGAGAAACCCAAAGAAGCCGAGCAGCCCAAGGGCCCGGTCGAATACCTGGTGACCGGCACCGTGGGCAGCACCGGCAAGACCGCCAAGACCCCGGCCAGCCACCGCCTGTTCGACGAGAACGGCAAGGTGCTTTACGACCTGCGCTGGGACAAGGGCGACCTCAGCAAGCTGAGCGGCAGCAAGGTCGGCGTGGTCGGCACCATCAAGAGCTACGAGGGCTGGCCCCACAAGGTGATCGTGATCGAGCGCATCGACGTGCTCGACGACAGCGAAGAGAAGTAAGCGCTGCGAAACCACAGACGCCCGGCCGTTGCGCCGGGCGTCTTTCATTTAACCGGGCTCGTACTCAAGCTCCCAGGCCTGCGGCGTGCCCAGCGGCGTGGCTTTCGCCTTCACCAGCTTCAGACCGGCGGCTTTGACCGCCGCGTGGAAGCCGTCCGAGCACTGGATGCTCCAGTGCCGGCCCAGGTCTTCGCCCAGCTTGCAGGCCACGTTGACTTCGCTGCCGTAGACGTCCTGGTCGCCGAACTTCAATACCTTCCCGTAGCCCAGGCCGATGCTCAGCAGCAGCTTCTCGGCGTCGTCGCGGTCGCGGTTGTAGGCGTAGCTGGCCTGCTGCATGGCGAGCGCGCACTTGAGCGCCGCTTCCGGCCGGCGGAACAGCACCATCATGCTGTCGCCTTCGACCTTCAGCAGCAAGCCGCTGTGGGCCTCGATGATCGGGATGTAGATGCGGAACGACTCGAAGATCACCTGCAGGAAGTGCGTCACGCCGAAGCTGGCGACGTGGCGGGAAAAGCCCGCCAGGTCGGTGTACATGACGGCCCAGGTCTCGCCGTACAGGTCCCAGATCTGGGCGTCGATGGCCGCGCGGTCTGAGCCCGTGTCGGCCCGCTCAGCCAGCAGCTTGTTCAGCCGCGCCTGCATGGCCGGGTAGGTGACGCAGTGCGACGTCGGCAACAGAACGTGATTGAGCATGGCTGACCCCGCGGGAAGTCCCCCTACGGTGCCGCGAAGTTCAACGCCTTGCAAGAACTACCCCGCCGCGGACTGGGATTCCGCGCGCTTCTTCAGCCCGCCAAAGCGGCGTTCGCGGCCGCCGAAGTCGCGCAGGGCCGCGTGCAGGTGCTCTTCGCGGAAGTCGGGCCACAGGGTGTCGGTGACGTACAGCTCGGCGTAGCTGATCTGCCACAGCAGGAAGTTGCTGAGCCGCATCTCGCCCGCCGTGCGGATCACCAGGTCGGGCTCCGGCATGTCGGGCTGGTACAGGTGCGCGGTGATGGCCGCTTCGTCGATCTGCTCGGCCTTCTGCTCGCCGCGCTCGACCTTCAGGGCCAGCTTGCGCATGGCATCGGCCAGTTCAGCGCGCCCGCCGTAACTCAGGGCCAGGCACAGCAGCGTGCCGGTGTTGCGGCTGGTCAGCTCGGTTGTCTTCTCGAGTTCCTTGCGAACATCCTTGGGCAGGCGCTCGAGGCGGCCGATGGCGCCAAAGCGCATGTTGTTGCGCATCAGCGTGTCGCGCTCCTTGACCAGGAAGCGCTTCAGCATGCGCATCAGGAACTCGATCTCAAGGCGCGGGCGCTTCCAGTTCTCTTCGGAGAACGCGTACAGCGTCAGTTGTCCCACGCCCAGCCGCGCGCACTCTTCGCTGATCGCGCGCACGCTGTCGATGCCGGCCTGGTGCCCCTTCACGCGACGCATACCGCGGGCCTCGGCCCAGCGGCCGTTGCCGTCCATGATGATCGCGATGTGCGCGGGAACGGGGAGGTTCATTTAACTCTCTGGCGCAAAGTACCCGCGGTAATGGTATTGAGATCACGAGTAGAAGGCAAGGGTTGTTGGTCAGGAGGCAGTTTTCAGGAGGCAGGAGGCAGGATGCAGGAGGCAGGAGGCAGGAGGCAGAAGGCAGGAGGCAGGCGGCAGGAAGTAGGAAGCGGACGATAGTTCGCAGGGGAAGTCATCAGAATGCCCGCAGGGGCGTCAGCTTTTCCTGCATCCTGCATCCAGCCTCCTGCCTCCTGAACTACAGCTTCTTCTTCAGGCTGATCGCCCGCGGCCGATATCCCAGCTTCTCGTACATCTTCGCGGCGGCCGGGTTGTGGGCCATCACCTGCAGCCCGATCAGGGATTGGCCGCCGGCCTGCAGCAGCTCGACCACGGCCGCGTGCAGGGCGGTGGCCACGCCGCGGCGGCGGAACTGGGGCAGTACGGAGAGGTCGAAAATCCAGGGGTCCACGCGCTGCGTGAAGAAATCAGTCTGTTGGCCCAGCCAGCAATGGCCGGCGTACTTGCCGTCGATTTCAGCCACCAGCACGGTGTTGCGGCGCGCGTCGTGTGGCGCGAAGTGTTTCAAGAGCCACTGGTGATGACGCTTGAACTCCTCTTCGTCAACCGGCTCGTCGGGCGGGATGGAGTCGCGAAAGGTGCGGTAGTTCAGCGCCGCAAAGCTGCGGGCATCACGCAGGTGATCGTAGTGACGGATGCGAATCTCACCCATAACGCCGCCCCAGAATCAGGCAGCAAGCTTGGCATCGGATCAGGGCCGCTGCAACGTCCGCATACTTCGCGGCCAAGCGGATCGAGCACTTCAATAAGCTATGGCCTGCCATACGTAGCGGCCCTCTTTACGCGCGAGCGGAAAGGCTTACAAGAAGTGTCGCTTGGCAAATGCGTTTCCGGATCCCGTCTTCAGGTACTTCTCGAATTCTCGGGCTCTCTGCTCATCCGCGAACCGCAACACGACTACATACTCCCAAGGCATCCATTTGGACGTGTGCTTGGAGCCTCCGCTGTTGTGTTCCTTCAGGCGGCGCTGGATGTCATCTGTTATGCCAAAGTAGATGCGGTCGGGGTGGGATACGCTGCGAATGATGTAAACGTACCACATGGTCGACCAGTCCTCCTTCGCCAAGGGTTGCTGCGCAACGTCCGCTTGCCAACGCACTGCGTTGGCGCGGATGGAGGACACCATACTTCGCGGCCAAGCGGATCGAGCACTTCAATAAGCTATGGCCTGCCATACGTAGCGGCCCTCTTTCCGCGCGAGCGGAAAGAGGGCCGCGAAGTATGGTGGACCGGAGGGGAGTCGAACCCGCAAACAGTCCGGTGGACTGTTTGCGACGCGAAGTAGCCCGGCCAAAGCCCGCCCATAGGCGGGCGACGCCGGGCGTAAACGAAGCGGTCGCGCGAGTTAGCTGCTTCGCGCGACCGCTCTTGATTCCTGGTGGACCGGAGGGGAGTCGAACCCCTGACCTTCTGAATGCCATTCAGATGCTCTACCAACTGAGCTACCGGCCCATGGTTGTCAGCGCCTTGGCGCGGCGGGAAAGGTACTTCTACTTCATCTAAAGCACAACAGGCAGTCTCGCCGTTTTCTCTCCAACGGCCCGGGGTTTCTGCTAACGTCCGCCCATGCGCCGCTTTGCGCCCTACCTGCTCGTGATCGCCGCCGCGCTGCTGACCAGCCTGCTGCTGCCGGCCCCCGAGCGCGCCGTGCAGGCCGACGCCGGCGAGATCGCCCGCGCCACCGGCATCCGCGTGCTGGGCGCCACCCGGGGCTACGCCACGACCGCGCTGTGGCTGCGCGCCGGCGACGCCTACCGCCGCGGCGACCTGTACGAAACCCTCGCCACCTACCAGCTGATCCGCGAGCTGCAGCCACGCAACCCGGCCGTCTACAGCTACCTGGCCTGGAACCAGGCCTACAACATCTCGACCCAGTTCCCCGAGCGCGAGCGCCGCGAAGAATGGGTAATCCGCGGCCTGCGCACCCTGCACGAGGGCCAGCAGCGCCTGCCCGGCGACGCCAGCCTGCGACTGGATGAATGGAACTTCGTGCTCAACCGCTCGATCGGCTACCCGCGGGCAATCCTCGCCACCGAGCGCGAACGGCTGCGCGAAGCCGATCCCGCCTGGGCCGAAATTACCGGCGTAGCACTGAGGCTGCACGCCGATCTCAGCCCCGCGGACCAGGCCGTGCTGGATGACTTCCTTGAAAACATCGGCCTGCAGCTGAGCCTGTTCGACCTGGCCGACGACTACTCTTCGCTGTCTGAGGCCGATCGCAACCGCCTTCTGGACCCGGGTTTCGAGGCGCTGTCGCCCGCCGAGCAGGGCGAGCTGGGCGAAGCCTTCCGCCCCCTGGAGCGCGTCCAGATGCGCGCCTTGTTCAGCCTCAGTCCCGACGTGCTGGCGTTCATGGCGCTGGCCCACTGGTGCCGGCTGCACGCCATGGTGCTCGTGATCACGCCTGCCTTGGAGAATCAACCGCACGGGCTGGCCGTCGAAGGGGCGCTGCTGAACAGCCTACGCATGGCCGCGCGCAGGCTGCCGCCAACCCTGGCGCCTGAGGCCCGGCAAGATTTTGAGCGGCGATATAAGGAAGCAGTTGCACAAGCGTTCGTCTCGGGTATAGAGAACGCCCTCCGGATTGGCGGGCAAAGTGCCGCACTGGAGTTTTTGGACGACGTAAGAATCAACTTCGCGGGCCAGCCCGAGCTGCTGCCCCCGGAGGCGATAGACCGAGCGCACCAGGAGATTCTGAAATGATCGTTTCCCTTCGCGGCAGACCCTTTTCCGTCTCACCCCGCAGGCTTCTCACGGCCGCTACGTTCGTGGTGGCCGGGCTGGTCCTGAGTTTCGCGGCCATGAGCTACGACGGCGGGCCGGCCGCGTTCTTCAACCTGGGCCCGGCGCTCGACAGCGTCGCGCAGGCCGCGGGGTTCGAGACTGCCGAGAGCCCGGTGCTGGTTGCTTCGACGCCGCGCGACGGCATCGTCAACACCGGCTCAGACGTGTGGAAGGGCAAGTCCGAGGGCAAGACGACCTTCTGGCAGAACTGGTACTACGCGCTGGGCATCCTGGTCCTGGGCCTGGTGGGCGCGGGCGCCGCGTTGTTCACGGCCCGCAAGTTCTTCGCGGACGTGAAGCAGGCGGCCCCCGGCAACGAGCGCATGGTCGAGATCTCCGACGCCGTGCGCGACGGCGCCATGGCCTACCTGATCCGCCAGCGCCGCATCGTGCTGCCGGTGCTGGGCGCCGTTGCCGTCGTCATCATGGTGATCAACTTCTTCGGGCCGGTCCCCTACCTGGCCATCTTCGGTCTGTTCGGCCTGGTGACAGGCGGCCTGAGCAGCTTCGCCACCGGCTGGTTCGGCATGCGCACGGCCACCATGGCGAGCAACCGCACAGCCTGGGCCTGCAAAGAACACGGTCTGAATGCCGGCCTTCAGGTTGCCTTCAAGGCGGGCGCGGTAATGGGCCTGATGGTGGTGGGCGTGGGCATGGCCTTCATCACCTTCTGGATGCTGGTGATGGCGGGCATCGTTGACGCAGTCGACAGCAAGATCACGCTGAACGAGATCGCCAACAGCATGATTACCTTCGGCCTCGGCGCATCGCTGGTGGCGCTGTTCGCGCGCGTCGGCGGCGGCATCTTCACCAAGGCCGCGGACGTCGGCGCCGACCTGGTGGGCAAGGTCGAAGCGGGCATCCCGGAAGACGACCCGCGCAACCCCGCCACCATCGCCGACAACGTGGGCGACAACGTCGGCGACGTGGCCGGCATGGGCGCCGACCTTTACGAGTCCTACATCGGCTCGATCCTCGCCGCGGTGGCGCTGTCCTGGACCGCCGCCATGACGCTGGGCAAGAACCCGTGGGGCTTCGTGTTTGCGGCCGTGGCCATCGCCGCGGTGGGCATCCTGCTTTCCGTGGGTTGCACCAAGCTGGTCAAGACCAAGGAGGACGCCAGCCTCGGCGACCTGCTTCACGCCCTGCACAAGGGTGTGAACGTGGCATCGATCGGCGTGGGCGTACTCGCACTCCCGATCTGCTGGCTGTCCTTCGGCTTCATCCTTGGCACCTCGATGTGGGCTTCCGTGGTGGTCGGCCTGGTTGCCGGCCTGGTGATCGCCTGGGGCTCCGAGCGCTTCACGGCCTACGATTACAAACCGACCCAGAGCGTCGCCCGGCAGTCGGTCACCGGCCCCGCCACCGTGATTATCGGCGGCCTGGCGGTCGGCATGATGTCCACCTGGATCCCGATCGTGACGGTCGCCGTCGCCACCTTGCTGGCGTTCGGCTTCGGCGGCGGTTTCGCCAGCATGCCCGCGGGCCTGTACGCCGTGGCGCTTGCCGCGGTGGGCATGCTCAGCACCCTGGGCATCACCCTGGCCACCGACGCCTACGGCCCCATCGCCGACAACGCCGGCGGCAACGCCGAGATGGCCGGCCTGCCCCCCGAGGTGCGTGAGCGCACCGACGCCCTGGACAGCCTGGGCAACACCACGGCCGCGATCGGCAAAGGCTTCGCCATCGGCTCGGCGGCGCTGACCGCGCTGGCGCTGATCGCCTCGTACCAGGACTCGCTGATGGGCGCGCTGACGACCTCGAAGGACGCCAACTCCTTCGAGGCCATGCAGCTGCTGATGGAAAGCATGAGCATCTCCGCCCCGCAGGTGATCATCGGCCTGTTCATCGGCGCCATGCTGGTGTTCGTGTTCGGCGCCCTGACCATGAGCGCCGTGGGCGACGCCGCCAAGGAAATGGTTGAGGAAGTGCGCCGCCAGTTCCGCGAGATCCCCGGCATCATGGAAGGCACCGGCAAGCCCGACTACGCAAGCTGCGTGGACATCTCCACCACGGCGGCGCTCAAGCGCATGGTGGTGCCGTCCCTGCTGGCGGTGGCCGGCCCGATCGTGACCGGCGTGCTGTTCGGCGCGGGCGCCGTGTTCGGCCTGCTGGCCGGCGGCCTGGCCGCGGGCTTCGCCATGGCCGTGATGATGGCCAACGCCGGCGGCGCCTGGGACAACGCCAAGAAGTGGGTTGAAAAGGGAGGCCTGGCCGAGAAGTTCATTGAGGAAGGCATCTACAACCCGGCCGTGGAAGACGCGGCGCTGGCCCCCGTGAAGGGCGACCAGGGCGGCCCGGACGGCAAGAAGGGCGGCAAGAAGGGCAAGAAGGGCAAGACTTCCGCCCGCAACAAGTCAGCGGAAGGCGGGGAAGCAAAGGCCGAGGAAGGCGAAAGCGCGGAGACAGAGTCAACCGAAGAGGAATCCGCTGCCGAAGAAGCGGCCGCTGAATCCACCGAAGAAGCCGCGCCTGAAGAGACACCCGCCGTGTCCCCCACCGCCCCCGCGCCGGAAGCCCCGGCCCCGATGGCTGCCAAGGCGGAAGCGCCCAGTGGGCCTCCGCTGGTGGTCTCCACCACCGCGCCTGCGCCGACTGCGGCTCCTGCAGCGCCCAAGAAGAAGTTCAAGAAGTACGTGAAGGGCTCACCTGAGCACAAGGCCACCGTGGTGGGCGATACCGTGGGCGACCCGTTCAAGGACACCTCGGGCCCCTCGCTCAACATCCTGGTGAAGCTGATGAGCATGGTTGCCGTGGCCACCGTGGCACTGGTGCTCGCGGTCAACAAGGGCGGCGGCCTGCTGCCCTGGCTGTTTGAGTTGATCTACACCAAGTAACGCGGCCTGATCCAAGCCGGACGCCCTCGGGCGTCCGGTTTGCTTTTGCCAGCGTTGCGCTGGCCTCTATGCTGGTTGCATGCTGCGACTGCTCTGCCTGCTCTGCCTGTGTTGCGCGCCCCTGTGGGCTGTCGCGCCCGAACGCGGCAGCGACCTCACGCTCGAGTCCGCGGCGCTGGAGATCAAGCTGCTGCCCGGCGACCAGGCCGAAGTCGCCTGCCGCATCACCCTGGCCAACCCGGGCACGGCCGGCGAGTTCGAGCTTTCGCTGCCCGACGACTTCATCCCCGCCAGGCAGCACGAGGCGTTCACCCTGCAGGTAGACGGCAAGGCCCACGCGCCCACGGGGCATGAATCCCGCGCGTTCCGCTGGAAGCTGCGCGTCGAGGCCGGCGCGCGACACACACTGGCCTGGTCCTACAGCTGCGGCACCACGCTGCTGCCGCAAGCCCATCCGCTCGGCCGCCGCGAGTTGCGCGTGCGGCTCAGCCACCTGCGCGGTTACGCCGCGCTGCCGGAGTCCGTGCCCGTCAGCGTTACCTTCACGGGACTTCCGCCGGAGTTGTTCGGCCAGACCGCGGACGCCCCGCTGAAGCTCCAGCACGGCGGCGGCGCGCAGATTGACGACTTCAGTTTCAGCTGGTTCGCCGCCACGATCGCCGGGAAAACCGCTACCCTGACCGCGCTGCGCGACGGCTACAGCGAGCCGCAACGCACGGCCGAGAACCGCGCCTGGACCGCCACCCTCGCCGACCTGGCCGACGTGCAATCCCTGGCCGGTGATCACGCCGCTTTGGCCGCCACCTGTGAAACGCTGGCGAAGCTCGAGCGCGACTCCGGAAAGGCCATCACCCACTGCGGCCCCGGCGCGCAGTGGCGTCGCTACGTGCCCTGGGAGCTGCGCCGCCTGGCTGCCCTGGAGGCTGCGGGAGCCGACGCCAAGGCCTGCGCGCAGGCCGCCAAGGCCGTGATGGCGCCGCGCTGGGCGACCTACCTGGAGGCACGCGGCAAGCCTCGGCCATTTGACCACTTCGACTTCGTGAAGTTCGGCAACTACTGGGACTACGACTGGCCCCGCACCCGCGAGCTGTACGCACGCGCGCTGGAGATTCTTGGGGAAGCAGACGCAGCGAAGGCCGTTAAAGAGGTCAGGGATTGAGCATGCTGACCCGCACCCTGCTTCTCTCGCTGCTGCTGGCCGCGCCGCTGTTTGCCGACGCCGAGGCCGACTACCAGGCGCTGCTGGATGCCTTCAAGGCCAAGCGCTACGCCGAGACGCTGGAGAAGGCCGAGAAATTCACGGCCGACCACGCCGACTACAAGTACGCCGACGCCGCCCACTACATGGGCGGCAACGCGGGCCTGAACGGCGGCGACTACACCCGCGGCGAAGCGCTGTACCGCGCGCTGCTGGAGAAGCACCCGGGCAGCCGCCACGCGGGCAAGGCGCGCAACGAGCTGGTCACGCTGTTGGACGCCGCGCGCCGGCTGGACGACTGCATCACCCAGTGCGAGGCCAACCTGAAGGCCGAGCCCGAGGGCGCAAACCGCGACCGCTGGACCTACATGATCGGCCAGAGCCGCTTCCGCCTGTGGCAATTCGAACAGGCGGAGAAAGACCTGAAGGCGTTCCAGAAGCAGTTCCCGGATTCAAAGCTGCAGAACTCGGCCGTCTACTACCTTGAGCGCATCAACCCGAAACTCGAGATCGACAAGCACGGTGTGGTGGGCGGCTACAGCGGCAAGTACGTCGATGACGTGCGCTTCCAGGCGGCGCTCAAACGCATGCCGGGCGAGGTGGCCGACGCCTGGAAAATCCTGAAGCAGACCCTGGGCGTTGACCTCAAGGGCGCGCAGGTGGTGTTCGAGTTCCGCGACAAGGGCTTCGCGCGCGACACCAACCGCGCCGTCACCGAGACCATCGCCGTCGACTACAAGCCCTACACACGCATCATCTTCTACACCGAGCACGTGGTGGTCAGCGCCGAGGACCACCGCAGCCGCATCGTCCACGAACTCAAGCACGCGGCCTTCCGCGACGTGATGGGCCAGGCCTACCTCGACCTGCCCAAGTGGGTGCGCGAGGGGCTGGCCGTCTACGGCGCCGAACAGCTGGAGGACCGGCTGGCCGCTATCGTCGGCGGCGAGACTTTCTCCGGCCGGGACCCGCGCAAGCTGCTGGACGGCATCGACGACGCCGACCACGACACCAACGATTACCTGGAAGACGCGGCCGCGTTCCTGTGGCTGGAAGGCCGCAAAAAGGGCGCCGTGCACGCGTTCTGCCGGCGCCTGCTGAAGGGCGAGGATTACGGCAAGCTGTACGCCGAGCTCTCGGGTCTGCCCCTGCGCGAGGCGCTGGACGCCGCAGCCGCCTTCACGCTCGAACTGGTGGAGAAGCGCCTGGGCGACGCCGAAGAAGAGTTCATCCGCATCCGCGACGAAGACTTCCGCAGCGGCGGCAAGGCCGAGTGGGTGAACGACAAAGGCGCCGAGCAATACCGCGCCTGGTTGAAGGCGAACCCGGACCACCCCCTGGCCGCCAACTGCCGCTACCGGCTGGGCAAGGCGCTGATCAACGCCGGCAAGTATGAGGAAGGCCGCGAGTGCCTGCGCAATGTGCTTGAGCTCGACCAGGTGCGCAGCTCGATCTGCGACGACGCGCAATACTGGATCGCCGTCAGCTACGAGCGCGAGGGCGAAGCCGAGCTCGCCAAGCAGGCCTGGGGCGTGCTGCTGCGCGACTACAGCTGGTCGCGCGCCGCCATCGAGCGCAAGGACACCCACCAGGCCGCCGGCCCCGAGCAGGAAAAGTAAAGGCGCGCGATTGCCGCAGGGCGCAGGCCTCTGACCTCTAACCTCTAACCTCTGACCTCCGACCTCTGACACATCCGCCCGGCGCGGTGTATCAATAGAGCAATGGCTGAAGACGACTCACTGCTCGAGCGGCAGATCTACGCCGCGCCCCATGAGCCGGGCTGCTACCTGTTCAAGGACGCCCGCGGCAAGGTGCTGTACGTCGGCAAGGCCATCGACCTCGGCAACCGCGTGCGCGCCTACCTGCGCCCGGACGCCGACGGCCGCGCGCACATACCCTTCCTGATGCGCAAGGCGCAGAGCGTCGAGTTCATCGTGGTGGGCAACGAGAAAGAGGCGCTGGTCCTTGAGAACAACCTGATCAAGCGTTTCCGGCCGCACTACAACATCCAGCTTGCCAGCGACGACCGCACGTTTGTCAGCGTGCGCATCGATATGCGGCACGACTTCCCGCGCGCCACCATCGTGCACAAGTACAAGCACGACGGCGCCACCTACATCGGCCCGTACTCCAGCGCCAGCAAGCTGTACAAGACGCTCGAGGTTCTCAAGCGCCTCTACCCGTTGCGCCTGTGCAGCGATCACGTGATGGCCAACCGCTCGCGCCCCTGCGTGTACCACGAGATCGGCGTGTGCAGAGCGCCCTGCGTGGCGGGCATGATCAACAAGGAAGACTACGCTGAAATCCTGAAGGGCTTCATCCGCGTGCTCAACGGCCAGGACCCGGGCGTGGTCAAGCTGCTTGAGCAGCAGATGAACGAGGCCGCCGCCGAGCTGAAGTTCGAAAAAGCCGCCGAGCTGCGCGACACCATGCTCGCCGTGCAGGAGACCACCATGCGCCAGCGCGCGCAGGTGGGCCTGACCAAGGCCGTGCACCGCGACGTGCACGGCATTCACCGCGAGGCGGATCGGCTCAGCATCGCCACGCTGATGTACCGCGACGGCAAGCTGGAGGACTCGGCCACCCGCGAGTTCCAGAGCCTGCTGCCCGACGACGAGGTGCTGAGCCAGTTCCTGATGCAGTTCTATGAGCGCGCCTCGTTCGTGCCCGACGAGATCGTGGTGCCCATCGAGCTGGAGGGCATGGATGCGCTGGCGGCCTGGATCTCCGACCGCGCCGAGCGCCGCGTGCAGATCAGCTGCCCGCAGCGCGGCGAGCGCGCCAAGCAGGCCGAGATGGCCAGCATCAACGCCCGCCACGCCATGAAGGTGCGCGCCGAGACAGAGCAGCGCAACAAGCAGCTGCTGTCCGCCCTGCAGGAAGCGGCCGGGCTGGAACGCACGCCCGTGCGCATGGAGTGCTTTGACATCAGCCACGGCGGCGGCAAGGACACCGTGGCCTCGGGCGTGTGTTTCATCGACGGCGAGCCCGCCAAGGGCCAGTACCGCAAGTACAAGATCAAGACCCACGACCGCAACGACGACTTCGCCAGCATGGAGGAAGTGCTGCGCCGCCGCCTGCGCCGCGGCATGGAAGAGGGCAACCTGCCGGATTTGATCGTGATCGACGGCGGCCCCGGCCAGCTCAACCGCGTGCAGCAGGTGTTCGACGAGCTGAACGTGGTGGGCATCGACCTGGTCTCGCTGGCCAAGTCGCGCGACAAGAAACGCCCCGGCTGGGAAACCGCCTGGGGAGAGGACGCCCAGCGCACGGCCGAGCGCATCTTCCTGCCCGGGCGCGAAGAGCCGATCACGCTGGACCAGCGCAGCCCCGCGCTGTACCTGCTGATGCGGATACGGGACGAGGCGCACCGCTTCGCGATCACGTTCCACCGGCAGCTGCGCGGCAAGTCGCAGATCAGCAGCAGCCTGGATTCGGTGCCGGGCGTCGGGCCGAAGAAGAAGAAAGCGCTGATCCGCAAGTTCGGCTCGCCGCGCGGCGTGAAGCTGGCGGCGCTGGAAGAGCTGAAGCAGGTGGAAGGCATCAACGAGAAGCTGGCCCAGGCCATCTTCGATCATTTCGAGCAGGACCGCGCCGAGCTGCTGGCACGCGAAGAAGCCAAACGCGCCAAGGCCGCCGAGAAATAGCGTGACACAGGCAATCCTGCGCGGCACAGGCAATCATGCGGGGTTGGGTAGATTCGATGCAGACTTCGACGTACTGGACCTGTCGGCAGTTAGGCGCGGAGCGCCTTCACAGTGGAAGCCCCCACCGAATGCGCAGCATTCGGTGGGGGTTTGGTACCAACCCATGTTTTGAGGCGCGGGGCGCCGACACACTCGCGGCGCTTGCCGCGAGAACCGTTCGGCCGCAAGCGGCCGTTGTGCCGGCGCTCCGCGCCTCTCAACTTGCTCCACCGAAAACCCCCACCGAACGCCGTGGGCGTTCGGTGGGGGCTTCCGTTGTGCCGGCGCTCCGCGCCGAAAAGCTTAAGCATTCCCGGTGCTTCATCCCCTCGCAGCATCGGGCAAGGCTGCTGGTGCAGCAGGGCGGCATTGCCTGAACGCGCGCGCCGCTGCACTATCTGCGGCGATGACGCCCATCCTGTTGATCTGCATCCTGTCCGTGTTCGCCTACTTCACCAAGGGCGTGACCGGCGCGGCCAGCGCGATCGTGTTCAACGCAGGCCTGCTGACGGCGCTGGCGCTGGGTTTTTCCGGCGGGCTCAGCCTGCTTGACGGGCTGTACTGGATTGCCATCGCGGACGTGTTCTCCAGCGCGTTGCTGGCAGTGTTCCTTTGGCGCGGCATCAGGCTGGAGCGCTTCACGCTGCTGCTGCTGGCGGGCATGGTGCCGGTCACGATTGCCTTCACGCTTCTGCTGCCGCGGCTGGACCTGAACCGCCTGTCTGTGCTGCTGGCGCTGGCCGTGGTGGGCGCCGGCCTCTACCTGGCCCTGCGCCCTGATCATCCACCCGCCAGCCTGCGCTCTGTCAATCGCTGGGCATTGCCCACCGGCGCCCTGGCCGGCGTGCTGAGCGGCCTGTTCGGCATGGGCGGGCCGGTAGTGTTCATCCTGCTCAGCCGCGCCAGTGACGACCCCGGCGCGTTCCGCAACCGCACGGTGATCATCACAAACGTGGCGGGCATCTCCCGGTTGCTCGTGTTGTCGACTACGGGTGTGCTGACCACGACACATCTCGCCTGGTTCGGCTGGGCGATGCCGGTAATCGTGGGTGCGACACTGCTTGGCATCTGGGCGCACAAGCGGCTCAAGCCGCGGCCCTTCCGCATCGTGCTGGGCGGGCTGGTGACGCTGGCCGGCATCGGCGGACTGCTGCGCTTTGCGCTGGAGGGCTAGAGCAACCAGGTGATTCGGCCGTTGTTGCGCCATCCAGGCGTTCTGCCTGGTGCGAGAGGTCAGAGGCCGAAGGTCAGAGGCCAGGGCAAACCACCTGAAGCGGCTTCCCTGTCCTCTGACCTCTAACCTCTCGCAATGCCGACCGGGTTGCGGAGTCGCTACGACGACCTCCGGGTTCTCCATTCAACGCGCCTCGAAAGCGCGGTCTAGTCGAACGATGGCACCGGCTCCGGTTCCAGTTGCGGCATGGGTTTTGGCTCCGGCTGCTTCTGCTGCGGGCCGGGGCCGTTCGGCGTCTGTTTCTGGTCGTCGGACAACTCGTCGGCGCTGCCGAACACGCGGTTGAAGAAGCGTCGGTACCAGCCCGACCAACCGTCCGTCAGCAGATACGCGGCCGGCACCAGCACCAGCGTCAGCACCGTCGCGATCATCAGGCCGAAGATCACGGCGGTCGCCAGCGGCGCCCACCAGGCCGCCGACTCGCCTCCCACCACGAACTTGAACTGCCGGAAGTCGAAGCTGAACTGCAGCGCCATGGGCAGCAGGCCCAGGCCGGTGGTGATGGCAGTCAGCAGCACCGGTCGCAGGCGCGTCTTGCCGGCCTCGACGATGGCGTCGTGCAGGGCCAGCCCGTGCAGGGTGCGCAACTGGTTGATGTAGTCGATCAGCACGATCGCATTGTTCACCACCACGCCGGCCAGCGACACCACGGCCACGCCGGTCATGATGATGCCGAAGGGCTGCGCCAGCACCAGCAGGCTGAGCATCACGCCCATCAGCGACATGATCACGCTGCTCAGGATGATGCCGGCCTGCAGCACGCCGTTGAACTGCAGCACCAGGATGAACATGATCACCAGCAGCGCGACGACGAACGCCTCGGTCAGGAAGGTGGCGGCCTCCTGCTGGTCTTCGTTCTCGCCGGTGAAGCGCGCCTCGAAGCCCGCGGGCATGCTCGCCTTCTCCAGCGCGATCTTCGCCTCGATCTCCTGCAACAGCAGTTGGGCCTGGTAGCCGTCCGCCACGTCTGCGGAAACGGTCAGCACGCGCTGGCCGCCCTTGCGGCGCACGGTACCCGCGCCGCCCACGTACTCCCAGCTGCAGACGGTGGAAAGCGGAATCGCGTTGCCGAACGCGTCGCTGATGCGGATCGAGTCCAGCACCGCCGGGTCGTTCCGGCGGTCCTCGGGCAGGCGAACCAGGATGTCGCGTTCTTCACGGCCGTCGTCGTAGCCGCCGATGCGCTGGCCGGCGATCAGCATCTTCACGAAGTTGCCGATCCACTGGGTGTTGAGCCCCAGCAGAGCCGCCTTCTGGCGGTCCACGCGCACCCGCAGCTCGGGCTTGCCGGTGCGCAGGTCGTCGCGCAGGTCGATCACGCCGGGCACGCCCTCCACGATGCGGCGCACGGCCTTGACCGCGGCCGGCAACTGCGCTTCGTCGGCAACGCTGACTTCCACGTTGATGGGCGGGCCAGTGGGCGGGCCCATGGACTGGCGCTTGATCTCGAACTGGGCGCCCGGCAGGTCCACGATCAGCGGGCGCAGCTTCTCGAGGTATTCAGCTGGGCTGCCCACGCGGTCGGCCTGGTCCTTGAAGCTGATGGTGACGCGCGCCAGGTGTGTGGCGTCCGCGCCGCCCTCCATGGGGTTGCCCACGCCCGTTCCGCCGACCGTGGTCTCGATGCCCTTGATGTCGGGGCTCTGCGGCAGGCGCGACTCGACCACTTTTGCCAGCGCGTCGGTCTTCTGCAGGCTGGTGCCCTCGGGCGCGGTGATGTTCACGAAGGCCAGCTTGGGCTCAACTTCCGGGAACAGCTCCACGCCGTGGCCCATGGCGCCGTAGGTCATGGTGATCAGCACCAGCAGCAGCGTCGCGATGCCGATGGCGGTCTTGGGGAAGCGCAGCGCCAGGCGCAGGAAGCGCTCGTAGTTCACGATCACCTGCTTGCCCGTGCCCTCGGCTTTCCTGCCCAGCACGCTCTGGGTCGGCTTGCGGAAGCGCATCAGCGCCGCCGCCACGGTCGGGTTGATCACCAGCGCCACGAACAGGCTGGCCAGCAGCGTGATGATCACCGTGATGGGCAGGAACTTCATGAACTCGCCCATGATGCCCGGCCAGAACACCATGGGCAGGAACGCCCCCACGGTGGTGGCGGTACTGGCGATCACCGGCCAGGCCACCTCGGTGGTGCCGTCCATGGCGGCCTGGATCGGCGTTTTGCCCATGCCGATGTGCCGGAAGATGTTTTCGACGATCACGATGGCGTTGTCCACCAGCATGCCCTGGGCCAGGATCAGGCTGAACAGCACCACCATGTTCAGCGTCACGCCCATGGCCTGCAGGATCGAGAAGCTCATCAGCATGCTGAGCGGAATCGCCAGCGACACGAACAGCGCGTTGCGCAGGCCCATCGCGAAGAAGATCACCAGCAGCACCAGCACCAGGCCCGACAGGATGTTGTTCTCCAGGTCGCTGATCATGTTGCGGATGTTGTCCGACTCGTCCGTCAGCACCGCGTAGTCCACGCCGGACGGGAACTCGTTCTTCGCCTGCTTCATCCCGTACTTCACCGCCTCGGTGATCGGCAGGATGTCCGCGCCCGCGCGCTTCTGGATGCTGAGCTGCACCGCCGGCCGCCCGTCGCGGCGGGCGTAGCTGATGGGGTCCTTGTAACTGAGGTAGGCGCGCGCGACGTCCCGCAGGTAGACGGGACGGCCGTCCACGGTGTGGATCACCAGGGACTCGACGTCGTCAGGCGTTTTGAACTCGCCGGGGATGCGCACGGAGGGCTTGACGCTGCCGGTGTCCACGCTGCCCGCGGAGACGTCAACGTTCTCTCCGCGCAGCTTGGCGATCAGGTCGTTGACCGGGAGCTTGTAGCCCTCGAGCTTTTCCGGGTCGATCTCGATCTCGATCTGCGGCTCAATGCCGCCGCTGATCTCGACGTTCAGGACGCCGGGCAGGCCCTCGATGCGGTCCTCCAGTTCTTCGGCGATGTGCTCAAGCACCGGCACCTCGGCGCCGAACAGCGTGACGATCATGATCGGGAACTCCGAGAAGCTGAGCTCCGAGATGTTTTCGTCCTCGACGTCGGCCGGGAATTCGGTCTTCGCGATGTCGTACTTCTCGCGCACCTTCTGCAGCGCGTCTTCCACGGGGATGTCCGGGTCGAACTCGCAGGTGGTGATGCTGGCGCCTTCCACGCTGACGCTGGTCAGCTCGGTCAGCCCTTTCAGGTTCTTGAGCTGGCGCTCCAGCGGGATGGTGATCGAGCTTTCGACGTCTTCCGGGCTCGCTTCCGGCCACGGCACCATCACGGTCACCAGCGGCACCTTGATGTCCGGGGTGCTTTCACGCGGGACGGTCAGGTAGCTGAAGGTGCCAAGCAGCGTGATGCCGAACATCAGCACCACCACGGCCACCCGGTGTTTCACCGAGAAGTCGGTAATGATCATGGCGTGGACTCCTGCTTCAGCACGTAGGGGTCCTGCTCGGTCCAGGAGACTTCATCGCCGTCGGCCAGCATCTGCGCGCCGAAGGTCACCACGCGCATGCCCGCCTTCAGCTTGTCGCCGCGCACCTCGACCCACTGCAGGTTCATCTGGCCAAGCTCAATGTCCGCCAGTTCCTGCACCCGGCTGCCGCCCGAGGCTGGCAGCACGAACAGCGACTTCTTCGTGCCGCTCAGGCGCACCGCGCTCAGCGGAACCACCAGCGCGTCCGGGCTGCTGTAGATCGTTACGCTGACTGTGCCGAAGATGCCGGCCGGCAGGGCCAGGTCGGCGTTGTCCAGCTCCAGGTCCACGGTGAAGCTGTGTGTGAGCGGGTGGGCCACGGTGTCGATGCGGGTGATGGTTCCCTTGCGCACCATGCGGCGGCCCTGCGCGTCCTTGAGCGAGTTCAGCGCGATGTCCAGCGTCGCGCCCTGCGTCAGCGCCTGGCGGTGAGCCTCGGGAATCTCCAGCTCGGCGACCAGGCGGTCCATCACGGCAACACGCCCGATCAGCTCGCCGGAGTGAACGAACTCGCCCTGCATGCGGGTGCGCTCGGTCAGGATGCCCTGGACCGGGTTACACACGTAGGTGTCCTCGATCATGCCCAGCACTCGCTCCGCGGCGGCCCGCGCCATGCTACAGCGAGTGCGCGCGGCATCGAGCTGTGAGCCGGTTGACTGCGGGTATTCCTCGGTGCGCTTCAGGTCGCGCACGGCCTGGTCGTAGCTTTCCTGCGCTTCGCGGAAGCTCTGCAGCAGCTGGCTGTCGTCGATGCGAGCAAAGCACTCGAAGCCCTGCAGGTGGGCAAGGTTGCGGAACACCACCTGCTCCTGCGTGGGCTGGCTGCCCTCGGGCTGGGCGGCCAGGAACTCGCTGACTTCCAGCCAGCGGCGCTGCGGCAGCTTCGAGGCCGGGATGGTGTCCCCCCTGTCATAGGCCAGATTGCGGATCACGCCCTGGGCCGCGGCGCGCAACTCCAGTTCCTCCTTGGGGCGCACAACCACCGGCAGCTTGATCTGCACCGCCAGAGGCTGCGGCTTCACCAGCCGCACCACCACGTTGCGCGACGGTTTGGCGTCGCTGACCTCCGGTGGCGCGCTCGCGCCGCATGCGGCCAGCAGCAGGGGCAGCGCCAGCAAACTCACGATTCTCGTCCTCATACATCGCTCTCTTCGTTGAATGCGGCCGCGCCGTGCAGAACCAGCGTGGCCATGTCTTCCGCGACTGTCCTGGCGCAGCCCTCGAATTTCGGGCACTGCACCACCTTCATCAGTTCCTGCATCAGCAGCGCCCAGTAGGCCTTCACGGTGACCTCGGCCGCGCGCGGGGACATGCCCATGGAGGCGAGCTGCTGGTGCCACTCGCGCGCGACGCAAGAGTCGTACTCTTCGGCATGGCGTATCAGCTCTTTCAGGCTGCTGCGCCCGAACCAGAGAGAGAAGGCAAACGCCAGGGTGTTTCGGTGCTGCTGGGCAAGGTCCAGCATTTCGCGGGTGTAGGCTTCCAGCAGCCCGCGAACTTCGCCGGCTTGCTGGAAGACGCGGCTGCGCATTTCCGTGGCGGCCTGCAGGAAATCTTCCACCACGGCGCGGGCCAGGCCTTCCTTGTTTCCGAAGTGGTAATACAGGGCGGGCTTGGTGACGCCCGAGGCCTCCACGATTTCGCGCACACTGACGGCGTCGTAGCCGCGAGACGCGAACAGCCCGGCCGCCTGGCGCAGTATGACGAGTCTCGTGTCTGCGTCGGTTGTGGAAGAACTGCCGCCCATGGCTGGCCTTATATACCGTTCGGTAAGTATGTAAACAAGCAAACTAACCGAACGGTCACTTGCTTCCCGGAATTTCAAAAAGTCGCGGACTTGCAGCCTGCCCGCCGGCGGGCTATAGTTTCCTCCCCGACTTTGAGCGGGATTTTGTCTTCTATTGCAGGCGCGTCGCCGCAAGGCGGCCTAAACTGAAGCGAGAGTTCAGGTTAAGTATGGTCAAGATCAAGGCACGCAGTTCGGAATCCGTAGATCAGTTGCTTCGCCGGTTCAAGAAGGCCTGCGAAAAAGAAGGCCTGACCCGCGCCATGAAGCGCGTTTCACACTACGAGAAGCCGAGCGTCACCCGTGCCCGCAAGAAGCGCCAGGGCCTCAAGCGCAAGCTGCAGGCTACCTTCATGTCGCAGATCTAACCGTGCCAGCGGTTGAAATCTCCAACCTCAGCAAGACCTTTCGTGACTTCTTCGGCCGTCGACGCGTGCAAGCGCTCGACGGCCTTTCGCTTAACGTAAACGCCGGCGAAGTCTTCGGCCTGCTGGGCCCCAACGGCAGCGGCAAGTCCACCACGTTCAAGATTGCCGTCGGCCTGCTACGCCCCTCAAGCGGCGGCGTGACGATCGCCGGCGCGAAGCCGGGCAGCCTGGCGGCCCGCAAGGCCACCGGCTTCCTGCCGGAAGACAGCACGCTGCTGCCCTTCCTGACCGCGCTGGAAACCCTCAAGCTGCACGGGGCGCTCGCCGGCCTGACGCGCAAACAGGCCGCCGACAAAGCCCACGAACTGCTCGAGCGCCTGAGCCTGAAAGACGCCGCCAAGCGCCGTGTGAAGGGCTTCAGCAAGGGCATGCAGCGCCGCCTTGGCATCGCCTGCGTGCTGATCGCGGACCCGGATGTGTTCATATTGGACGAGCCCACCAGCGGCCTGGACCCGTTAGGCGCCGTGCAGGTCAAAGAGCTGATCGGCGAGTTGCGCAAGCAGGGCAAGGCTATCCTGATCTCGAGCCACCTGCTCGGCGAGCTCGAGAACGTGTGCGACCGCGTGGCCTTCCTGAGCAAGGGCCGGCTGCTGAGCGAGGGCACCCTGGAAGAGCTGCTGCGCGAGAAAGACGTGCACGAGCTGCGCCTCAGCCCGCCGACGCCGGAGGCCATCCGCGCCCTGGAGGAACTCGCCCGCGAGAAGGGCCTCAACGTGCTCAGTTCCCGCGCGCCCATGCGCACGCTGGAGGCCTTCTACCTCAAGATGCTCGGCGACAAGGACCAGAAGCCATGACCCTGCGCGTGCTGGCAATCGCCCGCGCCGCGCTGCTTGAGGCTTTGCGGGCGCGACTGGCGCCGCTGCTGGCGCTGGCGCTGCTGCTGGCCGTGCCGGCCCTGGCGCTGCTGTTCGGCGAAAGCGCCGACACGCGCGCCTGGCTGACGCGCAGCATCACCAGTGAAGGCCTGTGCGTGGTGTTCCCGCTGGCGGCGATCCTGGGCGGCGGCTTTCTGCTGAAGCCCGCCCTCAAGCGCGGCTGGAGCGTGCTGCCCGCCCGGCGCGGCGAGTATTTCACCGGCGCGGCACTGGCCGGGGCCGCGGTGCTGGTACTGGCCGCGGGCCTGTTCGCGCTGGGCGGCGTGCTCGCCAACCAGTGGCTGGACGGCGACCTCACGGTCACCCGCAGCCCGGATTCCATCAGCAAACAGCGCCTCAAGGACGGCACGCTTCAGACCGCTGAAGGTAGCGCCGACATCACCACCTGGGCCAACCCGGCCTACGGCGAAGAGCTGGTGCTGCCCCTGCCCGAAACCTCGGTCGGCACGTTAAGCGGCACCGTCGAGTTCCAGCTGGTGTGGACGGCCGAGGCGCCACCGCGCGACCGCGCGCCGGTTGCAGTGTGGCTGCAGGCCGGGGGCGAGCGCAGGCCGCTGAAGACGCTCGTGCAGTCGCGCTACCGCGTGCAGTTCGAGGGCGCGTGGCCGGGAGAGGGCAGCCTGATCGTGCAACCCACGGACCCGGTGCTGATCGTCGGCACCTCGCCGGATCGCGTGCGCCTTGAACTTGAGCGCGCCAGCCCCTGGGGCAGCGTGACCCGCCTGTTCGTGCTTTCGTCCTGCGCGGCTCTGCTGTGCCTGCTGCTGGTGATGCTTGTGCGCTCGCTGGCCACGGCGCCCACGGCCGTGCTGGCGGGCCTGCTGTTGTTCTCGACGCTGACCCTGCTGCCCAGCCTGGCGCCGACGACGCAAATGGCGCGCGACCGCCGGGCGGCGCTGGAGCGCGCCGGCGAGAAGTCCACGCTGGTGGAGCAACTGGAGGCAAAGGCCACCAGCCTGCCGGAGCTGTTTCCATCCGGGCTGTTCGATGAATTCCTGGCCGCCCGCGTGGTGCCAGGCGATGCCTGGGCCGCGGCCGCCTGGCGACTGCTGGCGGGATTGGCGTTGTTGCCGGCAGGGGCGGCCCTGTTCCGGCTGCGGCAGATCGCGAAGTAGCGGCACAAGCAATCCTGCCCCATGCTGCGGAGTTGGGAAGTTCCGCGGAAGACTCCGACCTGCAGGATCCATTGGGAGTCAGGCGCGGAGCGCCGGCACAACGGCCGCTTGCGGCCGAATCGTTTGCGCACTGGGTGAACCTGCGAAACGCATGCATTTCGCAGGTCTCGCTGCTGAGCCGCGAGTGTATCGGCGCTCCGCGCCTCGCTACTCTCTTTGACGAATACCCCCCACCGAATGCCGGAGGCGTTCGGTGGGGGCTTCCACTGTGACGGCGCTCCGCGCCAAAGAGCTGACACGATGACGGCTTCGCTCAGCCCCGCTGTATCGGGCGATCCCGTCGGAGCCACTCATTGATCAGCGCGCCATGCAAAACAGCGCCTTGCGGCGCTGTTTTGCATGGCGGAGGGAGGGGGATTCGAACCCCCGGTACCTTGCGGTACACTCGCTTTCCAAGCGAGCACAATCGGCCACTCTGTCACCCCTCCGCGAGGGTGGGCAGCCCGCGGGCTGCCCACCCTCGCGTCCTTTGGCACAGGCAGGATTGCCTGTGCCGGGAAAGGGCCGCGAATCATAACGCAGGGCGGATTCTGGGCAAGGCGGGTGCCGCAAGGCATGTTTTCCACAGACTTTCCGGAACCCTTCAATCGCCCGCCAACACCTTATTTCAAGCATATTTGCGGGCCGTTGACCTTCCCAATGTCGCGCCGATTTGTATACTTTGAAAGATGACGACCCGCCTGGTCAAACGGCCCAAGATCAGCCCCCAGCAAGCCTCCAAGGACCCGCTGGAACGGCTGCGCCAGAACGCGCGCAAGCCCGTGCTGCCCGTGCCGTTCGCCCAGGCCCTGACCGTGCTGCTCACCGAGCAAAAGCGCGTAAACCGCTCCCGCCTGCAGCGCATCCGCGCCGCATGGGAAATGGCCGTTGAGCAGATCAACGGCCTCAGCGAGGCCGCCAAACGCGCCGAAGTCCGCAACGTGGGCAAAACCGGCGCCGTGCACGTGGTCGTGGACAGCCCGGCACTGGCCCATGAACTCGGCGTGGTGTATCGCAACAGGCTGCTTGAGCTGATGCGCGAGCTGCTGGCCGGAAAAGACTCCGTCTCCGAGCTGGTGGTCAAGCCCCGCGGCGGCCGCAGGTAACACAATTCGCAGTGCACAGAGGAATCCATGGCAGACGCAACCGCAACCAGGAACGACCAGTACACAGCCGACGACCTGATGAAGCTCGAGGGTCTCGACGGCATCCGCAAGCGCCCCGACATGTACATCGGCGGCCGCGACGTCAACGGACTGCACCACCTGGTCTATGAAATCGTCGCCAACTCGGTGGACGAAGCCCTGGCCGGGCGCTGCAACAACATCACCGTCGAGTTCAACCAGGACGGCAGCTGCACCGTCACCGACGACGGCCACGGCATCCCCGTCGGCATCAACAAGCAGACCGGAAAACCCGGCGTCGAGATGGTGCTGTCCGACCTGCACGCCGGCGGCAAGTTCGAGGGCAAGGCCTACAACACGGCCGGCGGCTTGCACGGCATCGGCCTGAAGGCCGTCAACGCCTGCTCCGACTGGACCAGGGTCGTGGTCTGGCAGGGCGGCAAGGAGCACCAGATTGACTTCGCGCGCGGCAACAAAACCAAAGACCTGCGCGTGAACGGCCCGGCCGACCGGACCGGCACCAAGATCAGCTTCCTGCCCGACGCCACGATTTTCGACACCATCGAGTTCAAGTACGCGATGGTGGCGGCGCGCCTGCGCGAGCTGGCGTTCCTGGCCAAGGGCCTGAAAATCAACCTGCGCGACCACCGCGGCGAAGGCAAAGAAGAGATCTTCCACTTCAAGGAAGGCATCAAGGAATTCGTCGCCTGGCACAACCGCAACAAGACCAAGATCAACGAAGAGGTCGTCTACGTCCACAAGACCGTCAACGAGGGCAAAGACGACGAAGTGGATGTCGAGGCCGCCTTCCAGTGGTGCGAGGGCGAAGGCGAGCTGCCGACCCACACCTACGGCAACTACATCAACAATCCCTTCGGCGGCACGCACCTCACCGGCTTCCGCAAGGGCCTCACACGCGGGCTCACGCGCTACCTGAACCGCTACCTCGAGAAGAAGGGCAAAGACGTCAAGAAGATCACCATGCCCAGCGGCGACGACTACCGCGAAGGCCTGTACGCGGTGATCAGCGTGAAGGTCAAGAACCCGCAGTTCGAAGGCCAGACCAAGGTGCGCCTGCTGAACCGCGAAGTGGAAGGCGGCGTTGACGCCGTTGTGGCCGAGGCCATGGAGACGTTCCTCGAGGAGCACCCCAAATCCGCCGAGCGCATCTGCGAAAACAGCCTGCTCGCCGCCCGCGCCCGTGAGGCCGCGCGCAAGGCCCGCGAAGTGGTGCGCAAAGGCGCCCTGCAGACCGGCTTCCTGGCAAGCAAGCTGGCCGACTGCCTGACCCGCAAGCCCGACGAGGCCGAGCTGTACATCGTCGAGGGTGACTCGGCCGGCGGCTCCGCCAAGCAGGGCCGCGAGCGCACCTTCCAGGCGATCCTGCCCCTGCGCGGCAAGATCCTGAACGTGGAGAAGGCGACGCTGGCCAAGATGCTGCAGCACCAGGAAATCCAGAACCTGATCGCCAGCATCGGCACCGGCATCGGCTCGGAAGAGCCCAGCAAGGGCGGCTTCGATATCTCCAAGCTGCGTTACAAAAAGGTCATCATCATGACCGACGCCGACGTGGACGGCAGCCACATCCGCACCCTGCTGATGACCTTCTTCTATCGCCAGCTGCCGCAGCTGATCGACGCCGGCAACATCTATGTGGCGCAGCCGCCGCTCTACAAGGTCACACGCAAGAAGAAGTCCGAGTACGTGCGCAGCGACCGCGAAATGAACGACACCCTGATGCGCATGGGCATCGAGGGCGCATCCATGCGCGTGCCCAAGGACATGGACATCGGCGCCGCCGGCCGCGAGTTCAGCGGCGCGCAGATGCGCAGCGAAATCTTCGAGCGCCTGATCAAGCTGGAAGAGCTGGCGGGCAAGGTAAGCAAGAAGGGCCTGAATCCCAACCGCTTCTACGCCCAGTTCAACAGCGAAACCAAGACGCTGCCCACCACCGTGATCTTCAGCGAGGACAAGGCCCGCTACTTCCACGACCACCAGGAGATCGAACTCAACAAGTTCATCGAAGGTCGCGTGAAGAAGGGTTTTGAGGTGCTCACGCCCGCAGAGATCGGCAACCGCGAGACCGAAATCGACAAGACCCTCGACCGCGAGAAAATCGAAGAACGCATCGAGATCGCCGAACTGGCCGAGCAGGCCGCCGAGATCATCAGCCAGCTCGAGGTCCGCGGCTTCCCGGCCTGGACCATCAACGGCCGGGAAAACCAGGCCGAGCAGTTCCTGCTGCGCTTCGAAGATGAAGAAGAGCGCCCGGCACTGAGCCTCAACGAGCTGTTGAACCAGGTGCGCGAGCAGGGCCGCAAGGGCATCAGCATCCAGCGCTACAAGGGCCTGGGCGAAATGAACGCCGACGAGCTGTGGGAAACCACCATGGACCCGGCCAACCGCGTGCTGCTGAAGGTAACCAAGGAAGACGCCGACGCCGCCGACGAGATGTTCACCATCCTGATGGGCGACCAGGTCGAGCCACGCAGGCAGTTCATCGAACGCCACGCGCTGGAGGTAAAGAACCTCGACATCTAGCAAAGTGGCATTCGCTTCCAGCGAATGAGTGGCAGCGGCCTCCGGCCGCTGGCGCGCGCCGGAGGCGCGCGAGACTCATTCGCCGGAGGCGAATGCCACGTTACTCCATCTCCCCCACCCACTGCTTCAGCGTTTTGCCGGAAGCGCCGACGTCGCAGGCCAGGTGCATGGTGTCCTGGTACTCGCCGGCCTTGATTTCTATGGGTTTCCAGCCTTCGTGCCAGCTCTGGCTGATGATCGTCATCAGCCGGTCCTTCGCCAGCACCATGCACTCCTTGTAGATCTTCAGCTTCTCGAAATCGGGCTGGTGCACCACCGTCGCGCCGGTCTTGTCGCTCAGCCAGATCGACTTCTTGAACGGGATGTCCAGCACGTTGCCCGTCACCACGCGCTCGCTGGCGGCTTCCTCGTCGTCGGCCTGGATGCTGGGCGGTTGCTGCTGGATGTAAATCTCGTTGAGGTCCACGCCGTTGTGGTTCCAGTAGGTGGTCTTCAGCTTGCGCAGGCTGCGGATCCGCACCACAGGCGAGCCCCAGGTCAGGGTGATTTCGCAGCTGGCTTCGTCGAACAGCTCCAGCGTCTTCTCGTTGTTCTTGCGCGCCCAGGCGAAGCACTCGACGCGCATGGTGCGCTGGAAGGGGTTGGGCTCGAGCACCTCGATCTTCGTCGCGATGCTGGGGTACACCACGAACACTTCGGGGTGTGTCTTCTCGCCGGCCGCGTAGGACTTGTCCACCTCCAGCCCGATCGCCTCCGTTTCCACGCAGCCGCTGCTGCTGCCCATGGGCGAGAGTTCCAGCTTGTAGTCGCCCTTCAGCGCCTCGATGCGCAAGCGGCCGTGGATGGTTTTCTCGACGGGCACGCTGACCTTCAGCAGGTCGTTCTGGAACTCGCCGGAGACGCGCTCGACCACCTTGCCCAGGTTGACCTTGTCTTCCTTCTTGGTTTTGGATTTGCCCCACTTGGGGTGCTTGGCCTTGGACTTCGCGCCGTCGGTGACAGTGAACGTGCCACCACCCGCGGGCACCGAGGCCAGCACCAGCAGCTTGCCGGCCTTCTTGTCGAACCACGCCGGCACGTCTTTGCCGTCGGGCCCCTCCACGGCAAACTTCTCCCCCACCGTGGCATCCAGCGCAATCACCCGAACGGCCGTAGCCTGCGCGGAAGGGTTGTCGATCTTGAACTTCAGCGCCTCATCGCCATCAGCCACCAGCAGCGAAGGCAGCAGCAACAGAACCAGCAGGGACGTAAGAAACCGCATAACTTCGCCTCCCGGGGAGCGGCTTGAGATTCTAGCAACTGCCTGACGCGAAGATCGCGAAGAAGCGCGAAGAAAGGCTTGCATCCTGCCGATGACTGATACGGAGGCTCCATGCGCCACGTGATGATGATTCTGATCGGATTGTTCATTGCCGGCTGCCACCAGGAAGAGCCTGCACTCCGTTTCGTCGCCGCTGAGATTCAGCATCCGGCGACGCCTGCCCTGGACCTGGAACCAATACGGGCAGCGATCGAAGCCGCGAACAACAAGAACTATGTGCCAGAGGGCAATGCCCCCGACTGCCTGCCAATTGATACGGTATGGCCCCTTGCCGGAAGCGACGAGCTCTTCATTGCCTACGAACGATGGTGGGGAGACATCCAGCCTGACGGCTGCCTGCTGATCGCCCGCGTGCGGGATGGCCAGGCCGACATACTGTGTGGTTTTGCCAGCGACCAGTGCTGCTTCCCGCTCCGGGTGCAGTCGCGGCCAGCCGTGAACGGCCAGGGCGTGTGGATCGAAGTCGAGCGCAGTACCCGTCGCGGCAGCCATTGGCTCGAAATCCACTCTTTCGACGGCCGGGACACTCGCGAGCTCTTTCGCGGCACGTCATGGTCCTCAGAAATGGAACCGCCGACGCACTGCTATCCACGAATCAACGATGACCGGTGGCCGGACCTGCAACTGAGCTACTACGGGGCTTTGAAAACGTACACATGCCAGTTCACCTGGGATCCGCAGCAGTGTGTATTTCGGGAAGCCTGAGGCTGCAAATCAACGCCTGTCCGTTGCCGTTCTTCGTGTCCTTCGCGATCTTCGCGTCATCTACATTCCCGGGATTGCCAATCTGTGTCGCGGGCGTTGTTATGCTGCCGGCATGCCGCAGATACCTTTCAAACTGGTTTCCAAGAACTCGCCGGCCGGTGACCAGCCGGCTGCCATTGACTCTTTGGTGCGCGGGCTGAACGAGGGCGCGCCGTTCCAGACCCTGCTGGGCGTCACCGGCAGCGGCAAAACCTTCACCATGGCCAGCGTGATCGAGCGCGTGAACCGCCCCACGCTGGTGATGGCGCCCAACAAGACCCTGGCCGCCCAGCTGTTCAGCGAGTTCCGCAAGCTGTTCCCGGAAAACGCCGTCGAGTATTTCGTCAGCTACTACGACTACTACCAGCCGGAGGCCTACGTACCCCAGACCGACACCTACATCGAAAAAGACAGCGCTATCAATGAGCGCATCGACCGCCTACGGCACTCCGCCACGCGCAGCCTGCTCGACCGCCAGGACGTGCTGATCGTCGCCAGCGTCTCCTGCATCTACGGCCTCGGCTCGCCCGAGGCCTACCAGGGCGCGCTGCTGTACGCCGAAAAGGGCGTGCCCTTGCAGCGCAAAAAGGCCGTGCGCAAGCTGACCGAGATCGCCTACACCCGCAACGACTTCGACCTCAAGCGCGGCACCTACCGCGTGCGCGGCGAGGTGCTGGACATCTTCCCGGTGTATGAAGAAGACAAGGTGATCCGCATCGAGTTCTTCGGCGACGACCTGGAGTCGATCTGGGAAATCGACCCGCTAACCGGCGAAGTGCTGGGCGAGCTGGACAAGGTGACGATCTACCCCGCCACCCACTACGTCACGCCGGAAAGCAAGCTGGACGCGGCCGTCGCCGACATCGAGAAAGAATGCGCAGAGCAGGTCGAGCTGTTCAAGACCCAGGGCAAGCTGCTGGAGGCCCAGCGCATCGAGCAGCGCACGCGCTATGACCTCGAGCTGATCCGCGAGATCGGCACATGCAAGGGCATCGAGAACTACTCACGCCACTTCGAGCGCCGCGGGCCGGGCAGCACGCCCCCCACCCTGATGAACTACTTGCCCAAAAACGCGCTGATCATGATCGACGAATCCCACGTCACCGTACCCCAGATCGGCGGCATGTACAAGGGCGACCGCGCGCGCAAGGACACACTGGTAGAGTTCGGCTTCCGCCTGCCCAGCGCCCGCGACAACCGGCCCCTGAAGTTCGAGGAGTTCGAGGCCGTGAAGCGCCAGACCGTGTTCGTCAGCGCCACGCCCGGGCCCTACGAGCTCGAGAAGTCGCTCGGCCACGTGGCGGAGCAGATCGTGCGCCCCACCGGCCTGATCGACCCGCCCATCGAGGTGCGCCCCGCCAAGGGCCAGATCGACGACGTGCTTGACCAGGTACGGCCGGTGATCGCACGCGGCGAGCGCGTACTGGTCTGCACACTGACCAAGCGCATGGCCGAGGAGCTGTCGAACTACCTGGCCTCGCTGGACATCAAGGTGCGCTACCTGCACGCCGACATCGACACCATCGAACGCATGGAGATTTTGAAAGACCTGCGCAAGGGCGAGTTCGACGTGCTGGTGGGCATCAACCTGCTGCGCGAGGGCCTGGACCTGCCGGAAGTCAGCCTGCTGTGCATCCTGGACGCCGACCGCGAGGGCTACCTGCGCTCGCATCGCTCGCTGATCCAGATGGTCGGCCGCGCCGCACGCAACGTGAACGGCCGCGTGGTGATGTACGCCGACGAAGTCACCCAGAGCATGCAGACGGCGATTGAAGAAACCAACCGGCGCCGGCGCCTGCAACTGGAGTACAACAAGCAGCACAACATCACGCCGCAGACCATCATCAACGAGATCGACGAGGTGCTGAGCAGCATCTTCGAGGCCGACTACGTCACGGTGGAAGAGGAAGACGCCACGGTCACCCACTACGAGTGGCCGGGTGCTAAAAACAAGCGCGGCGGCGGCAAGCGCAAGGAACGCGGCCCCGTCACCGAGCGCGGCTCCAACTTCGCCACGCGCCGCGCGCTGCAGGCCGCAGAAAAGGCCGGCGCGCTCGAAGGTCGCAAGAAACGCCTGGCGGACAAGTATCCCGAGATCAAGTCGGAAGAGCTGCCCAAGGGCGTGCAGCGCAAGGTGGACCCCGCCGATGTGCCCAAGCTGATCGCCGCGCTGGAGAAGGAAATGTACGAAGCCGCCAAGGCGCTCGACTTCGAAACGGCGGCATTGCTGCGCGACGAAATCAAGGAATTGCAACGCATCGAGCTCGGCGTGCATTAGGAGCGCGGACGTCCCGTCCGCACGTGGCGCGGGCAGCCTGCCCGCGCCTGCGAGCTTAAGCACCACAATCATCGCCTTTGCCTTTAGGCGCGGAGCGCCGCCACAGCGGAAGCCCCCACCGAACGCCGTTGGCGTTCGGTGGGGGTATGCGTCGGAAGAAGTTTCCAAGGCGCGGAGCGCCGGCACAATGTCTCTTGCGCCGAAACGGCCTCGCGGCAAAAGCCGCGAGTGTGCCGGCGCTCCGCGCCTCCAAACATGGTTGCCGTTGTACCCCCACCGAATGCTTCGCATTCGGTGGGGGCTAACATTGTCGCGGCGCTCCGCGCCTGACTGCGGATTGGTTCTTCGCGTAGCAGCCTGCCGCGAAGCGTCTTGATTGCGCGATACTGCGCAGCCTGTCTGCGCCTCGCAGTTGAAGTCAGCCCTCGGGCGGACAAGAATGTCCGTCCCACTGGTACAACAGACTGCTGCACTCGGGAAAAACGCCATGCCCGCCGATCTTGCACTCACCATCCTGTACGTCGCTGACCTGGCGAAAGCAGCTGCCTTCTACGACACCGTGTTTGGCTTCGAGAAGACGGTGGACGTGCCCGTGTACGTCGAGTACCGGCTGAACGCGGGTGCGCGGCTGGGTTTGATGCCGCAGGGCAACACGCGCCACTTCCTCGGCGAAGAACTCGGCGCGCGCAAGCCTGCTGACGGCTGCCCGCGCGCGGAGCTGTATCTGCACGTCGCCGAACTTGGGACCGTGATCAAGCGACTACATGCGGCCGGCGCACAGTGCACATCACCGCTCGCGCCTCGCGACTGGGGCGACCGCGCGGCCTACTTCATGGATCTGGATGGCTACGTGATTGCCGTGGCGGAACGCCTGTAGTCAGGCCTTGCGGCTGACGGCGAGCAGTTCCTTGACGGCGCCCAGGAACTCGCCGGTTTCGAAGGGGCGTTTCACCACGCGGTCGATCAGCGGCTTGATCGCCTTCCCCACCGGCTGGCGGCGGCCTTTCTCGACCATCAGCAGCACGCGCGAGCGCTTGCCCTGGTCGGTGTGGCGGAACGCCTCGATGAAGCCGGGGCCGTTGACGCCGGGCATCTGCCAGTCCACCACGGTCAGGTGCGGCTCGACCCACACCGCCTTGTTCAGGCCCTCCGCGCCGTTCTCGGCCTCGAACACCACCATGCCTTCGCCCGTCAGCAGGCGGTTGATCTCCATGCGCAGGGTGGGCTCGTCGTCCACCAGCAGCACCCGCAACTCGTTTTCAGAGGGCGGTGGGTTGTCCTGCAACGCCAGTTTGCGCGCGCGCAGGATGGCGGGGCCCAGCTGGTCCTCGATGCCGGCCTCGGAGGCGTAGTGGTACAGGATCGCCACCGATGCATCGGCGGCAAACAGGTCGTCCACGCCGTGCAGGTAAGCGTTGATCTGGCCGAGGCAGCAATGCTCCATCTCGTGGATCGCGGCCAGCGCGCGGTGGTGCGCGCGGCCTTCCTGGTCAAGGATGCGCGCCACGACCGAAAGCTCGAGCCCGAGCGCAGTGAAGAACTTCGCGCCCGTCTGCGCCGGCCGGCTTTCGAGAAAGCGAATGATCTCGTTGCGCATGGGCCTGACTATAGGACTGTGACGAAGATTGCCAGTAGGTTGAAAACCGGCAGGCCAGCGGCGCGAGTTGCGGCATGCCACCGTCGCCACGGCTTGACGGGCGGCGGCGCGCAGACATGCTTCGCCGCGTGTTCAGTGCCCTTACAACCGATGCGCAGGGTGTGGCCGCCGCCTTCGGCACGGCCTTCTGCTGGGCCATGACCGCGCTGTTCTTCAGCGCGGCATCAAGGCGCATCGGGCAGTTCCACGTGAACCAGATCCGGCTGGTGCAGGCCTGCATCCTGCTGACCCTGGCGTGCCTGGCGCTGGGCGCGTTCTCGGCCGCACCGCTGGTGCAGGTGGGTTTGCTGCTGCTTTCCGGCCTGGTGGGGTTCGCGCTGGGCGACGCGGCGCTGTTCCTGTCGCTGCAGATCATCGGCCCGCGGCGCGGCTCATTGATCATGGCGCTGGCGCCGGGCTTTGCGGCGCTGCTGATGGTGCCCCTGCTGGGCGAAACCCTGAGCTGGGTGGGCGTGGTCGGCATGGTGGTGACCATCGCGGGCGTGATGTGGGTGGTGCTGGAGCGCGGCCAGCCCGGCGAGATCGTCGGCCACGCGGGCTGGGGCGTGTTCTGGGGCGTGCTGGGCGCTCTAGGCCAGGCCGGCGGGCTGATCCTGAGCAAGGCCGGCCTGGGCATGGCCAATCCTACCGGCCTGTTGAACGCGGCGGCCGGTATTGACACGTCAAATGTGCAGACCGTCAGCCCGCTGTTCGGCACGCTGCTGCGCGCGCTGGCCGGCACGGTCGTGCTGGTGGGCTACGGCATCGCCATCGGCCGTCTGCGAGAGACGCTGGGCAAGCTGAAAGACCGCAAGGCGCTGGGGCAGACTACCGCCGGCGCGGTGTTCGGCCCGTTCGTCGGCGTGACGCTGAGCCTGGCGGCAGTGGCCTGGACCAACACGGCCGTGGCGGCCACAGTGATGGCGATTTCGCCGGTGCTGGTGATTCCCATCGTGCGTGTGGTCTACAAGCAGGCGGTAAGCTGGCGGGCAGTGGTAGGCGCGCTGGTGGCGTTCGCGGGCGTGGCGGTGCTGACGTTCCGTGAACAGATCGCGGAGAAGCTTTAGGGACTGTCCCCGAAGTTGGGGACTGTCCCTGTAGTCGAAGCAGAACCGGCGGGGGTAGCTGCTTCAACTAGCGAATTACCAATAACCAATTACCAATTACCAATTTTCAATGGCGCTCGAATGCGAGGTCATTGGTAATTGAAAATTGGTTATTGGTAATTTGCTGTTTAAACCGTGCGGAACGACAACTCCGGCTCGACTACGGGGACAGTCCCCAACTGCGGGGACAGTCCCCTTTGTTGTCCCCTTCCCTATCGACTGTAAAGCGGCAGCAACTGGTACGGCACCTGCAGGATGCACAGGGCAAACGCCGTGGTGTAGGCTTCGCCGTAGCTCTGGCTGGGCCAGCCGCCGTTGTTGGCGGGGTTGCGCTTCTGCTCATCCAGCAGCAGGTCGCGCAGCTCGGGGTAGTATTCGTCGAAGTACACTTCTTCCGGCGCGTTCCACATGGCCTGGCAGGCGTAGAAGTGCGCGTAGTAGAAGTGGCTCACGTCCAGGCTGCCCTGGCCGCTCTTGCGACGGCCGATGAAGTCGTCGAACTTGTACCGCAGCCAGCGCAGTCCGCCGTCGTAGACCTTGCCGATGTCGTGCTCTTTCCAGGTGGCGCCTTCGCTGTAGACGCCGATGCCGTTCAGCGTGGTGACAGCCGCGGCGCACAGGGCGTAGCTGTCGCTGTTCCAGCCGGATGACAGCGAGTACTTGAAGGTGTAGCCCACGTGCTCTTCGCCGTTGTGCATGAACACGCGCTTCTCGGCGATGTCGTACATGTACTTGATGGCGTTCTGGATGGTCTCCTTCTTCACCTTGATGCCCGCGTCGCTGGCCGCGCGCAGGGCCTGGATGCAGCAGACCGTGGTGCTGCCTTCGTCCCAGGTCAGGTCGGTCGGCATGTAACCCCAGCCGCCGAAAGGCGTCTGGCCCAGCGAGATGCACTTCACCGCCAGCTCAAGCGATTTTTCCAGGCGCTTCTTTTCGTTCTCGTCTTCCACCGAGCCGTAGATCTGGGCCAGAAACAGCGTCGCGTAGCCGTGGCCGTGGATGCGGCTGCCGTCGTTGGTGCCGCTGAAGAAGCCGGTGTTGATGTCCTGGCAGCTAAGCAGGTACTCCATGGCCTTGCGGATATGGTTTGCATAGGGGCCCTTGGCCGGCGTGCTGCCCTGGGCGGCCAGCGCCAGCCCTGCCAGGCCGGTGATGGCGATCGCCACGTTTGATCCGCCGCCCTTGGTGAAGGCGCCGTTGGCGTCCTGCAGCTCGGCCAGGCGCTTGAGGCCCTTTTCCACGCCGCGCTTCAGGTCCTCATTGATGTAGTTCTTGTTCAGCATGCGCAGGGCGGGCGCCTCGGAGGGGTCAACCTCGGACGAGCCGCCCTCTTCCTCCTGCGCGATGCACAGGCCGGAAACCATCAGCAGAAGGGCGAGTGCCGCCGCGATGCGCTTGAACATGTTCATCATCGACCCCATAGCCGGTCCGAATGCTTCCTTACTATACGAATGAACGAGCCGCTCGGCCTGCAAAGTTCCCGGAAAAGCAGTGGCCTGCCCGCCCCAAGCCGAACCGGACCTGCCCTCCCGCCCGCTTTCTGCTAGTTTCCGGCCATGCTGCCGCTGACCTTCCAGTCCGTGCCCTTTGACCCACCTCGCGGATGGAACGCCCTGCTGGAGTCAGCCACCCGCCAGCCCTGGGCCGCAGTGTTCGACAGCGCGGCGCCGGGCGAACTGGCAACCCACAGCTTTGTCTCGTTTGCGCCTGTAATGCTGCTGCAGTGCACCGGCCAGTCGGCCGTCTGGCAGCGCGGCCGTCAGGCTTCGCGCCTGGAGGGCGACCCGCTGGAAGTTTTCCGGCGTGTGGAAGAGTTCACCCGCCAGGAGTGCCCCCTGCGAGAGCCCTGTGCGGCGCCTGGCTTCATCGGCGGCTGGGCCGGCCTGCTGGGCTACGACCTGCGCTGCTTCGTCGAGAGGCTGGCGCCGCCCAAGCCGGACGGCCCGCACTTTCCCGACCTGCAGGCCGGCTTTTACCCTTGGACGCTGGCCTTTGAACACGCCAGCGGCCGATGCGAGCTGCGCCTGTTGAACGGCGCGCCGGGCGGGCCGGAGGACCTCCACACACTGGCATCTGAGTTGACCAGCCTGTTCGGGCATCCGCCGCCTCAGCCAGCCGCCGTGTCGCTGGGTCAACCGCAGCTGAGCACCAGCCGTGATCAGTGGCTGCGCGCCGTGGAAGAAGTGCGTCGCAACATCTACGAGGGCGAGATCTACCAGGCCAACCTGACGCGCATGGTGCGCCGCGAAGGCAGCGCCGATGCGTCCGCGCTCTACGTCCGGCTGCGCGAGGCCAACCCGGCGCCCTTTGCGGGCTTTCTCGACTGCGGTGAGAGGCGCGCGATTCTCAGCAGCTCGCCGGAGCGCTTTCTGTCCGTGCGCGAAGGCGTGGTCGAAACCCGCCCCATCAAGGGCACCCGCGGCCGCAGCCAGGACCCCGCCGAGGACGCCCGCCTGCGGGAAGAGCTGCTGGCCTCGGTGAAAGACCGCGCCGAGCTGACGATGATCGTGGACCTCGAGCGCAACGACCTCGGCCGCGTGTGCAAGCCCGGCAGCGTGCGGGTTCCCAGCCTGATGCACGTGGAAAGCTACGCGCGCGTGCACCACCTCGAGGCCACCGTTCAGGGCAAGCTGCGCGACGACGTGGCGCCGGTCGACTGGATCCGCGCCACCTTCCCCGGCGGCAGCATCAGCGGCGCGCCCAAGAAGCGCGCCCTGGAGATCATCCATGAGCTCGAGCCCGTGCGGCGCGGGCCCTACACCGGCAGCCTGTTCTGGCTCACGCCCGACATGCGCCTTGAAAGCAACATCCTGATCCGCACCCTGCTGCTGGAGCCGACGGGCGTCAGCTACCACGTCGGCTGCGGCATCGTGGCCGACAGCGACCCGGCCGCTGAATGGCAAGAAACCCTGCACAAGGCCGCCGGCCTGGAGGCCGCCCTGTGAAGGCCTTCCGCGACTACCTGCGCAACTTCGGCCTGCTGCAGCGCAACGTGTGGCTGTGGCTGTGGGCCGCGCTGGTGATGGGCATCGGCCGCCAGGTGTTCATGGTGCTGCGCAACCAGTACCTGGTGGACCTCGGCCTCGCCGACCAGCAGGTCACCAGCGTGCAGGGCTTCAACAGCCTGGGCGGGCTGCTGATCGCGCTGCCGGCCGTGGTGATCATCAGCCGCTTCCGCGCCAAGACGCTGCTGGCCTGCATCTGCGTGGCGAACGCGCTGGGTTTCGCGGCGCAAGGTCTGTTCGGCACGCTGGAAGTGTTCCAGGGTGCCGCGCTGGCGGCGGGAGTGGCCATGAGCCTGAACATGGCGCTGGGCGCGCCGTTCCTGATGCGCAACACCGGCATCAAGGAGCGCATCTTCGGCTTCGCGCTGCTGAGCACGATTTCGTGGCCGCTGTCGGGCTTTCTGGGTGCCTTACTTTCCGGCCTGCTGCAGCAGTGGTTCGCCGGATTCGGTGACGTCGCAATGCTGGGCGAGACCGTACCGGCGCAGCTGTTCGGCTATCGCGCGACGCTGCTGGTGGCGGCGGGTTTCGTGCTGTTTGCGCTGCTGCCGATCGCGCTGGTGCGTGAAGGCGCGCCCGACGGCGCGGGCAAAACGCTGCGCCAGATTCTGACCTTCCACGACAAGAAGAAGCTGCTGTGGCTGGGCCTGCCGGAGATGGTGATCGGCTTCGGCGCCGGGCTGACCATCCCGTTCTTCAACGTCTACTTCAAGAACGAGTGGGGCCTGACACCGCAGCAGATCGCGCCGGTGTTCATGGCCATGTTCGGCGTGCTGGTGGTGGGCTACCTGGCGACGCCGCCGCTGGTGCGGCGCTTCGGGCCGGTGAAGGTGATGATCGCCAGCCAGATCCTGAGCCTTCCGTTTTTCATCGAACTCGCGTTAGGGCATTACCTGTGGGCGGCCATTACCGCGTTTATTGCACGCCAGGTGCTGATGAACGGCAGCGACCCCATCTATAAGCAGTTCGCCCAGGAAGTCGCCGACGAGCGCGACCGCAACGCGGTGGCCGTGTGGGTGCATTCCTCGCGGCACATCTTTTTCACGATCGCCAACTTCGTCTCGGGCTACTTGATCGCCATGGATGACGGCCGCTTCCGCATCGTGATCGGCACGACCATCGTGTGCTACGTGGCCGCCATCGCCATCGAGCTGGCCGTGCTGCCCGGCCTGAACCGCGCCCGCCGCTTCAAGCTCGCGCTCAGCACACGCAGTGAACGCCTGACCACACCGCAGCTGCCGAGCTAGCTGTGGCTTGCCGGTTCCACCCCGCCCGCCTAGCATGTGCGCAGTGAGTGGTCCGAGACGTCCCTCGGGGGGCGCCTCGGACTCCTCACGCGACGTGAGGAGAAGTGCATGACCGCCGAATCGGCCGACCGGGCACGCCCGGCTGCGACAACGCCGAAGCCCGCCAAGGGCAAATCCGACAGCGAGCGGCTGGTACGCGCGGCCGAGCTGCTGGGCTACGAGTTCAAGGACACTGACCCGTTACGTCACGCGCTGACGCACAGCAGCGCGAAGTCAAGCAAGCACCCGAGCAACGAGCGCATGGAGTTCCTGGGCGACGCGGTGCTGGGCCTGATCGTGAGCGAGATGCTGTACCGCATGTACCCCGATTTCCCGGAAGGCGAGCTGACCCGGGTGAAGTCGGTGGCGGTCAGCCGCGCCGTGCTGGCCGACCGGGTGCGCGAGATGGGCTTCGCGGAGCTGATGTACCTGGGCAAGGGCGTGCGGCGCGAAGGCGGCGCGCGGCTGCCCACCAGCATCCTGGCCAACCTGTACGAAGCGCTGCTCTGCGCGTTGTATGAAGAAGGCGGCCTGGAAGAAGCCCGCCGCTTCGTGGAGGCCGACCTGGGGCCGGTGATCCAGAGCATCACCAACCACCAGTTCCAGCAGAATTACAAGTCGGCCCTGCAGCACCTGGTGCAGTCCAAAAGCGACCGCGCGCCGGCCTACAAGGTGATCAGCGAAGTCGGCCCCGACCACCAGAAGGAATTCCACGTAGTTGTTTCCGTAGACGGTGTCACATTCGGCCCCGGTGTGGGACGTAATAAGAAGGAAGCCGAGCAGCGGGCGGCCAAGGCCGCGCTGACCGAGCTGCTGAAGGAATTCGACAAGGAAGACGATGACGACGACCTCCTCGAAGTCCCCGTCCCCGAAGACGAGTTCGACGACGAGTAAGCTGCGCCACCCGGCCCTGCGCAGCCTGGCGGCCGGCCTGGGCGCCGGCCTGCTGGTGGTGCTGGCGGCCGGGCTGAACCCGCTGGCCGCATCGGACCGCCCCGCGCTGGCACTGCTGGCGATCACACTCTCACTGCCCCTGGGTGCCGTGCTGGCGCGCCGCCCCTCTGATGTGCGCGATGCCGGCGGTGTCGGCCTGGCCGCGCTGGTCGCGGCGCTGGGGCTGGCGGTTTGCGTCAACCTGTTCGAGCCCGCGTTGTTCGTGCGCACGGCCTCATGGTGCGTGGCGGCGGCGCTGCTGGGTGCGTCCGTGGGCTCGGTCGGCCGTAACGCCGGCGTGGCGGTCACGGCCTTGTGGCTGCTGCTGTGCGGCCTGCCGTTCTTCTACTGGAAGCTGCCCGCGTTCACGGCCACCGCCGAAAGCTGGGCGCTGCAGGGCTGCCCGTGGCTGGGCTTCGCGCAGGACGCGGTCGGCGGCGACCCGTTGCGCCGCCCGGTGCTGTACCTCGGGCATTGGTCGCAGTTGTCGGGTGCTACCGGGCTGGGCATGCTGGAGGCTTCAACCCTGTGGCTGGCGGCGGTGCCGGCCTTTGCGGCTTTGATCGTTACATCGATGGGCGGGCTGAATCGTGAGCAGACGGAAAATCCTGCTGTCGTGGAGCGGGCGGGGGCGTGAGCCCTACACATTCCGCTCCGGCCGTTCTGAACCGGGCGCGCACCTGCAGCTGCTGCGGGACTCCGAGTACGCCGGCTTCTTCGACCAGCACCTGCTGCTCGCGGTGCCGGAGACACTGGCCGATTCCGAGCACCTGGTGCGCGAGCTGATGGCGATTCCCCGCCCCGTGCAGACGGAGATCAAGGTGCTGCGCCTGGCCAATCCCACGGATCACCTGGAAATCGCCTATACGCTGGCCCGTTTCCTGGAGGAGGCGGATCGCTCGATCCGCCTCCTCGACCATGACCTTTACGTGCTGCTCAACACCGGCACGCCGCAGATGCAGACGGTGTGGGTCACGCTGGTGACCCAGGGGCTCTGCGATTTCCGCATCATCCAGACCAGCCCGGCTTCACTGGCGCAGCGCAGTGGTACGCCGGTTGCATCGGAGCTCGAGCTGGACATGCCCGGCTGGGCGACCATGTTCCGAAACATCCGGGAGCGGCGCTCGGAGGAGTAAGGTCCTCAAGCCCGCCCCAGGGCGCGAACTCGTAGCGGTTCCCGTCAGCCTCGGCAGGGATGCTCCAGCGCCCCACCCGCGGGTCGTAACGCCGCCCGCGGTGGTCGTAGCTGCCCAGCCGGCTGACCCACGGCGACACGGGCCAGCCAGAGAGGCGCGGCGCGCGATCGTGGCGCCAGCCGCGGAACAGGTAGCGCTCGCCGACCGCGGCGCTGTATCCATCCTCAACAGCACCCGCCGGCGGCACCGCGCGGTAGAGCGCCCCGGGCCCGGAAAGGCTGACAACTTTGCCGCGAACTTTGAGCCACTCACCGGCCTGGTCAACTTCAATGATCTCCAGGCTGGTCGGGCGCGTGAGATCCGGCGTCAGCCAGCCGCCGAGCAACCAGGGCGAAAACCCGGCCCCCGGCACGCTGAAGGTCGAAGTGCCCGTTTCGCTGTCGTAGGTCCATTCGCCGGGCTGCCGCGACAACCGGGCCTGATACACCAGGAACCTCGCGCCGTGGTTCAGCAGCGCGTCGGCAACCTGCCCTTGCGGGTCATGCACGTCGATCTCACCGGCCGTGTTGTCCACGATGGCCCCGCCGCGCCAGCCGCCCGGCAGCGAGATCGCCAGCTCATGCCCGGCAAGGGCCCCGGCGTCCAGATTTGCCGGCATGACGTGAATCCGCGTGGTGGTGGGGTTTGGCGTCTGCGCTTCCACGGTGATGGTGGAGTCGGACGGCAGGTCGTACAGGATGCCGCGACGGATCGGCGCGCCGAAGGGCTGGTAGTCGTATTCAACCACCCGCGCCGCGGACTCGTCCGTGATGCCCAGCAGGCTGCCGTCCTGGTCATGGTGGCGATAGCGCCAGGCGCCGCCCGTCCGCTCGGCCAGCAGGTTCTCGCCTTCGCGAACGTACTGCACGCGCCCGACCTCAAGGCCCTCGGCGTTCAGCACGACCTCTTCCAGGGGCTGGTCACTTCCCGGCCCGTAAATCAGGACCGTGCGGTGCAGCAGCATCCCCTCCTCGTACTCCTCCTCCAGGACCCGCCGACCGAGCCCATCGTGAAGCATGGCCCGCAGCAGGTCTCCATCGTGGTTCAACGCCACGGTGCGGCCGAGATAGTCGTGGGCATAGTTCACCCCCGCGGCGCCATCGAAGCTGACGCGCCCGGCGGCGTCGTGGTTGAAGGTTCCGCCGTCGGCCACGGCGTAGCGGTTGCAGTCGCCTTCCGCGAGCAGGTACGCCTGCACGCGCAGAACGTCACCGGCCGGGCTCAGGTCGCGCAGGGCCTCGGCGCCTGCCCGGTTGCCGAACGCGTCGAGCGTGATCTGCCGCAAACTGCCGTAGACCTGCGGCTCAGCGGGCCCGTCCAGCAGCGGCCCGGACAGGTCCGCTCCACGCATGGCGGCCGCTACGCGCCGCTGCCCGTCGTACTGCCAGACGCGGCCGGTGCCTCCCTCGTGATCGCGGCGTTCGCGCAGCGGCAGACCGCGAGTGTCGCAGCGCCGCTCGACGCCCCACAGCAGTTGCTCACCGCGCAGGTGCGCCACGCGGCGGGGCGGACCCGCATAACCCGGATCATAGCTGAACAGGGCCTGTACCCCGTTGCCGTAGCTGATCACCGCCGGCCGCGCCGAACCCGCCCACTTGAGTTCACCCAGCACGGTCTGTGTTGACTCGTCAACAATCCCGCTGGTGCGCGACAGCGAATCATGCCCGTAGCCCAGCGTTTCGCCGTCGCTGAACGCCAGCTGTACGGGAGCGCCGTGGACATCGTAGCGGGCGCCGGTGGACCAGCTTCCCAGTGGATCCCCCTCGCCGTTGAGAAGCGTCAGAGTTTGTGATTCCGCGCGGTGCAGAGTGTTCCAGCTCCAGCTTGTGGCGGCCTGCAGCCCGCCTTCCCGGATGGATTCCGCAAGAACCAGCCGTCCGGCGGCGTCGTATTGCCAGCTTTCCTGTGTTGCGCCCTGGGTGCCGCCTGTCGCGGTGATGTCGCGCTGCACCAGCAGGCCCCGCGCATCATGGGCCTGGGTCAGCGTGGTGCCCGTTTCGTCTTTGAGCGTCGCGAGATTCGAGTCGGCATCCCACACCATCGTCACGCCCGTGCCGTCGGGGCGCTCCACGCCGATCCGCCGATTGCGGGCGTCATGGCTGTAGCTGGTGACCTGGCCGGACACCCCGGGTGCAGAAGCCATCGACAGCGCCGCCAAGTCGTCGTCGCGGTCCCAGTCATGCCGGAAGTAGCGACCGCCCGGCCCCCCTTCGCCGCGCCCGGTCTGGCGCGAGCGCAGGTCGTAGCTGTGGCCAACCTCGGTGCCCGCGGCATCCCGCGCCTTGACCAGCCTGCCCCAGCCGTCCCACTCGAACGTGCGTTCCGTGTCGAAGTCGGCGCCCTGGTGGCGGCGGTCGCGCACCGCCACCGGCATGCCAAGCGTGCCGTAGTCGGCCTGCCACAGGCCCGTTTCGGTGCTCGCGTTTACCTGGTTGAAATCGCGATACTCAGCCTGCACGACTTGGCCGGCCGCGTTCAGGCTGAGCAGCACTTCGTTGCCCGCGGGGTCGGTGCTTCCCACTAGGCGCCCCGCGCTGTCGTGAATGAACGTCCAGGTGCGCCCGGGGCCGTCGTTGATGGCGACGATGGCGCCGCGCCCGTCGAGCGTCAGGCGCGTGATCTCGTGGCCGTCGCCGATCTGCGCCCCGTCTGCGTCGGCGGCCAGGCGCAGCTGCGTGCAGCGCCGATCCAGCTCGTCGTAGCTCCATTCCGTGCGAGCCAGCACCGCGCCGCCGGCATCGAGGCACGTTTCCGCCAGCAGGTTGCCCGCGTCGTCCCACTCAAGGCTGCGGGCGTTGCCGGCCGGATCAGTCACCGTGACTTCGCGGCCGTGACCGTCATAGGCATGCGACGTGACGTGCCCGAGGGGGGAGCGCTCGGAGGCGAGCCGGCCGTCAAGGTCGTAGTCGTACTGGTATACGCCCTCAACCTCGCTGGCCGCGCCCTCCGTGCGGTGAAGCAGCAGGCCGCGCTCGTCGTAACTCCAGGTGGTGCGCTTGAGCAGCGGGCTGACCAGCGCTACTCGATTGCCCAGGCTGTCGTACTCGTGCGTCCAGGACACCGTTTCGACCGGCGCCGCGGCCACGGCGTCGCTGGTCTCGCTCAGCAGCCGGCCGGCGAGGTCGTACTCGCGCAAAACCTCGGCCCAGGTGGCGGCCATTTCGGTTGCTTCTTTGCCGAAGCTGTTGGGATCGTGGTAATCGGCGGGTTCGGCGGGCGCCTCACCCCCGGAAGTGACGTACTTGCGCCAGGTGCGGACCTCGTTGCCGCTGGGGTCGTAGTAGCGGCAGGTCTCCGCGCGTTCATCGCCGGCCACGACCGGGCCCAGCTCGCGCCAGCGCTGGCCCAGCTCGTTGACCTGCCATGTCAGCTTGAAGGCCTCGGGGTCGGCGCCGGGGTCGAACGCCGCCGGCGGGTATTGACCGGTCAACACACCGGTCTTGTCGTACTCGAAGCGCTCGATCAGCGACGCGCTTCCGGCGGCACGCGCGACCTCATGCAGGAAACCCGCCTGGTCGCCGCTTTCGTGGTAGCTGCGCGACTCAACGCCGCCCCGCGGGTCCACCGTCTCCGTGAGCTGGGCAAACTCGTTGTAGGCGTAGCGGGTCTCGTAGCTGACGATCTCCGTGGTGCCGTCGCTGTGCAGCACCGTCACCGGCGGCGTGGTCATGCGCAGCACGCAACCGGCGCCGACGGCGCCCGGGTCGCCGCTTTCGTCGAAACCGAAAGTCCAGCTGGTGGTGAAGCCCCGCGCCGAAGTCTCGCTGCGCACCTGCTGGAAGAACGGCTCGTAGGTCCAGCTGCGGACGATGTCGGCCTGGGTTGGGTCCGACGAGATGCGCCGGTGCTCCAGCAGGTTGCCGGCCGCCAGCGGGTCCGGGTTTTCCGTGAACACCACGAACACCGAACCCGCGCCCCAGCCCTGCTGAGCCAGGTCAACACCGACCACGGTCAGGGTATCTTCGGTGTTGTCGGCAACCTCGTAGTGGCGCGCCTCGGCCAGGTTTGCGCCCATCCGCAGGTAGCCGCCTGCAAACGCACCCGGCTCCCACTGCGCATCGCTGTACGTGAGCTGGTTGCCGCTGATCGCGCTTGCGCGGCCGCGCGTCAGGCGCGCGGGCTCGGGGTACCGTAACTCTTCGCGAATGCCGCCCGGTGACTCTCGCCGGGTCAGTTGATGACCGCGATTGAAACGCGAGCGCGTCACGAAGCTTGGAGGGTCGCTCGCGCGCAGCCTGGCGCCGGTCTGCGCGACGTACGCATGGTCCAGCGGCTGATCCAGCGAGACTTCCCAGAAGCCGGCGTACTGCTCGTGGCGCGCGGCGCGCCCGTATTTGTCCAGTGTGTAGTCGGCCCGCACGCCCCGGGGGTCCAGGTGGCGCACCAGCGGTCGGCCGTTGGCATCAAGCGTGTAGCGCAGCCGGTGCCAGGCGAGCGCGTCGCCGTCGCGGTAGCTGACCACGCGACCGTCGGCGTCATACTCAAGTTCGATGCGCGCGGGGCCGTCGGTCGGCGCCTGGTTGGGCTCGATCACCCGCGTGAGGCGGCCCGCCGCGTCGTAGCCGTAGCGGCGGCTGACGCGGTTTTCCTGCGCGTCGTTGTAGCGCGCGGTCTCGGGCAGCTTCACGCGCACCAGCCGGCCGTCGGCGTCGTACTGGTACACCACGTCGCGGGCTTCGCGCGTTTCGGTCTGCCAGACGCGGTCGATCAGCCGGGTGATGCGGCCGCCGGAGTCGTGCTCGAACTCCCAGCGGAAGCCGCGGTCGTCGGTGACGGACGCCAGACGGTGGTCGGCGTCGTACTGCAGGGTGATGCCGTTGCCGTCGCGGTCGGTGATCGCCGCGAGTTGGCCGTGCGGGTTGAAGTCGAGCCGCGTGCCATTGGCGCGCCGCAGGCTGACCGTCTCGGCCTGCTCGTCCCAGGTTGCATTGACGTACACGCCCGGCGGGGCGCGAAAGGCGCCCTCATGCAGCACAAAGATGTGCAGGAAGCCATCGGCGTCGTGCCACAGCAGGTCGCCGGTTTCGGCGTCTCGCCAGGCCGCCTGCAGATACTCGCAGGTCCAGCCTTTCCCGAGCGGGCCGTCGAACTGCATGTCGCTGCGGTAGACGCGGCGCATGCTCAGGCCCATCACGCGGCCGGCGGTGGCCAGGTCGAGCTGCGCGTGGGTGAACGAGCCGTTGACCAGCCGCACGCCGGGGCTGACCTCGGCCGCGTTGCGGTGCGGCACGGCCGGGTCTACTTCGCGCTGACCGACGTAAAGCTCGGCGGCGCCAAGGGCCGGGACAAGCAGCAAAAGAAGGCAGGCGGCAAATGCGTAAATTGACATAGACAGCTCCGATCTGTGAACAGGACCGGAGAAAGCCTATGGCTTGAAACCTCTACATGACGGGCTTGCGGGGCGACGGAGGGCGAATCATTGATCGGCGCGGAATGTGACCGCACAGCACGGAACGGCCGTTTCTGCGCGCAGGACGGCCGGGATCGGAGTGTCAGAAAACAGAAACTTGAGGAAGTTGCGATTTCGTGGGCAGAATAGTTGTCGCATCAGTGCCCGGCGCACAACCCGGATTTCGGTGGAACAGACGTGGTTTGACGCTGCTGCTCGGGTAGCCGCGTGAAAAGAGGTCCGACGCGAAGATCGCGAAGGCCGCGAAGAACTGCGGGGTCGCGAGAAGTTGCCCTGTATTCTCCGCGGCTTCCGCGCGCAGGCTGCTCGATGCTGCAGTTGCGGTGCTTCGCGAGCTTCGCGTCAAGCCATTCAAAACGCCTGAGTCCCCAATGAAACGTCAGCTGATAGGTATGCAGGTTGGTTGCGACGGGCGTGCGGCGCCTCGGGTACAAGTCTGCCTTCGCTGAAGCTTCGGCGGACGTCGAAACAGCCCGCCTGGGCGGGCTGTTTCGATGGTAGCTGGGGCGGGAGTCGAACCCGCGACCTTAGGGTTATGAATCCTATGCTCTAACCACCTGAGCTACCCAGCCGTGATTTCGCGCTAAACGTAGCAACCCGCCTTGCCGGTGCAAGTGCCCGTCATGGCGCGTTCACGCCCGGTTGCGCCGGCGCTTCCTGAACGGTCGGGAGTTGCGGCTGCTTGTCCGCCCCGCCCGAAATCGCGGCCGCGCCGCCCAGCCCGATCGCCGCCAGCAGGCTGCCCCAGCGGATCACCCGCGCCAGCACGCTGCCCACCGGCGCCAGCATCTTGAACACCAGGCCCAGGAATTCCTTGCGGCCGAGGCTCTCGTACTTGGTCTGCAGGTAGTCGAGCTGCTGCAGCGCGAGCTGCATCTTGAGCTGCACCTGGATGCGCTGGATGTCGTCCTCGATGCCCGGCACGTCCTTCATGGTGCCCAGCTTCTCGCGCGACTGGCGGTAGCTTTTCTCCAGCTCTTCGATCGCGCCGAACACCTGGCCTTTCAGCTCGCCGCGCACGGCGCTCCAGGTCATGCCGAAGGCGGTGCTCAGCAGCACCACCAGCAGGATCAGCCCGGCGCCGTCCGTCCAGCTGCTCTTGGTATAGAACATGTAACCGGCGTGGATCAGCCCGAAGAAGAACACCAGGCTGCCGGCCTGGGCGGTCACGTTGAACAACGGCCGGTACTGGCGCTCGGTCAGCACCAGGTCAACGGGATCATTGAAGTCGTGGTTCTTCAGGATCGCGCGCACCACCATGGCGCCGGAAATCATCAGGTAGCAGTAGTACCCGTACATCAGCCACTCAAAGATCCAGAGCAGCAGCAGGAACCACGCCTCCGCGTTGCGGGCCGTGGTGTCGATCTTCTGCAGGTATGGTGACGCCGCGCCGAAGGTGGTTTCGTAAAAATCCGCGGCCGTGGCGAAGTTGACCAGCTCCCAGGTCACAAACGGCAGCGCCAGGCCAATGGCCATGAAGTTCACGCGATTGCCCAGGAACCAGCGCTTGTAGCCATCCAGCTCGGATTGCCGCACATCAAGGTGGGTGAAGGCGCGGTCAAAGTTGCGGCTGTAGATGCCCTTGAACAGGCGCAGGCACACGAAGTGCACCAGCAACAGCAGCGGCTGCAGTTGCCACTGTCGCTCCTTGATGAACTCCCAGGTTTCGTGACCCACGTTCTCGAAGCCCAGTGTCGTAAGGCGCAGCGTAAGCCCGATCAGCCAGGCCACCGTGCAGGTGATGAACGCGGCCAGGAAGTAGCGCGTGACGCTGCCCGGCAGCAGGCGGTCAAGCCACCAGCTGTTCTTCACCTGCCGGAAGTTCGAGGGGTCGAACACGTCCGCTTCAGGGTCGCGCGCGTTGCTGCGGAAGGCCGTCTCCACCAGCTTGATGCCCGCGCGCATCACGGGACCGGTCTCCTTACCCGGCCTCTGTGCCTCCGGCGCCCTTGTTTCGGCCGACACGGCTGCCACGCCCGCCTCATGCAGCATGCGGGTTTCGCGTGTTTCGCTGTGCGGCTCGCCGTCGATCACTTGCCGTTCCCCTTCTGTGGCAGCTCCTGCATGATCACGCGCACGGCCTCCTCCAGCTGCGGGTCGGCGCCGGTCACGCGGTCGCGCGCGCTTACCTCAATGCGCACGTCCGGCATGACGCCGTTGTTCTCGAGGTTGCGCTTGCCGTCCATGCTGAAGTAGCCCTCGGTGGGCACGCCGAACGAGCTGCCGTCGGCCAGGCGGTCCCAGGCGGTGCCGATCACGTTACCGGGTGTGCGCTCGCCCACCACCTTGCCGCGGCCGGTGGTTTGGATCGCCCAGGGGAAGCACTCGCCGCCGCTGTTGCTGTACTCGTTGCACATCACGGTGACGGGCTTGTCCCAGTACAGGCGCGGCTGTTTCCATTCGGGGCGTGTGCGCGGCTTGATGTTCAGGTAGGGTTTGGCCATCAGCAGGTCCATGATCTGCATGTAGCTGAGGCCGCCGGCGTTCCAGCGCGAATCAATGATCAGCCCTTCGGCCTTCTCGGCTTCCGGCGTGGCCAGCAAGTTCTGAAACTTCTGCAGGTTGGCGTCGTTCATGGCGGTCAGGTGGATGTACAGCACCCGCCCGCCGCTCAGTTCTCGCACGCGTGTGTTGCGTTCACTGATCTTCGCGCTGTAGCGCCGGGAAACGGCCTGCTGGGCGGTCTCCGCGCGCACGGCCACCTCGCGCGCGAGGTTCAATGAGCCGTCGGGGCTGACCCACAGCTTCATCGTGTAGCCCGTCTTCCAGAGGTCAAAGCGCGCCCACACGTTTTCGTCGTGGCGGAAGTTGCGTCCGTTGATGGCGACGATGTAGTCGCCCTGGCGCACCCACACCTGGTCCAGCGGACCGCCCTTTTCCAGCTTGTCCACGCGCATGGCCTGCCTGCCCTCTTCCATTGCAACCGGCGTGAGCAGCGCCCCCAGCTCGGCCGTCGAGACTTTGCCCGAGCCGCTGCTGCGGCCGCCGATGCCGAGGTGGCTGGCGCTCAGCTCGCCGATCGCCATCCAGATGTAGTAGTAACATTCCTCGATGGTGCGGCAGCGTTCCACAAGCGGCAGATATTTCTCCTTGATCGCGGGCCAGTCGGCACCGTGGAAATCACTTGTGTAGAAGCGGGTGTTGATCATGTCCCAGGCCTCGTTGAAGAGCTGCACGCGCTCGACGGCCAGGTCAACCGTTTCGCGCGCCATCACCGGCAGGTCGCGGGCATCCAGCACCTGGCGCGGCGCGGGCAGGGTCTTCAGCTTGCCGCCCGAAGCGAAGATCACCGTCTGCCCGTCCAGCGTTTCGCTGGGCGAATTGGCCGAGGCCGCCAGCAGCACTGAGCCGCTGCCCGCCGGCGTCGTAACGTAGATGCTGGTGGTGCTCTCGCCCGTGGCGTAGCGCTCGTAGTAGAGAATGCTGCCGTCGCGGCTGAAGATCGGCGACTGCTCCACATCCGGCCCGCCCGTCACGTAACGCTGGTTGCGACCATCGGCGTCCATCAGCCAGATGTCGGCCGTGCCGCGCCGCGCGCTGTCGAACGCGATCAGCTTGCCATCGGGGCTGAAGGCGGGGTCGTCATCGGAGGTTGGGTCGGTGGTGAGCTGCACGGCCGGCGAGCCGTCGATGCGCTGCAGCCAGATGTCGCGGTTTCCGGCGCGCTCGCTGCAGAACACCAGCGCGCTGCCATCCGGCGACCAGTTATGAAAAAAGTCGTTCGCGGGGTCGGTGGTGACGCGCGATGGCTCGCCGCCGGCTACGTTCACGAGCCACAGGTCGCTGTTGCCGGAACGCATGGACTGAAAGGCGATCAGCCGGCCGTCCGGGCTGACGCGCGGCCGTGAGTCGCCCTTGCCGGGCTCGGTTACACGGCGCGCTTCGCCGCCGGCGGCATCGCACACCCAGATGGCGCCGCGCAGCTCGAAGGCCAGCACCTTGCCGTTGTCGGAGAGGTGCGGGTTCTCCATGCCGCTGGTGAAGGTGCGTTCTTCGGTCTGGGGGCCGCGGGGGTCCTGGTCGATCTGCAGCTTGACCAGCTCGCCGGTGGCTTCGCCGGTCAGCACGGCGTCCGTGCGCGCGCGGTACAGGTAGTGCATGCGCTGGTACACCAGCCACTCGCCGCCGTGGGAGACACTGACTTCCTCGGCGCCGACGTCGGTGAAGTTGGAAAGCTGGCGGGGCTCGTCGCCCGGGGTTTCGAGCACCATGAACTGGAAGTGGCGTTCGAGTTCGCGCGTGAACAGCAGGCGCCCATCGGGCAGCAGCGACACGCTGCGGTCGTTGCCCTGGTAGTCGGTCAGGCGCGCCGGCAGCTCGTGGCCTTCGCGTAGCAGATACAGGTCTTCGTTGGCTGAGCCCTGGTAGCCGCGACGGAAGCGGCTGGCCACGCCCGCGCAGTAGGCCACATTGCCGTCGCGGATGCTAACGTCACCCGACTCCATGCTGTCGTCCAGCACCAGCTCTTCCGTGCCGCCCGCGACGGGCACGCGCCACAACGCGTGCTTGTCGATGCGCGAGCTGGTGAAGTACAGCCACTGGCCGTCGCTCGAGAAGCCGGCCACGTAGTCGTGTGCGCTGTGCCAGGTCAGCTGCCGGGGCGCACCGCCGCGCGCGTCCATGATATAGAGGTTGTAGTTGCCGTCGCGGTCGCTGCTGAAGGCGACCTGGGCGCTATCGGGCGACAGCTTCGGGAAGCTGTCATAGGCCTCGTGCAGCGTCAATTGCGTGGTGGCGCCGCTTTCGGCGTCCCAGCGCCAGAGGTCGCCCCACAGGCTGAACACCACCAGTTTGCCGTCGCCCGAGATGTCCGGGCGGCGCGCGCCCGGCTCGCCTTTTGCGGGCTCGTAGATCGGCTCAACCTTCGGCTTCTCCTGCGCGGCCAGCGGTGGCAGCAGCAGACACAGCAGCGTTGCGATTGCGTACTTCATTTCGATTCTCCGTTCAGCCGCGCCATGATGCCAAGAATCCGCCTGCTGCGCTCTTTCGTTTACGGCCACCCGCCATCCTGCTACGCTCCTGTCATGAACACAGGCAGCGCGATCGCGGGCGGGATGGCCATGTTGGCGGCCGTGGTACTGCTGTGGTTGATGGGCGTGAACTTCATGGGCTGGCTCGGGGCGTGGCTTGCTCCGGGCGCCGCCTGGCTGGTGGGTGTCGGGCTGACGCTTGCCTTATCCGTGGGCCTTGGCCTGCTGTGGGGAGTGCTGGCCAAGCAGCCGGCGATCAAGAAACTGCCGCGCCCGGCCGGCGGCCTGGCATACGGGGTAACCGTTGCGCTGCTGTTCGTGTTCTTGGTGCCGGTAGCGTTGTCGGCACTGGCCGGCGACCCCGGAATGTTCCTGAGCACCGGCACCGGCTTTGACGCGTTCCCCGAGGCATTCGGCGCCCACGCGGTGCCGGCCTTACCGGACCTTGGCTTCGATCCGCCGCTGGCCATGCTCGCCGAGCGCGACTGGTTCAGCCGCGACGATTTCGCCGGGCGCCTGCTGCCGTTCGGCCTGGCGTTTGCGTTGTTCGGTGTATTGCTGGATCTGCTTTCCCGAACCGGAAGGTAGCAGGCAGGACTTCCCTCACTACAATAGAGATATGCCGATCCCCCGGATCATCGCGGCAGCTTTCGGCGCGCTGGTGCTGCTGCTGGCCACGTTGTGGTCGCTGGACGTCAACTACGCCGCCTGGCTGGGCGCGTGGCTTTCGCCCGAGAACCAGTATGCTTCCGGCCTCGGGGTGCTGATCTGTTTCGGCTTTGTGGCGGCCTTCGTCTACGCGCGCTGGCTCGGCAACCTGATGCCCGGCCCGGGGCCGATCCGCGGGCTGGTGTTCGGTGCGATCCTGGCCGCCTGCGCGATCTGGATTCTGCCGGCCGTGCTGAACGGCTTTGCGGGAATCGTGGGCAACACCCAGGTGGTGTTTCAGGGCCACGGCATCACCAACCGCGAGCAGACGTTTGACGAAAAGATCGCGCGCACGCAGGTTGAGCCCTGCCCCGAAATCGGGGGCCAGAAGCCTCCGCTGGCATTCCTGACCCAGGACCACCCATGGGCGCCGGCCGACGGATGGGTCGGGAGGCTACTTCCCTTCAGCGTGGGCTTTCTTCTATATGGGTTGGTGATTGGTGCATTCCTCAGCGATGAGAAGCGCGGAGTGTCATGACCCACCCTGTAATCCTTGCCCATGGCGGCGCCGGCGCGCCGAATGAAGATTCCGATGGTCCGCAGTCAGCCTGCGTAACAGGCATGAAGTTCCTGACCGACGGCCAGCTTGACGCCGCCCTGCGCGCGGTGATTGAGGCCGCGGTGGTGCTCGAGAACGACGTGCGCTTCAACGCGGGCACCGGCGCCAACTGCCGCCTCGACGGCAGCATCCAGATGGACGCGATATTGGCAACCAGTGACGGGCGAATCGGCTGCGTGGCGGCCATTGAGCGCGTGCGTAACCCGATCCGTGTCGCGCGCCTGGTGATGGACAGCCCCCACGTGATGCTGTGCGGGCCGGGCGCCACTCAGTTCGCGCATCACCGCGGCGTGCCGGACGACACACCGATCACCGACAAGGCCAAGAAGCGCCTGGCCGATGCGCTGGAGCGACTGAAGACCGGGCAGCTGCGCCCCACCGAACGCAAATGGCAAGGCCGCGACATGCACGGCACCATCGGTGCTGTGGCGCGTGCCGCCGACGGCAGCTTCGCGGTTTCATGCAGCACGGGCGGCACCTCGATGATGCTGCCCGGCCGCGTGGGCGACAGCCCGATTTACGGCGCCGGCACCATGTGCGGCGAGCACGGGGCGGTGTGCGCGACTGGCGACGGCGAGGAAATCATCCGCCGCCTGTGCAGCATGCGCGTTTACCTGCGCCTGGCCGAGGGCATGGAACCCCAGCAGGCCTGTGAGATTGAAGTGGCGAACTTCCCCGAGCCATACACATTGGGGCTGATCGCAGTAAGCCGAACCGGCCACGGCATGGCAGCCACGGCCAACAAAATGGCCCGGGGGATGCTCGAAAACCGGAGTTAGGGGTTAGGGGTTAGGGGTTGGTGGTTTGAGGTTGATGGGTTGTGGGCGGTGGTTGGTGGGTTGTGGTTGGTGGTCAGTCCTTAGTCCTGGTTGTAATCCGGATTTCGTCACAGCCCCGTTCACGAAGACCCACCCTTGACACGTCAATAAGCGCGGGGAAGATAGAAACACACGTGCCCGTAGCTCAGCCGGATAGAGCAGCTGCCTTCTAAGCAGCCGGTCGGAGGTTCGAGTCCTCCCGGGCACGCCA
>JAJVIO010000012.1:0-64131 GCA_022071975.1 Planctomycetota bacterium
CTAGGTCGATTCGGCAGCAAGGACGACCTGGATCTCGACTCGAACCGCCGCCTCAGCTTCCTGGCCAGCTTCCTCGATGATGAGGATGTCCGCAATCGCAACGACGACGTAACCCAGTGCGATCCGGTCCTGCGATGGGGAACCATCAGTATCCGGGACTTCGCCGCCAGTCGCATCGGAGAACTGCTGAAGGTGGAACCGCAGCCTGATCCCGAGTGGGACAAGGAAACCTGGTCTGCCCACCACGGACGTGTTTCCGAGGCCCTGGCGAAGTTGGGAATCACGGCCATGTCAAAGCAGCGCTGAACCCTGATTCTGAATCGCCCCGTGCTGAACTCCGGGTGCGCTTAAGTTCCGCCTGCCGGCGCGGGAGGGGGAGATTTTGGAGTTTTCCGGAACTCATGACTTCTGCGTGCGTCATAGACGTGCGCCCAGGAAACGAGGTTGTGATGCAGCGTTTACTGTTCATAGTTCCGGCCATAGTTCTGCTTGTCGGCCTGGCCTTTGGCGGGGCCTACTTTGTGTACGACGCGGGCAACGGCCCGGCGCCTGTTGTTGCGGCGCCCGAGCTTGAGGCCGAGCCGCTGACGGCCGAGCTGGCCGGGAACAAGCCACTGGAAGCAGCGCCGGCCGACAAGCCTGCACCTGGGCCCGTACCTGAACAGGAAGCCGCCGCGCCGGAACCCAAGCCCGAACCCACGCCGGACGTCACGCCCGACAAGCCCGCCACAGACCCGCGCATTGATGCCATGCGTGCTGAGCTGGAGAAGGCTTTCGAAAAGGCCGGACTCACAGATGAAGAAAAGAAGATCCGCACCGAGGAAATCACCAAGGCCCTCGAGGCCCTGCAGGCCGAGATGGGCAAGGCCGTCACCATCAAGGGCCGCGTCACCGACTACGCCGGCAATCCCGTCGCCGGCGCCAACATCGTCTGCGCCATGGCTGCCGCGCCCAGCGACGCCAAACGCCGCCGCATGGCCTACGCCGTGCAGACGCTGAGCTCCAGCGACGAGCAGGGCTACTACACAGCCACCTACATGGGCCTGAAGGAAGGCTCCGTCGAACTCAGCCTGCACGCCCAGGCCGCAAACCTGCTGCCCAGCCCCACGCAGGCGCTGACCGTCACGGCCGGCGAGACCTACGACAACATCAACTTCACACTGGCCCAGGGCGCGGGCATCACCGGCCGCGTGGTGGACCAGAACTTCAACCCGGTGGCCAACGCCCGCGTGATGGCCATGCAGGGCGGCAGCATGGACCGGCGCCGCAGCGCCATTCGCTCGTACAGCGCGTTCACGGACGCCGACGGCCGCTTCAGCATCGGGGGCATGATCGACGGCAGTTACAGCGTAAACGTGCAGTGCACCGGCTACACACTTCAGGAAAAGGCGCCGACCATCGACGTGGTAGTGGGCAGCCCCACGCCGCTCACCGCCGACATCGTGCTGAACACGGCCACGGCCGTGAAGTTGAAGCTGACCAGCGCCGACGGCAAGCCTCATGGCTACTTCACGGTCAACTTCTTCACGGCCGACGGCAAGTCGAGCCGGGGCGCAGGCATGGCCGACACTGACGGTGTGGCCCTGGTGGTGAACGTTCCGGAAGACGCCGTGGAGCTGCAGGTGACCATGCGCGGGCACAAGACCTCGGAGCGTGTACGCATCGTTGTGTACACGGGCGCTCACAGCGACGCAGGCGAAGTCAGGCTGGAATCCGTGGAAGAGCAGGGCAAGTACGACGGCAAAACGCCTCCCCCACCGGGTGACGGGTCGCTGGACGAAGCCAATCGCAAGCTGGCGGAACTCGAGAAGCTGCGGGGCGGGAAGCGCTAGGCAACGCGCCGAGAGAAGACCCTGCTATGCACATTGCCAGCCGAACTTGCCTTCCGTCCCTTCATCATTGATGAATGCGTACCCGATGCCTGCATCGCCAAAGCTAACGTAGAATGGAACATTCGCAGAGTCCAACTGCAGAAGAAGCCTCCAACCGAAGCTGGAAGGAAACTCGTCCCCCTGCATAAACCCAGGCGTACCGCCAATGCGATGCCCTTCCAGCGCCTTGTAGTACGCTTCCCTTTCGGACGCCGGCAGTGTGTACCTCAGATCTTCACTGACAAAATCAGGATCCACACCCCGTTCCAGCTCAGGAATCCACTCCCGGGCCGCGCAGAATTTCTCCGCTCTCCAGTCGTCCTGTTTGAGCGATGGCCCCTGTGCTTTGGCCACTACGCGCAACGCCGAGTTATCTCCAGGTTGGAGGATAACCGCATTCTCGCCTCCGTCGTATTCATAGGTCCCGTCCACCCACTCGGGCTCATCACCAGTCATGAACACGTATGCCATTCGAGCTTGAGTTGGACCAAAGACATCCGGGTCGAGTGCAATCTGACAGATGAACTCCATCTGCTGCCCCGTCTCAAGGCTGGTCGGCCATTCTGGCTGCTCAAGCCAAACTGGCTGGCCGCCGAACTTTGTAACGAGCTCTTTCACGGGAGCGTCTACTGGTACGAACTTCCTGATGAGATCGCGCCTCGGCATACTACGCTCCTCGCAGGCTGGCGATGCGCTCGGCGTAGTTGCCGGCGAACACGTAGCTGCCGGCGACGATCACGTTGGCGCCGGCCTTCACCGCTTCCTTCACGGTTTCGCCGTTGATGCCGCCGTCGATCTCGATGTCCAGCTCCGGCGCGAGTACGCGCGCGGCCTTCACGGTCTCGAGCACCTTGGGGATGAACTTCTGCCCGCCAAAGCCAGGCCACACGCTCATCACCAGCAGCATGTCGATCTGGCCCAGCCACGGTTTCACGGCCTCGATGCTGGTGTCCGGGTTGACCACCAGGCCGGGCTTTACCCCATGTTTGCGGATGTCGGCCAGCGTCCGCGTAATCGGCGCGTTGCTTTCAACGTGGATGGTGAGGTAATCCGCGCCGGCCTTGGCGAACGCTTCGATGTAGCGCTGCGGGTCGGTCATCATCAGGTGGCAGTCGAGCGGCTTGCTCGCGATCTTCTTGATCGCCCCCACCACCAGCGGGCCGATGGTCAGGTTCGGCACGAAGTGGGCGTCCATCACGTCCACGTGCAGCAGGTCAGCGCCCGCGGCCTCAACGGCCTTCACGTCACGCTCGATGTTGGCGAAGTCGCAGGATAACAGGGAAGGAGCAATCTTCAGGGAAGGCATGGATTCTCCTGTACGGCGTTCCGTGTGCCGTGTCCCGAGTCCCGAGTCAACTACGTACGTCTAACCCTGCTTTCGCAGGTAGTTTGTCAGGCCGGACAAAAGCGCCGCCGTGGTGTCCGCCATCTGGTAAATCTGCACACGGAGTTGCTCGTCAATGTAACCGGCGTCGAGGGCAACGTAAGTGGTGGACTGCACCTCATAAGCGGAACCCTTGGCGATCTCCAGGAACCTTGCGAACTCGTTGTCGCCATGGCGTCCGAAGCCCTCGGCAACATTGTTCATGACGGACACAGAAGCGCGGCGAATCTGGTCCTTGAGCCCGAAGTCGCGAGAGAAGTCGCCCTCGCGACTGGTTTTGTAAACCAGTGAGGTCAGTTCACGAGCTTTCTGCCACGCATGGATGTCCTCAAAGCGTTTGAATGAAGCCATTGCCGTTCCCTTTCCAGTTCACCAGACAACGTGAAGGGAACAGTGTACTTCACAAACGGAGGTAAGCGGCAGTTGACGCGGGACACGGGACCCGGCACACGGGACATTATCCCTTCACCAGCGCTTCGAGCGCCGGCATGGTCTCGCCCTGCAGCAGCGTGAGACTTGCCCCGCCGCCGGTGCTTACGTGGCTCATCTTGTCCACCAGGCCGAAGTGCTCCACGGCCGCCGCGCTGTCACCGCCGCCCACCACGCTGAAGGCGCCCTTGCCTGTGGCCTCGGCGATGGCGCGCACCACGGCCTGGGTGCCGTTGCTGAAGCGCTCTTTCTCGAACACGCCCATGGGGCCGTTGAACAGGATGGTCCTGGCGCGCTTGACCGCGTCCACGAAGCGGCGCGAGGTGTGGTCGCCAATGTCGAATGCCGCCTTGCCGTCCGGCACGTCGCCGTTGACTTCCTCGGCGCCCTCGATGTCGATGCCGTCCGCCACCACGTGGTCCGTGGGCAGGTGCACGATCACGCCCAGTTCGGCCGCGCGGGCGAGGATGGCCTTGCAGTCCTCGATCAGGGTGTCGTCGCACAGGCTGTTGCCGATCGCGACGCCCTGCGAAATCAGGAAGGTGTAGGCCATGCCGCCGCCGATGCAGATCTCGTTCACCTTGGGCAGCAGGTTGTTCACCAGCGGGATCTTGTCGCTGACCTTCGCGCCGCCCAGCACCGCAAGGCACGGGCGCGCGGGGTTGTCCAGCACCTTGGCCATGGCGTCCACTTCGGCCTTCACCAGCAGGCCCGCGGCACTCGGCAGCAGCTTCGCCGGCCACACCATGCTGGCATCGGCGCGGTGGCAGGTGCCGAAGGCGTCGTTGACGTACACATCGGCCAGCGACGCCAGCTCGCGCCCGAAGGCCTCAACACCCTTGTTCTCGGCCTTGTGGAAGCGCAGGTTTTCCAGCAGCGCGGCGCGGCCGTTCTCGATGCCGTGGACGCTTTTGCGCGTGTGTTCGCCGACGCAGTCGGGGATCAGCGGCACCTCGAAGCCCAGCAATTCGCTGAGCCGCTTGGCCACGGGCGCCAGGGAGTACTTTTCTTCAAAGCCCTTGCCCTCGGGACGGCCGAGGTGGCTGGCGAGGATCACCTGCGCGCCCTTGCCCAGCAGCAGCTTGATGGTGGGAAGTGCCGCGGTGATGCGCTGGTCGCTGGTGATGGTGGAACCTTCCAGCGGCACGTTGAAGTCCGCGCGCACGAACACGCGCTTGCCCGAAAGGTCGCCCAGCGAATCGATGCCCGGAATCCGGCTGAAATCCATAACAGTCCCCTTACCCATCCCGGCCGGAGTATAGCCCCCCACCGCGCCCAGACCAGCGCCGTGGAAAGACCACAACAGGCATGTCTGTTGCGACAGCCCGCGCTAGAATCAGTTCCCCATGGCAAAGCTGAAACGGCTGAAGCTGAAACCCCGGGCCCCGACACCGCCGCGCTGGTTGCCTCATGGTCCACCTGGGATTTTCCTGACATCAATCCGTTCCTGCCGCCCGCACCGCGCAGCGACGCCCCTATCACCGGTCGCTTAATTTTCACGCTTGCTGCACTAGGGGCGCTTCTCACGTGCCCCTTCATCCTTTTTGTCTTCGCCTTCGGCGAGGAGATGCCGGAATGGGCTGTCGTGTTTGCCCTGCTGATGATGCCCGTTGCGCTGGCTTCGCTGGTGACTGCCGCTTTCACCTATCCGGCTTGGCGCAAGGAACGCCTGTGGCAAGACGCTCGGATTGTGCCGGCCGTGGTTGGCGAAGTGGATGTTGGCATGTTTGGTTCCAGCCCGATCACGCCGCAGGATCAGCGGGTAATGCAGGCAGCCGTCCACCTGGCGGGTGCTGCCGCGCTGCCGTTGGCGGGGATCATGATGCTGCTGACCGCTACGCGTTACACGGTGCAGTGGGTTGAACAGGGACAACGCCGCCGCGCTCGCATTTTCCTGGGCTTTGAAGGCACAGGCCTGCAGGAAGGTCGCGTGCTTTGGCTGCTGGTTCCCAACTGGGGCAAGCCCATGGCGGCCTTGCACGCAGCTTCGTGGAACCCCAAGGTGCACCGCATGCCGCCCGAGGTGGTAGCCTGGTTCTTCAACGCCTGGCGCGACGCCGCACCGGACGAACGCGATCTGTTGCGAGCCTACAAAGAGGCAGCCAAGGCCAACGAGAAGAGCGTGTGAGAGACACAGCGATGGATGCAGGCACGCAACAACCCGAGCATTCCAGCGCCCATGGCGACATCCCCGCCGACTGGCCGCTCGGCGACTTTCCGGATCCGAACCCCTACTTCCCACCGCCGCCGCGGCCCGTGCGTTGGGGTGGTTACTGGGGCGCCTTGTTGGTGGTTGGAGTTGCTGTTGCTTCAGCGTGGATCGGTTTCACTTTGTTGGATGCCGACGCGATTGCCGAGAGATTTGGCCTGTTGGGCCTGGTGTCGGCGTTGTTCGTAGTGGCAATCCTGCTGGCAAACACCCGATCGAAGGCAGCACCGTGGCGCAGGGGCCGGGTGTTACCCGCGCGCGTGTACATCGCCCCTAAAGGACCGCCGGCAAGCCTCGTTTGGCACCTCTTGGGATTGATTCCGCTCATGGGGATCGTCATGAGCATAGTTTCCGGGTGGATCGCAGGCTCTCGCAACTATGTACACGTAATCTGGGCCCCGAATGGCGAGCCCGAGGCCGACTGCTTCGAAGCCGACAGGTTTTGGAAGCGCTACCGGGACAGTCTGGACGTCTGGGTCTGTATCACCCCCAAAGGCAAGTTGCTGCCACTGGAGCAAGTCGCGCCCAGGGCGTTTCAGCGCGTTCCCGTGCCCGACGAAGTCGAACTGTATCTGGATGCGAATACACCGGAACCTCTGCGGCCAATTGTCGCGCACCGTAAGCTCGAATTCATGCAGCGCGAGATGCACGAGGCCGCCAAAACCAGCACCAAGCAGTTCAAGAGAGCCTCGCGCTACGAGAAGCGGCCGGGTTAGCTCTTCGCCGTTCTGCGAGGGTGGAAGTTGTTTGGCGGTTTGGCGACGGGTGTGTGATTGGGCGTTGGTTTCTTCCAACCTTAGGCGCTATCTTCTCGTTTAAGCACCAAGGAAAGGAGACGCTGCACCAGAAGACCAGATTCCGGAGGACGGACTCCCATCCAGATGCGGTACCCCACGACTGCATCTCCTCCCACCCACGATTCCGCTGTGGACTCCGAAGCTCGGAACCTGGACTGACGCCTGAACAACCGAATGCCGGCACCTTGCTCTCCCGGATCTGCCAATCCACCCACGGCATTCTCTCCACGGCGTCTCCTGACCACCTTCCCGGGCCCCTTCATGGGGCCCGCTTCCTTTAAAGCCCTTGGACAACCGGAGCCCGGCCTGCAAAGGCCGGGCAGATTACCCCGGACTCGCGATCAAAACCTGATTCGCCCGGGATTGGCATCCCGGGCTTTGGTCCCACCAGACACCGGAAACGATTGTCAAAGAGCGGTCGCGGTTACCCTGCAAGTCGCTGTTGTGCTTCCTTCATGGCGCGGCGGCGGGCGAGGCGCACCTCGATCACCATCACGGCCTTGGCCACCAGCTTCTCGAAAATCGACGGCGACACTTGCCAGCGCTTGGGTGCCGGCTCTCCGCGGCGCTGCAGCTCGGCGCGGTCGCGGATTTCCAGGCGGTGCAGTTCCATGGCCTCCTTGGCTGTGGCCAGCACCTCTTCCAGGAACTCGACTTCCGATTGCTCCAGCTCATCGGCCGCGGTTTCCAGCAGGCGCCTGGCGCCCTTGCGCGCGGGCTTGCGTTGCGGAGTTTCCGGCTGGGGCACGTTCTCGAGCGACTCCGGCCGCGTGCTTTCGCTTCCTCCTTCGCCTGGGCTTCGGAGGACAGGTGCGGCTCCTGTTTCTTCGGCGGGTCGCTCGTTCTTTCGGCGAAGCTCGGCTTCACGGCGGAGCTTGCGCTCCAGCTTGTTGCGTCGGCGTGAGTTGGCACTCATGTTCGTACTCCGGTTACGGGGGACCATTCCACCCACGCGCAGTGTAATGGTGTGTGCGACACGGAACCGGTTCAGCGGGTCAGCAGCTCGGCGAGGCGGTTGCTGTAGCCCCACTCGTTGTCGTACCAGGCCAGCAGGCGGGCCATGGTTGTTTGACCGACAGGATTGTCGGTCCTACCCATGCAATGGGTGAGCAGCGAATCCAGCACCGCGCTGTGCGGGTTGCCCACCACGTCTGCGCTTACCAGCGGGTCGGCGCTGTACTCCAAGATGCCCTTCAACCCGCCCTCCGCGGCGTTGCGCAGGTGGGCGTTGATCTCGGCCGCTTTGGCCGCGCCCTCAAGCTCAAGCACCAGCTCCACATTGCTGCCGTTGGCCACCGGCACGCGCTGGGCCATGCCGGTGATGCGGCCGACGAGTTCCGGCACGGCCTGCTCGAAGGCGGTCAGGCTTTCCGTGGTGGTGGGCACTATGTTCTGGGCGCCGGCGCGGCCCCGGCGCGGGTCGCTGGGGTGGCCGCCGTCAACGATGTTCTGTGCGCTGGTGTAGGCGTGCACGGTCATCATGTAGCCGCGCCGTATGGGCCAGCGAGCGTGCAGCGTCTTCAGGATCGGCGCGTAGCAGTGGGCCGTGCAACTGCCGGCGCTGAGGATGCGGTCGCCCGCGCGCAGGTCGGCATCGTTCACGCCAAGCAGTACCGTGCGGTCGCAGACGCCGGCTGCCAACGGCTTGCTGACCACCACGCGCTTTGCCCCGTGACGCAGGATCGTTTCCAGGTTCTCGCGCGTGTTGTTGCGCCCGCTGGAGTTCACCACGATGTCGCAGCCATCCACCTCACGGGCGCTCAGCTGTTCGGCGTGGGTCAAGACCACGCGACGGTCGTTGACCAGCAGTGCGCCGTTGTCGACGGCAACTTCGGCCCGCAGGCGACCCATGACCGTGTCGTACTTCAGCAGGTAGGCAAGCTGTTCGGCGGGCAGGGGGTCGTTGATGGCGACTACGTCGGCACGCTCACGAGTTTCCAGGATGCGGAACAACGCGCGCCCGACGCGGCCGAAACCATTGACCAGTATGCGGCTTGCCATGGGGGCCTTGTAACAGGCGGTGTTGTGTGCGTGTAGGGGCGGGTATGTGACGCGGGCGCCTCGCCCGCGCGGGCAGGGTGCCCGCGCCACCAATGCGGGCGGGGCGCCCGCATCACGGCTACACCAGATCCGCCAGGCGCTCTTCCACCTGCATCTGCTGTTCTTCGGTGAGGCTGGGGTTGCTGACTTCGTAAGTCTCGCGCTGGGCGGCGCGGCCGGGTGTCTCGAAGATCATCACCTCGCGCTTGCCGCTGCGGCGCGTGCCCTTGAGCTTCAGCTTTTTCAGGCGCATCAGGCCCAGGGCCGCCACGAAGGCGAAGCCGTCCAGCTCGTCGCGCGTGAAGGTGTTGTCGGCGGGTTGCTCAAGGGCTCGCGCGCGGTGGAACACCTGCCACAGCAGGTCCGGGTCCAGCAGCGGCGACTTGCGCTTGGTGGAGAACTCCGTGGGCCACCAGGCCGTGTAGCCTGCGTCGCCCTGGCGCTCCCAGGCTTCCATACAGATGTCCACGCGGGTGAACACGCCCTCCTGCTCACCCTCGGGCCTCAGGGCCACGATGTATTTCTCGCCATCGGCGAACTCACGGCCGGTAATGGCGCACTTACCCTGGCCCCGGTTGATCTTGAATTCACTCATGATGCGGTCGGACTCTGTGTTCCTGAAACTGAAAAGCAACTCGGATGGTCTGGCACCTGCACCTCAATCCAAAATCCACAATCCAAAATCCGTTCACTCTCCTTTGAGGTCTACCTTGAGGGACTTTGCCACTTCGCGGGCTTCGGCCATGGACCTTACGCGGCGACCTGAAAGCTGGCTGATGGCTGAGAGTGCGGACACTTCATGGAAGTCGTCAAGCTTCCAGAGCCGGATCACCGGGCGAATCGCCTCGGCCGTCTTGAGCTGGCCCAGGGCCTGGATCAGGTGCTCATGCCAGACGAAGTTCGAGGTGTCGGTGGCGCCCTTGTCGATCACCTGACGGCCTTCTGCCAAGGCTTTCTCGTCATACTCCTGCACCACCACGCGGTCGATCTCGGCCTCCAGGGTGCGCAGGGCGCGGGCGTCGCCGAAGCGTCCCAGCAGCTCAACGAACCAGCGGCGATAGCGCCAGCCGGGGCCGACGAACTTGCCCTTGTACTCGCCCTCATCAAGCAGCGAGTTCTCAAGCTCGAAAATGGCCTGATTCACGCTGCGCGGGCCGATGCGGAACAGCGCGTCGGTGATGTACTTGTTGTAATTCGGGTTGCCGACGCTGCGGTACACCTCGGTGCGGATGCGCTGGCCGGTCTTGGGGTCGATGTCTTCCTCCCAGCCGGCGATCAGCTGACGGTGCGAGGTCCACATCGCGGCGCACAGCGGCTCGATGGCCGGCTCGCCGACTTCAACCAGGATTTCCTGGGCCTGGTACACCACGTCTTCGCTGGGGTTGCTGAGGGCCACGATCATGTTGGCGACCAGCAGCTGCTCGCCGTCTTTGCCATATGCCAGCAGCTGCTCGGCGAACTGGCGCCAGTATTCGGACTCGCGGGTCGGAGAGCTGAAAGGCTGCCGAGTCTGGAACTCGTGCAGCAGCTCGTACATCGCACCGTAGTTGGCCAGGCGCTTGCGGTTGCCCTCGCTGTCCCAGTCTTTCGCGTTCAGCAACTCGCGGATGTGCTCCGGCCACAGCAGGTATGATTTCCAGCGCTTCTGCTTCTCGCTGAGCTTCTCCATGTCCGCCGGCGGCCACTCATAGTTACGGCCGACCACCTTGCCCTTTTCATCGGTGCGGAAAGGCGACTGCGGCGCGGGGTGCACGTGCCGGCGCACGAAGCTCCAGTCGTCGGGCTCGCGGCTGTCCATTTTCTTGAGCAGCTTGACCATCTCGGTGCCGCGGAAGAGCTGAACGTCGGTGCGTTCCAGCACGATCTGCGGCTGGTCGTCTGGTTGGGTGGTCTCGGAGTTATCGTTGCCGTTGCCGAAGGCCCCGCTGCACGGGTTGTCGTCTTCGACGTTATCCGCCGGCGGGCCAGCCTGGCAGGCGGCCAGCAACACCACCAACGCAAGCACTCCGGTGAGCTTCTTCACTTCTTCTCTCCAGGGGTTGCGCGAGGGAGCCCCTATCCAAGCAATCCTTGGCGGCAGAGGCAATTACCCGGCATTTGCAGCCGACGCGCCCCAGCGTTATAACGCGCGCCCCACTACCAGGAGCAGCCATGAAGGTCGGAGTTCCCCGCGAGATCAAGAACCACGAATATCGGGTTGGCATGGTGCCGGCAGGCGTCCATGCCCTGACGCAGGCAGGACACCAGGTGTACGTCGAGGTCGGCGCGGGCCTCGGCTCGGGCATCCTGGACGAAGACTTCGAGCAGGCCGGCGCCAAGCTGCTGGCCAGCGCCAAGGAGGTTTACGCTGCCGCGGACATGATCGTGAAGGTGAAAGAGCCGCAGCCCGCCGAGTTCGGCCTGATCAAGAAGGACCAGATCGTCTACACCTACTTCCACTTCGCGGCCTCGCGCGAACTGACCGAGGGCATGCTCAAGACCGGCGCGGTCTGCGTAGCCTATGAAACCATGGAAGACAAGCGCGGCACCCTGCCGCTGCTGACGCCCATGAGCGAAGTCGCCGGCCGCATGAGCGTGCAGGAAGGCGCCAAGTACCTTGAGCGCCCGACCGAAGGGCGCGGCATCCTGCTCGGCGGCGTGCCGGGCGTTGAGCCGGGCAAGGTGGTGATCATCGGCGGCGGCGTGGTCGGCACCAACGCGGCCAAGATGGCGGCCGGCATCGGCGCACGCGTGACGATCCTGGACGTGAGCCTCGACCGCCTGCGTTACCTCGATGACGTGCTGCCCGCCAACGTGGTGGAGATGTACAGCAACGCCTACAACATCCGCGAAGAGATCCGCACCGCCGACCTGGTGATCGGCGCGGTGCTGATCCCAGGCGCGAAGGCGCCGTCGCTGATCCGCCGCGAAGACCTGGCCACCATGAAGCAGGGCGCGGTGATCGTGGACGTCGCCGTGGACCAGGGCGGCTGCGTGGAGACCACCAAGGCCACCACCCACAGCAACCCCACCTTCATCGTGGACGGTGTGGTGCACTACTGCGTGGCGAACATGCCGGGCGCCGTGGGCCGCACCAGCACCTTCGCGCTCACCAACGCGACCTCGCGCTTCGCGCTGGAAATCGCGAAACACGGCTGGAAAGAAGCCGCGAAGAAGTGGGGCGAAATCCGCACCGGCCTGAACGTGGTCGGCGGCAAAGTCACCTACAACGCGGTGGCCGAAGCGTTCGGCATGGAGTACGCGCCGCTTGAACTGTAAGCCCGGATAGACGCAGAGGACGGTCGCCGCGGCGGCCGTCCTTTGCTGTTGGCGCTGCATCGTCCCGCTGTTTTTGCTACACTGGCGATCCGTTCACTTTGGAACAGACCATGTCCGAGCTTGCTCCGTGGGAGTCCGGCGAAGGCAGGAAGCCGTTCAGCCCTGAGGCGCCTACCGAGAAAGTGCCCCGTCGCAAAGCGCCCGGGCGCATTCCGGAAATCTACCAGCGCCAGACCGAAGGGCTGATCGTGCCCTCCAGCAACGTGGTGCCTCGCCCACACCCCACGCCGCGACCCATCGAAGCGCGCGGCCGCAAAGCGCTGATGGTGCTTGGCGCGGCAGCGGCGGCGGGCGTGATCTGGACCGGGCTGACCTTCGTGATTTTCACGCCGGAAGCGGGCGTACTCAGGTGGGTGTATGCCGGCATCGGGCTGCTGCTTGCGGCCGCGGCCGGCATCGTGCTGCTGGCCGAGTTGCCGCGTCTCAACGCCTACCGCATGGGCAACTTCCTGCCGGCCATCCTGGTTTACGGCCGCAGCGCGCAGATTGAGAAAGTGGTGGGGCCGATGGGTATGCCGGCCATTACCGGCAATATTCACCGCGGCGGGGGCGGCGGAATTCTCAGCAAGGTGCTGGATCGCTCAGCCCATAACACCACGCCGCCCGAAGTGGTGGCGCTGCACGTGAACCGCGGCGGGCACCCGGAGCTCATCGGCATCGAGTGGGATGCCGTCCGCGAGCTGCAGCGCGGCGACATCGTCTGGTACCAGAGCAGGGGCGCGAAGGACCTGCTGCTGTTCCACAAGCTGATCCCGTACGCGCCCTGGGTTGACCAGGATGAGGCCACGCGCAAAGAAGTGTTCGAAGCGCTGCACGTGGGCGAGATCGAGTTCAAAGATCGCGCCGAGAAAAAGGCCATGGGGCAGACCAAGGTGTTCGGCACCGACGCCGACGGCAAGCTGGTGGTCGGCGGTCAGCCCGCATCACCCGCCAAGCCCGGCCGCGGCGAAGACACTCGCTCGCTGGGTCTCAGCGCCCAGGGCGGCGCGCTGGGCGGCGCTGAGCAGTTCGACCAGGGCCTGCAGTCAAGCGACACCGATACAGGCGAGCCGCCTCTGCCTGACTTCCGTCTAAGCGATCCGAACAAGCCACTGGGCGGATACAACTACGACCAGGGCGACGACAACAACCAGTAGGAGAAGCATGTCCGCGGAAAGCCTGATTGACACGCTGGCGCCGGTACTGGAGCGCCTGCAGAAGCTGGACCTGAATGATGCCGGCGCTGCGAAGGAAACGCTGGACCTGGAGTTCCCGCTGCACAGCGAGTTCGGCGAATCACTGCGCGAACTGGCCAAGCGCGGCCTTGAAGAAGGCTGGCTGTGCGGCAAGGAAGCCGGCCCCAGCCGCTTCTCGCGCGTGGCCAAGCCTGAGGCCGCCAAGGGCTTCAGCATCGACGCCGTGATGCTGTGGGGCGACGGGCCGTGGCACAGGCACGTGAAGGGCGAAGTCAACTGCATGCTGGCCTGGGAGGGTGAGCCGTCGTTCTGCGGCTTCAAGGAAGGCTGGGCGGTGTTTGAGCCCGGCAGCCAGCACATCCCCAGCGTGAAGGGCGGCAAGATGCTGATCTTCTATATGCTGCCCGACGGCGCAGTGGAGTGGAAGAAAGCTTAGAGCCTGTCTGGAAACCCACTCGCGGCCTGATTCGGGCGGCGAGCTTCGCGCTGCTTCGTTGCCCTCCCTGCGGCGTAGCCTCAGCTACGCCTCAGTCGGGCGCCTTGCATCCCTCGCACGGCGCGCCGAATCAGTCTCACTCTGGGTTACCAGACAGGCTCTTAGGCAGCTTCATCGGCTGGCGCATATCTGGAATGGATATACGCCGCCGCGTGGCGACCATCTGGTTTCGCGCCTAACCAGTGCGGCAGACAGTCAACAGCCGCCCCCGGCTCATACACGAAGCAACTGATCCGGATCAAGCGTCTCCTGAACTGCATCACGCGAAGGCGCGAAGATCACGCGAAGCACGCGAAGTGAGGCATGATGTTGGGTCCTTCTTTGCGTTCTTCGCGATCTTCGCGTGGGGTAGTTTGAACGCGTGCAAAACCGGAAGAACCCGTCGTTCTGCTCGGCACCAAAACACGCGCAAGCAAAGGGCAACGCGCCTGATTTCGCCCTTCGACGCAGACTTCACTCCAGAAGCAAGTTCGCGCACCTTGCCAGTTCAGCGAGGATCTCTTCCTTCTGCTTAAAGGTGGGCAGCCCGTCGAGCTGCAGCCGGTTTTGCAGCTTGCGCAGCTTGCGGATCGCGGTGTCCAGTTCCGGCCGCTGGCTGACGCGCGAGAAGTTGCGACGGCCGCACTCGGGCCAGAAGACCTTGCCTTCGACATGCTCGATCGCGCGGTCAACTACCCACAACCAGAAGCGCTGCTGGTTCCACTCCGCGATTGCCGCGCTGCTGTGGCCCTGGCCCATGCGCTTTACGACGTCCTGCCGGTAGGCCTCGGCGGCGTCGAAAGCTGCTCGGTACAGGGAGCGCGTTTGCATGCACCCACTTTGCGAAATTCGTCGCCTGCTGCCAGAGTCAACGACGAGCGTTGATCAATGTGGGAAAGTGCGCGCGTGCGCGTGGAAAGTCGCGAGTGTCAAGTAAAAAACGCTCGCGCGCGTCACCGCGCATCACGCCGGGTGCAACTCGCGTCGTCGCCCCGGAACCCACATTTTCGGCCGGTTTGCGGCGATTGCCACTCGGGATTTGACGGGGGGATTCCGGGGTGCTACTTTCGCCGCTCCACCGGAAGGAAACTGCAAAAAAGGTCGGGGGCTACTGTTCATCAACGTGTCAAATCGCGCTTGATGCGGGGACTCATCCCAAAATCAGGTGGAGAGGTTGCGTGACCGAACTACTCGCCAAAGAAAACTGGAACAAGGTCCTCACGGACCTGCAGGAACACGTTGGCGAGGAAGTTTTCAACCTCTGGCTGCGTAACACCCTGATCGTGCGCCTCGAACCCGAACTCATCGAGGTCGGCGTGCCGAACCTGGTCGTCAGCGACTGGCTCAAAAGCCAGTTCACCGGCGAAATCCTGGACAGCGTCAACCGCGTGGTCGGCTTCCGCCCCGGCGACATCAAGTACAGCGTCAACGGCCACCTGTTCCGCCAGTTGCGCAAACAGGAAGAGACCGCGCGCAGGGCGGCCGGCGAGCCCAGCCCCACCTCGCGCGAGCGCGCCAAGGCCGAGCCCGCGCCCAAGCAGATCTTCAACCTGAACGAGCGCTACACGCTCGACCGCGTGATCGTCGGCCCCAACAACCAACTCGCCTTCAACTGCGCCTGGGAAGTCGCGCGCAAACCGGGCGAAAGTTTCAACCCGCTGTTCATCTTCGGGCGCACAGGCGTTGGCAAGTCCCACATGCTGCAGGGCATTGCACGTGAGGTGCTTGAGCGCTTCCCCAGCAAGGAAACGCTGTACATCCCGGCCGAGTACTTCGTGAACCAGTACGTGCAGTCGCTGCAGCGTCGCGACGTCGAGCCGTTCCGTCAGCGCTTCCGCAACCTGGACATGCTGATCATCGACGACCTGCACTTCCTGTCGGGCAAAGACGCAAGCCAGCAGGAGCTGCTGCACACCCTGAACGCCCTGGAACAGTCGGGCAAGCAGGTCGTGCTCGCCAGCGACCAGCACCCGCGCGACCTCGAAGAGTTCATGGAGCAGCTGACCACGCGCTTCATGCAGGGCATGATCGCGGAGATCGAGCTGCCGCCGCGCAACACGCGGCCCGCCATCATCAAGAGCAAGCTGGAGGGCCACCGCCAGCTGTTCCCGCAGTCGGTGATCGAGTTCCTGGCCGAAAAGCTCGAGTGCAACGTGCGTGAGCTTGAGGGCTATGTCACGCGGCTGGTGGCGCTGGCCGGCCTGACCGGCGAGAAAGTCACCCTGCAACTGGCCGAGCAGGCGCTGCAGGATTTCCTCAGCAGCCGCAGCCGCATGGTGGACTTGACCGACATCGAGAACGTGGTGATCGCGCACTACGGCGTCACCAGCGCGCAGCTGCACAGCCGCCTGCGCAAGCGCCCGGTGGCGCTGGCCCGCCAGGTCTGCATGTTCCTGGCGCGGCGCCTGACCAGCTACAGCCTCAAGGAAATCGGCCGCTTCTTCGGCGGCAAGAATCACACCACCGTGGTGTTCGCCGTGCAGGCCATCGAGGACAAGGTCAAGAAATCCGCGGCCCTCAACGATGAGGTTGAGCACCTTCGCCGCACGCTGATGGGCGATTCCTCGGCGACCCGCCCTCGCTAGCAATCCCGCAGCCTCCCGCTAGAATTCCGGACCGCCGCCATGCGGCGTGTTCTTTTTCGCCGTGGGGGCGCCTGGAGTCGCAACGTGTCGAAGTACAATCCCCTGGTCGTCGGAGTCGCGCCCTTCTCGCACGACAGCCCGCGGCCGCAGACCATTCCCGAGTACCCGGTTCGCACGGCCGTCGAGTTGCGGCTCGATATCGGGGCGATGTGGCACACGGTGCTGGATGACCAGACGGCGCTGATCGAACACATCGCGTGGCTGACCGACGACATCAACGACACGTGCCCCTCGCCGCTGGTGATCGGCACCTGCCGTCGCAAGCAGGACGGCGGCGAATTCAACGGCGACGAAAAGCAGCGCCTGCAGGTGCTGAAGCTGCTTGGCCAGCTGTGCGATTTCGTGGATGTCGAGCACGGCGTGAAGGCCGACGTCTCGGAAAGCAAGATCATCCGCAGCTACCACGACTTCAAGGGCATGCCGGATTTCGAAGCCATCGCCAACGAACTCGCGCTTGAGGGCGGCGCGATCTACAAGATCGTCGGCACGGCAAGCTGCCTGAAAGACAACCTGGCAGTGCGCGACTTCCTGAAAGAGCGCCTGGATGCCGCGGCCTTCCTGATGGGCGAGTACGGCGTGCCGTCGCGCATCCTTGCCCTGCACTGGGGCAGCCGCTTGACCTACGCATCCCTGGGCGGAGGCGCCATCGCGCCCGGCATGATCGACTTTCAACGCCTGGTGAACCTGTATCGCGCGCCCGAGATCGACGACGAGTACGAACTGTTCGGCATTACCGGCGAGCACGTGGGCCACAGCCTCAGCCCGGCCATGCACAACTTCGCGCTCAAGACCGCGCGCCAGAAACGCGTGTACCTGCCGCTGGCGGCCACCGATGTGCAGGACTTCGTCGAGTTCGCCCGCGCCGTGAAGCTGGTTGGCGCGAGCGTGACCGTGCCGTTCAAGGAAGCCATCGTGTCGCGCTGCGCCAAGCTGGATGAAGCCGCGGAAGCGACCGGCGCCGTGAACACCATGATCAAGCTGGAAACCTCCGGCTACCGCGGCCGTAACACCGACGTGCAGGGTTTCAGCGACGAGCTGAAAAGCTGTTTCACGCACCCGCTGTTCGGGCGGACCGCGCTGGTGCTGGGCGCCGGCGGCGCTGCGCGCTCCGTGGTGTATGCGCTGCGCAAAGAGGGCGTGGCTGTGCACGTGTGGTCGCGCAGGCACGAGCAGGCGGAGAAGCTGTGCGAGACGCTGGGCGGCGTCGCGGTGAAAGCGCCCGACGACGTGAAGGCGCGAATTGACCTGCTGGTGAACACAACGCCCTGCGGCATGGAAGGCGAGCACGAGGGCGAGATCCCGCTGCCCTGGCAGCAGCTGAAACCGGTACTGGCCCACGACGCGCTGGTGTTTGACCTGGTGTACGAGCCCGAAGAAACCCCGCTGCTGCAGATGGCGACCAGGGACGGGCTGCGCGGCGTGAACGGGCTCGGCATGCTGCGCAGGCAGGCCGCCTTGCAGGCGAAGATCTTCGGCTACTCGATGGCCTTCGAAGTCGAAGAACCGCCCCGCCGCACCGAGCACGTCTGGCTGGTCGGCTACCGGGGGGCCGGCAAGTCATCGCTGGCGCGCGAGCTCGCCATCAAGCTGCGCCGCCGAGCGGTAGACACCGACGCGCAGATTGAACTGCAGGCGGCGACCTCGATCCGCAAGCTGTTCGCCGAGCAGGGTGAGCTCGCATTCCGCAAGCTGGAAGCCGAGGTCATCGCCAAGGCCGCCGCCGGCAAGCCCGATACCGTGATCGCGTCAGGCGGCGGCGCCGTGGAGTCGGAAGAGAACATCAAGGTCATGCGCGCCAGCGGGCTGGTGATTTTCCTGGATGCGCCCGAAGAGCTGCTGGTCAAGCGACTCAGCAGCGACGAAGACCGGCCGTCGCTGACCGGCAAGCCGGTGGCCGAAGAAGTGCACGAAGTGTTGCAACGCCGGCTGCCCCTGTACCGTCGCGCCGCGCACCTGGTGGTAACGGTGCGAGACAAGAGCCCGCGAGAGTTGGCTGGCGAAATTGCCGACAAGCTGGCACAGTTTCGCGCCAGATGAATGAGCTCTTCGAAATCATCGGCAAGATGCCACCCTGGTTCTGGCTGGTGTGGTTCTTCATGGTCGGCTCGTTCGTGGGCAGCTTCCTGAACGTGGTGGTCTATCGCCTGCCGCGCAACTGCCTCTCGATCAACAAGCCCAAGCGCAGCTTCTGCCCAAGCTGCAAGACGCAGCTCAAATGGAAAGACAACCTGCCGATCATCGGCTGGCTGCTGCTGCGCGGCAAATGCCGCTACTGCGGCACGAAATACGGCATTCGCTACCCCGCCGTCGAGCTGCTTACGGCCGTGCTGTTCTGCTTCGCGGCCTGGCGCGTGCTGTACGCCGACGGCAACCTTTCGGGTGAATGGGCGGCCTGGCTGACGCTGCTGCACATCCTGGCCATCATCGGCGTACTGCTGCCATGGGCGCTGATTGACCTGGACCTCACCTACATCCCCGACAAGCTGACGCTGGGCCCGCTGCTGGCGTTCGTGCCCTTTGCCGCCCATGCCGACGCCCTGCAGTTCGGCCTTACCCGTAGTGCACAGTCGTTCGACCTGACGGACGTTTCGGCGGCGGTACCGGCGAACCAGCAGTACACCCACTTGTGGTTCAACTTCTCTCCGGTCTGGCTGAACAGCATGATCAGCGCGGTTCTCACCGGCCTCGCTGCGTCGCTGGCGCTGTGGCTGATCGGCAAGGCCGCCAACGTGATTTTCGCCAGGCGCGTCCGCGAGATGGGCGGCGAGGCCATGGGCGGCGCCGACGTGAAGCTGATGGTGCTGCTGGGTGTGATGCTGGGCTGGCCCAAGCTGCTGGCGGCGTTTTTCGTGGCGATCTTTGTCGGCGCGGCGATCGGTACCGTGCAGCTGTTGCTGAAGAAGGGCCACGGCACGCCGTTCGGGCCGTACCTGACGCTGGGGGCGCTGGTGGCGGCCCTGGGCTCGAGCTGGATCGCGGCGCTGTACCGCTGGTACATGGACTTCCTGCAGGGGGCGGCATGAAAGACTACGTGTTCAGCATCAACGGCAAGTTCCATAGCGAGAAAGACGCCAAGGTCAGCGTGCTCGACCACGGCTTCCTGTTCGGCGACAGCGTCTATGAAGTCGTACGTACCGTGAACGGCAAGCTGTTCGCCGCGGACCGCCACCTCGCGCGCCTGCACAAAAGCGCCGAAGCCCTGGACATGCCGCTGCAGCGCACGGACGACTGGTTCATCAAGCACTGGCGCGCCATGCACAAGCGGCGCGGTGGAGGCGAAAGCTACCTGCGCATCATTGTCACGCGCGGCGTGGGGCCGCTCAGCCTCGATTACACCCAGTGCAAGAAACAGAACGTGATCGGCATTGCCAAGCCGCTCAACCAGTGGCCCGACGAGGACTACGCCCACGGCTGTAAAATCGTGCTGGCCCACCTGCGCCGCAATCCCAAGCAGGCCACCGACCCCGCCATCAAGTCGGGCAACTACCTCAACAACGTGCTGGCACTCAAGGAGGCCCGCGAACATCAAGCCGCCGAGGCCGTGATGCTGAACGTGGAGGGCCACGTCACCGAGGCCACCACCAGCAACGTGTTCATGGTGAAAGACGGCGTGGTGAAGACGCCCGCACTGAAAGAAGGCCTGTTGGAAGGCGTGACACGCGGCTTCATTCTGCAGGTCTGCAAGCAGCTTGGCATCCCCTGCGAAGAGACCGCGTTCAGCGGCGACGACCTGTTGAACGCCGACGAGGTCTTCATCACCGGCACCACCCGCGACGTGATGCCCGTCGGGCACATCGGGCGCCACAGGATCAAGCGCACTCCCGGCTCAATCACCATCCGCATCGCCAACGCCTATCACGACGTGCTGCACGACCCCAAGAACCACCAGTGATGCCACAGCGCCGGCTGCTCGTGATCGCCAACCCGATTTCAGGCCGCGGCAATGCGCGCCGGCTGCTGCCGCACTTTGACAAGCTTGCAGCGGCGACCGATATCAGCGTCGAAGTCAGGCTGACCGAGCGTGCCGGCCACGGCCGCGAGCTGGCCTCGCAGGCCGCCGGGCAGGGCTTTGACGCTGTGGCCGCGGTGGGCGGCGACGGCACCATCAATGAGATCATCAACGGGCTGGGCCCCCACGGCCTGCCCCTGATGCTGGTCCCCCAGGGCACCGGCAACGTGCTGGGCAAAGAGCTGCGCGCCTCGCGCAAGGTGATGGATTACCTTTCGGCCGTGCGCGAGTGGCGTATCGGCACGCGTGACCTGGGACGGCTTTCCAACGGCCGCCTGTTCAGTTGCTTCGTGGGCGCCGGCTTTGACGGCCAGTGCACGCGCGCATTGGCCGAGCGCAAGGGCGCGATCCACATGGCGCAGTACGTGCCGATCATGTGGAAGGCGATCAAACATTCGGACTTTAGAACATTGAAGGTAACCGGCGCTGAGCATTGCGAGGCGCAGGTCAGCTACACGCTGGTCGCGATCACACCCGAATACGGCGGCCCGATGTGGCTGACGGCCAAGGCCAAGCCGGACGACGGCCGCTTTGACGTGCTAACCGTGCACCAGCGCATTACGCCGCTTTCGCTGATCAAGCTGGTCAGCTTTGCCATGTTGAAGCGCATGGGCAGCGCGGGCAGCACGCGGTTTTTCCGCACGAACAAAGTGAAGGTCGAATCCGAAGAAGAAGTCCCCATCCAGGTGGACGGGGACTTCGCGGGATTCCTGCCGATAGAGGCCGAGGTGCTGCCCGGCGCGCTCAGCTACTTCAAGCGCTGATCACTTGCCGGCCGGGATCTTCACCTTGGCGCCTGCAACCAGCTTCACTCCGGGGTTGGCGTCTTCGAGTTGCTTGCTGGTCAGACCGCGATCTTTGAAGCGCACGTAGGCGATCTTCCACCAGCTGTCGCCCTCTTGAACGGTGTACTCGGTCTCGCCCGTGCTGCTGACGGGCGCGGGCTTGTCGCTGTCGGCGGCCTTGGGCGGGGGGCCGACCTTCACAGCCTCTTTGCCGGGCGGGATCTGGAGTTTCTCACCGGGCACCAGCTTCTTGCCCTGGTTGGCGCCCATGATGTCGTCCGACGACAGGCCGCGCTCCTTGAAGCGGACGTAGGCCAGCTTCCACCACGAGTCCCCCGCCTGCACGGTGTACTCGGTCCACTCCTGCTCAACGGGTGGCGCTGCTTCGGGAGTCGGGGATTCCGCGGCGGGCTCCTCCACAGGTCGTGTCTGGAACTGCGCATCGAGTTCCTCGGGCACCACCAGCCGGTCAATGTCCGGTGAGCCCATGCGTGCGTCCATGGTTTCGGCTGCCAGGGCGTCGTCGGCCGGTTGCTCCACCATGACGCGGGCGTGGCTCAGCACCTGGTCCCAGATCAGGCCGAGGCCCAGGCTGATGATGCTGGCGACAAAGATGGCGATCTTCACTCCACGGTCCATGCAGTCTCCGTTCCGCCGACACTATCGGCTTTCGTTTGTCGGCAGACGGAAGCAACAACTTGAGGCGGAAGGACAATGACCAATGACCAGTTACCAATGGACAACAAGGCCGCTGCATTGGTTATTGGTCATTGGTCATTGCCATTGAACGGATCCCATGAAATACGCTTCCGCGCACATCCCCGCCTGTCCCGGCGTCATCAAGTCGATCAACGAAGACTTCCGCGTGTTCGAAGTGCCGCTGTACGAGTTCAGCGGCAGCGGCGACCACACGTTGGTGCACGTCGAGAAGTCGGGCATCAGCACGTTCGAAGCGATCCGCCGCATCTGCCGGGAACTCAGGTTCAACGAACGCGACGTCGGCTACGCGGGCCTGAAGGACGCGCGCGGCGTGACCCGCCAGTGGCTCAGCTTCGAGCACACCAACCCGGAAATGCTCATTGCGCTGAACATCCCCAAGCTCAGGGTCCTCGAAGTCACCCGTCACGGCAACAAGCTCAAACGCGGGCACCTGGCCGCCAACCGCTTTGAGGTCGTGCTGCGCGAAGTCGAGGCCGCCAACGTCCCCCACGCCCAGGCCACGCTGCAACTGCTGGCCAGACGAGGCGTACCCAACTGGTACGACACCCAGCGTTTCGGCCGCCGCGGCGAAAACCCGGACGCCGGGTTAGCCATTCTGCGCGGAGGCCTGGAGGCCTATTTCAAAGTGCTGCTGGGTGGGGCTGAGCACGAACCCGATGCAGCCGTGCGTGAGGCACGCGCCGCCTTTGACGAAGGCAAGCTCGAAGCGGCCCTGGAGTTGTGGCCGCGCCGCGCCAACCAGGAGCGCGCTGCGTTGAACGCCGTGCTGCGTGACGGGCCGAGCTGGAAAGCGCTCAAGAAGCTGCCCCAGAAGCTGAAACTGCTGCAGGTTTCCAGCGTGCAGTCGCTGCTGTTCAACCGCGTGCTGGAAGCGCGCTTTGACGAATACGACCGCGTGTGGGACGGCGACATCTGCCGCCTGCCCAACGGCGCGGACTTCCTGGTGGAAGACGCCGGCGCCGAGCAGCCTCGCGCCGAAGCCCTCGAGATCTCCCCCACCGGCCCGATCTACGGCCACAAGCTGCGCCTGGCGCAGGGGCGCGAGGGCGAGCTGGAACAGCGCATTCAGCAGGAGGCCGGCCTGACCGGCGAGATGTGGGACATCGGCCGCGGCCTCAGCCAGAAAGGCGACCGCCGGTCGTTCCGGTTTGCCGCCAGTGAAGTTGCGAGCGAGTACGACAGCGCCGAACGCGCCTTGAAGCTGGGTTTCACGCTGCCCAAGGGTTGCTACGCGACTGTGTTGCTGAAGGAAATCACCAAGGGCGAAGTGCCGGACACCGGCGACGGGGAGTAGGTTTCGCGGGCAGGAACAAGAGCCGCAAGCGCAAGCGCGCGGCCGGTCGTACGACCACCTGCCCTATTGCGTTTAACGCAGAAACGCGTTGTCCTAGGGGCACGACAAGGAGACCACGTGGAAACTCTTCGCAAAGACATCAAGGCCGTCGCCGCGCGCCCGGAGCGCAAGGCCGACGAAATCCAGGTTCAGCACCTGCTGGTGGCCCACAAGGACGCCGGCATCGGCGGCGTGACCCGCACCAAGGAAGAAGCCGAGCAGCTCACGGCCGAGCTGTACGAGCAGATCCGCAACGGCGCCGACTTCGACAAACTCGTCAAGGAACACACCGACGACGCCCATCCGGGCATCTACGGCATGACCATGAAGGGCGCCGGCGACCGCGGCCGAAACGTCTACCCGCGCAAGGGCATGGTGGCGGCGTTCGGCGACGTGGGTTGGCGGCTGGATGTCAATGAAGTGGGCGTCGCGCCCTTTGACCCCCGCACCAGCCCCTACGGCTGGCACATCATCAAGCGCCTGAAATGAAACGCTGGCTGATCCTCCTGCTGGGCCTGCTGGTTGCCGCCTGCGGCAGCGGGTTCAACCATCCGCCGCCACCCAACGCGACGCCGCGCCCGGATTCCGTCAGCGCGGAGGTGCAGTCATTCCGCGACGACGCGGTCGCACTGCAGCGCCGGCCAGAGCTGGACCTTGAGCGCGCCACCATTCAATACGTACTGGTGGCCACCGGCGTGATCGGTATCAGCGCCGACAAGCCCGATCTGCCCTTGCACGATGCCGAGCAGCTCGCGGCCGAGCTGTACGTCAAGGCCAAGGGCGGCGAAGACTTCGACAAGCTGGTGCTCACCCACAGTTACGGCCACCTGGTGCAGGGCCAGCGCCCCGGCACGTTCACCCTGTTGCGGGGTGAACTTCCGCCGAACCTCGGCCCCGCGACGTTCCAGCGCGAACAAGAGGAGCCGGCCGTGTGGCGCGCGGCCTGGCGCTTGCAGCCGGGTGAAGTCGGCGCGATCGAGAAGCACGAGAAAGACGCCAACAGCGGCTACTACGTGATCCGGCGCTTGCCTGATGAAGAGATCCGCAAGGACAACCCCGCCAACTTCCCGCCCGCCGACGAGGCCATAAAGACGCTGCGCGAAGACGCCGCGGCCCTGATGCAACGGCCGGAACACGGGGCCGCGCGCGTGAAGGTGCAGCACCTGCTGATCGCGCGATACATGTCAGATCCTGAGGGGCGCAAGCAGCGGCTGTCGCCCGCGGAAGCGGAGGCGCTGGCGGCCAAAGTGTGGGCGCGCGCCAAGGCAGGCGAGAGTTTCGACGCGCTGGTGCGTGAGTACACCTATGACGCCATCAAGGGTGACCCCCCGGGCACGTACCTGATGGTCGCGGATAAAGAGCAGGCCAACCAGTTCCAGTACGCGCGTGACGGCATGATCCCGAGTTTCGGCGACGCGGCGTGGCGGCTGGAAGTGAACGAAGTGGGCGTGATCCTGTACGACAGCGCAAAGAGCTGGTACGGCTACCACACTATCAAGCGGATCGAGTAGGCCGGGATTCGGGCTTGGGGCTTGGGAAGTGAGCAGCTCCCTCTGGGCCTTCCCTGCCGCCTGCCAACTACCTCCTGCCTCCTGACCTCACGCCTGCAACGTGTGCATACCCGGGTGCAGGTCGTGCAGCTGGCTCTTGTCACCCTGGCGCACCCGCAGCTTGAACGGCACGTCGCACATCAGCTCGAGCGTGCGGCGCGCGCCGGTCTTGTCTGCCGGGCCGATCTCCATGTTGATGGTGCCGAAGGCGAAGCGCAGGCCCTCAATGCTGTGGCGCTGCTCGAGATGCGGCACCAGCTCAAGTTCGCCCCGGTTCGCGTGGGGACGCAGGCCCATCAGGACTCCCAGGCTGTTATGAATGCAGGCCGCATGGGCCAGCGGCGCGTTGGCACCCGACGAGCCGTCATGCAGCGGCGCCGGGATGTCGCGGTCCGGGTCATAGGCCAGGAACATCTCGCCTGAGTCTTTCAGAACTTTCGCCACCCGCCGCAGGTGCGCCTCACAGGCCCGCTGCGCGTCGCTGAACCGGTGCAGTGCAAACAGCGCCTCGAAGGCAAGCAGGTTGAAATCCGGCCTTGCCACCCCCACCGGTGCGCCGTCGCGCTTGCGGTAATCGCCCTCCGCGGCGCTGACAGTGGCGAAGGGGTGCGCGCGTTCGAACTGTGTGGGGTCGCTGAGCCGCTTGAGCATCAACTCGGCCCGGTTGCGCGGCGCCACACCGCTGAGCACAGCCCACAGGCCGGCGAGCGTTTTCATCGGCAGGCGCGCGCCGTGCTCGTCCAGGTCGTGGTACCAGTTGTCGCCGTCGTCCCACATCAGGGCGTTGACTCGCGACGCCAGGTCGCGCAGGGCCCACTCAAATTCGCCGGCTTCTTCTTTATGCCCCAGGGCGCGGGCGATCTCGCCCAGCAGCCGCGCGTTAAGGGCGTACATGCTGCTGGCATCCACCCAGCTTGCGCCGCCGGCCAGGCTGGGCACCACGCGCCCGCCCAGCATGAAGCGCGCGGTGGCGTGCAGGCGGTAGGGTTCCGGGGCGCCGGCCAGCAGGCCGTTGCGTTTTCGCAGGTGGTCTTCGCGGTACAGGAAGTCGGTGCGCAACAGGGCAAACGCGTGCTCCAGGCGTTCGCGGTTACCGTGCAGCCTGAAGTGCTCGCATTCCGCCAGCGCGAACAGGGGCGCGGCAATCCGCCGCGGGGGCTGTTCTTCGGGAGGATTTCCCCCGCTGGCGTACTCCAGCTTCGCGGGCAGAAAGCCGGCGTTGTCAAGGCCGGCCAGAAACGGGTCCGTGACGCTGCGGGTGCCGATGCCGGCCCAGCGCAGGCCCAGACTGCCGATTGCGGCGTCCCATGCGTCGGCAAAGGCCTGGTTCAGGCCGCGCAGGGCGGGGGCCTTGAGGGCGCTTTCATCGCCGGGGTCAACGACGTCGCGGCGCAGCGCGTAGCAGGCGTGGCGATACGGATCGAGCAGGCTGTCCTGCTCGCCTTCGATTTTCAGGACGGGAAAGTCACGGGGCTCAGGCATGGAGTTTCGTTCACAAGTTGCCGCGAGGACGGTGGATAACAAAATTCCGGACTGTTTTCGTCTAGAAAGATGTTTGGCCGACGGCAAAATCTGTCTGTTCGAGAGCAGCTGAGTCGAAGCCCCACACTTCCCAGACGCTCGCGGGCACTTTCGTGACACTCCCGGCACGCCGGGACAAACGTAGGAAGGCTTGCGATGACTTCATTTTCAGACGACCCGTTGCTGGACGAACCGGCCTCCGACGCCGCCCTCGAGGGCGTGGTTGACGTCGGCGGCATCAAGCCCGGCGACAACATGGCATGCCTGGTGAAAGGCATCCTGCGCGCCGTGGGCGAAAACCCCGACCGCGACGGACTGGCCAAAACCCCCTTCCGCGTCGACCAGGCGCTGAAGTGGCTGACCAAGGGCTACAGCGAAAAACTCGAGGACGTCGTCAACGACGCACTGTTCGACAGCGACAACAGCGACATCGTGCTGGTCAAGGACATCGACATCTTCAGTATGTGCGAGCACCACATGCTGCCGTTCTACGGCCGCGCGCACATCGCGTACATCCCTGACGGCAAGGTGATAGGCATCAGCAAGCTTCCGCGCATCGCGGAAATCTACGCGCGCCGGCTGCAGATCCAGGAGCAGCTGACCGTGCAGATCGCCCAGGCCGTGGAACAGGTGATCAAGCCCAAGGGCGTGGCGGTGGTGATCGAGTGCGCCCACATGTGCATGGTGATGCGCGGCATCCAGAAGGTGGGCAGCACCACGGTCACGCGCACCCTGACCGGCGTGTTCAAGGAAGAACAGCACCTGCGCTATGAGCTGATGCGCATGATCGGTGGAGAGGCAGTGTAGGAGCGATGCTTGCATCGCCCCACTTGCGATCTAGACTTCGCGTCACCGCAGGAGATCACCCGTGCCGGAACTGACAGACGAATTCATCAAAGAGCGCTTTGCGCACCTTTACGAGCAGTACTTTGACCGCTTCGACATCCGCGTGGACGGCGAGGGCAAGCGCTACCTGCACTGCGAATACAGCCACCCGCGCTTCAAGCGCACCTGGCTGCCGCAACTGTTCTGCGGCCTGCGCGTGCATTGTGTACCGGCCGAGGCAGAAGCAAAGGCGTAGAGGTCAGAGGTCAGAGGTCAGAAAACGCAAACGGGCACCCTGCGGGGTGTCTTTGCCTTTTTTCCCTGACCTCTGACCTCCGACATCCGACCTCTTACAATGAACCTATGGCCCGCTCGCGGAAATCCGAACCCGCCTCCGGCAACTCCCTGCGCACGCGCAAGGGCAAGGCCAGCCTGGTCTTCGCCGGCCTGATGCTGCTGGCTCTGGGCGGCGGCGGGGCTTACTTGCAGGTTACCGACCAGTGGGGACTGATCACCGGCGCGGCCGTGCTGAAGTACCAGGACTGGTTCGAAGGCCTGGTCAACGACCCCAACAACGAAGAGTACCGCACGGCGCTGCTCAACCACGTCGTGGACTACTACAAGGAAACGCCGGACGGCAAATCGCTGCCCCTGCGCAATGAAGCGGGCCAGGTGGTAGGCCGTTTCCGCATCAACGCCGCCAAGGTCGAGCAGCCCCACAAAGAAAGCGAAAACCTCGCCATGCGGCGCATCTACACCGTGGACCTGACGGGCAGCGGCGAGCTGTGGCACGAACGGGGCGGGCGGGTGCGCTTCACAGGCAGCGCTTTCGTTACCTACGCCGTGGACTTCAAGCTCGATGACTGGGCGGCCTACGCCTGGTTCGAGTGCCAGGGCGTAGAGCGCCCGGTCTTCGAATGCGAGCACATCGACAACATCCTCGGCAAAATCTTCCCCACGGCCGTACGCAACGCGGGGACGGCCGCGCTGGATGAATCGCTGCGTCCGGGTTTCACGGTAATCGCGCGTTCCAACGGCGACACCTGGCTGGCGGCCGGGCGCGTGGGCAAAGAGTTCCGGCCGCGCGTCGGGCCGTACCCGGAGACGGACATCGAGGACGGTTTCGAAACCATCCACAACGATGTCACGCTGATCCACGCGGGGTTCAGGGACTACCTGGGGCCCATCGAGTTGTTCGAGGGCTCAGAGCTGCGCATGACGCTGGAAGCGGAGTCGCTCGAACCCCGCAAGACACTGGGGGTGGACGTCTACGTGCTGACCGAAGAACAGTTCCAGCACTACGAGGGTTTTTACCCCAAAGACATGGACAAGCTGCGCGAGCTGGCCAACCTCGACGCGCGCATCGACATGCACAAGCTGAACCTCAGCCGCACAGACCTGAGCGGCAACATTTACATCCGGATCGACTACACGGGCTGGGGCAGCGGCAAAGACCCCGAAGACCGCGCAGAAGCAGGCCTGGTGAAGTACTACGTAAGGGCAAAGCGGTAGGGTTGAGTACAGAGTACATAGTACGGAGTACAGAAAATCTGGCCGGCGAAGCTTGCGGCGGTTTGTGTCGGTTGGCTGAGGAGGGAGGACATGGCTTCATTTCGCCGCTTTGAAGAAATCATTGCCTGGCAGAAGGCCCGTGTTCTGCGTCGCCGGATTGCGGAATTCCGGCCTCGGTTCGAGGCTGCCAAGGACTGGGGCTTTCAGCGCCAGATCATGGACGCCGCTCTTTCGGTGATGAACAACATAGCGGAAGGATTCGGCCGCTTCCGGGATCGAGAGTTCGCCAAGTTCCTGGGTTACAGCCGCAGTTCGGCGTTTGAGGTGCAGTCAATGTTTTACGCCGGTGAAGACGACGGCTATTTTTCTCAGGAAGAACGGGCAGCACTCCACGCTGGGGCAGAAGAAGTGGTCCGCCTGATCAGCGCACTGATTGTCAGCCTCGGTGGCGAAGACGACGATCGCGAGGATCGCCAACCACGACGGTAACGGTGCGAACGCAGGTCTGTACGCTGTACTCCGGACTCTGTACTTGTCTCTGCACCTTGACGTTCGCGAACTTCGGTTTATATCTGTCCCATGGAAGTGATGGGGAAACAAGCCTTCACAGCCCTGCCGGTTCACCGGCGGGGCTGTGTGTGTTTAACGAGACCGCTATGACCAACCCGAACGGACTTTCCGCCGCCGAACTCTTCGAGCGCACACCCTACGCGCTTACCTACAACGACATCATCCTGATGCCGGGCCACATCAACTTCGCGCCCGCCGATGTGGACCTTTCCACCAGGCTGACGCGCGAAATCACCCTGCGACGGCCGTTGGTCAGCTCGCCCATGGACACGGTGACTGAACACCGCATGGCAATAGCGCTGGCGCTGTGCGGCGGCATCGGCATCATCCACTACAACTGCACCATCGACGAGCAGGTGGCGCAGGTGAAGAAAGTGCGCCGCTTCGAGAACGGCTTCATCCTCGACCCCCTGGTGCTCAGCCCCGACCACACCATCGCCGACGTGCACCGCATCAAGCGCCAGCACGGCTTCAGCGGCATCCCCATCACCGAAGACGGCACCATCAAGACCAAACTGGTGGGCATGGTCACCAATCGCGACATCGACTTCGAGACCGACCACAGCCGCAAGCTGCGCGACGTGATGACCACGGACCTGATCACGGCCAGGAAGGGCATCACGCTGAACCAGGCCAACGAGATCCTGCGCGAATCCAAGAAGGGCAAGCTGCCCGTGATCGACGAGCAGGGCCGCCTGGTGGCGCTGACCAGCCGCAGAGACCTGCGCAAAAACCGCGACTACCCGGACGCCACCAAGGACGCCAAGAAAAACCTGATGGTCGGCGCAGCCATCAGCACCAAGCCCGAAGACCGCGACCGCATGGACGCCCTGGCCGAGGCCGGCGTCAGCGCCGTGGTGATCGACAGCGCCCAGGGCGACAGCAGCTTCCAGCATGAGATGATCGGCTACATCAAGAAGAAGCACCCGGAAGTGCAGGTGATCGGCGGCAACGTCGTCACCGAGCGCCAGGCCGAGGCGCTGATCAAGGCCGGCGCGGACTCCCTGCGCATCGGCATGGGCCCGGGCAGCATCTGCACCACCCAGGAAGTCATGGCCGTCGGGCGCAGCCAGGGCACGGCCGTGTACTACACTGCCAAAGCGGCGGCCAAGCACGGCGTGCCGGTGATCGCGGACGGCGGCATCAGCGTGATCGGGCAGATCATGAAGGCGCTTTCGCTAGGCGCCAGCGCGGTGATGTGCGGCAGCCTGTTCGCCGGCACGGACGAAAGCCCAGGCGAGTACGTGTATCGCGAGGGCGTGCGCCTGAAGGTGTATCGCGGCATGGCCAGCCTCGACGCCATGAAGGCCGGCGGCAACAAGCGCTACTTCACGGAGCAGCAGGACGTGAAGGTGGCCCAGGGCGTCAGCGGCTTCGTGCAGGATCGCGGGAGCATGTTCGACCTGGTGGCATACCTGAGCCAGGGCCTGCGACTCGCGTTCCAGGACGCCGGTGTGCGCAGCGTAAATCAGCTGCACGAGGGCATGGCGAACGGCACGCTCCGGTTCGAGCTGCGCAGCCCCAGCGCCCAGCGCGAAGGTGGCGTGCACGACCTGTACAGCTACACCCAGCCCGACATGCTGAGCAACCAGCGCGGCCAGTAGCATCGGCGTCACGCCGATGTAGTGCTCACGCGCTTCCAGCGCGTGATTGGATCGGCCGGAGGCCGATCCGTACGACATCGGCGTGACGCCGATGCTACTCCTCTTCCGTCTGCTGTACGCCCAGCAGCTTCGCCGCCTGTTCGCGGAACTCGATTGCTCCGCCGTGGGCGGGGTGGCGCAGGTGGGCTACGGCCTCCAACGGCCTACCCTGTACTTTAAATCCTTCCAGGGCCTTCGCGGGCAACTGGCCGACCGCTACCGCCTTGGTCTCCGGGTAGAGCCGGTGGAAGAAGAACTCGAGGGCTTCCAGGCCGTAGCCGATGGTCTCGGCGTCCGGATCGGCGTTGGACAGCGGCTCGCCGGGTTGGTGCGGGTGCCAGGGCACGATGTTCCAGCACACCACATCCGTGCGCGCGCCCAGCAGCTCCATCACCACGCCGGCCGAGGCTTCGCGGTAAGCGGTTTCGCGCATGCTGGTGCGGTCGTAGCACGAGCCGGGAAAGCACAGCCGGTGCTCGTCACTGAACGGCACGCCGGTAAAGCGCGCGCCGCGCCAGCCGGGGGCGATGCCGATGAACGCGTACTTCGGCGCGGGCAAGGCCTTCAGGTAGCGCCTCAGATTCTCACGCCGCTTTGCTGCACCACCGCGCGCGTCCAGCGCCGAGTCATCAGCGCGGTAGAGGTTGAATACGTTCTCCGGCAACTCGGCACGCCGAAGCCGTGAGATCAGCTTCTCAATGCCTTCTTCAAACGGTTTCTGCGGAATGGGTAGTTCGTTCATGGATTCGCTCGCGTAGCCCACCGTGTGAACGGTGGGCATTGGGCGTGTGTATGTACCGTCTGGCTGCCGGCGCTGCAACGCTTTGATATCGCCAGCCACGAATCCGGACGCGAACCGGCCCAATGCCCGGCGGTAACCCGCCGGGCTACACCGTTTGCAGCCCGCACTTGAGGTTGCGGTATCTTGCCAGGGCCATCAGCGGGAAGTACTCGCGGTAGAAGTGGTAGTTCAGATAGAACGCGTTGGGGAAGCCGGTGCCGGTGAACTTGTCTTCTTTCCAGCCACCGCCTGGCAGCTGGTTCCTGATCAGCCACTGGATGCCCTTCTCTACCCTAGCGTCATCCACTTCGCCTGCTGCCATCAGACCAAGCAGCGCCCAGGCCGTCTGGCTTGGTGTGGCTTCGCCCTTGCCCGCCAGTTCCTTGTGGCGATAGCTTTCGCAGTCCTCGCCCCAGGCGCCATCCGGCTGCTGCACGCTGTACAGCCACTCCACAGCCTTGCGCAGATACGGCTGCTGCATGTCTTCACCTACCTGCGCCAGGCCGCACAACGCGCCGTGTGTGCCGTAGATGTAGTTCACGCCCCAGCGCCCCCACCAGCTTCCGTTGGCTTCCTGGGTCTTTTTCAGGAAGTGGATGCCGCGCGCCACGGGCTTGAACGCGCGCGTGAAGCCGAAGTGCCCCAGGGTCTCCAGCACGTGGCCGGTGATGTCGGCGGTGCTGGGGTCCAGCATGTTGTCGAGGTCGTTGAACGGGATGTGGTTGACGATGTCCTTGTCGACGCTGTTCTCGAACGCGCTCCAGCCGCCGTCGCGGTTCTGCATGGCCAGCATCCACTCAAGACCGATGCGCAGCTGCTCCGTGCGCATGCACTTGCCCTTGCGGAAGCCGCCCCACAGCAGGGACATCAGCACCACCGCCGTGTCGTCGATGTCCGGATAGAAGTCGTTGTAGAACTGGAAGCACCAGCCGCCGGGGATGGCGTCCGGGTTCTTGATCGCCCAATCGCCCTCGCGGAAAATCTGCCGCGAGTAGAGCCAGTCAATGTGCCGCTGCATCTCCGGCGAGCGCACATCCACGCCGGCCTCGGCCAGCGCCACCATGGCCCAGGCTGTGTCCCACACCGGGCTGACGCAGGCCTGCACGTGCAGTCCGCGCTCGCCGTGGTCGATCATGAAGCGGTCCAGCGCCTGCCAGGTCTTGAGCATGCGGGGGTCGTCCTTGTCGACGCCCACCTGCGGCAGGGCCATCAGGTTGTACATCATGGGCGGGTAGATGCCGCCCCAGTCGCCGCTGTCATCCTGGTGGCTCAGGATCCAGTCTTTGGCCTTGCGCAGGGCGATCTTGCGCACCACGGCGCCGATGGTGCCCTCGAACTTTTTCACGAATCGCGCGCCCAGCTGGATCAAACCGCCCAGGCTGATGATGCCCGGGTCGGTGTAGCTTTCGTAATCCCACTCGCGCTGGTCTTTGGGCTCGACGAACAGCTCGTCGATGTCCACGTGCAGCTTCTTCAACGGCCGCGTCTCGTACAGCACCGCCATAGGCACCAGGCTGATGCGGCACCAGTAGCTGAGGTCGTAGATATTGACCGTCTTACGCTCCAGCACGTCCGGCAACTGGGGCAGGTAGGGCAGCAGCACCAGCCATGGCGGGATGGGCGGCACCCCGGCCCAGTCGAACTGGCCGAACAGCGCCAGCAGGAAACGTGTTTCGACGCCGACGCGCATGGCGCCGCCCTGGGCGAGAATCCATTCGCGCGCCTTCACCATGTGGGCAGCGTCAGGTGAGTCGCCGGCGACCTTCAGCGCGAAATAGCAGGTGATGGTGTAGCTGAGATGCCCGGGGCCGCCGGCGTGGATGGTCCAGTAGCCTTCAGGCGTCTGCCAGTTGCGGGTGAAATCAGCGATGCGCTGCTGCTTGTCGGCATCCACGCGATCGAGGAAGTGCATCATCAGGATGTACTGCGCCCCCAACCCGGCTGTGGAATCGAGCTCCGCGTTCCAGTACTCGTTGTGGGGCTTCTCGCGCAGGTTCAGCAGGCGCTTGATCTGTGTGTCGATGGCGCCGTCCAGCTCGCGATTGCCGGAGCGCGTGGCGCGCGGCGGCTTGGCGCCGAACTCCTGCAGCATGGCCTCGAGCTTTTCGAGGTCGTGGTCGATTTCACGCAGTGTGCGGTGCCGCGGCCGTTTGCGGCTCAGGTCGCGGTGCAGAGTCTCAGTGTGACGCGCCAAGGAATCCCCCTTCAGGCCGGGAGTATAGCGGCAGCAGCGAAGGCGTAAACGCGGGGGCCACCGGCCGAAGCGGTTGGAAACAAAAAGCCCGCCGGGTGGCGGGCTTTGGTTACTGCTTGCGGGGTTCACCGGGTCTGTCTTCCGGCGGCATGTACTCGGGTGTCGGGCTCAGCCTTACGGTCACCTTGTACTTCATGCTGTTGGTTTCGCCGGCCTTGATGCCCTTGGGAAACTTCCAGCGCAGGATGTTGCGGTCGTCGTCGCGCTTGAGGTACTCGACGCTGGTGCCATCCTTGGGCAGCGTGGCCGAGCCTTGGATGTACTCAGTGTAGTAGGGCACCGGCTCGTCAATCTCGGTGGGGCCGGTGTCGTAGTCGTTGGTGTTGTAGTAGACGATGGTGTAGGTGATCTCGACGGCGTCGGTCACCAGTTCACGGTCGGCGTACTTCCAGAGGTGCAGCCCTACCACGCGGCTTGTAAAAGCCGCGTCGTAGCCGTAGCGTGTGCGGGCACCTTCCAGGAAAGCCTCGCTGCGCACGCCCTCAAGGTAGCTGCGCGACTTGATGCCCTCAGAGGCCAGCTTGCCGGTGCTGGTCCAGGGTTGCTCGAGCGTTGAATACGCCCGGTAGCGGTCGCGACCGGTGCGGTAGTTGAGGCGCTCGTTCCCGTAGACGCCAGGGTAAAGCGTGGCGTTGCGACGCGCTTCCACGGCTTCCCAGGTGCTGCCGTCCTCAAACCCCTCAAACAACACGCGCCGGATGGCGTAATCCTGGTACGTGATGGCCGTGTACGTGTACCGCGTGTAGCGGGCGTCGTAGCCGGAACGCCGGTGCGCGGCCGCGCCGTAGGTGGTGCAGCCGGTCTGGGCGTACTCAAGCACCGGGATGTCCACGCGGTTAGATTCCGTGCGGGTGGTGTCCTGGCGGGCACTGGAGTCGCGCGTGGTGCCCACGGCGTTCGGGTCCTTGATCCAGGCGCCTTCGCGGGCGTCCTCGTTCTGGCCCGTGTACACGACTTCACCGCTGTTGGCACAGGCAGAGCCAAACAGGGCGAGAATCGCAAGCGTGTACAGCAGTCGTCTCATGGACTACTTGATGTATTCGCTGTTGCCGAAGTCGATGACCGCGATGACGTGGCCGTTCAGGCGGGCCTGTTCGATCAGGGCCTCACGGGTAACGGTGTCGCCGTAGTCGTAAACGCGCAGCTGGGTGTCTTCGCCGGCGGTGCCGCGCACGTTGGCGTCGCGGTAACGCTGGTACACCACGTAGGTGACGGCCTTGAAGTCGTCAACCGCGCTGACGATGTCGGATGTCAGGTGGACCGGCACCACCGAGATGCGGGTCAGGGCGGTGTGGTCGAACACGTCCATCTTGCCGTACACGGTCTTGCCGTTCCACTTGAGCTCGATGGTCTTCTCGGCATCGTTGCTCTTGAGCGTGTAGACCTTGCTGGTGTCGCCCGAGTGGACCGAACCTTCGTCGATCTTGATCTGGGCGGTGCCGGAGGGCACGTCAAACTGGAAGCGCATGGGCTTGCTGGAGCCGCAGCCAACCACAACAAGGGAAAGGGCAACAAGCAGGACGCCGGTAAGGATCCGGGCCATGGAAAACCTCCACGACAGCAAACAAGTTAGCGGGGGGTGCTGGGCCTAGTTTCTACCCGATTCGTTATCCAGACGCAACCGTTGACAGTCAAACTCAGTGCACGGACCGGTTTACGCACGCAACCCTGATTTCTCTTACAATTGTCATGCCAACATTACACAGGAAGTACCTGACGACTGTTGTCGGCTAGTGCCGGATGCGTTTCAGACGCTCGCGATACCCCATATGTTGAGGTGATAGTCGCTTGCTGTCTGTCTGGTGGTCTGTTCGTTCGATTTTGTCCGAACAATTTCTTGCAATTTGCCTACAGTCGCGTCAGAATCATTACACAAGGTTCGAATGAGCGCTGCGGCGCCTTCAGAGAGACGATCATGAACGACCCGAAATCCACCGTTGCCGCAGGCGAGCGCATAAAGCGCCTCCGCAGTTTCCGCGGCATGACCTGCGCCGAACTGGCCAAGCACATCGGCTGCACGCGCCCCTACCTGAGCGCGGTCGAAAACGGCCGGTACCCGGTCAGCAGCAAGATCCTGCGCAAGCTAAGCCAGGCGCTGAACGTGACGCCGGACTTCTTCATCGCCACCGATGAGCCCAACCTGGAAGACACCGAGACCCTGACCCGCGAGATGCTCAACCGCAAAATGGCGGAGCGTTCCCGTGAGGCGGTCAGCGTCGGCGCGCGCGCCGGCACCCGCATGATCCCGGTGGTCGCCATCACCGCCGCCGGCCGTCCGCTGGCAGCCTTCGACGACTACCCCACCGGCACAGGCAGCGACTACGTGGACTGCCCCCGCGATGTGGGCGACGAGAACGCGTTTGCTCTGCGTATCGCGGGCGACAGCATGGAGCCGGTGATCCCCGACGGCAGCACCATCATCGTGGCGCCCAACATGATGCCGCGCGAAGGCAAGCCCGTGGTGGCCAAGCTGGAAAACGGCGACGTCACCTGCAAGGTCTACCAGCGTCGCGGTGACAACGTGATCCTGGCGCCGTACAACCCCGCCCACGACGTGCAGATCTTCAGCGTACGCGAGCTGCAGTGGGTGTACCCGGTGATGAAGGTGACCGTGGACCTGTACCACTAGACTCAATTCGAAATTCAAAATGCAGAATTCAAAATGACCGCTCGAACGAGCCCATTTTGAATTTTGCTTTTTGGAGTTCGTTGCCCCTCGACGGTTACGCCGGGACCGTCCAGTCCGTACTATAGATGGTTCACACACGAATCAGGAAACACGTGCGCAGGCTCTTCCTTACATCGCTGCTGAGTGCGCTGACCCTGGCGGGCTGCGGAGTGGGCACGTCGCCCGGAACGCCGCCCCCAGCCAACTCCACCAGCGGGCCGATTGCCTCAGCCGGGGTGCCGAGCATCCGCGCACTGGTACCGGCCGACCTTGACGGCAACCAGTTGGTGGACACCATCCCGCACTCGTCGTTGCGGCGCCTGGTTGTGCAAGCGCCGGCCGGAACCAGCTTTCGCCTGACGCGCGGTGGCGCGGACGTGCCGTTTTCGATCAGCGTGGTGACGCTGTCAGACGGCACGCTGCTGCATGAGCTGGTGCTCGAGAATCCGATCGGCACCCAGGCGCTGACGCTGCGCGCCGGCGACTACACCCTGCCCATTTCCGGCGATGCCCAGCTTGGCGTGGTGCAACCGCTGCTGGCACTGCCGTACTCAACGGGCGCGCTGGCCAACGATCTCGCCAAACCAACCGGCGCCCTCTACCCCGCCGCTGATGACGTAGCGGTCACCCGGGGCGGCGGTCTGCCCTCGCTCGCAACCGGCGCGCTGGTGCTGCGCTCCGGCAACGGCCGCGCCATTGAGCTGCAGCTTTCCATGCGGCCGGAGGGCCTGCGCGCCAAGGCCGCAGCACCCCTTGAGCCTCGGCGCGTTTACGCGCTGGCCGTGAACGGCAGTTCCACCGACCCTTACGGCGCGGCGCCCGCCCCGGAGTTCCGGGTGTTCTGTCGCGGCGCGGCGGACAAGACGCCACTCAAGCTGCGCCTGGCCGATCTCAACCGTGACGGTGAACCTGAGCTGGTCTGCCTGTTCGCCGACGGCTCCGTCACAACGCTGACCGACCCTGCGGGGCGCGCCGAGGGCATCCTGCCGCCGGGTGATGAAGCAGCCATCGATTTCGCCTGCGGCGACTTCGATGGCAACGGAGCGCCCGACCTGATCGTGCTGCTGCGCGGCAAACAGGGGTTCCGCCTGCTGAGCCTCTACAACCAGACGCGCATCGGTGAATCGCGCTTCGCCATGCAATCGGACACCATCCCGCTCGAGGCGCCGCTGGCGATCCGCGCGGCTGACTTCGACCGTGACGGCCGTGACGATTACGCGGTACTGGACGCCTTCGGCGACGTGCTGGTGCAGTACACCGCCCGGCCGGCACAGCTGCTGCCGGGCCTGGCTTCGCGCTCCCTGGCCGCGGCGCTGCTGTGCGAAGACGCCAACGCCGACGGCAAGCCCGACCTTTACGTGCTGGCGCTGACGGCAAGGGCCGGCTGCTGCAGAACATCAACGGTACCGGCTTTGCCACTGACCTGGGCGTGCTGCCGCTGGACGTGCCCGGCGCGCAGCGCGTCGTGGGCGGCGAGCTGGATGGCGACCGCCACGCCGACTTCATTTTCACCGGCCGCGGCACGGACCTTGCCGTGGTCCTGGGCTCCGGCTTGCGCAAGGCGAACTTTCCGCTGCTCGGTGACCAGGAGCGGCTGGCGGGCGCGGTGCTGTGCCGCGACGTGAACCGCGACAGCCGCATGGACATACTGGTCGCGCGCGAGGACGAGCGAGGCGTGTGCGACGAAATCGGCATCTACCTGAACTCGGACAACGGCGACAACGCGCCCGACGCCATTCTGCCGTTGGGTGCGCGCGTGAACGTAGAGGCGCTGGAGTACTGGCGCGAACACATCGTGCTGGCCGCCGGCACCGGGCTGCTGGTGTTGAAGATCAACCCGGCAGCTTTGCCCCCCACCGTGGACAGCAAGGTGCGGTTCATTGAGGCCTACCAGCCCGTGCCGCAGATACCCGCGCCGCTGGCGGCCGCCATGGCAGACTTGAACGACGACGGCCGCACCGACCTGGCAGCCATCGACCGCGACGGCAACCTGCAGATCTGGCTGAGCGGCGCGGAAGGCGAACCGTTCACGCCGGCCGGCGAGTCGATTCTCCTCGGCTCCGGCGGCTCGCTGCAGGCGATTGACTTTGACCGCGACAGCGCTCCCGACCTGCTTTACATCCCCAGCGACCCCGCGCTGAAGCCGCGCGTGCTGCGCAACAACCGGGAAGGCCGCTTCGACACGGAGGACCAGGGGCTGCTTCCCACACCGCCCAGCATCCTGCGCGGCGCGCCCGCGCTTGGCGACTTCGACCGCGACGGCGACCTCGACGTGCTCTGGCCCAGCCCGCTGGGGCGCGTGCAGTTCAATGAAGGCCGCGACGGCTGGCGCGAAAGCCGGGCCCAGCTCGAGATCCGTGAGGACTCCGGCCTGCGCCTGCAGTTTTCGGGCGAGCTGTGCTGCGCCGATTTCACCGGCGACGGCATCGAAGACGTGGCCGCCGTGATGCAGGCCACCGAAGACGGCGCCGGGCCGCAGTACCTGGTGCTGCTGGAAGGCACGGGAAGCTCCGACGACGAAGTCGGACCCTTCCGCGCATGGATCAGCGGCGCCCTGAAGGGGCGGCTGTTCGGGCTTTCGCCGGCCGACTTCAACGGCGACGGACGCCTTGACCTGGCCGTGGGCTACGGCGCCACGGACGCAGACGTGAGGCTGACCCTGCTGAAGCTCGGCAGCGGCCGACAGTTTGAGCCCTTCGACGGATCGCCCGCCGCCAAGGGCCGGCTGCTTGACCTCGCGCTGGATGACCTGGACCGCGACGGCGACCTGGACCTGATCGCCAGCGAAGACCTGCCCGATGGCGGCAACACCATGACGTTGTGGGTGAATGACGGGCGCGGCCAGTTCGGCGAAGCTACCGAGGCGCAGGCCTCGCTGGCGCGCGCGATTGGCGATTTCCGCGCCACCAACCTTTCATTGGCCGACTTCACCGGCGACGGCCGTCCCGACCTGCTGGCCATTGACCGCGACGGCAACGTAGTCATCGTGCGCACCACACTGCCGTGAAAACCGCCGCCGAAATCATCGCCGCCGACATCGGCAACACCAGCGCCACCATCGCCCGCATGCGCGGCACAGAGGTGCTGTCGCAGTTCGACGTCTCCAGCCATGCGCCTGTGCAGGTCGTCGAGGAAGCCTTGCGGGAGCACCTTTCCGGCCTGCTGGCGCTTCCGCTCGTGATCGCCAGCGTAAACCCCCGCGGACGCGAGGCCGTGGAAACAGCCTGGGCCGGCCTGGGCGGCGGCAAGGCCTGTGTGCTGGGCCGCGACGTGGTGGTGCCGATCGAGAACCGCGCCAACCCGCCCGGCAAGGTGGGCCAGGACCGGCTGGTGAACGCGCTGGCGGCCAAAGAGCGCGGCGGCGCCAACGCCATCGTGGTCGATTTCGGCACGGCCGTCAGCTTTGACGTGGTGAAAGACGGCGCCTTCGTGGGCGGTGTTTTGACGCCCGGCATCGGCCTGGCCATGGAGGCCTTGCACCAGAAGACCGCGTTGCTGCCGCTGGTGAGGCCGGACGGCATCCGGCCGCCGGTGATCGGCGCGAACACAGAAGATGCCATCAACAGCGGCGTGTATTACGGCTACATCGGGCTGGTGAACAACATCCTGCGCGAGCTGATGAAGACTTACGCCAATAAGCCAACCGTGTTCGCCACCGGCGGCTACGGCGCTTACCTGGCGCCTGAGATCGAGGGCATCGACGTGATCGCCCCCACGCTCACGCACGAGGGCATCGCATTGGCATTCGCACTCACTCGCTGAACCCGCCAAAAACCTGGCCTGCCAAAGCCGGGGTTCAGCCAACTGCAGCTCGACGTTCATTCCACCGCCAACGAGGGGGAACAAAACATGATGACGTCTTTGTCACTTTCGATTTGAATTCCTACTTCGACTCTCCATATACTCGCCGCGATCTCACGGGAGAGAACCATGCAACCCCCACCCGGCTATCCGCAGGGCCAGCCGCAGCAGCCGGCGCAACCGCAGGCGTATCCGCCCGGATACGCGCAGCCCGGTCAGCCGCCTTACGGGATGCAGCAGTACCCGTACTATCCGCCGCGCAAGAAAGGCATGCCGGGTTGGGCCTGGGCTGTGATCATCCTGGGATTCCTGTTCATCGGCGTGCCCATGATCCTGGGCATCCTTGCCGTGATTGCAGCGCCGGCGATCACCACCAACACCCGTGACGCCCGCCGCGCCGAGGGCGAGCAGTTGCTCGGCTCCGCGCGCGATTTCCTGCGCGTTTCGTACGCCAAGACGGCGAGCGACCAGGATGCGTTTTCCATGTTCTCTCAGAAGGCCGCCACCGGTGAGTTTGACGGGCTCTACTACAACGTGGACCGCATGCCGCGGCTATCCAGCAGCCCCGGTTATGACGCCGAGCTGACCTGCTCACCAACCGAAAAGGCGCACGACCCGTCCCGAGGCTATATGGTTTTCCGCTGGAATGACGGGGCTGCCCAGGTCAGCTGGAAGTGATCAGCTGGCCTCGGCGGGCAGCTTGTCGTGCAGCTCGTCGCTGCGGGTGCGCCAGCGCTCGTGCATTTCATTGAGCGCCTCGATCTCCGCTTCCAGGGGCAGGTCGTTTTCGCCGGCCAGCATCTCAAGCTGCTCGCGCAGTTTCTCGACGTCATCCAGGAACGTGGATTCGTCGCCGGCAAAGCGTGCCGCCACAGCGCGCAGGGCGTCTTCGCTTTCGCCGGCCAGCTGCTCGAACGACTTCACCCGCAAGCACATCAGCCGGCACAGGTTGATCAGCAGCTTGGGGTTTTCCGTCACCAGCTTCGGGAAGTGCTCACTGGGTATCACCCCCACCACGCTCGGCTCATCGGCCTGGATGTCCGCGATGCGCTTGGGCTCTTCGTCGCCCAGCAGCACGCCGATTTCGCCGACCGTTTCGCCCGGCCGAACCACGCCGTACTGTTCGCTGCCGATGCGCACGCTCAGTCGCCCGCTGACCAGCAGGTACACCGAGTATCCCGGGTCGCCGCGGCGGCACAGCAGGTCGCCGGCCTTGAGGCGGTGCTGCTTGCCGACCATGTTGCGGTCGTCCACCACGCGCGACATGATCACGCGGGTGTTCTTGGTCAGCTCGGCGCCGCCGACTTCCCCGTTGCCGTAGCTCCAGGTGCGCTTGGCGGCGTTCAGCACCTGCAGCACCGAGTCTTCGCCCTCGGCGTCGTCACCGATGCGCTGCACCAGGTTGTAGAAGTCGGTGCACAGGCCCTGGAAGTCGCGCATGAAGCGGCTTGCCAGACGCTGGCCGCCGCCGAGGCTCTTGTTCGCCGCCACCATGCGCCGTGCCAGCGCGCGCGCCAGCGAAAGGCCGAACGCCGGCTGCTCCTGGATCATGCTCATGACAGCGCGGGTATCGACGGGGAATTCTGCCACCACGGTGGCTTCGCCGGCGATCAGGCTGGTGAGGTAGTGGCCGGTAAGCCCGCCTTCAACCTCGAGCATGGCGCCGGACTCGGTGTAGAGGGTGACATCGTGGCCGCGCCGCAGGCGGGCTTCGTCGGCCTCGACCAGCACTTTGTCGGGCACGACCACGCTGCGCAGGCTGCCGGACTTGAGCACGAACGCGCGATCCGCCTGCGCGCCCTGGCGGCAGACCAGCTCGCCGGGGGCGTATTCGCGGACAACTGCCTCACGCGCGGTCAAAGGGAAACTCCGGTACGTCAGAAAGTACCAATTTCAGCAGTTATGGCGCGGCGGGGCAACGGGCTGCGGCAGAGGTCAGCTTTCAGGGTGCAGCCGACGGTCTACTCAAGTCGTGGCGGCGTTTTCCCTGAAACCTGAAACCTGTCCCCTGCCACCTACAGTATTGTCGGGTCGGTCGCCAACTGCACCAGGAAGATCAGCGCCGCCATGCCGCCCAGCAGCAACGCGCCGTTCAGCGCCCCGCGCAGCAGGCCGCGCTTGAACTCGCGGCTGCCGGCCACGCCCATCACCAGGCCGCCCACGATGGCGACCGGCGCGTAGTACAGCGCATAAATCAGCGTATCCATCACGCCGTCTCCTGTTTGCCGTTGATGGCATCCACCCGCATGGTGTCGGATGGCCCGGGCTCTTCAGGGTGCGCGTGGCGGCGGTACAACTCGCAGATCACGATCAGGTTCAGCACGCCCGCCACGGCCGCGTACACCACACCGCTCTGGTGGGCCATGATGCTGATGCTTTCGCCCAGGTAGATGCCCTCCGGGTGGCGCAGGGCATCGATGCCAAAGGTGATCGGCCCGGCCAGCAGCTGGCACAGGAAATACCAGAAGTGGTCGGTGGCGTTTATGGCTGTGCCGTCGGAAATCACCATGCCCGCGGCGTAAAGCCCGACGATGGTGGCGAAGTAGAACAGCCCGTGCAGTTGCCGCCTGGCGTAGAAGTGCCCCAACCCGGGCACCAGCCAGCCCAGCAGCAGTGCGAACCAGATGTTGACCTTGCGTTCCGCCATCGGTCGGGATGTTAGGGGCGTTTCTCCGCAAGCGCCAGTGTTGAGGGGTGCCAGCGCGGCGCGGCCTTGCTATACACCTGCAGCACCAGAGAAGAGAAAGGGCGACAGCCATGAGCGAGCACAAGGTGATTGTCATCGGATCCGGGCCTGCAGGCGACACGGCTGCTCTTTACGCGGCGCGCGCCGGCCTGAAGCCGCACGTTTTTGCCGGCTTCGGCGCGGGCGGCCCCCCCGGCGGCCAGCTGATGCTGACCACTGAGATCGAGAACTTTCCCGGCTTCCCCGGCGGCGGCATCGCCGGCCCCGAGCTGATGGCGCGCATGCGCCAGCAGGCGATCGACTTTGGCGCCGAGTTCGAGGACGTTGACGTCAGCAAGGTGGACTTCAGCGAGCGCCCCTTCAAAGTCTGGGTCGATGACAAGCTCTACACCGCCGAGGCCGTAATTGTCGCCACCGGCGCGCGCTCACGCCTGCTCAACATTCCTGGTGAGCAGAAGCTGATCAGCCGCGGCCTGCACACCTGCGCCACCTGCGACGGCGCGTTCTATCGCAACAAGAGCATGATCGTGATCGGCGGCGGCGACACCGCCATGGAAGAGGCTACCTTCCTGACCCGCTTCGGCGACGTGAACCTGGTGCACCGCCGCGAAGAGTTCCGCGCCAGCACCACCATGCTGGAGCGCGCGAAGAAGAACCCCAAAATCAAGTGGACGCTCAATGAGCAGCCGCTCGAATACCTGCTGCGCGAAAACGGCACCGTGTGCGGCATCAAGAGCAAGAACACCAAAACCGGCGAGGTCAGTGAGATCAAGGCCGACGGCGTGTTCCTGGCCATCGGCCACATCCCCAACACCGACCTGTTCAAGGGCCAGCTCAAGATGCACGACAACGGCTACCTGGTGACGGGCGCCGCAGCCGGCGGACCCAGCGAGCACCCCAACAGTTACACCAGCGTGAAAGGTGTGTTCGCCTGCGGCGACGTGCAGGACCACACCTACCGCCAGGCCATCACCGCGGCCGGTTCAGGCTGCATGGCGGCCATCGACGCCGAGCGCTGGCTGGCGGAACAAGAGTAGCCCGGAGCGTAAGCGCCGGGCTAGGCCACACCCGTGATGACGGGCACCTGCCAGACCGCGTAGCCGTGCGGGTTGCGGATGGCGGCGATCATGTCATTCCAGTGGTCTTGCACCTGTTCGCGGCTCAGGCTGCTGTGCTGCGCGATCACGTCCGTGTATCCATCGCGCCAGGCCTCCCAGATCTGAGCGAACAGCTCACGCTCCACCCGCACGGTGTCGCACACCAGGTAGTCCACGCGCACGTCGCGGCAACCAAGCTCGCTCAGCCAGCTGAAGACTTTTCGGCCACTGCGCAGGTCGCTGCCGGTGTTGGCCGCGTAGGTCATGGGGCCGAGGCGCCAGAACTCGTCGGAATCCAGCCGCGTGGGCCAGAAGTGCATCATCGAGTAATCCTCGGCCAGCACGTGCAGACGGCCGCCGGGGCGCGTCACGCGCTTGAGCTGCGCCAGCACTTTGTCGGCGTCGGGCACGGCCTGCAGCATGTGGCGCACGATGCTGAGGTCAAAGCTGCGGTCTTCAAAACCGAGCTCAAAGGCGTCGCCTTTCTCGAAGTTCACACGGGTGCTGAACGCGGACGCGGCCTTGCGCGCGGTGTTGAGGTGCGCCTCTTCAAGGTCAACGCCGGTGATCCGCGCGTTCGGGAACAGCTCGGCCAGTCTGCGGGTGATCTCGCCGGTGCCGCAGGCCAGGTCAAGGATGCGGGCCGGCTGGCCGTAGCGCTCGAACAGTGGACGCTCCAGCGGCCATAGGGCTTTCGCCTGCACGGCCAGGTTGCGCACCATGGATTCATCGGCCATTTGCGCGGCTTGCGGGTTGCGGTTGGTGGTCATGGCCGGGATTGTAGGCGGCGGATCACGGCTTTGGAATGCGCCGCACGGCCCAGATGATCAGCCAGGTAACCGACGCGCCCAGCAGACAGAGCGCGCCGCCGATGAGCAGCAGTGCCGCCCAGATCACCACCTCGGTCACGAACGCGCCGTAAAAGCAACCCGCCGCAATGCCGGCAAATCCAAGCAGCCACAGCCATAGCTTGAGTTGCAGTTCGCGCAGGCGCTTGCGCGCGGCCACCGGGTCGCCGCCGAAGTCGTACAAGCCGCGGCTGATGAAAATGCCGCCTGGTATCCGGCTGGCGGTCACGCGTTCCGCCCTGCCGTGGGCCGCTGCGTCGTGCACGATTTCCGCGTCCACGACGCGGCCGCCGGGCTCATCCCTGCGCACCACCTCGGCATCGCGGATTTCTTCCGGGTCGGGCACTAGTCGCTCCCCGCCGTTGGTACTTCCACGCGACTGCGCGTTGGGCTTACGGTCATCACCGACTTGCCGTTGCGGAACACGGTGACGCGGCCGGTGCTCTGGGACAGCACAATGGCAATGGCGCGCGTCACTTTGGTGATTGCGGCGGCCACCCGGTGACGAGTCCCGAGACCGGAGGGCAGATCCACGCGCGCCTCGGCAGGCGGCGAGATGTAGGTGCCCGCTGAATGCAGCACACCGTTGCGCCCGACCACGAACGCGCCATCGAGCAGCGAGAACTCCTTGACGGTCTCCTCCAGCGCGGGGTCCAGAATGTTGCGCTCGGACTCCGGGTAGCCGCGGAACGGGTTGATGGTCAGTTGCTGGGTCATTTCGCGCACGACTTCCTCATCGCCGAGCAGCATGGTCGTGCCGAGCGGCTTGCCCTCCCGCCCTTCTTCGGACAACTCGAGCATCAATTGCAGGGCGCGCTCGAAAACCTCGGGTTGCACACTCTCCTTGGCCGCCTTGCTGAATATGCGCGAGATCATCAGCCGCGGCGTCTCGATCCGCACCGTGTCATAGGTGTCGCTGCCGCGCTCGCCGCAGACGGCCACCACGCGGCTGCCTTCACCCAGCATTCCGCGCGCGCCGGCCGACAACAGCGCCAATTGTACCGCGCTTTCTTCGCTGAACTCGCCGCGTGCCAGGCGCACCACGCCGCGTGCGCGCTCGACCAGCGTGTCGGGTACGTCCGCGGCGCGGGTCGCCAGCACGATCTTGGGCGAAATGAAGCTGGCCAGCAGACCCGGGTTTCGCAGCACGTCGGTAAACAGGATGATCGCTTCGGCGTCGATGTCTTCGGCGAAGCGCAACAGGTTGCGAATGAGCGCCCGGGTCACCTCCGGCAGGCGGCGTGAGACCACCAGGCGCTGCGTGCGCACCGTCTCGCCCAGCGCCGCGCGCAGCTTGATGGGCGTGTCGGCGTTGACCGCCGCCTCGATTCGCGTCGGATCCTGGCTGTCCTTGAACGAAGCCGCCAGTTGCCCCAGCACACGCAGATAGGTGTCGTGATGTTTCGGCGAACTTATGAACAGGAAGATCAGGTGAACGCGGCCGAGTTCAGGGCGGCCGTAATCGATGCCGGACTTGCTGCGTCCCACGATCAGCACCATTTCATCGGCCACGTTCAGGCGCACATGCGGGGCGGCCCAGCCGCGACCCAGTTGGGTGCTTAGTGCCGCGTCCCGCGCAAGCACCGCCGCGGAAAGGTCCACCTGTTCGCTGGCCGTGAGGTTCAGGGCGCGGGCAGCGCTGGCGACCATCTGCTGAAGCGCAGCGGTCTTGTCGGTCCCCTTCAGCCGCACCATCCGATTCTTGCGCAGCAACGAGCCGAGGGTAGCCGCCCCGCCGGCAGGCTCAGGGCGCGGCGCGACAACCCCGGCCTGGAGGGGCAGTTCTGCGGGCTCTTCGGTTTCGGCTTCTTTCTTCGCCATGATCAGCTTCGGAATCTCGCTCCCGGCCTTAGGCGCAGGCCGTTCGCCACGTCGCGCGCCGGCTTGCGGGGTTTGCCCTCGAGCTGCAACTCGGTCAAGCATACCGCGCCTTCACCGCACGCGACCACGATTCCGCGCTTGTCGATGGCCAGAATCTCGCCGCTCGACCCCGAACCCGCGAATGAAGCCAACTCTGCTCTATGGATTAACACCCGCAACTCGCCCCGGTCATCCGTCTGCAGCCGGCTTTCCGCCCGGGGCCACGGCTGCACAGCGCGAATGCGGTTCACCACCCGGGTCGCGCTCTCGGTGAAATGCAGCTCGCCGTCCGCCTTCTCGAGCGGCGGCGCGAAGCTGACCTGCGACTCGTCCTGCTCAACCGGCGTGATCCCGCTTTCCAGCCGGCTCAGCACATCCAGCATCAATGACGCGCCCAGCTCGCCCGCTTCGGCCAGCAGTTCTTCGGCGTTCTTGGCTGGGTCCAGCCGCCACGGGCGCTGCAGCAGGATCGGCCCAGCATCCATCTTGCGCACCAGCCGCATGATGGTCAGGCCGGAATCCACAACGCCTTCCAGCACCGCGCGCTGCACGGGCGCGGCGCCCCGGTACTTCGGCAGCATGCTGGGGTGAAAGTTCAGGCAGCCGTGACGCGGCAGCTTCAGCACGGCGTTCTTCAGCATCTGGCCGAAGGCAACCACTACGATGACGTCAGGCTTCAGCTCAACCAGCCGCTGCAGCGCGTCACCGCTGCTGACAGCCTCAACCTCGTGTACCGGCAGGCCCAGCCGCTGCGCCCCGGCCCCCACCGGGCTGGATTCCGCGGCACCTCGCCTTGAACGCCGAGCCGGCGGCTGTGTGAAAACAGCCAGAGGCCGAAACTCCGCGCTGTCTGCCATCGCGTGCAGCGTGGGCAAAGCGATTTCAGGAGTGCCAAGGAATACAGTTCGCATTTGAGGTGCAGAGTACAAACTACAGAGTGCAAAGTACCAGCCGGCCAATGGATGCGCGGCGGAACTCTGCACTCTGTACCCTGTACTTCTGAAAGCTACTTGATCTTGTATGTCGTCAGGCCCGCATTGCCTGCCACGAAGAACTCCTTGCCCTTGGGGTTGATCGCCGCCAGGCCCTTCGGCTCGCGGCTCCAGGCATACAGCTTCAGCGCGCCCTTGCCGATGTCCACATCCAGCACGCCCGCCGGGCAGGCGAACTTGCAGGCGCGTTCATCACCTGTGTACAGCGCGCCAAAGAACGGCGAGGCCGCGGTCGCGCCGTAAGTGGAACGGCCGGGCAGGTCCTGCGACTTGAACACCGCGCTGAAGCTGGTCTCGATAGCCTCACCTTCGGCGCCGGGCCCGATCACGGTGCAGTTGATGCCCGTGTACTCCCACTTGTTGACTTCGTTGATCAGCACGGCCTGTTTACGCTTGGTGACGAAGGCGGTGACGGCCGTGTCGCCCACGAACATGGGGTCGGCGTCGGCCACGTTGTAGGTGACGTCGATTTCGCCCTTCTCATCCACCAGGAACAGCCGGCCCTCACCGATTTCGCGCTCAGCGACCAGGAAGCGATCACCCTTATCGCTGATCCAGAAGCAGACCGCCTGCGAATCCTTGTATTCGCAGCGATAGATCCGCATCGGCTCGGAGCCGTCAAGCTTCTGCAGCATGACGTTGCCGCCGGCGTCCTTGGCCTGCGAGTACACCACGCCGCTGAAGTCCGGCATGGCGCGGGCCCAGCTGCCGGCAACGGGCGGCAGAGTTTTTTCGATGCTGTTGGTGGCCAGGTCGATCAACCACACGCCCTTGTTGCGCGCGCAGGCGAGAATCTTCTTGCCCTTGGCGTCAAAGCTGACGAACTCGCCCAACGTGCCGCTGGCCAGCGGGGCCTCAAACGGAATGCTGTTCACCTCGGCGCGGGTCTTGGCATCCAGCACGAACACCCGGTCCAGCGCCAGCACCGCCACGCGCTTGCCGTCGTTGTCATAGCTCATGCTGAGGGGCTCAAAATCGATGGCCTTGGCGCGGTACAGCCAGATCGGCTCGTCGGGCGAAGTCTCGCCCTTGATGATGCCGTGGTGCGAGGCGACCAGCGTGGCGCCCGGCCCGATCGCCGTGAACGGCTCGTCGTCACCGTCGCCGGTGGCTTCCGCGTGCAGCACGCTGGTGTTCCAGACGGCCTCGCCGGTTGCGAGGTTGATGCCCTTCAACGCGGCGCGCTGCGGTGTGTGGTTCTCGATGAACACGCCGATCTTGCCCTCCGGCGCGAAGCCGACGCAGGCATCCAGGTAATTGGTCTTGTAACCGCGTGCCCAGCTGCCGCGCCGAATCACGTACGAATGCAGACCGTCCTCGGGATGCGCCACCATGCAGCTGCCGTCGGGGCTGAGCGTGAAGCGCCCCGCGTTGCCGCCGGCGTACGGCTCAGGTGATTCCTGGGCCTCCTTCAGGTTGCCCTTGCGGTCAAACACCAGCGTGGTGACGCTGGTCGAGCCGCTGAAGCCGCCCGGCTTGCGCGGCACGGTCACCAGCACCACGATCTCGCTGTCCGTCACCGCGCACACCGCGTCGCGGGCCTTGGGCGGGATGCCATACCGGCCGTGGTCCCAGGCCAGGCTGACGCTCTTGTCTTCCGCGAAGTGCAGCGTGGCCCCGTTGCCGGTGTACTGCTTGCTGTCTTTATCCCACTTCACCAGCACGCTCAGGGCGTATTTGCCGTTGGCGCCGCCGTGCACGCGATAAAGATCGCCGCTGGGAGCCTCGGCCTTTTCTTTCTCTTCGGGGCGCCACTTCTTGCCCTTCTGGGCGGGCGGCGCCATGGCCACCGAGGAATCAAACCCGGCAGCGACCTTCACCTTGCCCTTGAAAACATCCACGAACAGCGTCGCCGCCTGCTCCGAGATCACGCAGTACTCGCCGCCGTCGTTCGCCATGCGCGGCGCCTCGCCCAGGTCGGGCGCGTCCGTGGGCAGCTTGATTTCCTTGGCCCCGAGCGCCCCCGTCACCAGGTCAAGCGTCACGAACTTCAGGGTGCGGCTTTCCTTGTTGTAGCCCACAAGCCGGTAAGCCTTGTCGGCCGTGACGCCAATGCGCGGCTGCTCGGAGCTGCTGGGCAGCAGGTTGTAGACCTCGTAGGCGCCGTCCGGCTTTACGTCCTCGATGGTGAGTGGCGGAAGCTTCTGTTTGCCGGCGTTTTTGCCCCAGGGCTGTTGTCCCCCGCCGGGGATCTTGCCTCCCCCGGGGGGGCCTTTGCCGGGGCCGCGCTGGGCGGTCACATCGGCTGGCAGTGCCAGCAGGCCAAACAATGCAATCGCCGCGAGCGTAAAGAACGTTCTGCGCATGAGCTGTTCCCTTCCGGCCTAAAAGATATCCGCACCGGCCGGCGCGGTGTAGCAGTTCAACCCTTATGTGGACCGTAAGTATTGCGGATTACACGTTTAAGGCGCGAATCCAGCGCTCAAGATTGCGGATCTGCTCAGGCTGGTTGAGGCGGGTGTAGCAACCGGCGAGGTTGCGCAGGAAGCGGGCGGCGATTTCGCGGTCGCTGACGGGCTTCAGCATCTCGGGTTCAAGCGTTTCAACGAAATGGGCCAGGATCACCCGCACTTCGCCCATGGTGAGGCGCCGGAAGCCGTCGAAGGGATCGAAGAAGTTGCCGATCTTGAGGTCCACGTCGCCATAAAATCCCAGGAAATGCCCAGGCGTCCCCACCCCGTGCACCGGCAGCTCAAGCCGCCGCCCCACCAGCAGCGCCACGGCGCACAGGCTGATCGGGATGCCCCTGCCGCTGGCCAGCACCTGGTCAAGATAGCTGTTTTCCGGCGCGTAGTAGTCGGCGGCGTTGCCGCGCAGCCCGTGGCGGCGGGATAAAACCTCGCCCAGGATGCCAAGGCCGACGTCAAAGGCGCGGTCGCCGCTCAACAGCGCGCCCATTTCTTCGGCGTAGCGGTCCAGCGTCGCGCTGATGTCCAGCGCCGGCGGATGCTCCCCGGTCTGGGCGATCAGCTTCAGCGCGGCTTCAAGGTCGAAGCGCCCGGCTGCCAGCCGATCCCAGGCGGGGTCCAGCGCGGCGAAACGCCCGCGCACAAGCGCGCTCTCCACGTTGCGGCGTACCGCGTCCGACGCACGTTCGCAGTGGGCGACCACCTGTTCCAGGTCTTCGGGCTCCATGGCCGACACCTGGGAAATCAAAGGCTCGGCCGCGAGGGGGTCGGGCTCATCGAGCAGGCGGATCAGCGCCTCAAGGTTTGCGCCGGTAATCGGAATCCTGACCCCTTCACAAAGGCCTTTACCAGCTTACCCTGATGCGATGTTGGAAGGAATCAGACGGCGGCGCGAACACTGCCCGGCCTGCGGCAAACCGGCCGCGGGTGACGGCGACAACTGCATTTTCTGCGGCGCCGGACTGCTGCTGCTGACGGTCAACAGTTGGCGCTCGGTGTATCACCCTTACAGTTACGCCGACGCCCTGCTTGCCAGCGCTACACTGCAGGCTCACGGCCTGACCGCGCGCCTGAAACACAGCAATGTGGAGCGCGCGCTGCTTGGCCACGTGGGCAGCGTGGTTGAGGTCGCCGAGGGCGAGCACCTGTTCGCCCAGGAACTGCTGCGCCAGTTGCGCGGCGTTCGCACCGACACCGAGTACCTGGAGTGGCAGCAGCTGAAGCACGCGGCCCGCAAGCGCCGGCGTGTGCTGATGGGCGCGGTGGCGGCCGCCACGGCCTCAGCAGCGATCGCGGCGGGCGTGGTCTGGAACTGGGTGACAGAAGAATCTTCGCGCTCAGAGGCCGCCCAGGAACGCAGCGAAGTTAGAGGTTAGAGGTTAGAGGATAGAGGTTAGAGGTTAGAGGATAGAGGTTAGAGGTTAGAGGATAGAGGTTAGAGGTTAGAGGTTAGAGGATAGAGGTTAGAGGTTAGAGGCCAGAGGTTAGAGGTTATGGAACTGCGGGTTTGCCGGAGCACCAATCCCGAACTCCTCCGACCTCCGACCTCCGACCTCTGAACTCTGATCTCCGACCTCTGAACTCTGAACTCTGATTGCTTTCCCACATCGACACTGTGCTTTTCGACCTCGACGGCACGCTTACCGTGCCGGTAATCGATTTTGACGGCCTGCGCGCGCGCCTTGGGTTGCCCCACGGCGTTTCGATCACACATGCCCTGAATGCGCTGCCCGACGCCGAGCGTGAGCGCGGCTTCGAGATCGTGCGCGACGCCGAGCTCGAGGCCGCCCGACTCGCCCGCGCAGCCCACGGCGCCGTCGAGCTCACCAACTGGCTCCACGGCCACGGTTTCGCCACCGGCATCATCACGCGTAACTTCCGCGCGGCCGTGGATATCACCCTGCAGGCCCTGGGCCTGAGTTTCGACGTGATCATCACGCGGGATTGCGCGCCGCCCAAACCCGCGCCGGACGCGCTGCTGGAGGCCCTGCGCCGCCTTCAGCGACGGCCGGAGACCACCCTGATGGTCGGGGACTTCCGGGACGACATGGAGGCCGGGCGGGCGGCGGGTGCGATGACCTGCCTGGTTACGAATGGCGAGCCAGAGCCCAGGTTTGAGGCCGACCTGGCCGTGCCGTGGCTCGAGGATCTGCTGAAACTGCTGCAGCAGTCGCGGGAAAAGTGAAAGGGGACAGGTACCGAGGTACCTGTCCCCTTCTGTGTTGCGGGACTGCTTACTCGCGGCGGGCGCGCATGCGCAGGCCAAGGCCCAGCACCGCAAGCAGGCCAAGGGCCAGCATCCAGTAGCTCGAGCCCTCAGCAGCGGTGTAACCACCACCGCCACCGCCACCACCGCCACCGCCAGTGATGGGAGGCGGAGGAGTGCCGTCGTTGTCTGCGATGGTGAGCGTTGCCGCAGACTGGGTACCAACCGTGTAGCCTGTGCCGGTGGTGATCGTGAGGATCACGCTTTCCAGGCCCTCGGTTGCAGTATCGTCAATCGGGGTAATGGTCACGGTAACAGAACCAGTGGTCGGGACAGTGACCTGCCCGCCGGTCACACCCGTAACGGTGTAATCGGTGCCGTTGACCGCCGTGCCGCTGAACGAGACGTTCACCTGGATCGGTGCGGCCGGGTTGGGCGATGCACTGATCGTAAACGTACCGGAGGTCGGGCCGGTCTCAGACGGTGAGCCGGTGGACGAAACCGAAACGGCCGGGTTGCCCGCCGAGGCATCGTCGTCGTTGATGACCACGGTGCCCGCACTCGGGGTACCGACCGTATAGCCAGTAGCGCCGGTAATGGTCATGATCGCGTCTTCGTTACCCTCGACCAGCGCGTCATCAATCACCGTCAGCGTTACAACAACTGAGCTGGTTCCGGCCGGAATGCCGGTAATGCCCGTGCCGCTGGCGGTGCCCACGCTGGAGCTGATGCTGTAATCGGTACCAAGCACCGCAGCACCGGACAGCGTGAACGATACGCTAGTGGTTGCAGTTGTTGCCGTGGAGAAGGTGATCGTCCAAGCGCCGTTGGTGGACGGTTCAGAGGCGGGCGTGGAGGTTGCCGCCACGGAAACCGTACCGCCGCCGCCGCCACCACCAGTGAACTCATCCGCACCCGCGTCAGGTGCCGCGCCAGTCGTGCGGGCATCGCCGTCAATGTCCAGCGTCGTGGCCGAGCCAACCGCGAGGTCGATCGCCGACGAGCCGGTGCTGATGTGCAGGTCCGTCGCACTCACAAAATTCGGGTTGTTTGCGGTTGAGTTGGCATCCAGCGTGTTGAACGCAAGCTGCCAGCTTTGAAGCGTGTTGTAGGGTGTGGTGCTGGTGCCAAAGAACGCCAGACCGATGATGCCGCCGTTCTGCGGGAACAGCACGTTACGGTCCGAAGCAGTCGGCTCGCTGGTGACTGTGGCTGCCTGTGCCGCATCATCACTCGGGAAGGAGAAGATCGGCATGTTGGTTCCGCTGGCGGACAACACACAGTTGGTGATGCTCGGGCTGGTGCGGACGGCCTCCGGACCACCCCTCCAGCCGATCGCGCCGGGACGGCCCGTGGTTGCACCGGTGGCGCCGTTGTCCATCAACACGGAAGGGTGGTTGATGACGACGTTTTCGCCGGGGTAGAAAAAGGCGATGGAACCCGGCCAGTTAAGTGAGTAGGCCGAGTTGCCGCCCACGCAGTGCCAAACCATGCAGTTTTCGATCAACACATCGTGAAATGGCGCGAGATCGCCAGTGAAAACAAGTCCCGGACCCGCGGTGATATCGTGGAACTTGCAATTAAGCACTTCCACATCGCGCGCCGCGCGGCTGGGCTGGCTTGAGAAGTTCAGGCCGGCGGTGTGACCGATCAGCAGGCCGAAGCCGGCGCCGCCGGTGAATTCCAGGCCGTCGATGGTCACGTGGCTGACGCCCCAGATTGACATGGTGCCGGACTCGGTGCCCGATGCTGGATCGATGAACGAGTCACCGCTGACAATGGGCGATGCGCCGGATGCAGCCTGAATCGTCAGGCGAGAAGTTGTGCTGGTGCCACGCACGCGCTGAACCACTGCTCCGCCGGTGTCCGTGCCGAGTTCATAGCTTGCGTTTGAGGCGTATGTCCCAGCGCCAACTTCGATGGTGGTGGCGCCGCCCAGACCGTAGGTTTCAAGGTCGTCGAAGGCCGCGCCAATGTTGGTGTAGTCACCACCACCTGCCGCAATCACCGTGTAGGTGCCGCTCATGCCGGCCGTACCCTGTACGGTGATGGTGTATGACGCTTCGTTGGGGTCATTGCTGCTAACGGTCAGCGTGAACGACCATGTGCCCAGCGTTGCGCCCAGCGTGACGGGGATGGAGACGTTGCCGTTGGCGCCAGCTGCCAGCGACGCGGGGAACGTGATCGTGCCGGTGGTGCAACCAGTTGCGCCGGTGGCAGTAGCACCGGAAATGGAAAGTGTTCCCGTACCCTGGTTGGCAACCTGAACAACGGCAGCAGTCGTCGCGCTGCGCGGAAGCGGACCGACATCGGCAACGCCGGAACCGGACGCAAGGCTGTAAGCCGCGCCACTCGGGTAGCGCAAGTCAATCTCCTGCGCAGGAGCGGTTGACGGGTTCAAGTAGCCGATCACATCCAAGATGACGTGCACAGTTCCGTACGCGGTTGTGTCGGTTGGGTCTGTGATCGAGCAGCCAGCGGCCATAAGGTAGCTTGGCGATGACTGGCCTGCCTGATTGGATCCGAAGTAGAAATTGCCGGGTCCCGTACGCTGTCCTGTGCCTGCAGTCCACTGGTTCGAGCGCTGTTGCACTTCCACCGCGAAATTGCCGGCAGGGATACTCACCACCGAGTCGAGCCCAATGTCCACGACCGACTCATTCCAACTTCCGTCACCCGGAGTGGTGATGGTTGTGGTGCTGCCAATCTGAGCTCCGAGCGAGATCGTACCGGCGGTTGTACCTGCAGTGTAGTTCCAGAAACGTATGTCGATCGTCTGCGGTGATACCTCATCCACTTCAATGCCAATACGAACACGGGTAGCCTGAAACGTCCCGGCTACTGTGTAGGTCCGCAAGTAGCTGTTGTCGGATTGACCGAATCCGATCTGGCTACCGCAAGCAACCGTGTTGTTCGCGACAACCAAGTTCGGATTGGTCGACGCACTTAGCGTCGTTTGGGCTTGAACTGCTCCCGCCATTATGATGCCAAACAGCATCAACATGGCTCCTGCTCTGAATTCCATTCTCATTTGCTGTATTCCTCCTCAGGAGTTCGCTGCCCAAGGCGAACCCACACCAAAAAAACACAATTCACCGCACCTGGTCGGGTCTACGGCCTGCAAAAAGGAAGATTGTCCCCAAGCGCAATGTGATGGTACGTAACAACGTGCCTTCTGCAACGAAAGTTCAGTGCCGGTTCTGGGAAATTCTGCCTATCTTGCTGTTTCGTCCGGACTTACGTGGCTTTGCAATATGTGCGTCATGGCTTGCCTACCACTTTGTATGGGGTGGACCTTCTTCGACTATCCGTTTAGGCTTCCGCCCCGGAGGCCTTACATGAAAGCCATTGCAAGACTTGCCGATTCCTTCCGTACCGAAATCAAGGTCGATCCCGACCTCAGCCACACCATCATCGCCGACGAACCACCCGAGGCCGGAGGCGCTAACGCCGGCCCCACCGCCATGGGACTGCTCGCCGCCGCCCTGGGCGCCTGCACGGCCGCGACCTTGCGCAGCTACGCGAACCTGAAAGGAATCGCGCTGGAAAGCGTCGAGGTCGAGGTGGATGCCCAGCGCCGCAAGCCCTCAGAGCAGGTGGAAGGCGCGAAGGCCACAGTGGTGATCAAGAAGATCACGCTGAAGGGCGGGCTGACCGAAGAGCAGCGCAAGCGCATGCTGGAGATCGCCGAGAAGTGCCCGGTGAACCGCGCCCTGCTGCAGGGCGTTGACCTGGTGCACGAGTAGGGACAGGCACCAGTGGTGACTGTCCGTTATCCCGCCCCCATTTACGGGAATATCAGACCCGGTTATCCTGTTTGTTCGGCAGGGAGAACGAACAGATGAAAGCCACCGCAAGCATGGGCCCGGTCGGGTTCAAGACCGAGATCAGGACCGGCCAGAAAACCACCCACACCCTGTTCGCCGATGAGCCAATCGGCAAGGGCGACGACACCGGCCCCACGCCGATCGAGATGCTGGCGGGCGCGCTGGCCTCATGCACCACGCTGACGCTGCGCAGCTACGCCAACGTGAAGGGCATCAGGCTGGACGGCGTGGACGTAGACGTGGAGATCGTGCGCCGCAAGCCCAGCGAGCTCAAGCCCGGCGAGCACGACATGCTGATCCGCAAGAAAGTGAACATCAGGGGCGACTTCACCCCCGAGCAGCACGAGCGGCTGCTGGAGATCGCCGAAAAATGCGCCGTGCTGAAGGCCCTGCGCGAAGGCGTGGATTTAGAGGCGCTGTAGGGGTCTGTAGGGGCGGGCCCAAGTGCCCGCCCGGGCCGCCACGCGGGGCGGCCCCTACCGCATCTTCTCAATGATTGACTTGTCGAAGTAGTTCACGCCCATGCCGGCGTCGATTACCAGTTCCTGCGCGTTGATGCCGCTGCTGCGCGGACTGAGCAGGAACGCCACCGCGTTTGCCACCTCCTGGGTACTGACGGCCTGCTTGCGCAGGGTCGCCTGCTCGGCGTACAGGTAGCTGTCGAGATAGCCGGGGATGCCCGCGCTGGCGCTGGTTTTCAGCAGGCCGGGGCACACCGCGTTGAAGCGGATTTTCGTGTCGGCGCTGAAGCTCTTGGCCAGGAACACCACGCTGGAGTGCAGCGCGGCCTTGATCGGCGCCATGTAGCCGTAGTTTTCCGCGGCCATGCGCGTGGTGCTGATGCCGATGGTGACCACGGCGGCCTGCTCATCGAAGTACGGCTTGAAGGCGCGCGCCAGGGCCACCAGGCTGAAGGCGCTGATGTTCACGGCCTGCAGGAAGTCTTCGCGCCGTGTTTCGTGGAAGGGCTTCATGCCCTCGGAGTAGTTGGCGAAGGCGATGCTGTGCACCAGGCCGTGGATCGGCCCGCGCGCCTCCCCCACCGCCTTGGCCACGGCGTCGATTTCTTCCTGTGACTCTACGTTGCAGGTGAACACTTCCTTGACGCCGCCCCCGTGCAGCCCGCGCTGCTTGTCGATGAGCTGGGCGATTTCGGCCTTGCGCTCTTCGTCGCGCACGATGTGGGTAACGCGCGCGCCGGCTTCCTCGAGCGTGAGGGCGGTGATCCAGGCCACGGATTTTTTGTTGGCCGCGCCGATGACGACGACGTTTTTACTGCGCAGGTCGAGGAAATCCGTGTTCACCAGTGCCACGTTGCGCTCCTAGATTTCAATCATCGCCACGATGAACTTCACGCGCAGGACGTTTTTGCCCGCGCAGGACACTTTGCCGTTCATGACGAAGGCGTCACCCATTTTTTCTTCCTGCTCGACTTCCACGCGCAGGACATCACCGGGCGCCACCATGCCCCGAAACTTGGCCTCCAGGATGCGAGTAAGCACCGGCTTGCGCCGTGATGCAGGCGCCCCGCCCGCAGCAGTTGGTGATGCGGGCGCCCCGCCCGCAGCAGTTGGTGATGCGGGCGCCTCGCCCGCACTCCCAGTCCCAACCCACTTCCAACCGGATAGTCCCGCCGCAACCGGGTTTTGCAGCGTGTATTCCACAAACCTACCGAACTCGGTTTCGTCGCGGATCAAACGGTCGAACGACTCGTCCATCCAGAACGTGCCAGTTCGACCCAGCAGCTTGTTACACGCCTTGGCCGTAAACGACTTCCAGGAATGAAGAATATCGGCAAGCGCGCACCCCGGTCGAGCCTGGAACACCACGTGTACGTGGTTTGGCATTACACACCAGGCGTGCAGATCGTAACGCTGGCCGTCGAACTTCAGCAGTGTGTCTGCGACGACCGCTGCGCAGTCGACACGTTTCAGGTGACACTCACCGTAACCGGCGTTCAGCAACGCTTCGATCTTTTCCGTGTGGAGAGCTTCCAGACGCTCACGCTCAGCTGCCGTGAGATCCCGCTTGAGATGTTTGGCAGTCAGGACGATGTCATCGCGCTCACGCGCGATCTGATCGCGAACTTTCGCCGGCAGGGAATCCGCTAGACGCCAGGTGACGAAGTAAGTTCCCCCTTCCCGTTCCCAGTGGGGAAGACGTCCTCGGCTTCGAATGCTGACGCCTGGACCGGTCTGCGGGCGGGGCGCCCGCAACACATCAGCGGGCGGGGCGCCCGCTCCACTCAACAGCATGGCGCCGGTCTGGAAGCAGGCTTCGCATAGCAGCACGCCGGGCATCAGGGGGCTGCCTGGGTAGTGGCCTTGAAACTGCGGCTCGTCGGCGCGCACGGTTCTTTCGGTGACAATGCGGCCTTCGGCCTGTTCGAGGATGCGGTCCACGAACAGGAACGGCTCCCGGTGCGGGATGCGGGCTTTCACCTTGTCGAGATGACCGTTCAAGACGATTTCCCCTTCGGCCTTACCTTACCGATGCCCTTCGATGACATCTCTGGCCCACTGGCTAGTCTCTCCAATCAGCTTTGCACGCTCTCTGAGGAGCTTTCTCTGCGACCGCGCGTAGCCGAACTCACCAAAGATGGCGTAAATCTCATCCCACTTCCACATCGTCGAACAAAGTCGGGACCAGTACTTTCCAGCACTCCCAGTGTTCTCGTCAATTACGCGGAAGTACAGCTTCCAGACTTCACTCATCACTGCGTCGAAATCCTCCTCCGCCGCCTCACGCAACCTCAGTATCAGGCACAGCGAATAGCAGTCCAACGCTTGCTCCTTCGAAAGCCCTTCCACTCCGACGTCACTGAACATGCGATCAATCTTGTCTCCTTCATCGCGTCTTGTCGGTCTGAAGAGTCCAGCAACTTCTCTGATCGTCTGGGTATCATGTCCCCGCTCAAGCGCGGTTGCGGCTACCCACGTCGCATCTTCTGGTGAGAGCAGCCCAAGGGTCCACGCCGCGGCGGCAAACTCGTAGTCACGTGCGTCGAAGTAGTACTCCCACCGCATCGTCAACGGTGGAGGTTTCAACGCGCCCCCACGTGCAGGTACTCGGCCATCTTGTTGGCGGTGATCACGCCGTAGTTCACGGTGCCTAGCCAGCCGGACATGATGATGCCCACGCTGCCCGCGTGGTACAGGCCGGGCACCTGCTCGCTCAGCTTCATTGACACGTCAAGGCCCTCGAACTTGGTGCCGAAACTGGCCCCCTGCATCTGCTGCGTATAGAAATTGAAGGTACGCGGCGTGCTGGCCTCCACGTGGTCGATCTTTTCGCGCACGCCGGGGATGTACTGTTCCAGATGGTCCAGCGTGCGCTCGATCAGCGCGTTCTTTTCGCGCTCGTACTCGACTTCATCCAGTTCCTGCCAGTCCTGCCAGCGCGCGTTGTTGCTGCTGACGATGGTGTAGCCCGCGTTCGGCAGGTGCGGCCGTGTCTTGGGGTAATAGAAGCTGAAGGTGCGGCTCTTGGTGCGCAGGTCGCACAGCTCTTCGCTGGTGAAGTGCGGAGCATTGCTGCAAAACAGCAGGTCGGTGATGAAAGGGATTTCCTCGCCCTGCTTGATGCCGATGTAGACCTGGCACGAGCTGCCGCTGAGGCGCACGGCCTTCGTCTGCTCAATGAACTCGGGTTTGAGGTTTTCCTCCCCCACCAGCTTCAGCACTGTGGACTTGATATTCGCGTTGCTGAGCACGCTGCGGGCCTTGATGTCACGGCCGTTGACGCGCACGCCGGCCACGCGGCCGTCTTTCACCAGCACGCGCTCGACCTGGGCGCCGCTGAACATGTCCACGCCGTTTTGCGCGAGGATCTTGCGCATTTTCATGATCAGCTGGTCGGTGCCGCCGCTGAAGGTGAAGACGCCCTTGCTCATGAAGTTGCTGAAGACGATGCCATAGGTGATCGCGGGCTCAGCGAGCGTGCTGCCGTTGGCGTAGGTGATGGGCTCCATGAACGCGCGGTGCACGTCGTTACGGCCGGGGAAGAAACGCTCGAGCATTTCACCGGTGGTGGTGCCATCGTTGTTGTAGTACTCCATTTTGCGCAGGTGGTCGTAGAAGCTTTCGACGTGCGCACGGTCGAGATTGAAGGCCTGTACCACCTTGTTGGTGTAGTCTTCGCGGGTGAACTGGGTTTCGAAGCTGAACTGCGGGTTGTCGAACTTGATGCTCTCCAGCGGCACGATGCTGTCGGCGATTTCCCTCGACCAGTAGCGGCGCATGGACTTGACCATGCCGACCGGGAAGCCGTGCAACGAGATGTCGAAGATGTGGCCGCCGGGGCGCTTGAACCAGGTGGCCAGCCCGCCGTAGTTGTAGTGCTGCTCGAGCAGGCAGACGCGGTAGCCCTGGGTGGCCATCACGTTGGCGCCGGTAAGGCCGGCCAGGCCGGAGCCGATCACGATAACGTCGTATTCACCCTTGGCCTTTTCGACCGGGTTGGCCTTCTGCTGCAAGCGCCCGCCGGAAGAGCCGCGAAGAACCCGCTTGCCCTCGGCCTTGAGGTTGAAGCCCTGTTGTTGCTGGTCAGTCGTCATGTTGTCTCACTTCACACTGCATTGACGCGAAGATCGCGAAGGTCGCGAAGGAAAAACCTAGTACTCAGTCCAAGGCATGTCTGGGCTGTCCCGCCTCCACCCTCTCACTCCCTTGCCCTCTGCGTCGTATTCATTCATCGCTTCAGCTTGCATCTTCCCGTATAGGTCCCAGATCACGAAGTGCAGGCGGCGGATGCCCTTCGAAGCAAGACTCTGTGCGCTATCAAACACGTGGTCGTCTTCTTCGTAGTAGTCACTGTATGTGAGCAATTGTTGATAGCAGATCTTTCCATTCTCACCCCAGCCCGTAAGGACGACCTCATCCCAACGCGTCACGTAGGGGTCTATGAAACCGGTGTAGTCATCCTTCTTTTGCCGCATTCACCTTTGCGTCCTTCGCGTTCTTCGCGTGATGCTTTTCGTAGTTCGTCCCGCCGCTTACGCAGCAGGCTCTGGTGTTGCTTCTTTCTGCAGCACCCAGCGGTTGGCCATGCTGATGCCGCTGAGCATGGCGCCGATGATGCCTAAAAAGCCCTGGTCGGTGCCGATGATGTAGAGGCCCTCCACGCCGCTTTCGCCCGTGCGTTTCTTGACCGGGCTGCCGTACACCGCGCCGCCTTCGTGGCCCGTGTAGTACCGGATCGTGCGTGGGGTGAACATGTCCACCAATGTGACGCACGGCCGGAAATCGGCGATGTGCCCAATCGCGTCGGCGCAACTTTGTTCGTACCAGCGTTGCTTGGCGGTGTAGTACGGGAGCGCAGGCGTCACGCCTGCATTCGCCGTGGACGTCCCGTCCACGGCTTGCGGCGCAGGCCGGAGGCCCGCGCCGGGCGCAGACTGGAAGTCTGCGTTCCCAAGCGTCGCCCACCTGTCATAGTTCGCGATGTTGGTGATGCGAACCAAGTGGTCTTTGGGCTGCTGCGGCAGGTTGAAGTTGCCGGGCATGCAGATCACGCCGCTGCTGGTGTCGCACAGGTCGGCGGGCTGCGCGTAACTGAAGCGCTCGCTGTTGCTGAAGAAGATGATGGTCTCTTCGATGCCCAGCTCGCGCGCGGGTTTGTCCAGCACGCTGATGTTTTCTGTGAAGGAGAGTTTGCCCTGTGTTGCGGCCGCCTCGGCCGCATGGTCGCGGGGCGCCTCGCCCCGCGACTGCGGGCAAGGTGCCCGCATCACGAACGCGGCCGGGGCGGCCACGCCACACAGCCGCCCTGTCTCCACCAGACCGGCCGACGACAGCACGTTGTCGGCCGTCAGGATTTCGCCGTTGTCGAGTTCTACGCCGGTTGCGCGGTGTCCTTCGGTGATGATGCGCGACGCGCCGGTTTTCAGGCGCAGCTCGCCGCCGCTGTGCCTGTATCGTTCAATCAGAAGCTTCAGAATGTGCCGCACGCCTGCCTGCGGCCTTGCGAAGCCTTCGAAGAAGATGCTTTTGAACATCACCACGAACTGGTCCCAGTCCATGTCGTTCTCTCGCGCCGAGCCGTAGAACATCAGCGGGCAGAACAGCATGTCGGTCAGCATGGGATCGGTGATGTGCGACTCCACGATCTCGCGGGCATTGAGCGTAGGCGCGTTCAGGTCCAGCTCGTTGTAGGCGCGCACGGCCTGCGTAAGCGCGTCAAAGCCGTCGATCTGCCCCGGGAACGCGCGGGCGACTTCGCCACGCAGCAGCTCGAAGTCGTTGCTGAACTTCAGCTTCACGCCGGGGAAGCTGACCGCGCTGTGGCCCTGCTGGTGCAGGTCCAGCTCTTCCCAGCGGATGCGCAGCTGTTTCAGCAGGCGCGTCAGCGGCAGGCCCCTGGCCCCGCGCGGGGCGTAATTCGTCATGGCGTGCAGGCCGACGTCGAACTGGTGCCCCTGGAACTGGTAGAACGAGTTCAGCCCGCCCCACACGTAATGACGCTCCAGCACGACAACCTTCTTGTCGTACATGGCCAGGCGGATGCCGGCCGCCAGGCCGGACATCCCCGCACCGATGATGATGGCGTCGTAGTGCAAGCGCCGCTCCGCGACGCAGGTGACAGGTTTCAGGTTGCAGGTTGCAGGGAACTGCCTCCCCTACCTCCTACTCCCTACTACCTACTACCTGCTGTTTAGCTCACCAGTTCCTTGCCGGCCATCTTGTCGCGCAGGTAGTTCACGCAGCTGTCGAGGCTGGCCAGGTGCTCGTAGTCCGTGTCGGGCACGTGCACGCCGTAGCGCTTGCGCAGCTCCATCACGATGTCGAGGAAGTCCATCGAGTCGAGGTCGAGCTGGTCGCGCAGGCGCGTGGCCGCGTCGATGTTGCTGGTGTCCTCGTCGGGGTTGATGTCGTTGATGATCCCGATGATGGCCTGCTTGATCATTTCGTCTGTCATTGCGTCTTCCTTGGTTGTGCCCTTGCGGGCGTTGTTTGTGGTTTCCTTCACCCCCGGCCATCCTCGGAACGCAGTGCGTTCCTGCGGTACGTTCGCTTCGCGAACTGGCCGGGGCTCTATTCGTACTTCTTCACGATCAGCGCTGAGTTGATGCCCAGCATGCCGAAGCTCATGTTCATGATGGTCTTCACTTCACCCGCCTGCTTGGGCTGGTTGATCACCAGGCCGCGCACGGCGCATTCCGGGTCCAGCTCGTCGATGTTGATGGTCGGGTGCACGACTCCGTCGTCAAAGCTGGGCAGGTTGCCGGCCAGTTCCAATGCGCCCGCAGCCCCCATGGCGTGGCCGATGTAGCTCTTGGTGTTGTTGACGTGCACGCCCTGGTAGTCGCCGAACACCGCGTTTACGGCCGCCGCTTCCATCTCGTCGCCGCTGGGCGTGCTGGTGGCGTGGGTGTTTACGATGCCAATGTCACCGGGCTGCATGCCCGCGCGCTTCAATGCGCCGCGCATGCATTCCGTCTGCCGCTCCGAGTTCGGCAGCACGTAGTCGCTGGCGTCGCTGTTGACGTGCCAGCCGGCGATCTCGGCGTAAATCTTTGCGCCGCGCTTCAGCGCGTCTTCCAGGCGTTCCAGCGTGTACAGGCAGCCGCCTTCCGCCACCACGATGCCGTTTCTGGCCTTGTCGAAGGGGCGTGAAGCCTTTGTCGGGTCCTCGTGTGTCGCCAATGCTCCCTGCTGTTTGAAACCGGCGAAGATGCCAAAGGTGTGGATGCTCTCGCTGACCCCGCCGCCGAACGCCAGGTCCACTTCGCCCAGTTGCAGCATCTGGGTGGCGTGGATCACGCCAAGGTTGCCCGCCGCGCAGGCAGCCGCGCTGGACATCGGATCGGTGCAGAGCATCGCGCCGACGGAGGCCTCCCCGCCGCGCACCGCGGCGGGCGCGGGCATCCCGGGCCGGCGCGAGCTGCGCTTCGA
>JAJVIO010000012.1:64141-70397 GCA_022071975.1 Planctomycetota bacterium
GTTGACGACGCCGAGGTTGCCGGCGGCGCAGGCCGCGCCGATGGTGTAGTGCGGCCCGGTGATGCCCAGGTTCACCGTCACCTCGCCGGCCGGGTTGTTGGCCACGGTGCGCGGGTTGTGGTGGTGGGTCCAGAAATCGAGGTTGTAGTTCTGCTTGCTGACCTCGTAGATCTCGGTCTCGGTCTCGACGTTGCCGTGCTCGGTGGTGCCGACGTAAACGCCAACCCTTGACTTGTCAACGCCGTCCCAGGCGATGCCCGCGTCTTTCAGCGCCTCGTGGGCGCAGTAGATGCTGATGCTGCCCGCGCGGGTGCCGCGGCGCAGGTCTTTGCGCTTCTGGTAGCGGGTGGCTTCGAAGTTGCAGATACCCGCCAGGGTCTTGCCGAAATAGCGGATCTCCCAGGGCTGCACGCCGGAGCGTCCCTGCAGCAAAGCCTGCCGGAACTCGGCCAGGTTGTTGCCGTTGGGCGCGGTCAGGCCCACGCCGGTGATCACCACGCGCGCTAACTTAGACATGGGCGTCCTCCGCTTCTTCCACCGGCGTCGGGTTGCCGTTGCCGTTCAACTGGCCGGTTTTGCGACGGCCGTTGCGAAACTTGTTGATCTCGCCGGGCACCTTCATGCCGATGGCGGCCATGCGCTTGACCACGCGGGCCAGGCGCGACTCGTCGTTCTTGGGCACCGCGCTGCTGGCGGCCACGAAGAACTGGATGGTGGCCTCGGCGATTTCGCTGGTGGTCACGATGCTCTGCAGCGTGTGCACCCGGGCGTCGCCGGCGCCGTAGCGCTCGGTCACGTACTGCAGCGCGCTGCGTGCGTTGTCCTTGAAGTTCTGCACGGCCAGTTGTTCGCGGCGGCGCAGCACGGTGGTCACGATGCTCATGGTGTCGCTGACCGCGCTGTGCATCTGGCAGCGATGCTCGCTGGAGAATTCGCTGGTGACGGCGCCCCACTCGCGCAACTCCGACAGGCACTCGCTGACCGAGCCCGCACTCATGTCGAGCTCGTTGGCGATGTCCGCGGCGCTGAGCGATTTGCCGGCGAGCGCCAGCAGCCCCCACACCTTGCCCAGCCTCGACTTGAAGCCGATGGCCGAGAAGAAGGTCTCGAACGTCATCAGGTGTTCGCGAAGCACATTATCCATGACTCACTCCGTATGCCGCCTCAGCCCCGGCCGGCAGGCCGGGGGAGTCAAAGCCTTGATCACCACCATTGTTCTCTCCGCCGCCCTGCCGGGCGGGGCTGCTATCGAAATACTCATCCAGTGCCTTCGCACCGGTCCACTGCGGCCGATAACTCAAGTCGCGCCTGGCCGCATCGAGCTTGAACCAGTGCGAAGTAGCCAGGTTTTCGGCCACGAAGCGCGTCATCGGCGGCTCGCTGCTGATGCCCAGCAGGCGCCAGACGACCTCCATCACCGCGCCGGCGCGATAAGCCGTGGCCGCACTGACCTGCGCGTCGAGCTGTGCGATGCCCGCGCGTTGCAGCACGGCGTTGATCCAAGGCCACAACTCGACCGTTTCGCTGCTGATGAAGTAGGCCTTGCCGGCCGCGCGCTCGATGTTTTCCAGTGCCAGCAGGTGCGCGTCGGCGGCGTCGTTGACGTGCGTGATGTCCACGCGGTTGCGGCCGTCACCGACCTGCTTGAGTTTGCCCTCGCGCGCGCGCTCCAGCACGCGCGGCAGCAGGTGCGGGTCGCCCGCGCCCCAGATCAAGTGCGGGCGTAGTGCCACCGCGCGCAGGCCGTGGACGCCGTTGGCGATCAGCACTTGCTGCTCGGCCTGGGCTTTGGATTCGGCGTAGTGGGTCAGGAACTTTTTCGGGTAGGGCAGCGATTCGTCGCCGCCGTCGATGCCGCCGCGCTCGAACACCACGCTGGGCGTGCTGGTGTAGATCAGCTTCCTCACACCGTGCTTGTGGCAGGCCGCCAGCACATTGCGCGTGCCGGTCAGGTTGATCCCGAAGTACTCGGCGCGGGGGCCCCAAACACCGGCCTTGGCGGCCGCGTGGAAGACCACGTCAGCGCCTTCAATGGCGCGGGCAACGTCGTCGGCATCGCGCAGATCGGCATCCATCAAACGCGCGCCTGCGTGCGGCGCGTTATGCTTGCTTGCTGAACGCGACACGATCACCACCTCGTCGCCGCGCTGCAGCAGACGTTCCACTATCTTCGCGCCCAGGAAACCGGCGCCGCCTGTCACCACTGCCTTCATTGCGTCACCTCCGGCAGTTGGGTGTCGGCCCAGTGCTTCAGGGCCTCGCGGTTGATCTTGGCGTTGTGGCGCACGTCCACGGGCAGGCCTTCGTGGAACAGGAAGAACCTGATGCCGCGGGTCAGCTCATGCGCGTCCGCCATGCGTTGCAGTTCGCCACGGATACGCTCGCGCAGGTCTTTCTCGGGAATGTGCCCCTCGTGCAGCTCGATCACGATGCAGGGCACCTGCTTCGGCCGATCCCCCAGGCCCACCAGCGCGCAACGGCTGACAGCGTCGTGGTTGTTGAAAATCGCCTCGACCTGGATCGGCCACAGTGTCCCGTTGGCTGTTTCTACGCGGTGATTCACACGGCCGCAGAACCAAAGGCGGCCCCGGGCATCGAAGTAACCGGCGTCGCCCATGCGGTGCCAGAGCCGGAGCGCAGGCGTCCCGCCTGCAATTGGCGTTGGCCTCCGGCCATCGCTCCCGGCCGTGGACGGGACGTCCACGTCGGATGCAGGCTGGAAGCCTGCGCTCCCGATCTTGGCGAGACGATTGTTCTCAGGCCGGTTGAAGTACTCCTGGGTGGTGACCGGGCTGTTGACGATGATTTCGCCGACCTCTCCAGCCGGCAGCTCTTCGGCATCATCAAGGCTCGCAATCGGGCCGTCCAGGAAGCGGATGACCTTGGCATTCACGCCGGGCAGCGGCTTGCCCACGCAGGTGCCGGCGCCGCTAGCGGTGTCGTGGCGAGTTTCGCCCAGGATTTCGCTGGCGCTGATGGTGCTGAAAGGCAGCGACTCCGTGGCGCCGTAGGGCGTGTGCAAGTCACCGTCCGGTGCCAGCTTGCCTTTGAACATCGCCAGCGTGGTATACGGCACCGGCGCGCCGGCGATCAGGATGCGCTTGATTGTCGGCAGCGTCACGCCGGTCTGCTCGAGGTACGGGCCCACGCGCTTCCACACGGCCGGCGAGCCGAAACTCATGGTGGCGTGATGTGCGTTGATCGCGTCCACCACCCTGGCTGGGCTGGCCTTGCCGGGGTTGGAGAAGTCGATGTCCGGCAGCACGATGGTCACGCCCATCGCCACGCTGAACAGCGCGAACAGGGCGAAACACGGCACGTCGACTTCGCCGGGCTGGATGCCGTACGCGTCGCGGATCATCTCCGTCTGCCCCACGAACACACCGTGGCGGAACACCACGCCCTTGGGTACGCCGGTTGCGCCGGAGGTGAACAGGATCGCGGCCGTGGTTTCGGCCGTGGTGGGCGCGGCCTGGGTGCCGGTGGCATTGCGGTTGCGCAGCTCATCGAGGCTGGCGCCGCCCCACAGCCAGCGGCGCCCGACGGTGACGCGCTGCTTGACGCTGCGGAAGGCATGGGACTTCAACTTACTCAGCAGGTGAGCCATCGGGATGCCGACCAGCGCCGTGGGCTGCGCTTCCTCGATGCACTTGAGCATGTTGTCCACGCCCATGCCGGGATCGACCACTACGGGCACGGCGCCGGCGCGGAACAGGGCGAAGACCGTTTCCACGAACTCGATGCCCGGCTTGATCGCAAACACAGTGCGCGCGCCGTTGCAGATGCCAAGCTGCGTCAGGCCGAAGGTGATGTTCTCGATGCGCTTTGCCAGTTCGGCGTAGGTGACGCGGCGGCCGGAGGCATGCTCGATCACGGCCGCCTGGTCTGGCCGCTGTTTCGCCTGCTCGAAGATGAAGTCGCTGACATTGCAGCGCGGCGCCTCGGCATGGGCCGAGACGGCGCGCGCAACCGGCAGCTCTGCTTCACTGATCGTCATGAAATTTAACCGCTAAGAACCGCAAAGGACCGCGAAGGAACTACGCCTTCGTCAGTGCGATGCGTTTCCACTCCAGTTTTCCTCGTGACCCGAAATTGATGAGCAGACCGACAGGCTTGCCCGTCGCCCGCAGGTAGTTGATCAGCTGGGCTTCCTCAACTTCCGTAAGTGCCTTGATCGCTTTAATCTCGACCACGATCTCGCCGAAGCACAGGTAGTCGGGGACATACTTCTTTTTGCATCGCCTGCGCTTGTACCGAATCTCCACTTCTGGCTGGGCTACGTGCGGAAGATGCCTGTCTTCCATTTCGTAGCCGAAGCACTCGTCGTACACGCCTTCCAGGAAGCCGTGTCCCAGCTCTTTGTGCACTTCGATCGCGGCGCGGATGACGGCGTAGACTTCATCCTTAAGGAGCAATTCATCCCCAAGGTCGTTCTTCGCGGCCCTTCGCGGTTCTTTGCGGTTCATGCCATGTCCTTTCTTATGCGTGCAGGTTGACGGACGAATGGTGCTCGTCCGTGTAGGTTTGCTTTTCGCCTGCGAGGAACCGTTTCATGGCCGCGATGATTTCGTTGCGGGCGTCCTCCACCACGAAGTGCCCGGCGTTCTCGAAGTACTGTGTTTCCGCCTGCGGGAAGCGCTGCTGCCACTCGTGCAGGAACGAGTCGTTGAAAACAAAGTCGTGACGGCCCCAGCACAACAGCATCGGGTGCTGGCTGAACTGCGCGAGGCCGGCTGCTACCTGTTGCAGCGTCGGCCAGCTCTCGTGGCCCGCGTCCATCGGTATGTCCTGCACGAAGCGCAGGTTGGCCACGCGGTCGTCCCAGTTGCTGTAGGGCGCCAGGTAGCCGGCCTTGGCCTCGGCTGACAGCGGCTTCTTCGCGCAGCGTGCCAGTGCACCGCGCACGAAGGCATTCAGGCCGCGGATCGCGAACGCGCCGAAGCCCGGCAGGCGGCACAGGCCGATGCTGAGCGGCATGCGCCGGCTGGGGAAGGCGGCCGTGTTGAAGACGACAAAACCCTTGATGCGGTCCGGGATCTGCGCCGCCAGTCCCATGCCGATGGCGCCGCCCCAGTCATGAACGCACAGCACGATGTCGCGCAGGTCCAGTTTGTAGACCAGCGCGCGGGCGTTCTCGATGTGTTGGGCCAGAGTGTACGGATAGAACTGCGGCTTGTCGGAGAGGCCGCAACCCATGTGGTCCAGCGCGACGCAGCGGTTAGTGGGCCGGAAAGCCTCAACCAGGTGGCGCCAGTAGAAGCTCCAAGTCGGGTTGCCGTGCAGGAACAGCAGTGTTGCGGGCGCCTCGCCCGCATCACCTTCATTGATGTAATGCAACCGCGCCTCGCCGAGGTCGAGCCAGTTGGACGCGAAGGGGTACTCGCGTTCCCAGATGCCCGTGAAGGGGCGCGCCTGTTCAGTGGTGGTCACCAGCGCACTCCCATGTTCAGGCACACCAGTCCGCTGCCGATGCCGAGCAGCGCCACGTTGTCGCCGGCGTTCACCTTGCCCTGCTCGAGGCCGAGGCTGAGCGAGATCGGCAGGCTGACGCTGCCAATGTTCCCCAGTGTCTCGACGGTGGGGAAATCCTTGGCCGGGTCGAGCTCAAGCTTTTCGAACAGCAGCTTGCGGTGCATCACGCCCACCTGGTGGGTGAACACGCGGTCCACGTCGCTGTTCTGCCAGCCGAGTTCCGCCCTGGTTTCCGCCCACACGCGGGTGGCCAGCTTCACGCCCTCCTGCATCAGGGTTTCGCTGTCGGTCTGCATCAGCGGCCCCGCACCACCTTCCACCACGCCGCCCTGGCACAGCTCCACGGCGCTGGAGTCGACCAGCATGCCGCCGCCCAGCAGCTTGTGGTCGTGCTTCGCAATGTCTGTGTGCGTCAGCACCATGGCCGCCGCGCCGGAACCGATCGTCAGGCTGGCGAAGCTGAGCTTGCTGTTTTTACGGCCGATGTTGCTGTCTTCGTTCAGCCGCTTGATGGTGGCCTCGACCAGCGGGCCGCCGTCTTCACCGGCGACCACCAGCGCGGCCTTGACCTGGCCAAGCTCGATCATGCTGGCCGCGACCATCATGGCGTTGGCAAAGCCGAGGCAGGCGTTGGACAGGTCGAAGCACTGGCAGGACAACGGCAGCTGCAGGTTGGCGTGCACCACGCTGGCCGTGGCGGGCTCCATGAAGTCGCGGCAGACGCTGCCGAAAATCAGGATGCCGAGCTGTTCGCGATCAATGCCCGACCGCGCCAACGCGATTT
>JAJVIO010000012.1:70407-72580 GCA_022071975.1 Planctomycetota bacterium
GGGCGCGTGCCAGGCTCGAAATGGCGGCGCTCGCGGATGCCGGACATGAGCTCGATACGTCCCGGATGAAGGCCAAGACGCGCGTAGGCGGGGGCGAGCCGATCCTCGAGTTCGAGCGAGGTGACGACGCGCTGAGGCAGCAGATGCCCCAAGCCTTCAATATGGACGTTGGAAAACCGCACCATTGCCCCCGAACAAAGGATCGGAACCAGCTTTGCCCCGACGCCCCACGGGTCGGTCAGGCGTGAAACGCAAAAACTGGTTCAATCCCTGAGGGGGGCGAGGATGCGTTCAGCAGGTGTGGAAAACAAGCAACACGTTCAAGTTTTTCAGGAAATCCTGAAATGGTTGAACGTCGTGAAAGTCATGAAAATAGACCGGCCAAATGACGGAGGTTCAGCGAAAGCTCTTCATTGGCGCTGATGGGGTGAGTCAAGTGTCCGGAGCTATACGCCACGCGAACGATGGCTAGACTGGCTCGCGTTCGTGGGGAACAACAATCATGACCAGCAAGAGCTACGACGTAGTGATCGTCGGCGGCGGCCCGGGTGGCAGCACGGCGGCAGCCCTGATCAAGAAGTACGCGCCCGAGTTGTCTGTCGCCATCATCGAGCGGGAGGTGTTTCCCCGCGAGCACGTAGGCGAGAGTCAACTGCCCCCAATCGGCAGCATCCTCCATGAAATGGGCGTGTGGGACAAAGTTGAAGCCGCGAACTTCGTGATCAAGCTCGGCGCTACCTACACTTGGGGCAAGACACGCGACCCCTGGGTGTTCGGGTTCATTCCAGTCGAAGAGGTCAAGGATGATCCCCGCCCGGCCCCCTTTGAGGGCTGGCGACGGCGGGTGGCATTTCAGGTCGATCGCGCGATTTACGACGATATCCTGCTGAAACATGCGGCCGACCTGGGCTGCGAACTGCTGCAGCCGAAATCGGTGAAAGGTGTCGTTCATGAAGGCGACGAGATCCGCTATCTGGAGTTAGCCGACGGAACCAAAGTTGAAGGTCGGTACTACATTGACGCAAGCGGAAACGCTGCCGTGATCCGGCGCGCCCTTGGGGTCCAGATCGAGATTCCCACCTTGTTGCAGAACGTGGCGTTCTGGGACTACTGGACCAAACCCGGCATGAACAAGCCGTTGCTCGAAAGCAACGCAATCCGTATCCAGATTAGAAGCCTGCCCTACGGCTGGATCTGGTACATCGCCCTTGACGACCATCGCACCAGCGTTGGCGTGGTTTGCCCATCCTCTTACTTCAAGAGCTCCGGCCTGAATCCTGCCAAGCTCTATCACGACGCCCTTCAACAGGAGTCGTCAATCCAGCGCATGCTGGAAGGCGCCAACAGTGAGGACAATGTCCGTCGCACCACGGACTGGTCGTTTGTCGCGGAGCGCGGCCACGGCAAGAACTGGTTCCTGGCGGGCGAGGCCCTTGGGTTCGCGGACCCGATACTGTCGGCTGGCTTGACCCTCACCCACTCGAGCGCGCGTCACTGCGCCTACGCGATTCTTGAACTCGAGCGTGGGGAGCTTGATCGGGACTGGCTGCTGAACCAGTACGACTCCATCCAGCTGAAACGCATCCGCCAGCACATGAAGTTTGCCGAGTACTGGTACTCCGCCAACGGTTGCTTCACCGACCTGCAGGAACACTGCACGCAGATCGCCAAGCAATCGGGGTTGAAGCTGTCACCTGAAGCCGCGTTCCGCTGGCTCAGCAACGGCGGCATTGACGACGACTTCGGCAACAGCGCTATCGGCGGACTCAGCGTTTCCGGCATCCGGGGGGTGCAGTGGCGCCTCGGCCACCAGAGCGACGCGCCAATCGTGAACAACATCCACGGCAAGACTCACTTCAAGCTCAGGCTCGAAGGCGCCGAGAAGATCAAGCTTCCGATCCTCGCCGATGGAAGGATCCATCAGATCGACGCCTACACACGAGACGGAGAGATCCTGCCACTGGCCGGTGGATACAAGCTCGCGCACGACGTGCTCCTGACGGCCGTGCAGGCCCCGGAGTTGCTGAACGGCATGAAGCAGTACCTGACAGCATTTCCGAAAGAAGCGCATCAGCAGCTGTTCGATTCAGCGATCCAGTGCCTCGAGTTGATGGTCGTAAACGGCTGGGTGAAGACATCTGAAAAGCATGGCAAGCCTGCTTTGGCGGTGAGC
>JAJVIO010000012.1:72590-73020 GCA_022071975.1 Planctomycetota bacterium
GAAGGCAAGATCATCTACTCTGCCCAGGTTTGATGCGCAGGCGCTGTCCTCTGTCTAGTTCCGTTCCGACGTGACGACAGTCGCGATCGTGCCGCAAAGACACCGCGCCGATAACCAAACTCGTCCTCAACTGCGTCACCACGGCCGGCAGCGATTGCTTTATGTTCGGATTGTTCTTGCGTGCCGCTGCAATCAAGCGAGAATACGTCGTCTAAGACATTTTCCGGAGGTCGTGGGGTCCTCCTTAAGAGCGCACACGTTGTGTGCTGCCCTTCCGTTCATCCGGAACATTCTTTGTGTCTATTGCGACCATCCGGTCGCGTGATCTCGTGGGGAGATACAATGTTCAGAGGTAGAGCTTTAAATGCATTACTCGCGACGATGGCGGTAGCTGCCATCGTCTCGACTGCGCTGAGCGCGCAGCAGACGT
>JAJVIO010000073.1 GCA_022071975.1 Planctomycetota bacterium
GTCGCGTACGGGCCGGTATCTGCCGGTTACATTGTCGGGTGCGTACCTGGCCCGCTGCGGGATGGGAGGGAACCGTGATGAGAGACTGGTGGGAGTTTACGCTGACGGTGCGTCCCTGGATCGCGCGAGGAAGAGGTCGAAAGACCAGGCCTAAACGGCTGAGCAAGGTAACCATCATTGCCCGCAGCGGGTTCGACGCCATCTACGCCTACAAGGCAAAGAACCCTCGCATGCTTGTCGTCTCGTGCAAAAAAGGGAAGCGTGCAAAACCTCCAGAACAGGCTGGAAGTTAGATGAGTTTGAAGCCACTGACCGCTGCCACGGTGCACACAGACGTGCGATCTCCCGGGTATCCGCGCTGCCGCAGACGACTTTCGAAGCGGTAGGAGGCAGCCACAAGCACCCCGCAAAAATTTTTTAGTGTGTACAATAGTGTGTACAGTGGCTTTTTCGGGGTCTTGACTGGTAAAGAGAGCGGCCTCCAGATTGGCTCTGGAGGCCGCTTTGAGGCTGGTACACCCGGAAGGAGTCGAACCTTCAACCTTCTGATCCGTAGTCAGATGCTCTATCCATTGAGCTACGGGTGCATTCGCGGCTTTACGGCCGCGGGGGGCAACGATTACCGCTGTTTCGGCCGCTTGTCAACTACCGGTCTGGTTGCTGACGCGCTCTCCAGTTTCAACGCTCCGTGGTTGCAAGGCCGCCGGGCGGGTCCGTTGACGTAGCGCCCCCGGCCGGAATAATGGTTGGCAGCCTGCTCGCCTGGAACCCGATGTCCGAACGCATCCTGATCGCCGACGACTCCCGTGAACTCCGCACGGTGCTGTCCGCCCAGCTTCGCAAGCTGGGTTTTGAGGTACAGGTTGCGGTGGACGGCCAGGACGCCCTTGAGAAATCCCGCAGCTTCAAGCCCACGCTGATCATCATGGACATCATGATGCCCAAGCTAAGCGGCCTGAAAGCCACCAAGAAAATGCGCGACGACCCCGACCTCGCCGCCGTGCCGATCATCCTGATGTCCCAGCTCGGCGAAGAACAGGACGTGGTGGAAGGCATCGAGGCCGGCGCCGACGAATACCTGGTGAAACCCTTCCGCCAGGCCGAGCTTGCGGCGCGGGTGCGCATCCTGCTGCGCAAGGCCTCCGGCGTGAAAAAGAACCTGGACGAAACCACCGCCCAGGGACTGGAATCGGCCGAGGAAAACGACGCCGTGCGGCGCTTCAAGGAAACCGGCCAGATCGTGAGCAAGGATTTCGCCGGCTTCACGATCATCGACAAGCTGGGCCAGGGCGGCACCGCCACGGTCTACCGCGCCATGGAGCCGGTGAACCTGAAGCCCGTGGCGCTCAAGATCATCAGCCCCTTCGCCGCAGTGAAAGAGGGCTTCATCAAGCGCCTGGCGCGCAGCAACGAAATCGCCGTGCGGCTGATCCACCCGCACATCGTGCGCACCTACACCATGGGTGAGTACCAGGACGTGCACTTCATGGTCCAGGAACTGGTGGAGGGCCAGGCCCTCGACAACTACATCCATGAGGAAGGCGGCCGTCTGCCCGAGGCCAAGGCGCGCCGCTACATGCTGCACATAGCCGAGGCCATCCAGTACTTGCAGGAAAAGGGCCTGCTGCACCGCGACATCAAGCCCGGCAACATCTACATCAGCCAGGACGACGTCGCCAAGCTGGGCGACTTCGGCCTGTCGCGCCAGCGCGACGACCTGGGCCAGACGGCCGAAGGCTACCTGCTGGGCACGCCGCACTACATCAGCCCCGAGCAGGCCAACGGCGACAAACAGATCGACAGCCGCAGCGACCTCTACTCGCTGGGTGCGACCTTCTTCCACCTGCTCAGCGGCCAGCCGCTGTTCCCTGGCGACAACCTGCAGCAGGTGGTACTGGCGCACCTCACCAAGGCGCGCCCGCGCCTGTCCGACCAGGCCGGCGACATCAGCCCGGAGTTGTGCGCCATCATCGACAAGCTGGTCCAGCGCGAACGCGAAAACCGCTTCCAGACCGCCGCGGCGCTGATCGAAGCCCTCAACGCCCTGCCGCCCCTGCGCAGCCTCAAGGGCCTGTCGATGTAGGGGCGCCCCCTTTCGCTACTTTGCGTCAGGCCGCGCCCTCGGAATCATGCCAAAGCGCGAAATCTTGCTTGGCATTCGATTGGCGCATGTGCAATACTGCGTACTCGCACAACCCTCGTTACTGATTGCGTATTGGCAATGGGCCGGAGAACGCCATGTCCCAGCAGGTCGTGACCAAAACCTTCGACGAAGAAATCCGTGAACGCCTCCGCACCCTCGTCAAAACCCGCTCACAGAGCGACCTCGCGCGCAAGACCGCTACCCTGGTCAGTACCGTCAACCGCTACCTAAAATCCACCAAGATCCCCGGCGAGTTCTGCACGGCCGTGATCAACGGCCTGGGCGTGAACCCGGCCTGGCTGATGACCGGCGAAGGCACGCCGTTCCTGGCCGACGTCTCGGCCGGCACCAGCGAGATGGCCAGCAACCTGCTCGAGCTGGTGGAGGCCATGAACCAGGTCGCCAAGATGAAGCTGGGGGCCTTGACGGGTCAACACCACCTGAAGGTGCTGCGCGAGCTGAACGACGCGCTGGAACGCTACGAAGCCCTGCGCGCGGTGCTGAACAAGCGCACCCGCAGCGTGTTCCGCGAACTGCTGGACAGCCTGCGCAAGGCGCTCCAGGACATGGACATGCAGCGCGCCACCGAGGTGCGCAAAGCCGCATTGCAGGTCAGCCGCCTGTGCGACGACCCGCAGCTGAACGTGGAGTTCGACGGCCTGCAGGAATTCTACGAGCACATCTTCGGCGACCAGGTGAAGGCGCTGGAGCTGTCGCGCAAGGTGTTCGTGAAGTCGCTGGCCGCCAGCGACGTCACCATGGACAAGGACCACGCGGCGCTCGCCATCAACCTGGTGGTCAGCCTGCACCGAGCCGATCGCTGCCGCGAAGCCCGCCGCATCTGCCGCGCGACGCTGGCGCTGTATGAAGACGTGGGCGCCGACTGGGGCCGCTACAAGCAGCTGCAGGCCCTGCACGCCGTGCTGAACATCGAACTGGGTAACATGCGCGAGGGCCTGCGCGACCTGCACGACACCTACCCCGTGCTGCCGGACCAGATGAAACGCGGCTTCAGCGGCAAGCTGGTGGAGAGCATGCTGCTGTCCGGCCTCACGCCGCTGGTGTACGCGCCCGCCATCGGCGAGGATTCCAGCGCCAAGGCCATCGCGCTGGTGCGCTTTGCCGCGCTGGTGGACGACCTCGAGCACGTGAAGAGCTTCCTCAAGCAGTACGGCGGCGACGACCGCACCGGCATTCCCGAAGACAGCATCTGGGACGCCTACGCGCGCGGCCTGACCGGCGAGAACAAGAACGCGGTGGCCGATTTCGAGGCGGCCGTCAACGCCGAACGCGGGCGCATCGCCGTGCGCCCGGCGCAGGAGTTCTCGTACATGGCGTGCGCCGCGCACCTGGCGCGGGTAGCAGGCGACGACAAGCAGGCGCGCAAGTACCACGAAGACGCGCAGGCGCTGCTGGAGGGGCTGGACAAGCAGGTGAACCCGCAGATGCTGGCCCTGGCCCTGCACCATCGCAACGCGCTGGCCCTCTACCCCGAGGACAGCAAGGCCAAGCAGACCAAGGAAGCCCGCGCGGCCGCCTTAAAATTCTTCAAGAAGCACCACGAGCAAGGCTACGGCGCGTTCGCGCGGTTCCTGTAAGACAGTGGCAGCGGAGTAGTGGCACGCGCTTCAGTGGCACGCGCTTCCAGCGCGTGATTAGTTCCATGCGCTTCCAGCGCATGCCATCGGCTTGAAGCCGATGGCACTACTCACGCGCAGGATGCGCGTGCCACTTGCCTAGAAATCGCCGTCGAAGAGGTGGATGGTGTTGTCGTAGTCGAGCGCTATGGGGCGCCATGAACCCTACGCCGCTACTTCTCTTCGAAGGGAATCCTTTCCGGCTCGTAGTTGTGGTCACGCAGCTTTTCAGCGGTTGCTTTAGTGATCCTGTCGCCCTTCTGAAGACATTGGGCGCGCTCAAGCCCTTCCACGACTCTTCCGAAAACTACCCAGTCTGTCGACAGGTCAAGGGACCCCGGTGTGTTTCCGATGGTTATGAAGAAGTGCGTATTAGCTGTCTCTTTGTCCTGACGGCGAGCCATGGCAATCGTTCCGCGCCAATGCTGCCGCCGGTTATCCTCGTTTCGGATTGACCACTCCTCTATCCCGCTCGGATCGTCGTCCTTGCCTCCGCCCTGCACGAGCCAGGCCCCCTCTCGCCGGTAGATCGACCGGCCGTCATAGAATCCATCCCGGACCAGCTTCACGAAGTTCGCAACTGTGTTCGGTGCATCGTCCTCAAACAGTTCGATCACAATCTCGCCCCGTTCGGTCTGGACTCGCACACGCGGATTCTGCCTGCCGGCATCCTCCTGCCTGAAACGCAGCTCTTCCTTCCAGTCCGCTTCGGCTGCAAGGCAAACCTCCAGATACCGATCCAGCGCTTTATGCAGGGCAGGTTTGAGTTCATCCGGGCACGTCTCTTTTAGCCGCTTGCACAGCTCAACGGCTTCCGGCGGGTCGCATGTCGTGCCGGCCAGACTTACGCAAACCTCTGCAACACGCCACTGAAGTTTCGCGTCCTCCTCCAGCCCGTCCAGTTTCCAGACGAGCTCCAGCTCTTCCTGGGCGGCCAAGTAGTTCCCGTTGGCGGCCAGCACCTCCAGCCACCAGACCTTCAACTCGACAGTGGAATCAGCAGCCTCAATGCACCGGAGCAGGCGATCCCGCAGCGACGTGGCGGCGTCAGTCTGACCAACGCCGAGCAGGCGCTCTGCGTACCGCCTGATTCCCCACTTCATGCTGGATGTGGCGAAGTCCTCATCGAGGAGCCCGTTCAGGCACTCGATCAGGTCCTTCCAGCGTCGTTGCTCTGAAAGCGCGTCACAGCCGTGTAGGAAGAAGGACTTCCAGGATGATGCAGGAGTCCTTGGGATTGCCGCCCGGGTCTTCAGGAAGTAGTCGCAGGCCTCGGCGCGTTTGCCCCCCGACTGCAGAATCGCCACCTGCATGCTGTGCGCATGGAACCAGCCCGGATAGCTCTTTAGTGCGCGCCGCACTGCGGCTGAAAGCTCGTCAGAAGCTTCGGCCCCAGTCTGACTGCTTGGCACCACATCCAGGAGCATTGCCAGCAACGCGGGGTCATTCGGATCCTGTTCCAGGGCGGTCAAGACTGCATTGTACTTCTTGCCTGCCTCGTCGATGTCACCGATCTGCTCCAGCGTTGTCAGAACGCGCTTCGCTGTTTCACGTGCCGCCACTGTGGGGTGTACATTCTCAACCAGGCTGGTGGGAAGCTTCGCCAAGTCCACCAGGTGACTTTCACCCTGCAACATGGCCCCTTGCGGGCTGCAAGAAACTTCTCCGTCGGATTCGACGCGAAAGCTGACGTGCCAGACCTCCGTTAGGCCGGCTCCCATCGCCTTGGTGTCTATCCAGACCATCCCTCCCCAGCGGTCGCCGCGCTGTTCACCGAGCACTCCGCACACCCAGTCACTCGCTTCTCGGTCCGAAGACCACCCTTCGTCGGTCTTCTGGAGCGCCATACTTCGAGTGTGGGTCGCGGCGGGCAGATAGCAGAAGCTTCGGACGGGTTGATCGCCCCGCTTTATCTCAATCGCCAGCTGGGCAAAACTGTCGTCCGGCTGCAGGGGACCTTCGACCGTAAACTCTGCGGCGAGGTAATGCCCTTGGATCTTCAGTTGCACGGTGGCCGAGTGAAAGTCTGACTTGATCTGGTAACTGCCCGCAGACGGCTCTGGCATGCCTTCTGGACCCAGGATCAGCAGATTCGCCATTACCGATAGCGCCAGGCTGGCCAGAATGACTCTCACGATCGCATCTCCTTGGATTCATTCATCAGCTTCGCAGATTCACGCACTAACTCCCAGAAGTTCCAGTTAAAAAACGACTCAACCCATCGGCTTGAAGCCGATGGCACTACTCACGCGCAGGATGCGCGTGCCACTTGGCGCGTGCCACTTGCCTAGAAATCGCCGTCGAAGAGGGGGATGGTGTTGTCGTAGTCGAGCTTGGTTTCGTCCACCAGCTCGCGGGCCTGGATGTACTCGTTGGTGGCCATATCCAGCAGCTTGGCGCTCAGGGGCACCATCCCGCTGCGGATCCCGTTGATGATGCTGGTTTCCTTGAACGGGCCCTTAAGCTCGCCACGCACCAGCACCTTGAAGGCTCTGTTCTTGTTGCTCATGGTTGGTCACGATCCTGCCACAGTATAGCGAGGGATTTTGGATTTTGGATTTTAGATTTTGGATTGGAGCTGCCCGCGGGTATCCCAGCCCCCATGGCACTGTTCGACTGGCTCAAACGCGGCAAAGCCAAATCCGCCCCCGGCCGGGCACCCGGCATGATCGTGCTGCTGGACGCGTTGCCCGAGATTGACCCCGCCCAGGCCGCACGGGAGCTGGCGGCCATCGAGCCCCTGCGCGTGGCCCCCCGCGTTCAGTTCGAGGGCAAACACGGCTCGGCCGATTTCGACTCCCACAGCATCGCCATTACCGCTGTGGACGCGCCGGCGCCCGCGGCCGTGATGGACAAGACCGTCAAGGTCAGCAACTGGACCGGCGAAGGGCGCCAGGCGCTCGAGAGCCACGCCGCCCACCTGGTGTTGACCCATGGCGGCGGCGCGGCGCCGATCCTGGAAAAGTACATCGCGCTCTACAAACTCGCGGCCGTGCTGGGCGGCGATCAGCTGCGCGGCGTGCTGATGGAAGACGCCTGGACCTGCGCCCCGCCCGCCCTGGTGCGCGAGTTCGCCAGCGCCGAGATGCTGAAGGCCTTTCGCGAGAGCACGCCGCCGATCCTGTTCACGGGCTTCGTGAAGTTCCACACGGACGACGGCACCTGGTTCGCCACCAAGGGCCAGCACATGTTCGAGGCTCCCGACCTGGTGATGTTCGGGCCTGACGAGCAGCCCTCCGAGGTGCTGGAACTGTTCATGAACATCTTCCTGTACGTCACCGGCAAAAAGGCGCGCATCGCGGCCGGGCACACCTTGCAGATCGCCGAAGAGGCGTACCTGAAATTCAGCGAGCTGGCGGCCGACAACCCCTGGCGCGAGTGGCTGCAGGGGGCGGAAGAGACGCTGGAACTGAAGCGGATTAATAAGGAAGAGATCAACAAGAAGTAGAGGTCAGAGGTCAGAGGTCAGAGGTTAGAGGTTAGAGGTTAGAGGTTAGAGGTCAGGGTGAGGATCAATGGCCCTGAAGGGGCCATTCTGCCAGCCCAAGGCGAAGCCTTGGGTTCCCGATGGTGTGCCGAGTTCGTCGGCCCTGCAAGAGCCGTTCGCCGCTCCACCATTCCGGTTGAACCGGCCTTTCAGGCCGCGGGTCCCCTGTATCCCGGATTCCCAGGCCTTCGGCCTGGGCTTTTTGAGTCGGCCTTTCAGGCCGGCATGGCGCTGTAGGCGACTCTGGCAGGGAACGCGATCTCGGCAACTTGGTCCGCGGCGTTCGACGGTTCCCACAACTCACTGATCACTGACCACCGGCCTCTGACCACTGACTCCCTGACCTCCGGCCTCTAACCTCTGATCTCCAACCTCTGACCTCTGAATTTTTCCAGATTTCCGAAATGCATATACCCGCATAAACGGTTATAAGGCTGCTATGCGGGAACTGGCCGACATCTTCAAAGCCCTTGGCGACGAAACGCGCCTGCAGATCCTCTCCCTGCTTATCCGCCACGGTGAGCTCTGCGTCTGCGACATCGAAAACGTCATCGGCGCAACACAGTCGAAAACCAGCCGCCACCTCCGCTACCTCCTGCACGCAGGCCTCGTGCAGGACCGCAGGGTCGGCGTATGGGTCCACTACCGCATCGCCGGCGAAGCGGACGGCCGCATCGGAACGATCCGCAGGATGCTCAAGAAGCTGCTTACCCCGGAGCTCACGGCCGGGCTGGAGAAGCGTTTCGCGCAGCAGTGCTGCGTGGACGGCGTGTGTGTTCCAGCCAGCAAACGGGCCCAGGAAGCGGCAAAGTAAAGGAAGCCATGAAGACTCGCATTCACATCAGCGTGCCGGTATCGAACCTGGAGGCAAGCAAGCGTTTTTACGCGGCGCTGTTCGGCGTCGCCCCCAGCAAGGTGAAGGCCGACTACGCCAACTGGCGCCTCGACCAGCCCGCCCTGCACCTCGCGCTGGTGCAGGCCCCCAAGGTCGCCAGCGGCCACAACCCCGTGCGCCACTTCGGCGTCGAGCTGTTCAGCGACAGCGATCTGCAGGGCTGGCGCAAGCGCGCGGCCGAAGCGGGCCTGAGCCTGCGCGATGAAGAGGAAGTGGTGTGCTGCTACGCCAAGGCCGACAAGTTCTGGGCGCAGGACCCGGACGGCAACGAGTGGGAATTCTGGGTGCGCCTCGAGGAAGCCGAGGCCATGAAGGGCGAAAGCCGCGCCAAGGAAGGCGAGTGTTGCTCGCCGTCGGCGACGGCCAAGGCGGAATCGGTCTGCTGCACACCGACCCAGAAGGCCGAAGCCCAGGCCGCCGGCCAGGGCTGTTGTTAGACCTGTCAGGGGACTGTCCCCGAATTTGGGGACTGTCCCCGTCTTCGAACACCGGTTGAGATTGCGACAACGGGGACTGTCCCCAAAGGTTCCTGATGCTGCGCCGCGCCGCCGCTGAATTCTTCGGCACCTTCGCGATGGTCTTCGCGGGCACCGGCGCCATCGTGATCAACCATGTCTCAGGCGGCGCGATCTCCCACGTGGGGATCGCGCTGACCTTTGGCCTCGTCGTGATGGCCATGATCTACGCCTTGGGCGAAGTCTCCGGCGCGCACATCAACCCGGCCGTGACACTGGCGTTCTGGGCGGCCAAGCGTTTCGAGACCAAGGCGCTGCTGCCCTACATCGCCGCGCAACTGGCGGGGGCGCTGGCGGCGAGCTTGCTGCTGCTGCTGCTGTTCGGCAACGTGGCGAACCTCGGGGCCACGCTGCCCGGCGGAGCATGGGAGCAGAGTTTTACGCTTGAGGTGGTGCTTACGCTGATCCTGATGTTCGTGATCCTCGGCGTCAGCTCGGGCTCGCGCGAGAGCGGCATCATGGCGGGTGCCGCGGTCGGCGGCGTGGTGGCCTTCGAGGCCATGTTCGCCGGGCCGATCAGCGGCGCGAGCATGAACCCGGCGCGCTCGATCGCGCCGGCGCTGGTCAGCGGGCAGCTGCAGCACTTCTGGGTGTACCTGGCGGCGCCCGTCGGCGGCGCGCTGCTGGCGGTGCCGCTCTCGAAGCTGATCCACAACCGCAAGGTGCAGGCATGAGCTGGCAGGACGACGTTCAACAGATCCGCGCCTTGAAGCCGCGGCACATCCTGTTCCTGTGCGTGCAGAACAGCGCGCGCAGCCAGCTGGCCGAGGGCGTGGCGCGCAAGCTGGCGCCGCCGGGCGTGCGGGTTTCCTCGGCGGGCTCGCAGCCCGCGTTCGTGAGGCCGCAGGCGATTCAGGCCCTGGCCGAGATCGGCGTGGACGCGGGGGCGCACACCAGCAAGGCGATCGCCGACATTGACGCGTCAAGTGTAGACGTGGTGATCACCCTGTGCGCCGAGGAAGTCTGCCCGATTTTCCCGCACAAGGTGCACAAGTTCCACTGGCCCCTGCCGGACCCCGCCAGACAGGGCACGCTGGACGCCTTTCGTGAAGTCCGCGACGAGTTGCAGCGGCGCCTCACAGCGCTGTTCGCCTGAAGCCTCGCGCTGCGCGCTCGCCTGTGTTTCACGCGAAGGGGCGAAGGGGGCGAAGTTCGCGAAGCAAAGCAAATGCATTTGCCACGCGGAGGCGCAAAGGCGCAAAGAACAGTCGGCCAAATCTTAGCGCCTTCGCACCGCCTTGATCGTTCTTTACTGATCTCTGCATTGGCCCTGAGGGTCGAAACAGGCTTCTGATGAGATGTAACAGCGGGAAACCACGAAGAGCCACCAAGGGCCACGAAACACAGCAGGTCATGCTTTCCTTAGTGGTCCTTCGTGACTCTTCGTGGTTAACCTGTTTTTGCAGTTGTCTGCAGCAGTGCTTCGCGAACTTCGCCCCCTTCGCTTCTTCGCGTGAAGGCAGTTTCGACCTAGATCGGCGGCCTGTTTCTGTTGTACATACATGCTTTCCCTTGGCAGACTCAGCGCCCTGATCTGTTGAGGAGATGCTATGAAACGACTGTGGATGCTGGGCGCCGCGCTGCTGGTGCTGCTGGCCGTGGGCCTGATTCCGGTGCTGTCACAGGACATGGGCGGCGACGAGCCCAGCCCCGAGGAAGCCTGGAAGAAGGCGCAGGAGCCCGGTGAGGCGCACAAGCTGCTCGCCAAAATGGCCGGCGACTGGGACATGAACTTCAAGATGTGGATGGCCAAAGACACACCCCCCGTCGAAATGAAGATGAGCACCAGCATTCAGCCCCGGTTCGGCGGCCGCTTCATGGTCGGCGAGTACGAAATGACCGAGGGCCCCTTCCCCCATAAGGGCGCAACCTGGTTCGGCCACGACAACAGCCGCAAGAAGTACCAGTGGATCCGCATCACGGACATGGACACCGCCATGCGCGTCTACGAGGGCGAGTACGACGAAAAGGCCAAGGCCGTCATCACCCAGGCCAGCTACAGCATGGACTGGCAGGGCCAGACCTTCGATGTGAAGGAGCGCAACGTGTGGAAGTTCCTCAGTGACGACCAGTTCACCATGGAGGTGCTGACTTCCTACGGCGGTGAGCCGGAGATCAAGGAAGTCGAGATCACCTACACCCGCGCCAAGCCCGTTGCTCCCGCCACGCAGGATCCGCACGGCATCCTGAAGAAGCTGCAGGGCGACTTCAGTGTGGACATGAAAATCTGGATGGGCCCGGAGCCCATCGTGATGACCGCACCCCTGACCTACAACTGGACCCTCGACGGCCAGGCCATCGTGATGGAGTACGACGCCAGCGACATGGAAGCCATGCCCCACAAGGGCGTCGAGTACATCAGCTACAATGAAGTCACCGGCGAATACGACTCAATCCGCATGGTTTCAACCAGCGGCGCAATGACCGTCTGGAGCGGCAAATACGACCCCGCGACCAAGACCCTCGAATTCAAAGCCGACATCAGCGGCGTCATGAACGGCGAGAAGTTCAGCGGCAAGTCGCGCGCGGTCTACAAGTGGGAAAGCGACAACAAGTACACGGCCGTCGTCTACACAAAGTACGACGGCGCGGAGGAAGAGGCGAAGGAAGTCGAGATGACCTTCACCCGGAAGTAGACGGGCCGAAACAACAACGGGGACCGGCAAGCGCCGGTCCCCGTTTGCGTTTGCGGACAATCTCTACGACTTGCCGGGCTCAGCGCCGCCGTGGCGCTTTTCGTTGTGCTCGGCGAGCTTGGCCTTGATTTCGGCGATGCGCTCCTCGACACGCTTGATCGCTTCGGCCAGGCGCTCGGGGTCCTGGGCTTCGCCGCTTTCCGCGCGCTTCTTCAGCTCGCGCAGCTTCTTGGACAACTCGGCCAGGTGCTGGCGGACCTTGGCGTGTTTCTGCGCGTGGTCGCCGCGCTCGCCCTCGGGGCGTTCCTTGCGCTCGCCTTCCGGGCGCTCCTTGCGTTCGCGGTCGCCCTTGCGCTGCGGGCGCTCGGCGTCCTGCGCGAAGGCCGAACCTGCGCCCAGTACTGCCAGCATTGCGACTGCGACAATCCAGGTCTTCATGGTGATTCTCCTTGGGTGTATCGGTTGGGTGCGGTCTATCAGAACGCCCAATGACACCCCGTGGTGGCAAACCGGTAGCGGAGAATCTCGAAAATCTACTCAAGGCCCGAACGGAAGGTGCGGGTGGCGCGGGCGCGGGTGCCGCGCTTGGGCGGCTGCCACTCGTCCACGTTCAGCTGACGCAGGATGGTGGGGTCGCAACCGGGCAGGGCAATGCCGCGCAGCTGCTCTTCCTGCAGAGCCAGCGCGCCCGGGTAGGGCTGGTTGCGCTTGCGGTAGTGCTCGATCAGGAACTGCTTGAACTCCAGCGCCGGCAGATAGCCCGGGTCCCAGCTCAGTACGCGGCGGTTCAGCTCCGTGGCGCCGATCAGGTTCGCCTGCTCGAACTTCAGCACCGACCAGTTGTGCCCGATCCAGGCGCTGGGGCCGCCCTCCAGCAACGCCATCAGGAAGGGGCGCTCGGCCTCGGATTTGCGGCCCTGTTTCAGCATGCAGAAGGCCTGCGCGGTGTAGGCCTCGGCGCGGCGGGGCGGCTCAGGGATGTAGCCGATGGCGCGTTCGTACCAGTCGATGGCTTCGTCGTAGTTGCCGCGCGACTCGGCGAACCTGGCGCTCAGGGTCGCGTGGGTGCCCGGCGCGAAGCCCTGGGCGCCCAGGTCGCGCAGCATGTCGGCGACCATCTCGTCGCGGTGCAGGTGGATCTGGATTTCAATCAGCGCCCGCCAGGCCTTGCCCACCTTGGGCGCCAGTTTCGTCGCGCGCTCCGCGAACTCCACGGCCTCGCGCAGCGGCGCCGGGTGGTAGTTCTCGTCGTCGAAGCGACCCAGCTCGGTCATCGCGCGCGCCAGCATGAAGTACGCGGCCGCGTTGTTGGGATCGGCCTTCACGGCCTCGATGGAGCGCTCGACGGTGCGCTGCAGCTCGGGCACGGAGGTGAAACCTTCGGGGTCTTCCAGGCCGACCAGCGCGCGCTTGGAGGCCACGGGGTCGTGGGCGGCAGCGTTGGCCGGGTCGCTCAGCCAATCGCGCAGTTCAACGATGCCCGCGCGAACGGCGTTGTACTCAACCGGGAACTTCTGGCGCAAAAAGGCATGAAGGTCGGCATTCGGCTGCATCTCGGGCCCCGTGGGGTGTGATCAATCTCCAATTTAGCAGGGCGTGGCGTGAGGGCAACAAACCAGGGGGGCGCGGCTGTGCTCAGCCGCGCCCCACAACTTGAAGGTTCTAGAGCATTTCTGGATCGCCTGCACCGGCTGCCGCGCGCGGCGAAGACCTGCTCGTTCGGCGCTGCGCATCAGCGCGGTCCATTCAATCCAAAAAAAGCCCTAGCGTTCGACGTATACGCCGCTCACGGATTGCGCCAGCTGCTGCATGAAGGTCGCCGCGGACCCGTACATGCCGATGCCCACCCCGATGAACTCGCACGAGCCATAGGGCGCGAACCAGCCAGGGAAGTCGGACAGCAGCTGCGACGCCGAGCCGCCGATGCCGGGCACGCCGTCGGTGACCAGCACCAGCGTTTCCAGCGTGGCCGGGTAGGTCGTCAGCGCGAACCGCAAGGCCGGGTAGGTCGCGGTGCCGCCGGCGGGCGCCAGCCCCTCGCCGTTGGCGAATGCCAGCGCCTCGGCGCGGTTGGCGGGTGTGGCCGACCGCAACTCTCCCCACATGGTTCGGACGGAGGTCTCGAAGGTGACGAAGTCGAAGCTCTGTCCCGGCTCCAGTTGCAGCACGGTGTTCTCGATTTCCGCGCGCAGGGTGCGCACGCGCGCCCCGCCCATGGAGCCCGAGCGGTCAAGCACGAAGGCGCACTCGTTGCCCAGCGCCTGCCCGAACAGCGAGCGCGTGTTGCCGGCCCGGAAGTGGAAGGCGCCCATGCCCGCCGCGCCAAGGCTGTCCGTCACCAGCAGGCTGAAGTGCCAGTCGCCCTGCACCAGCGGCACGCCTTCCAGCACGACGCCCGTGCCGCGAGGGCGCATCGCGATGCCCGGCGGCAGCGCGCCGGAGACCACGCTCCAGCCGTAGCCCACGCCGGAGCCCAGCGACACGCCGATCTCGAGACGCCAGGCCTTGCCCACCATCGCGCCCGGGAGCTCACCCGTGGTCAGCGCCGCGTTCACCTGCGGCGCCTGGGAGGCGCTCGTGACGAGGTTGCCCGGGAACCAGGAGACCGCGTTGGCGCCGGAGTCGGTCAAGTCCACGTAGTAAAGCGGCAGCGTGGCCGGCATCGACGCCGTTGACAGGACGGCCGAGGCGCCGTTCGGCGTGAGCGTGAACCCGCCCGGCAATGAGCTCGAGCTCCAGTTGTAACCCGTACCGGTGCCGCCCTCGGCCCGCACCTCGACGCTCCAGGGCTGGCCCGCGACGCGCGGCGCCTGGAACTCGGGCGCCACGATCTTCAGCGGCCTGGTGACGTAGACCGTCAGCGTGAACACGCGCACGCAGGACGCCCCCGTCCCGTCGCTGACCCTGATCGCGAAGCGGTACGCCCCCGGCACGGTCGGCGTGCCGGACAGCGTGGAGGTCGCACCCGACGACAGGCTCAGGCCGAAGGGCAGATCGCCGCCCAGGCTGCTCCAGCTGTAACCGCCGGCGCCGCCCGAGGCCGTCAGCGCCTGTGAGTACGCCGCACCCAGCATCGGCGGCGGCAGGTAGTCGGTGTCGATCGCCAGCGGGGCGTTCGCGCTGACCACCACTCCGAACGACTGCGTCGCGGCCAGGCCCGCCGCGTCCTCCACCTGCAGCACGAACGAGTAGCTGCCCTGCTGCGCCACGCCGTGGATCGCAGCCGCGGGCGTGCCCCCCGCCAGTACCGTGCCCGCCGGCAGGCTGCCGGCCGTCACGCTCCAGTTGTAGGGCGGCGTGCCGCCACGGGCGCTGACGCCTTCATTGTAGGGCTGGCCGTCGATCCCGTCCGGCAGGCTGCCGGTGGCGATTTCCAGCGCCTGCGCGGCCGGCGACACCGTCAGCGTGAGCGTCGCCTGCGCGCTGTTCGCGCCCGAGTCCGTGACCTGCAGGGTCAGGCTGAAACCGCCCGACGCTGTCGGCGTGCCCGTCAGCAACTCGCCGTTGATACTGATGCCCGGCGGCAGGGCGCCGCCGGCCAGCGACCAGGCATAGCCGCTGTTGGTGCCGCCGTATGCCGTAAGCCATGCGGCGTAGGCGGTGCCCTGGGTGGCGTCGGGCAGCGAGGTGGTGGTGACGGTCAGCGTGGTGTTGGCCGGCAGCACCTCCATGTCGATGTACTTGCGATCGGACTGGCCGCCCGCCTCGGTCGCTTCCACCAGGAAGCGGAACAGGCCGGTGGCGGTGGGAATCCCCGAGACCACGCCCGTGGCGGAGATGGACAGCCCCGGCGGCAGGTCGCCCGCGAGGATGGCGCAGCTGGTGGGCGCGCCCCCCGTGGTTGCGATGGTCTCGCTGTAGCTCGCGGCAACCGCGCCGTCCGGCAGCGCAGCGCCCGTGAGCTGGAAGCCGCCGGGGTTCACGGTGAGGGTGAACCACGCCTGCGCGACCATCCAGTTGGGCGTGGACACCTGCAGCAGGACCGTGTAGTCGCCCGCCGCGGTGGTCGTCCCGCTGAGGGTGGCCGAAGGCGTGCCGGATGCCAGCGACAACCCGGCCGGCAGCCCGCTCGCGCTCCAGCTGTAAACTCCTGCGCCGCCCGCGGCGGTTACCAGCTGGTTGTAGGCCACGCCGGAGTCTGCGGCGGGCAGGCTGCCGGTGGTGATCGCCAGCGCGCTGGTAACTTCAAGCGTGTAGGCGCGCGTATGGGTGTCGCCGTTGTCGTTGACCTCGAGCGTGAAGCCGTAGCTGCCGACGGCGGTCGGCGTACCGCTGATCGTGGCGGAAGGAGTGCCGCCGGTCAGCGACAGGCCGGGCGGCAGCGCGCCCCCGACCAGCGCCCAGATGTAGCCGCTCTCGGTGCCGTAGACCGCAGAGATGTACGCCTGGTAAGGCTGATTCAAGGCCGCCGCCGCAACGGACCCCGTGCCGATCTGCACCGGCCCGACCACCTGCAGCACAAGGCTGACACTGGCCGTGCGACCGCTGCCCGGATCCTGCACCTCGAACGTGACGGGCAGCGTGCCCACGACGGCGGTCGGAGTACCCGTGATGTCGGCGGTGCGGCCGTTCCCGACCAGGCTGAGCCCGGCGGGCAGCGTCCCGCCGGTGACCGACCAGCTGTAGCCTGTGCCGCTGCCGCCCGCGGTCTCGATGGTCGCGGAATAGGCGTGACCGACCGTGCCCCTGGGCAGCGAGGTGGTGGTAATCATCAGCGGCACCGTGCCGACCGTGATGCTGAAGGCGCGGTCAACGACCGCGGCCGCGGCGTCGGTGACCCGCAGCGTGAAGGCGAAAACGCCGGTGGCGGTCGGCGCACCGGACAGCGTGGCGGCCGGCGTGCCGTTGACCAGCGTCAAGCCGCCGGGCAGCGTGCCGCCGACCACGCTCCAGCCGTAGGGGCCGCTGCCCCCGGCGGCCTGGATCACCGCCGCGTAGGGCACGCCCATGGCGCCGCCCGGCAACGTGCCGGTGGTGATGGCCAGCGGCTGCGCCGGCGCGGCCACGCTGATGCTGAGATTGACCGTGGCGGTGTTGAGTCCGTCGTCAGTCACCTGCACGGTGAAGTTGAACGTGCCGGTGACGCCGGGCGTACCGGAAAGCGTCGCCGCCGGCGTGCCGTCAGCCAGCGACAGGCCGATCGGCAGCGCACCCCCGACCACGGCCCAGCTGTAACCGCTGCCGGTGCCGCCCGCGGCGGTTACCGGCTGGCTGTAGGCCTGCCCGGCCGTGGCGCCCGGCAAGGCCGACGTGGTGATGTTCAAGGCGCCGGGGCTGTTTCCGCCGGCTGTTCCGCCTTCGCCCTGGGTGCAGGCCGCAAGGGCAAGCAGCAGGCAAAGGCAGGCTGTCACTGGCAATCTGTACCGCATGGTGGCTCCTGTACATGCAAGCCACCCCCAACTCCGCTGTGCCTCAAATGTAGCAGCGCGAGCCGGCGGGCGAAAAATCCGTCCGCAAGTCGTGTTGCGAATTTGGAATTCGCGGAGCCGGGTTGATCCGGATTCGGATCGCACATTCGCAAAGCGCCGGAAAGCACGCTCCGGGCCGCGCGCCGCACAGGTGCATGGACCTTTGGTGGGGCAGACGGCTATGATGCCGGCTTCATGGAGGGTGCGATGGCGGACAAGTACCGGTTGATCACGCGCAGCGACTTTGACGGATTGATGTCGGCGGCGCTGCTGAAGGAACTCGACCTGATCGACAGCATCGAGTTCGTCCACCCCAAAGACATGCAGGACGGCAAGATCCCCGTCAGCAAACGCGACATCACCGCCAATCTTCCTTATGTAGAGGGCGTGCACCTCGCCTTCGACCACCACGCCTCCGAGCTCAGCCGCGTGGGCAAGGCCGACAACTTCATCACCGACCCGCACGCCCCCTCGGCCGCGCGCGTGATCTGGAAGCACTACGGCGGCGCGAAGAAGTTCCCGCACATCACCGAGCAGCTGATGGCGGCCGTGGACAAGTCCGACAGCGCGCAGTTCACACGCGAAGAAATCCTGCACCCGGAGGGCTGGGTGCTGCTCAGCTTCATCATGGACGCGCGCACGGGCCTGGGGCGCTTCCATGACTTCGCGATCAGCAACAAAGAGCTGATGTTCAAGCTGATCGACCTGATCCGCTCCAGCAGCATCGAAGAAATCCTCACCGACGAAGACGTGGTCGAGCGCGTCGAGCTGTACAAGCGCCACGCCGCCATCAACGCCGCGCAGATCGAGCGCTGCGGCCGTATGTACAAGAACCTGCTGGTGCTGGACCTGCGCAAGGAAGATGAGATCTACGCGGGCAACCGCTTCATGCCCTATGCGGTGTTCCCTGACAGCAACATCAGCCTGCACGTGATGTGGGGCAAGCAGCGGCAGAACGTGGCGATCGCCTGCGGCAAGAGCATCCTGGACCGCGGCAGCAAGACCAACGTCGGCGAGCTGATGCTCAAGTACGGCGGCGGCGGCCACGTGGCCGCCGGCACCTGCCAGGTACCAGCCGACCAGGCCGACACCACCATCAAAGAACTGATCGAAGCCATCACTGCCGACGGCTAACGCCCGGTAGCAGACCGGGGCGAATTCGGCCGCCGCAACGGCGGCTGAGGGTGATTCTGTGTTTCAGGCGTTCAGTCGAACTCACGGACAATCTCAGTTTGAAATTTCCAAGTTGCGGGCGATCTCCGGAAGCTCTGCGATTGACTGATCGTTTAGTAAACTCTCGGCAGACGGTTGTTGGACAATGCGATCCAGCGTAGGTAACAAAATCGAATTGTGATACATACAACATGTTGGTTACATTTGATTGCTGCCAACGCTCAAAATGTGAATTACGTAAAATCTGCCCATAATTATTTTGTTTCAGGCAAGTAAGCACCATGCTATATGGTCCACACCTTTGGTGGTAAACGTCGACGAAACACTTTGCGCTCCATTGTGATGTAAGGTACTTTTTAGTCAGGCGAAGACGTTGGTCGTGGGGCCCGGCGCTGCAATGCGCCACGTCGTATGAAAAAGTACTGCGCTTTTGGCGCTTCGCATACGGATCGGCTTCCTTCGGGAGCGCCGGCCTCTCTCGTTACTCAAACCGTGTCGCCAGTTCCTGCCCGCCCATCTTCCGGCGCGGGCCGGTGTGGCCCTTTTCATCGTGGAGACACCATGCTTCGTGCAGCTTCGTTTCTGATCCTGGCACTCAGCCTTTTCGGTGCTGGCCTGTCGGCCCAGCACACCTGGACCGGCGCCACCAGCACTGACTGGAACACCGCCTCCAACTGGAGCGCAGCCAGCGTGCCGACGGCAACCGACTCGGTGATCATCCCTGACACCAGCGCCCTGCCCAACGCGCCGACGCTGTCGTCGACCGCCACCTGCAACAACCTGACAATCCAGGCCAACGGCGTGCTGAACGGCGGCACCGGCACCCTCAACCTCAAGGGCAACTGGCAGAACGACGGCACCTACAACGCCGGCACCGCGCAGATTCGCCTGGACGGCACAGCAGCGGCCACGATCGGCGGCTCGTCTACCACCACCATCAACCGGCTTTACATCACCAAGACCAACCGCTCGGTGATCGTGACCCAGACCGGCAACCTGGTGCTCACCAGCACCTCGCTGTCCGGCACGGGCGGCCTGTGCGCCCTGGATATCACCAGCGGCACGCTGGACACCGCGGGCTTTAACCTGACTGCGGCCGGTCGCGTGACGGGCGGCGGCGCCAGCACCACACCGACCGTAGGTGGCGAGCTGCTGGTGTCAGGCGCCAGCGTGGTGAACCTGAACCAGGTGTACCAGTGGAACCTGGGTCGTTTCACGATCACGGGCGGCACGGTCACGGTCGCCGCCACCCACGAAATCGCGAACAGCGGCCACCGCTTCGACATCAGCGGCGGCTCGATCACCTACACCGCCACCGGCAACAACATTTTGATGTACACCAACAACGGCGGTTGGGGCTACTTCGCCACCGGCGGCACGGTGTCGGTGACGGGCAACTGGTCGCTCTCGAGCGTGTGCCACGTGGTGTTCAGCGGCGCAGCAGTCTGCCGCTTCATCGGCAGCGGCAACTCGACCGTGACCATGAACGGCTCGGCCACCAGCAACACCTGGACGCTGCCCGACCTGCGCGTCGAGAAGACCGCGGGCACAGTCAGCTTCACCAACTCGACCAACCTGAACACCAACGCCACCATCGGCGCGCTGACGGTCAACGCGGGCGGCGGCATCAGCCTCGGCGGCCAGTTCGGCACCGGCCTGGGCTGGTTGATCTCCTCCATCACCAGCGCCGGCACGGTGACGCTGAACTCCGCCTCAATCTCGATCAGCGGTAACATCACCAACACCGGCACCTTCACCGGCGCCGCCAACTCGCTGGTCAACCTGACCGGCGCCGCCGCCACCACCATCTCGGGCGACGTCACTTTCTACCACCTGAACTGCACCGTGGCGGGACGCGTCATCAACTTCGGCGCCGGCGACACGGTCACCATCAACGGCCAGATGTTCCTGCAGGGCACCGCCGGCAACGAGATTCAGCTGCGCAGCACCACCACCGGCACGCAGTGGCTGCTGCAGCGCAACGGAGCGGTTCTGCCGCGCTACTGCGACGTGCAGGACGGCAACGCCTCGGCCAACGTCTACGCCCAGCCGGGCGGCGTTGACTCGGGCAACAACACCAACTGGATCTTCGGCGGCGCGGTTGCCGCCTTCCCCACCACCGGCGCGACCCAGGGCGCATGGGCCAACGACGTCAGCGGCCTGGTCAGCGGCACCTTTGTGCTTGAGAACGACGCCGCCAGCGCGGTGACTCTGAACTCGATCACGCTGGGCGCCTCCGGCAGCGGCGACGACTCCACCGGCTACTCCGAAGTGGCTCTGTACGTGGACAACCCGAGCTCAGGTACGCAGGGCAGCTTCGACGCCGCGGACACACTGTACGACACGGCCGCGACGGCGTTCGCCGCCAACGACGGCACGCTGACCTACACGCAGTCGCTGGGCCTCGCGGCCTCCAGCGTCACGCGCTTCTTTGTGGTGGTGAAGTTCAACGGCAGCACGCTTCCCACTACCGGCCAGACTTTCCAGGTGAACGTGAGCAACTTCAGCGTCACCGGCGCCCCGGCTTCCGGCACGCCGTCGGCCCTGATGCCCGGCTTCTACATGCTGCAGCCGTCGGTCAGCTTCGTGGCCGCCACGCCGCCCAGCCCGTACCGGCCGATCGCCCCGACCTGGACCGGTCCCGGCGGCAACGGCTTCCAGATGATCACCTTCACGCTGACCAACAACAGCCCGCTGCCCCTGACCATCAACTTCCTGCGCCTGTACCCGTACCAGTCCAGCGGCTCGGGGCTGTGCACCTACGTGGCGCTGTGGCAGGACACCAACGGCAGCGGCGCCTGGGAAAGCGCCAGCGACCTGCTGATCCAGGAGCACGCCTCGGCCTGGACCACCTATCGCGACTTTGCCTTCACCGGCCCCAACGCTCTGCTCGGCCCCAGCGAAGTGCGCACCTTCAGCATCGTCGTGAAGCTGGGCGGCACCGCCCCGGCCAACGGCACCCAGTTCGGCCACTATGTCTCAAGCTCGTCCAGCTTCTCGAATTCGCCCACCATGAGCGGCACACAGCAGGTGCGCTTCTCGCACCAGGTCCAGACCACCGGCCTGCACACCGTGGCCGAGCCCGGCACCAAGGTGGAAGTCGCCGGCACGGACAACGTCCAGCGCCAGGCGGGCACCTTCGTGATGTACAACACCAGCAACGCGACCGCGGTGACGCTGAACAGCATCACCCTCACGGCCTCGGGCACCGGCTTTGACCAGAACGGCTACAGCCAGGTCGCCCTCTACCGCGACAGCAACACCAACGGCACCTGGGACGCCGGCGACTCCCTGGCCGCCACGGCCGTGACCGCCTTCGCGAGCGACAACGGCTCGCAGGTCTTTACACTGTCAACGCCGCTCGGAATTGCCGGCGCGGCCTCGGAGCGCTTCTTCGTGGTCGTGATCATGAACGGCGCCACCACCCCGCAGCCGGGCCACACCTTCAAGACCCGCGTCACGGCTATCAGCAGCACCGCCAGCAATGACGGCTCCGGCCTTGCCAGCGCCATCATGGAAGGCATCGAGATCCTGGGTAACCGCCTGACTGTCACCGCCACGCCGGGCACCGCTCAGCAGGTGGTCGCCAGCGCGCAAGGCCCGGGCGGCAACGGCCTGGAAGCCGGCCTGTTCACCGTCGCCAACACCGGCCTCGGCTCCGCGGACCTGCTTACCATCACCCTGCGCGCCGCCGGCACCGGCGACGACAGCGCCGCCTACAGCCAGGTTGCCATCTATCGCGACGCGGCCTCGGGCAGCGTGGGCAGCTTCGACTTCGCCAACGACATCCTGATCGACACCGCGGCCAGCGGCTTCAGCACCGACAACGGCACGCTGGTGTTCAACGTGCAGGCCGCCGAGCAGACCATCGCCGTCTCCACCTCGCGCACCTACTTCGTGGTCGTGAAGCTGAACGGCTCGGCCACCGCCAACCAGACCTTCCAGTACCAGATTGACGCCATCACCGTGGGCTCCGGCGCTACCACGGCCGGCACGCCTTCCGCCGTGATGAACGGCCTGAACATCGCGGCGCCCTTCATCGTGACCGCCACGGCCGGCACCTCCGCTGGCGCTACCGCCAACGCCACCGGCCCCGGCGGCAACGGCCTGCAGGCGGGCCTGTTCACGGTTGCCACGCCCAGCGCGGGCGGCGCCGACCTGCAGTCGATCACCATCACTGCCAGCGGCAGCGGCAACGACAGCACGGCCTACAGTGAAGTCGCCGTCTACCGCGACGCGGCAGCCGGCGCCACCGGCAGCTTCGACTTCGCCAACGACATCCTGATCGCCACCAACACCACTTTCCCGGCCGACAACGGCAACCTGGTGTTCAACGTCCCCGCCGCGCAGCAGACCTTCGGCGCGGGCGAGACGCGCACCTATTTCGTGGTGGTGAAGCTGAACGGATCGGCCTCCGTGGGCGACACCTTCAGCTACCAGGTCACCGCCATCACGGGCACACCCAGCGGCGTGAGCGGACTGCCTTCCACGGTGATGGCCGGCATCAACATCACCAACCCGATCGCCGTCAGCGCCACGGCGGGCACCGCGCAGAACGTGTACGCCAACGCCACCGGCACGGGCGGCAACGGCATCCAGGCCGGCCTGTTCACCGTGAGCTGCGCCTCGGGCGCGACCGCCAGCCTGCTGTCGGTCACCATCGCGGCCTCGGGCTCCGGTGACGACTCGGCCGACTACAGCGAGGTCGCCCTCTACCGCGACTCGGCTTCCGGCAGCGTGGGCAGCTTCGACTTCGCCAACGACGTGCTGATCGGCACCGCCGTCTCGGCCTTCCCCGCCGACAACGGCAACCTGACCTTCAACGTACAGGCCGCCCAGCAGGCCTTCGCCAGCGGCGAAACCCGCACCTTCTTCATCGTGGTCAAGCTGGCGGGCAGCGCCGCCGCCGGTGAGACCTTCCAGTACCAGGTGACGGCTGTGACGAACACGCCCTCGGGCGCCTCGGGCCTGCCCACCACCACCATGGTCGGGCTGAGCATCGTCGCGCCCTTCACCGCCAGCGCCACGGCGGGCTCCGCGCAGAACGTTTACGCGGACTCCACCGGCACTGGCGGCAACGGCGTGCAGGCCGGCGTGTTCACCGTCGCCAACGGCGCGGGCATCGCTGACCTGCTGTCGCTGACCATCACGGCCAGCGGTACGGGCGACGACTCCGCGGCGTTCAGCGAAGTCGCCATCTATCGCGACTCCGCGGCCGGCGCCACCGGCAGCTTCGACTTCGCCAACGACGTGCTGATCGGCAGCGCGGCCACCGCCTTCCCGTCCGACAACGGCAACCTGACCTTCAACGTGCAGGTCGCCGAACGCACCTTCGCGGCCACCGAGACGCGCACCTACTTCGTGGTGGTCAAGCTGAACGGCAGCGCCGCCAACGCGCACACCTTCCAGTTCACGCTGACCGGCGGCAGCTCCAGCCCGACCGGCATGGCGGGCCTGCCCACCACCACGATGGCCGGCCTGGTGGTCATCCCGCAGTTCAACGCGACCGCCACGGTGGGCACGGCGCAAAACGTGTACTCCAACGCCACCGGCACGGGCGGCAACGGCGTACAGGCCGGCGTGTTCAGCCTGCAGGCGGGCGCCATCGCGGCCAACCTTACCTCGTTCACCATTTCGGCCGGCGGCACCGGTGACGACGCCGCGGCATTCAGCGAAGTCGCCGTGTACCGCGATTCCGCGGCCGGCGCCACCGGCAGCTTCGACTTCGCCAACGACGTGCTGATCGGCAGCGCGGCCACGGCCTTCCCCGCCGACAACGGCAACCTCACCTTCAACGTGCAGGCCGGCCAGCAGGCCTTCTCCGCCAGCGAGTCGCGCACCTACTTCGTGGTGGTCAAGCTGAACGGCACCGCGGCCACCGGCCACACGTTCCAGTTCACCGTGACGGCCGTGACCCCGGCCGCCTCGGGCCTGCCTTCCACCACGATGGCCGGCCTGGTGATCCTGGCGCCGGACTTCAACATCGCTGACACCAGCCCCGCCACCCAGGGCACCGGCTACGCGGGCACCGGCGGCAACGTGGTGCAGGAATTCACCATCTCGTACCCCAACGGCCAGAACAACACGCTGACCAGCCTGACTTTCACCGGCACCACCACCGGCGGCAGCCTGCAGACCGACGTGACGCAGGCTGACCTGTACCGCGACGACAACGGCAACAGCAACTACGACGCGGGCGTGGACGTACTGGTGAACTCGCAGACCGGCTTCAACGCCTCCAACCAGGTCACCTTCACGCTCTCCGGCACGGAAAGCCAGTTCGCCGCCGGCGACACCCGCGAGTACTTCGTGGTGCTGACCTTTGACATCAACACCGCGCACCAGGCGGAATTCGCCACCCAGCTGACCGCCGCTTCCGGCGCCGCGACAGGCACCAACATCAACGGCCTGCCCGCCCCGGCCGGCGGACCCGCCCCCGGCCTGATGGTGATGGCCAACAGCCTGGCCGTGGCACTGAACGGCCCGGGCGCCGCCACCACCGTGGACAGCAACAGCCAGGGCCCGGGCGGTATCGGCCACGTGATCTGGGACGGCACGCTGAGCACCCAGGCGCAGGCCTGGACCGTCACCGAGCTGCAGTTCCAGGGCACCGGCACCGCCAACCACAACACCGCCTACAACACCCTTGGGCTGTATGAAGACACCAACGCCAGCGGCACCTACGACGCGGCGGACCAGCTGGCCGTCGCGGCGGCCGTGGTCTCCTTCGACGTCAGCAACAACTACGCTGCGCAGCTGGTGAACACCGCCTTCCCCGCCACCACCAGCCGCCGCTTCTTCCTGGTCGGCACGCTGGCCGGCACCGCCACCTTCGGCCAGACCCTGAACGCCCGCCTGACGGGCGTGCAGGCCACCCCGCCGACGGGCGGCCAGGTGACGGGCGACGTGAACGTGGACAGCACGGCGCTGATCATCGACGCCCCTGCCATCACCATCGGCAACGGCCCCACGCCGCCGGCCAACGCCACGCTCAAGGCCGGCACCGCGCAGGCCCACGTGATCGCGAAGTTCCGTCTCACGGCCACCAACGACAACGTGTCCGTCACCGCCATCACCTTCACGACCGCCGGCACGGGCAACTGGGCGACTGACATGTCGGCCACGGACGGCGTGCAGGTGTACGAGGACGACGGCGACGGCGTGTTCAATGCCGGCACCGACACCCTGCTGTTCCAGGGCGCGGGCGCCTCGCCCACGGTCACGGCCACCTTCACCACGGCGCTGCAGGTCGCCAACTCTTCCACCAAGGACATCTGGGTGCGCGTGAACGTGCTGGCCACGGCCGGCGTGGGCGCGGTCACCTCGATCACCTACAGCCTGTCGGTTGCCAACGCGTCCGACGTGCAGGCCGGCGCGGTCACCCCGCTGCTGGGCACGCCGCAGCCGAACAGCAGCGTGCTGTCGCTGGTGGACTTCTTCGTCACCACTTTCACCCCCCTCAGTGACGGCTTCGCGGGCGGCGCTTCGATCACCATTACCGGCTCGGGCTTCGCGACGCCGTTCACCGTCACCATCGGCGGTGTGCTGTGCGCGGGCGTACCGGTCATCACCGGCGGCACCCAGGTGACCGGCCTGACGGTTCCGCCGGGCAGCGGCACCGGCCTGCCGATCGTGATCACCAGCGGCGGCCTCGCGCCGCAGACGCTGACGCAGACCTTCGGCTACTCCAGCTTCGGAACCGTCGGAGGCGGCGGTGGTGGAGGCGGCGGAGGCGGTTGCGCCGCGGCCCCGGGCGGCAGCGCGCTGCTGTTCCTGCTGGCGCCGGTCGTTGCCCTGCTGCGCAGGCGCCGTAAACAGAAGTAGCTTCAACCATGACAGGAAAGACGCCCGGCCAACGCCGGGCGTCTTTGTTTGTGGGCCGTTACCTGTTCCGCGTACCACTGTTGCGGAATATCGCACGGGCTGTCGTGAACTATTCCCCGCTGCACTCGGCTGACACACCAAATCTTGCTTGATGCCCATCCGCCCGCCCACCGCTGCTGTGTTAGCGGCCTGACCGGCTCTGGCACAGCGGTTGCTTCATATCACTTGCCTGTCCGGCAACCGACGCACACGACTTTCGGTGAGTTGTCCGAAAGACACTGGCCTGTGCCTCTTGCTGACCAAGGGTCAGCCGGCAGCAGGGCCCGGCAAGGCGAGAGCCGAAGCCGATCCAAGCCGTCGCGAGGTTCCGGGCAGGCACCCAGCACAGTCGTGCCGGCATCAGCCGGCTCAAAAAACGGGGGCCGGGCTTCCACCAACCGGCCCCCGCTATGCCTCACCGGACGCGTGAACAAGGAGAACCGACCATGAAGGGATTCTGCGAAGAAGTCATGTCCCGCAACGTCCAGACCTGCAAAGAATCGGACCCCGCCAGCCGCGCGGCGCAGTTGATGCGCGACAACAACATCGGGCTGATACCCATCGTGGACGCCGGCGGCCGCGCCAAAGGCGTGGTCACCGACCGCGACCTCGCCCTGCGCCTGATCGCCGACCGGAAGAACGCCGACACGCCGCTCAAGGAAATCATGTCGAAAGAGCCGCTGCTCGCCGTGTCCCCCAGCGACAAACTCAGCGCCGCCGAAGAGAAGATGATGCAGAGCGGCAAGGGCCGCGTGCTGGTCACCGACAGCAACGGCCGCGTGGTCGGGGTGATCAGCCGCTCCGAGATCGCCCGCGCTGAAGACCCGGCCCGCGCCGGTGAAGTGCTCGGCAGCCTGACCCGCAGCCACCGCGCCAGGGCCAAGGCCTGATCCACTGCGGGGTGAGGCGCGCACGCCCCCCTGAGACTTTGCCCGAGTCTCTCCGCTTCGCCCCGCAACATAAACCAGGCGGCCCGGACGCCCGTCCGGCCGCCTGGTTCCGTTCGACCATCACTCCAGCGAAACCACGGCGTGCAGCTTGGCGCGCACGGTGGTGCCTGCGATCTGGGCCTCCATCACCACGGGGCCCTCGTTGCCGGGGGCGGTGAATATGTTGTTCTTGTCCACCACGCCCTGGCCCTTCAATCTGCGCCACTGCACGCGCACCGGCTGTTCGCCGTCTTCGTCGTCGATGCCGATGCACTCGAGCTGCACTTCCTCGAGCGGCTTCACCGCCAGCACCGGCGGCTTGATCTTCAGCTTCACCATCTGCGGCGGCGGCGCGTTGTTCGCCAGCACGATGCGCGCGGCGTTGGACTGGCCCAGGTTGCCGGCCGCGTCAAAGGCCAGCGCGGTGACCACGTGGGCGCCGTCGGGGAACGCGCTGGTGTCGATCTCGCGGGCGTAGGGCGGCGTGGTGACGGGCTCGCCGACCTTCTTGCCGTCTACGCAGAACTGCACGCGTTCGACGCCGTTCTGGTCGAAGGCCTCGGCCACGAACGTTACCACTCCGCGCGCCTTCTTGTTGTCGGCCGGCGCCAGCAGCTGTACCTCGGGCGCGGTATTGTCCACGATGAAGATGCGCGGCTCGCTGCGTCGCACGTGGCCCAGCACGTCCTTGGCCTCAATCACGGCCTCGTGGGGGCCTTCCGAAAGCGCGGCCGCGTTGACCTTCCAGACCCAGGGGCCGGCTTCCAGCGTGGCGCCCAGGTAGTCGCCGTCTACCAGCAGGCGCGCGCTCTCGATGCCGATGGGGTCGCCGATGCTGGCGTGCAGGGTGAACTCGCCGCCCTTGAGCTCGTCTTCTCGGGGCGAGATGATCACGCTTTCCGGGCCCGGGCTCTCGTGCTCGAACTCGACCAGGTGGCGCCCGGGCTCGAGCGGCTGGCTGATCACGTAGACCTTGGCGTCGCCCTCAATCTCGACCTCGGTGCCGTCCACAAACACCTTCTTCAGGCCGGGGAAGGCCACGCGCAGGTGCGCGCGGGTGCTGAGGTGCAGCACGGCCTGCGCGCCCGCGGCGCACAGGCTGAACTCGACGGGCTTGTCGGGGTCTTCGGGATGGCTGGCGCCGAAGCCGATGTGGATGCCCTCCTGCATGTCGTAGGCCAGCACGCTGGTGGACTTGATGGCCACGTAGCGCCCGGGGTAGTCGTCGCGGCGATCGACGTAGCACATCAGGGCGTCGGTCCACACCCAGCCGCACTGCTGCGGCATGCCGTTGGGCCAGCCGTTGAACAGCACGGCGCCGTCGCCCATGGTGGTGCGGTAAACGCGCCCGCGCTCTTCCGGGTTGATGCGACGCACCGGCGGCAGGCGCCCGGCGCGTCCCAGGGTGATGATGGTGGCGAGGTCGCCGCGCCCGCGCGCGAACTCGACGCCCAGGCCGGGCGGCGTTTCCTCGACGCCCTGGCTGAAACCGTTGCTGAAGAAGATGAAGCGGGCCTGGCGGTCCGAGCCGTCGCTGGCGCGCACGGCGAGCGTGCCGCGGTCCACCACGCCGACTTCTTCGCTGCCCTCGATACGCAGGCCGGCGCGCTTGAGGGTGCGCCCGTCGCCGATGTCGTAGCGGTCGAACAGCAGGCACACGCCCTCGGTGCGCAGGTACAGCAGGTGGCGCTGGGCCAGGCTGCCTTCGCTGCCCTTGTAGTCGCCGTTGATGTAGGCGGCGGCGCCGAGGTCGATGTAGTCGCGCACGCGCCCGCTGACGCTGAATCCGCCGATGTCCCGGAACACCGCGTCGTCGCTGACCAGCTTCAGGTCAACGCCCGAGCTGGCAAGCTGCACGTAGGGCAGGGTGCCGAGGTCCGCCTGCAGGGTGACGATGGGGCTGCTGGGGTCCCAGTCGCTGCGCACCACGGCGCGCGTCTCGGACAGCCTGGCGCCCGGCGCCATGGCGGTGTCCGGGCTGGTGACCTGCAGGCCCGGGTCATAGAACACGCTGGTCAGCACGCTGTCGATGCCGGGCAGCGCCGGCAGCTCGATGCGGTACTTGGTGGAGGGGCGCTCCTCGTTGCCGGCGCGCTGGGCTGCGCCCGCCACGCTGACCTGGTGCAGCAGCCACTGGGCCACGCCGTCACGGTAGGTGTCGGCCGTCTTGGCCAGCAGGGGCGTGGCGCCGAACAGGTCGGTGACCGACAGCCGTCCGCTGGCGAACAGGCCGCTGCGGTTGTGCCCGAACTGGTGCGCCACCCAGCTGGGCAGGGCGCTGAGGTTGCCGCCCTCGCCCATCAGCATGTCGTCGCCGTAGTAGCGCTTGAAGGCCTGCGTGAACGGCAGCAGGAAGCGCATCAGCTCAACCAGCCCGGCCAGGTCGCTGGCGGCCGGGCGCCCGTTCTCGGCGATGCGGCTTTCCAGCAGGGCGGTCGCGCGCTGTTCGGCGCTGTCGGTCCAGCGCCGGGCGTGGCCGTAGTAGGGTTCAAAGTTCATCAGCGGCAGGCCGGCCAGCCCGAGCGCCATGGCGCCCGTTTCGCTGATGTTCGCCGGCGCGTTGTTGCGCGGGTCGTTGATGAACTGCGCCAGCCGCAGGCCGTTCTGGTACAGCGCGGCGGCGACCTCGGCGCGGTCCTGCTCAGACAGCACCGGGCTCAGGAAGTCCATCGCCAGCACCACGTCGCGCAAGGCCGTCGCGCAGCCGCGCCCGGGCGGGGTTTCCGGGTCGGCGCCCGCGCGGTCATGGAAGCGGCCGCCGGCGGCCCGGCACTTGCGCAGCAGCGCCTCGCGCGCCCAGCTGAGCACCGGTTCTTCCTCGTAGACGCGACCGACGAAGGCCATCTCGAGCAGCGTGGGGTTCTCGATGATGCTGGCGCCGTTGCTGACCGAGCGCAGTGAGTAATAGTCCAGGTCAAAGGGCACGCTGCCGGTCGCCTGCAGCAGGGCCTCCGTGCGGGCGCGCAGCACGCGGGTCAGCGAAGCCAGCAGGCCCCGGTCCACACGCTGCTGCAGGTCGCTGATGTCGGCCGCGTTGAACAGCAGCCCCGGGTCCTGGATCACCTGGCTCTGGGGCAGCACTTTGCGGATCTCGGTGTCGCTGCCTTTGGCCTCGGGGATGTAGGCGACGACGCTCTCGATCTCCTCCATCGTGACTTCCTGCTTCTCCGCCTTGGGCGGAAGCGGCAGGCGCTTGGTCAGGATGGCTTCATTGAGGGTGCTGTCTTCGCTGGCGGGCTCCAGCGCGATGGCCTCGGACTGCTCCGGCATCTTCACCGGGTTGATCACCGCGTCAGACAGCGGGCGCAGCGCCGGCAGCTCGGCCGTGGGGTCGGGCGCCTGCTGCGGGCGGAAGTAGGGGTTGCTGATGGCCTGCTGCGGCTCTTCGAACTCGCGCAGGTCCAGCGAGGTCTCACCGGAAGAGCGGCGGCGCTTGTGCTCCTCGGTGAGTTCCTGCATCAGGTCGGTGATGTCTTCCTTTTCGTCGGCGGACGGGTCCATCGGCGCGCCGTGGGGGCCGGGCGCACCGTGGTCGCTGGCGTTTCGCCGAGGTTCAGTCATAGCGACCCTGCCGCAGAGAGAAGGAAGACCAATAGGTTAGCCCGGCAGGCCTTGCCGTCAAAGGTCGGGCTATACTCCGCGCTTGTTGGGCGGCCAGATAAACTTGTGCAATTGCAGGTTAAGTCTCACCGGCAGGCGGTCCTCGATCAGCCAGGCGCTGAGCTGCGCGGGCTCAACGCGCCGGAAGGCCGGCGAAAACAGCAGCGTGGCGCGCTCGGCCAGCTTCTCACGCAGTACCAGCTCGCGCGACCATTCGTAGTCGGCCCGTGACGTCAGCACGAACTTGACCTCGTCGCCAGCGCGCAGGCGCTTCAGGTTGCCGTAGTCGTTGGCGTGCTCCTCGCCGCTGCCGGGGGTCTTGATGTCCAGGATCACGTGCACGCCCTGGGGCACGCGCGAGATGTCGTGGCTGCCGCCCGTCTCGATCAGAACCTCGCAGCCCGCGGCCAGCAGGCGCTCGCACAGCTCGGGCAGCAGGGGCTGCAGCAGCGGCTCGCCACCGGTGATCTCGACCAGGGGAATGCCATGGGGACTGTCCCCGCCGTTGGGGACTGTCCCCGTTTTCGAAGCTTGGTGCCCGGCCGAAGTCTGGGACAGTCCCGAACCTCCGGGACAGTCCCACAACGCCAGCGCCCGCTTCACCACCTCGTCAATGTGCAGCGCCTCGCCCTCCGTGAAGGCGTAGGCCGTGTCGCAGTAGCTGCAGCGCTGGTTGCACACGGCCGTGCGGATGAACACGCAGGGCCGCCCGGCATGGGTGCTTTCGCCCTGGATGGAGGCGTAGATCTCGTTGATCAGCAGGTGAGTGGCCTCAAGGCCGCGGAGCTTCAGGAGCGGCGCCAGGCGCTGATCGACTTTGGATTCCGGATTTTGGATTTTGGATTCAGTCACGGAGTCGTTCATCCAATCGGTTGCTGCGACTGCAGGTTGAACCACGGATAAACACAGGTGCACACGGAGGGAAGCCCGGTTTCCGGCCTGGTTCGCAACAATCCGTGTTCATCCGTGTCCATCCGTGGCTCAATGCCTTACCTGAAGCTCTTTGAGTCGTGCCAGTTTAGCGCCGAGCGGTGATTTCGCGCCCCCGGGGCAATTCAATCCAAAATCCGAAATCCAAAATCCATCATCCCCCCTATACTCCGCCCCTTATGGTTTTTCGCGCCTTGATGCTGCTGCTGCTTTGCGCCGTCCCTGCCGGGGTGCTGTCGGCGTTCGACTTCCCGGCGCACTTCCGCGCCCAGACATCCGAGGAAGACACGGCCGAGCCGGGATTCGACATCAAGCCGCCCTGGGGGCTGTGGGCGAACCGGGCGCCGTACCCGTATTATGACGGGCCCTTCGGCATCGACACCGGCGACGACCTGGTGGCGCGCGACATCTGGTTCGACTTCCACAACGAGATGTGGCTGGCGCCCAACGGCTACTTCGGCTTCGCCGGCGCCATGCGCGCGCGCATGGGCCTGTTCCTGCTGGACGTCAGCTTCACACAGCTGGCCCGCACCGGCGAAAGCGGCTACCTGGCCGGCGAGGTGCGCGACTGGGCCGGCGTCACCGACGCGCGCGGGCACATCGGACTGACCATCCCGCTGGCGCAGTTCGGCTATGCGGACTTCGCGATCGGCCTGTCAGGCTTCGATGAAACCCGCGGCCTGACACGCGTGGGCCCCAGCTACCGGGCCAGCGTAAGCCTGTACCCGGTGTGGCCCCTTGAGCTGGAGGGCTATGTCTCGCGCGCCCACTACTTTGACGGCACGGGCGTGAACGAGTTCGGCGTGCGGCTGCATGTGCAGGTCTTCCGGCACCTGCTGCTGACGGCGGGCTGGCGCTGGATGAACGTGGACGGCAGCAACTTCAGCACGCAGGGCTTCACCTTCGGCTTCAGCTTCCAGTTCAGCAACCTGCGAACCTTCTTCTGGTCGCCCTTCCGGGGCCCGGCCTACTAGCCCGATGCGCAATTGCATTGCTCTTTCGCCCCCGTGCGGTATTGCACGGCGGGGGTGAGCAATCGTTTCCGATTTTTCGTGCGAGACCGCATGCTTGTTCCAGCGGCCCGCATCCAACCCCCGCGTGCACCCTCTCCCCGCGGCCGCTTTTGAGAAACCTGGACCAAGGGGAAAGCCATGCTGCGTACTCTGCCATTCCTTCTCGCCATCCTGATCGCCCCGGTGCTGTTCGCCCAGGGCAGCCGTCTGTGGGACGGCGGCCCATCCGGCACGGGCACCGACTGGAGCAACGCCCAGAACTGGGCCGGTGACACGCTGCCCGCCGCGGGCGACGACGCCGTGTTCGACGGCAGCGTCACGCCGCCCGGCCAGCTCACCAACGTGTCGGGCACCGTGGCCGCGATCCGCGTGTGGGGCTCGACCTCGCTGGCGCTGTCCCTGGCGCTGAGCGGCAACCTGGAGCTGACGGGCCAGAACGGCGGCGCGATTACACTGGAGGGCGACAACGGCCTGGCGATCGCGTCGGGCGGGTTCAACACCCGCATCGGCGGCGGCATCACGCTCAAGGACGGCGACTTCACGGTCAGCGGACAGGTCCGGTTCGGGCGCGCCTCGGGCAACGCCTACGTCGAGGCGCTGCAGCGCGGCGCCGGCAATATCAGCTTCGGCGACACGGTCGGTGAGCAGAGCGCCGGCAGCGGGCGCAGCTCCGTGCGCTTCCGCCGCCTGGCGCCCGCGTCGGGCGTGATCATGTTCGCCAGCCTGACCATCGAGGGCGACACCGTTGACCACCAGGCCGGCGATGAAAACGACTCGATGGACGCCCAGTTCGAGGGCGTCACCCTGAGCGTGGCCGGCAACGTCGAGTTGCATGACGGCTCCGGCCCCGCCTCCAACGCGGGCGGCGGCGGCCAGCTTCACCTCAAGGACAACGTCGTTGCGACCATCGGCGGCAACCTGTCCGTGGGCAACAACCTGGCCCAGGTGGCGGATTCCGGGGCCGAGCTCGGCATCCAGGAAGGCAGCGTGGCCACCTTCGCCTCGGGCGGCACACTCTCCGTGCAGCCCCACGGCGTGCTGCTGGTGCTGGGCGCCACCCTGACCAGCGCGGGCCCCTGGACGATCAGCTGCAACCCCGCCGCCGTGGCGGCCATCCTGCTGGGCTCGACGGTCACGGCCTCGGCGCCCGGCGAACTCAGCATCACGCTGGCCGGCGTCGGCGGCGGCTTCCTGCCCGGCGTGGCGATCGCCCAGAGCGTGATCTCGAACTACGACGCCGACGGCCTGCAACTCGCGGCCGGGACGCGCCTGGCCATCCTGTCCGAGACCAGCTTCCAGTCGGGCCAGGGCGCCGGCACGCACCTTACCCTCAACGGCCTGGACGCGGGCTCCACCCCGGTCGCCGAGCTGGTCACCTTTGACGCCTCCACCAGCTCCCTGGTCACCATCGGCTCGGCGACCGCCCTCCAGTTCCGGGCGGCCAGCGGCGGCAACTTCGGCGCGGGCGTCACGGCCGCGCAGGCCGAGGCGCAGGACAGCGACGGATCAGCGGTCGGCACGGACGTGACCTGGTCGGACAACTCCAGCGCGTTCCTGTTGACCTTCCAGACTTCACAGCCCGTCGGCGTGCGCGGCGACACCACGCCCGACCAGGCCGCCTGTTTCCTTGAGCTGCAGGGCCTCGCGGGCAACAGCGTGGTGGACAGCATCGACCTGCTGCTTGAGGTCAACGACTGGGGCGGCGGGCTGAACGCCACCGACATCGCGTCGATCAAGCTGTTCGACGACGCCAACGCCAACGACGCCCTGGATTCCGGCGAGCTGCTGGTGACGGGCGCGATCAACGCCGGCACCCTCAGCTTCGACCTGACAGGCCTGGGCGCCGCGCAACGCACCATCGCCCAGGGCGCCACTGAGCGCTGGGGCATGGCGATTACCTTCAACGCCAGCATCACCGCCGGCGGCCAGCACTCCGGCAAGATCCAGCTGTTCAGCCTGCAGGGCGGCGTGGCGGAAGCCTCCGGCGGCATCGTCGCCGGCATGCCCCTGCTGCTGTTCGACGTGATCTGGGTCTGCGGCCCCGCCGACCACGTGCGCATCGGCGAGCGTCCCGACCTGGCCTATGCGGGCCTGCCCTTCCTGGTGCAGCCGCTGGTGGAGGTGCAGGACGTGAACGGCGTGCGTTGCCACTGGGCAACGGGCACCGTTACGCCGGGCATCGTCAACGACCCCAACAGCGGCGCCTCGGCGCTGACTGGCAGCGACGCGGCGGGCGTCGCCGTGGTGAACGGGGTCGCCCAGTTCAGCGACCTGGGCATCGACCTCGCCGGCATGAACTTCAGCATCGACTTCGTGATCGCCCCGTCCCTGCCCGGCAACAGCGGCGAAATGGCGTGGCTGAACGTGGAGGGCACTCCCGGCGAGATCGGCCTGTCGCGCGGCGCGGCGATCGCCGACGGAGGCAACGATGCCCTCGGCAACGCCCCCGTGGGCGTGCCGCTCAGCCTGGTCTACACCATCACCAACAGCGGCGCCGGCAACCTGAGCCTTACCAACGGGGTGGCGATCAGCGCGCAGGCAAACTGCAGCGCAGTGCTCACGGCCGCGCCGGGCGCCTCGGTGATCGCGCCCAGCGGCGCCACGACCTTCACCATCGAGGTCACGCCCACGGCCGCCGGCGCCTTCAGCTTCAGCGTCAGCATCGCCAACGACGACCCCGACGAAAATCCCTTCGACTGGGGCGTCAGCGGCACGGGCATCCAGCAGGATGTCGAGGTGCGGCGCGGCGTCACTGTGATCGCCGACGGCGGCAGCGACGCGCTGGCAGGCGCCCAGCCCGGCGTTGACCTGGTGCTGGTCTACACCATCCACAACACCGGCAGCGACGACCTGGCGATCACCAGCGTGGTGGCCGCCGCCGCGGGCGCCAACTGCACGGCCGTGGTCACCCTCCAGCCGGGCCCCACGACCATTGCGCCGGGCAACTCGACCAGCTTCACGGTCACCATCACGCCGACCTCCGCGGGGGCCTTCGACGCCACGGTCAGCTTCAGCTGCGACGACCCGGATGAAGGCAGCTACGACTTCACGGCAAGCGGCACGGCCAGCGCGCCCGCCAGCGACGACGGCGGCGATGAAGACAGCGGCTGCGTCGCCGACCCCACCGAGCACGTGGGGGTGCTGTGGCTGATGATGGCGTTGATTGCCCTGGTTGGAGTGCTGGGCGGGATAGTCCGCATGTTCCGCCGATAGACGCACCGAACCGCAGCGGCCCGGGAGCACCCGGGCCGCTGTGTTTTAGCGGGACCGTGTCCGGCTGCCCCGGGATGTGTCGCAGGGGTCGTTACACTGTCCGGCGCGGGTGGAGTGGTCCGCCCGCGGAACCGGAGAATCGCCATGTCTGCCACTTCACGCAAACGCAACAAGCTGGAACGCAAGCTGCGCCGTCAGGCCGAGCTGGCCGCTCTGCAGGCCGCCGCAGCGCAGGATACAGGAGACGCAAGCGCACTCGCGCGGCCCGTTCCCGAACCCGCGGCCGAGTCTTTAGCGCCGGTGCGCAAGCGCGTGCAGCGCCTGCTTGAGACCAGCGCCAGTGAGCTGGAGCAGGCCGAGCTCGAGGTGCTGGATGAAATGTTCGAGACCGCGCGCGAAGCCATCGCCCTGTACCGCGCCGAAATCAAGCAGCGCAATGAGGCCCTGCGCGCGGGCCAGCCGCTGCCGAAGCGCTGGCAGGTCTCGCCGGGCATTGCCGAGAAGCTGATGGCCAAGGTCGCGCGCATCCTCGAGATCCGCGTCGCCCGCCGCATCGCCCTGCGCGAAGCAGCGCCGCGCCTGACGGGGTAGCATGGGCCGTGGCATTCGCGTCCCGCGAATGAGTATCGCGGGCCTCCGGCCCGCGTCGACGGGAAGCACATGCCACCCGTCAGCTCGACAGGCCTCAGTCGGCCTCCCGGTCCCACACCTCGTGGCGCGCCACGGGCGGCCGGGGTTTCGGCTTGTCGTCCCAGTTGGGGGCGCGCGGTTGCAGGTAATCAACCGGCGGCTTGTCAGTGCGGGTTTTGCCGGCCCAGGCGGCGGCGACGGTGACCACGAAGCGCTCGCGCTTTTCGGCGCGGATTTCGTCCTCCGCGGCGGGGCCCACGAAGGCCAAGTCGGGCGTCACCTTGGCGCGCATGGCCAGGCCGATCAGCAGCCCGGCCGTGATGCCCCCGAAGTGGGCGGCAAAGGCGATGCCCGGCACGCCGGCCCAGGCCCACGCGATCTGCGTGATCAGCCACAGGCCAACCCAGGCCACCAGCGGCATCACGATGGTGAGGCGCCGCTCGCGCATCATGGTCACGGCGAGATAGGCCGGGTTCAGCGGCAGCAGCGTCAGCTTGCCCAGCGGCGCCGCCGCCACGCACAGGCCCATCAGGCCGGCGATCGCGCCCGAGGCGCCCAGCATGGCGGTGTGCCCGCCCCAGTGCACGGCCAGGAACGCGATGGCAGCGGCCAGGCCGCTGGCGATGTAAAGCGTGATCAGTCGCATGGGCCCAAGGCGCATCTCGAGGTAGACGCCGAAGGTCCACAGGAACACCATGTTGGCGGCCAGGTGCAGCCAGTCGCCGTGCATGAACATGCTGGTGAGCCACGAGATCGGCTCGATCTCGTGGGGGCGCAGCATCAGCCGGTACTGGAAACTCTCAGCCACGAACTGCTGGCCCGCGAACATCAGGAAGTTGCAGGCAATCAGCGCGATGGTGGCCGAGGGCCACTGCAGCTTGTGCAACCGGATGCCGATGGGAATGACCATGCCGTTTCCAGTCTAACGATCATTCCAGCGCTTCAGCAGTTCTTCCTCATAGGGGTCCTTTTCCACCAGCATTGGCGGCTTTCGCTGCTGGGTCCGCTCGTGCCGGTGGTAGCTCGCGACCTCACCCCACAGCTCCGCATCGGAGGTCATGCGTGCGCTCTCACGATTCGCCTTGCCGGCATCCAGGTACCAGGCGCTGCCACGCAGCGACTCGTGACGCAGCAACAACCCCAGCCCAAAACCCGCTGCGAAGCCGCCCAGGTGTGCGGAAATCGCCACGCCGTCTACGCCGATCGCGGCCATGAACAGCTGCTCCAGCACCCAGAACCCCAGCAGGAAGCCGGCATGAATCTCGAAGCGCCGCACCAGGTAGCCCCAGATCAGCACCGTGTCCACCTTCGCGCTCGCTGCCACCGCCAGCACCAGCCCCATCAGCCCGCTGATCGCGCCGGAGGCTCCTACGGCCGGAATCGGGTCACCCAGGTTGGCGCCGATGAAGGCCCAGCTTGCCACCACGCCCAGCCCCAGGTACGCGGCCAGGAAGCGCCACGGGCCAAGGCGCTCCTCGACGTAGCGCCCGTAGACCCACAGGAACACCATGTTGCCCACCAGGTGCAGGATGCCGCCATGCAGGAACACGGCCGTGATCCATTGCCAGGGCTTGAAGGTGTCGGGGAAGCACATCAGTTCGGCGAAGGCGGACTCCGGCAACACCAGCTGCAGGCCAAAGATCATGGTGCAAGCCCCAATCAGGCCTAGGGTTGCGTAGGGGGTACGCTGGTAGCCGTATTCGATGCCGATGGGGAGCAGCATGGCACACCTCCGGCTCTTAAGATGAGGCATCGGAGGCAGATGTGCGATTACAGCCTGCCGCGCCGTTTGGAGCGGGCGACCCGTGTCACGAATTGGTCATGCAGTGCAATCAGCGAACCCTCAGCGCCACTTATCGTTAGTATTGGGTTGATCCAAGTCTGGGCGCTAACTGGGGGCCGACCCGTACGTGCGGGCGTTGGTCGGTATCGAGGACATGAGGCGAGGACAATCATGAGGAAAACGAAAACACTGGCCCGATTTGTCGTGGCGGCCGCCGTGCTTGGCATGCTCGGCAGCATCTACATTGTGAACTCGGAGGAGTTCGGCCCGGCGAAGGTCTACTACGACGAGTTCATCAAGCGCCCGTCCCTGCAGATGCGCACGCGCGGACGCGTCAAGCTGGCAAGCACCGGCCACCCGGGCGCGTTCCAGATCCTGTCCGAAAGCTACGCCAAGGCCGAGGACCCGAAGCCGCAGGTGAAGTACCTGCTCACCAACATCTGCGCCGACTTCTTCAAGGACGAGCAGTTCAACCCCGGCTGGACCACCTGGCGCAACAAGTTCGTCAATGAACAGGACGCCTGGCTGTGGTACCGCAGCCTGATCCTGCACGCCGAGAACGGCCACGAGGACGACCTCTACGCCGTCGCCAATGAGCAGAAGCTGCTGTTCCTGCGTGTGGCGGCACTCGAGGCCCTGTGCGAAGTCGGCAGCGACAAGCTGCTCGACTGGTGGACCGCCAAGCTGGACGAGGCCGAGAAGTGGAAAGACCCCGAGCGCGCATTGATGCTCGAGACCGGGGCCAAGACCCTGTACGCCGAAGCCAGCAGCTACGGCCAGGACAACTTCCGCAAGATGGCCCTGAAGCTGATCCCGCTGATCGAGGACAAGAAGACCGCCGAGAAAACCAAAGTGGTGATGGCCCGCTATTTCCGCGAGATCTTCGGCGGCGACAGGCTGTTCGTGAACGCGGCGCCCTGGCTTGACCGCCTGCTCAACCCCAACAAGGAAGAGCGCGCCGACGACAAATACGCCCCCGCCACCCCGCCCACCAAGTTCGTGGGTGTCGAGGCGGCCGGCAAGCGAATCGTGTACGTGATCGACATGAGCGACTCGATGCTCGAGCCCCTGAGCGGCAAGGAAAAGGAAGAGATCAAGAAGCCGGTCAAGAAGCCCACGGGCCCCGTAACCGGCGGCGGCAAGACCGAAGGACCCGAAGAGCCGGCCGAGGAAGAGAAGGAAGAAGAGGAAGACCCGCTGGACTGGAGCAAGATCAAGACCCGCTTCGACGCCGCGCGTGAGTACCTGAAACTCAGCCTGCGCAGCCTGAAGGAAGACCAGTTCTACTGCGTGATCTGGTTCGGCACCGAGCACGACACGCTCAAAACCACCAAGGGGCTGATCCCCGTCACCAAGGCCAACGTCGAAAAGACCTGCGACGAGCTGGACCGCATCAAGGCCGGCCCCCCGACCCAGGACCGCAAGCTGGGCACCATCCGCGGCAACACCAACCTGCACGGCGGCATCCGCCAGGCCTACAAGCTGACCGGCAAGGCCGAGGTGAAAGACTACGCCTACGTGAACCCCGAGACGTTCATGACCGGCGCCGACACCATCTTCATCCTGTCCGACGGCGACCCCACCGACGACGACTGGGCGCTGAACGACAAGCGCGAGGAATGGGACCAGACCGGCGACCCGGAAAGCCGCACCAAGCACGCCGACCAGGACGTGCTGCGCTTCCCCGGCCCCTACGGCTACTGGTCAGGCCAGGGCCAGGGCCGCTGGATCGCCGACGACGTGTGGCGCATGAACCTGTTCCACAAGTCCGAGATCCACTGCATCGGCATCGGCGAAGTATCGATGGGCATGCTGCAGTCCATCGCCAAGCACGGCCTCGGGCAGGTCAAGTTCGTAGGCAAGTAAGCCGGCAACCCGCAAAGCCCCCGGCAAGCCCGGGGGCTTTGTCATTGGCGGGAACAGCGAATCACCAATAACCAATTCTCAATTACCAATGAACGACAGCCCCGCGCAGAGGCTTGATGGATGGGTTGCTAAGACATGGCCCCGCCAGGGGCCCACTATGGTAGCCGGGTGCGTAAGCGCCCGGACTTGGAACCAGCAGCGCCATCGGGCGCCCGCAGGGCCGCCTTACACGTTCATGGCGCCACTAAGGCGGCCCTTAAGGGCGCGCCCCGGTTCGCTACCAGTTTCCGGGGGCTGACGCCCCCGGCTGCCCGTGCCGGGCCCTTCGGGCCGGCTCGACTACAAGGCAGTCTCAAAGCCTTGCGCGTGACTCGCGACGGTAGTGCCAATTGGTAATTGAAAATTGGTTATTGGTAATTCGCTGTTCTACCCACACTCGCTGCGCCTTTCCGCATTCCTCAATCCGGCCCTCGTCCTACACTGGAAGCCATGCGTCGCCTCGCCTTCATCTGCCTTGCACTGCTGGCGCTCACGGCCGCGATCCGCGCCGACGACGCCTGGGACAAGCAGGTCGCCGACTACAAGGCCAGCCAGAAACGCCCTTCCTTATGGAAGCGCACCCAGGGGCGCGAAGCCCTGGCGCTCACCCGGGACGTGCGCGCCATCCCGATCCTGGCCGCGGACTACAAGTCGGCCGAGAAGCCCCGCGACCAGGTGCAGTTCCTGTGCGCCGCGCTGGCCACGCGCTACTGCAACAGCAAAGACTGCGTCGATGCGCTCGAAACCTGGCGCGGCGCACATTCTCGCGCCGAGGACGCCTGGCTGTGGTACCGCACCCTGCGCATCTACACCAATTGGCGCAGCGTTGATGACGTCAAGGCCATCATCCGCAACGCCGAGCTCGACGTGTTCCTGCGCGCCGCGGCCCTGGAAGCCATCGCCGCCCGCCAGGACGCCGGCCTGCTCGAGCTGGCCAGCGAGCTGCTGCTCAACCTGCCGCAGGACAAGCGGCGCTGGGTGCTGGCCGAAAGCTGCATGTCCGTTCTGACGCAGCAGCCCGTAACCGACAAGGCCTTCAAGCCGCCCGCCGAGCAGCTCGCCCGCGTGCTCGACATGGAGTCCGCGCCCGAACACACCAAGCTGGTGATCGCCCGCGCCTTCCGCCGCATCTTCAACGCCGAGCACGCCTACCTGGCCGCCGCGCCATGGCTCAAGAAGCTGGAGGGCGACAACGGTCGCGTGCCCAGCCGCACCCTCGCGCAACCCGCGTTTTTGGGCCTGCAGGCGGAGGGCGCGCGGATCTGCTACGTGATCGACCTCAGCGACTCGATGCTCACGCCGCTCACGGAGCAGGAAAAGCGCGACCTGCGCAACCCGGTCACCGGCCACCGCAAGCAGGACGGCGAAGAGCCCGAGCCCCAGCCGGACCCGGACGTCGCCGCGCTGCCCTGGGACAGCATCAACACGCGCTTTGATGCCGCCCGCGAGTTCCTGAAGCTGTCCCTGCGCAAGCTGACCACCGAGCAGCACTTCGCTGTGGCGGCCTTCGGCACCCAGGCCGCGCTGCTGGAGGCCTGCCCCGGCATGCAGCAGGTGAACGAGAAGCGCATCGCGAAGTCCATCGAAGAACTGGACGCAATCAAGCCGGGCCTGGCCAACGGCAAGCCGACCCTGCGCGGCATGACCAACCTGCACGGCGGCCTGCAACGCGCCTTCCAGTGCAAGTCCAAGGGGTTGATCAAGGATTACGAGTACGTGGACTGGCTCGGCTTCGAGCAGGGGGCGGACACCATCTTCCTGCTGAGCGACGGCAAGCAGAGCTGGTCCGACTGGGACTGCATCGACAAGGCCGACGACACCGACGTAAGCGGCAATCCGGAAAGCGGCGGCGACCTCGGCGAAAAGGGCGAACACCCGGAGCTGCACTTCTACGGCCCCTATGTCGATCAGCGCCATATGCTCGAAGACCTCGAGCGCATGAACCTGTTTAGAAAGGCCGAAATTCACGCCATCGGCATAGGCGAAGCCGAAGAAGCCACACTGAGGGCCATAGCCCAGATCGGCAACGGCCAACTCAGGCTGGTAGGCAAGAAGTAGGGTTTGATTCCTTCAGCTTCGCAGCAGCCATCTGTCGCCCCTGACGGGGCTTGGGAACTGTCGCACCACTGACCGGGGGTTCCCTCGCCCGCCTGCGTTGCGGCGGACCCGGTCACCCCCGGCTACCATCGGCAGCCCCTCCGGGGCTGTACTGCGGCAGTAGCGTCCCGAAGGGACGCTCGTGTGTAGCCGGGGGTGACCGCAGGCGAAGCCGAGGGAACCCCCGGTTCAGCGCGCTACGCGAATCAAGCCCCGAAGGGGCGACAGAAGGGGGCATGCACTCTTTGCATCGCCAGCCGCCCGGTTTTCCGTCAGGAACTGCCCCGCGAAGGTACTTAATGGCAGAATGCTTGGCCCGGGGTCTGGCTCACTTTCGCCAGTCCGGACGGGCTAATACCTGAAGGGGTACCGGGCGAACCCCCTTCCGACACGAGGGAACACATGCGTATCTGGGAACCCCACATCCACATGATCAGCCGCGTCACCGACGACTACGAGAAGATGGCCGCGGCCGGCATCACCCACATCACCGAGCCCCAGTTCTGGCTGGGCCAGCCGCGCACCAGCGTGGGCACATTCATCGATTACTTCCACCACCTCACCGACTACGAGGTGAAGCGCGCCGCCGACTACGGCATCAAGCACTTCTGCACGATCGGCCTGAACCCGAAAGAAGCCAACGACCCGCGCGTGAACAAGGACGTGATGGCGATCCTGCCCGAGTGGGTAAAACACCCGCTGTGCCTGGCGATCGGCGAGATCGGCCTGGATTCGCACACGCCCACGGAAGAGGAGTTCCTGCGCAAGCAGCTGGACCTGGCCAGGCAGACCAGCATGCCGATCATGGTGCACACCCCGCACCGCGAAAAGTTCAAGGGCACCAGGCGCATCATCGACATCTGCAAGGATGTCGGCATGAACCCGGACCTGTGCCTGATCGACCACAACAACGAAGAGACCATCCCCATCACCAAGGAGGCGGGCTACTGGGCCGGCCACACGGTCTACCCGGTGACCAAGCTGAGCCCCGAGCGCGCCAGCAACATCCTGAAGAAATTCGGCACGGAGCGCATGATGCTGAACTCAAGCGCCGACTGGGGTCCCAGCGACTGCCTGAACGTGCCCAGAACGGTAGGCGAGCTGCGCCGCAACGGCTTCACGGAAGAGGAAATCCAGAGGGTGGTGTGGGACAACCCGTTCAACTTCTACGCCCAAAGCGGCAAGCTGGAGGAAGAACGCCAGAAGCTCAAACACACCTTCCTCCCCGAAAGCGTAGGCGTGTAGGTCAGGTGACACGGCCGTCTCGGCCGTGCGTTGTGCGGGCGTCCCGCCTGCACAAGCGGTTGCACTGGAGAGCAGTTCGCCGGGCGTGACGCCCGGCTGACGCACTGGCGGGACGCCAGTGTCACTTCGCTAGAACGTGTGGACGAACAACCCGCTTCGCAGCTTGGGTTCGAACCAGGTGCTCTTGGGCGGCATGATCTGGCCGGCGTCGGCTATGTCCATCAGCTGCTGCACCGTTACCGGGTACATGCTGAAGGCCGCGCCGCCGTGCTTGTCCACCTGCTGCTTCAGGTAGTCGGTGCCGCGGATGCCGCCGGCGAACTCGACGCGTTCGCTGGTGCGCGGGTCGTCGATCCCCAGCAGCGGCCCCAGCACCTGCTGCTGCAGCATCTCCACATCCAGCCTTGAAACCGGGTCGGCCTCGGCCGGCGCTTCCAGTGTCAGGCCGTGCCAGCGCCCGCCCAGATACATGCTGACCTGCCCGGGGGCTTTCGGCGCGGGCGGCGCGTTCTCGCTGATCTCGCAGCAGAAGCCGAGCTCGTCCAGCAGCTCCTCGGGCTCACGGCCGTTGAGGTCTTTGACGATGCGGTTGTAGGGCAGAATCTGCAGCTCGCTGCCGGGAAAGAACACGCACAGGAACCAGTTGTAGTCCTCTTCGCCCGTGTGCGCGGGGTTGGCTTTGGCACGGGCGTTGGCGACGCGGGCGGCGCTGGCGCTGCGGTGGTGGCCGTCAGCCACGTAGAAACAGGGCACCGGCAAAAACGCCTGCGTCAAGGCCTCCGGGGTTGCTACGCGCCAGGCCGTGTGCTGGATGCCGTCCGGCGCCGTGAAGTCAAACAGGGGCGCCGCCTTCATGGCCTCGGCCACCAGGGCGCTGATCTTCGCGTCATCCCTGTAGGTCAGGAACACCGGGCCCGCGTTGGCTGACAGGTCGCCGGTCAGGCGGGTGCGGTCGTTCTCTTTGTCCGGCCGGGTCTTCTCGTGTTTCTTGATCAGTCCGTTGTTGTAGTCCTCAACGTGGCACAGGCCGACAACGCCGCGCTGCACGTGTGCGCCCATGCGCTGCTGGTAGATGTACAGGCTCGGCCCGCTTTCGCGCACCAGTGCGCCCTGCGACTGCAGGTTGTTAAAATTCTCGACGGCCTTGGCGTAGACCGCGTCGGAGTGCGGGTCGGTGCCGAGCGGCAGGTCGATCTCCGCGCGCACCACGTGCAGCATGGAAAGCGGGTTGCCGGCCGCCAGCTCGCGCGCTTCCTCCGTGGTCACCACATCATAAGGAAGCGACGCCACCCGCGGCGCGAGTTCAGGCGTAGGGCGAAGCGGAGTGAACGATCGTATCCGCATGGCATTTTCCTGTAACTACAATGACCAATTACCAATGACCAATTCACATCCACCGCTGCTTCATTGGTAATTGGTCATTGGTCATTGCTTTTCAATTGACCCGGCCTACGTAATCCTTGCCGGTCAAAAAGTTCCCCACGTTGCGGCAGATGATTTCGCCTACCTTCTCCTGCGCGTCGATGGTGCTGGCCCCGAGGTGCGGCGTGCACACCACTTTCGGGTGCATCACCAGCGGGTGGTCGGCGCCCGGGGGCTCTTTCTCGAACACGTCCAGCGCCGCGCCGCCGCACTTGCCGCTGTTGAGCGCTTCCAGCAATGCCGCCTCATCCACCAGGCCGCCGCGCGCGCAGTTGATCAGGCGCATGCCCGGCTTGCAGATCTCGAAGGCGCGCTTGCCCACCAGATGCCTGGTTTCCGGCAGCACCGGCGTGTGCAGAGTCAGGATGTCCGCCCGCTTGATCACCTCATCCAGCGGCAGCAGGTCCACGCCGATCTCCCGGGCGCGCTCCTGGCTGATCACCGGGTCGTAGCCGATCACCTTCATCTTTAAACCCAGCGCGCGGTCGGCCACCACGGCGCCGATGTTGCCCAGCCCAAGCACGCCCAGCGTCTTGCCCGTCAGCTCGAAGCCGACCAGCTTGCGGTCGAACTCGCCCTTGTGCAGCTTCTCGTTCGCCTGCGGGATGTGCCGCGCCATGGCAAACATCAGGCCCAGCGTATGCTCGGCCGTGGTCACGGTGTTGCCGCCCGGCGCGATCAGCACCGCGATGCCCTTGGCCGCCGCGGCCTTGGCGTCGATGTTGTCGTAGCCGGTGCCGGCGCGCCCGATCACGCGCAGGCCCCTGGTCTGCTCCAGAATGTCGGCGGTCACCTTGCTCTCGCTGCGCACGATCAAGGCCGCGCAGCCTTCCAGTTTGGCGACAAGCTCGTCGCCGTTGACGGGCGCGATTTCCTCGACCTCGATGCCCTTGTAGCCGCGCAGCACGGCCACGCCGTCCGGGTTCAGCTTGGCGGAGATCAGCACTTTCATGGTTCGTCCCTTCAACTCTTGGCGCCAAAAGGGACAGGCACCTTTTCGCGCCACCCTTTGCTCTTGTTCGTGTGCTTGACCGGCGAAAAGGAGCCAGTCCCTTACCCTAGCCCTTCAGTCGCAGGTACTCGGCCTGGGCGGCTTTCAGCCCGGCACCTGACTCGAATTTCAGGCCGGCCTCGGCCAGCACCGCCACCAGCGCCGCCAGCAGGCCCATGGTGTCGATGTAGTCGTAGTTGCCCAGGTGCGCGAGCCGGAAGATCTTGCCCTTCAGTTCGTCCTGCCCGTCGGCGATGATCGCACCGAACTGCTTCTTCAGCCCCTTGATCACCACCCCGCTGTCCATGCTGGATGGCACGCGCACGGCCGTGACGCTGTCGCTGGGCGCGTCGCTCAGCAGCTCGAGGCCCAGGGCCTTGGCGGCCGCGCGCGACATGCTGGCGAGTTCGTGGGCGTTGCGCACCAGCTTGTCCACGCCGGCGTCGAGAATCCACTTCAGGCTGGCGGCGGCTGCGGCGATCAGGCTGATGGCCGGTGTGAAGGCGGTCTGGTCCTTGGCCTGGTTCTTCATCTCGCGGGCGAAGTCGAAGTAGAAGCGCCGGTTGCCCTTGCGCGAGGTGAACATCTTCTCGGCCTTCTCGCTGATGCTTACGAACGCCAGCCCCGGCGGCATGGCCATGGCCTTCTGGCTGCCGCACACCACCAGGTCGAGGCCCCATTCGTCGGTGCGCACGTCGTGGGCGCCGATCCAGGTGATGGCGTCCACGCACAGCAGGCAGTTGGACATCGGCTTCACCAGCTGGGCGATCTGCTGCACGGGGTGCAGCGCGCCGGTGCTGCTTTCGCTGCCCTGCACAAACACCGCGCGCGCGTCGGGGTGCATGGCGAGCTGCGCCGCCACGGCCGCCAGGGGCACGCCGCGGCCGTTCTCGACCTTGATCTCTACCACATTAGCGCCGAAGGCCTGGTTCATCTTGAGCCAGCGTTCACCGAACTTGCCGCCGTTGACGCAGATGACCTTGTCGCCCTCCTGCACCACGTTGGAGACGCAGGCCTCAAGGCCGCCGCTGCCGGAGGCCGCGAAGGTGATCACCGGGCGCTCGGTCTTGAACAGTTGCTGCAGGCCCTTGCGCACGACCTGAAAGAGTTCGATGAAGGCGTCGGTGCGGTGGTGCATCGAAGCCTCGGCCTGGGCGATCTGCGCCTCGGGCAACAGGGCGGTGGGCCCCGGGGTAAGCACGCGGTTCTTGGGTAGCATGGTCAGCTCCTTTGCGGCGATAGTAGCCTGCCGGACTGTGAGGTCTATTACAACCTGAGGGAAGAAGCGCCGGATTGCTATGCGTTTGAAATGGGGAGCAACAGGGGCTTGAGCATGAAGTTCCAGGACTACTACGAAATCCTTGGCGTGAAGCGGGACGCCTCGATCGACGAGATCAAGAAGGCCTACCGCAAGCTCGCCATGAAATGGCACCCGGACCGCCACACGGGCGACGACCGCGCCGCCGCCGAGGAGAAATTCAAGCGCATCAACGAGGCCAAAGAAGTTCTGACCGACCCCGAGAAGCGCGCCAAGTACGACAAGTTCGGCCAGCACTGGGAGCACGGCCAGGACTTCCGCCCGCCCCAGGGCGGCGGCTGGCAGACCATGAACCCCGAGGAGTTCGAGAGCATCTTCGGCGGCGGCGGATTCTCCGACTTCTTTGCCAGCATGTTCGGCGACGACATGCGCACCCGCTACGGCGGCGCACGCGCACGTCGCGCGCGCCAGGCTCGCGGCGCCGACGTCAACGCCGAGCTGCGCCTGACCATCAGCGACGCGATTGAAGGCGGCAAGCGTGAGTTCGGCCTCGGCACCGTGCAGGCCTGCGCCACCTGCGGCGGCAGTGGCGAGCTGGGCGACCACGTCTGCCCAAGCTGCGCCGGCATGGGCCGCGTGCGCGGCCACAAGACCGTCGAATTGAAAGTGCCGAAGGACGTGCGCGACGGCATGGTGCTGCGCCTGCGCGGCCTGGGCGAGGCCGGCCAGGGCGGCGGAGAAACGGGCGACCTGTATTTGACCATCCGGCTGCAGGGCGACGCCAACTACCGGCGCGAAGGGGCCGACATTTTCGCCGACGTGCCGGTAGCACCCTGGGAGGCGCAGGAAGGCGCGAAGGTCGACATCCGCACGCTGGAGGGCACGGTAACGCTCAACGTGCCCGCAGGCACCAAATCCGGCCAGCACCTGCGCCTCAAGGGGCTGGGGCTAAGCCACGAACAAGGCGGCCGCGGCGACCTGTACGCGGTGATCCGGCTGGCCATGCCGGAAGACCCCAGCGACAAGCAGCAAGAGCTGATCAAGCAGCTGAAAGAATCCGGCCCCAAAGAAGTAAAAGGCGGCGCCAGAAGGTAGGGACACGCTGCCGCGTGTCCCTACGTCAATCTAAGCGACTTCAGCAGAGCATCCACTTCGTCTCGCACCGTCGGATGCTCGGGCAGCGAGGTCGCATCGCGAGCCTTCTCAAGCTCCGTTACCAGCCTGTCGTATTCGCGCTCATGGAACGCCAAATCCGCGCCTTCCAACTTGCCTTTCTCTGCGCCATGCAGTTTGCGCTGGATCAATTCGGGCAGGTAGGGCAGCCGGAACACCTCGTTCAACCTCAGCAGGTTCGCCTCCAGTTCGCCGCTGCGCATCAGGTGGATGCCCGTAAGCAACACCCGGTAGATGTACAGCAGCGGCTTCGCCCTGCGCGGCTCCTCCTTGCGCCACAGCTTCATCTGACCGGCCGCGAAGCCAAGGTAGTGGTGCGCGTGGTGTTTGGTGAAGCAGCCCGGGGCGAGTGCGCACAGCTCGGCATGCGCGGGCGTGGTATGCACCACCAGCGGGGAAAGCAACTGTTCCAGGACGTAGCCGTTGGGCTTGACCAGCAGGCGCAGGAACTTGCGGACGTCGTGGGTGACCAGGTCGAGCTCGATGCCGTCTACCACCTCCATGCGCTCGATGGTCTCGTCGGGTTCATCGAGGCCAAGCACGGCGTCCAGCGGCAGGATGTGTGCGCCTCGCAGGTCCCAGTCCGAATCGGGCGACGGGAAGCCGTACAGGTGTGCGCCGCTGACCGTTGCGAACAGCAGCGGGTGTGGGTGGGAATCCGCAATTCGCTGGAGGCGCGCCAGGTCAGTGTTCGAAAGCTCGGTCATGCTCGTCCCTCGGCCGCTGTACGCCGGGCCCGGACCAAGAAGGCGTTGGCGGCGTGGTAGTCGGGTCGCTCAGGCAGTTCGGTCTGCGCGAAGGCGGCATCGAACTGTGTGTGCAGCGCAATGCGCCAGGCGTTCACTTCGTCCCACGCCTCCTCGCCGCGCTTGATGGCGAGCAAGCGATCGCGGTGCTCGCCAACGTCCACAAGAACGGCCCGATGTTGCAGCAGGTGGATGCCGGACAGCAGCATGCGCACGAGGTGCATGGCGTGCTTCCACTTGATTTCGCCGCTGTTGCGCAGGTCTTGCTCCAGCTTCTTGAACTGGGAGAGCACGTAACCGTTGTAGGTCTGGTAAGCCAGCTTGCTCAGGAACATCTCGCGCATCGCCAGCAGCTCATGAGCCAGCGGTGATGCGTGTCGCACCAGCGGCGTGTACAGGCATTCCAGAATGTTCGGGTTGGCCTTGAGCGCCAGTTGCAGAAACTTCTGCAACTCCCAGTAACACTCCTCGTTCTGCTTGTCCTCAAGCTGCTCGGGTACGCCGAACAGCGACCACTGCAGTTCTGCGGGTGCAAGGTAAATGCCCCGCAGGTCCGTGTCGGAAGCTTCGCCGGATAGCCCGTATGCGCGCGAACCCACCACGCAGCGGTAGATCACGTGCTGGAACAAGTCGTAGTCGGCCAGCACGTTGTCGTGTTCACCGGCGACATCCTCCTTGTGCGCCCGCAGGATGCGATATTCACCGCGTTGCAACGCCACGATCGAGCCGTCGGCAAGCCGCACACGATATGCGTGGGTGGCATCCATGGGCGATTCCACGATGATGCCGACCGTGCCGACGGCGCAGATCTGCTCGCCGTTGCGTACCACGTCGCGCAGTGAAACCACGCGCGTGCCCTGGGGCAGGATCAAGTTGGGATTCTCGGCCATCATCGAAGTCTAACGCACGGGCGTTGCGCGGCCAGTCTCGCGGTTCGGGGACACGCGGCTGCGTGTCCCTACGAGGTGCGGCGGCTTGGGCGTGGGGCGGGCAGGATGCGCATGCCACTAACTACTTCAGCTGCTTCAGGCGCTCCTGGGCTGCGGCTCTTACATCTGCATCTTCGGTTTGCTCGGCGGCCTTTTGGTACCACTGGCGGGCCTGGTTCAGGTCCTGCTTGGTCCCGCGGCCGTCGCGGTTCAGGTCGCCCATGGCTAGCAGGCTGGCGGGGTGGCCGGCCGCCGCGCCGCGCTCGAACCAGTAGTGGGCGTCCTCGTCGTTCTGCTGCACGCCGTCGCCCTCGAGGTGCATCACGCCCAGGTAGTAGCAGGCGCCCGCCACGCCTTCGGCGCCGGCATCCTTGAACCACACGGCCGCCTTCTCATGATCCACGGGCGTGGCGATGCCCTCGTAGTGGAACAATCCGAGGCGGTAGGCCGCTTCCGGGTTGCCGGTGCCGGCCCAGCGTTGCAGCCAGGTAAGCGCCCTGGCGTCGCTCTGGCCCACGCCCTTGCCGTAGAAGTAGAGCTGCCAGATGTACGCCAGCGCGTCGGGCTGCCCCTGCGCGGCGGCTTTCTCGACCCAGGGCGCGGCCTGCTCGAAATCGCGCGGCAGGGCGCGGTCGCCGGTCATGTACCACAGGCCGATCTCGAACTGCGCCTCGGGATGGCCGCGCTCGGCCGCGGAGCGAAGGTGCCGCAGCGCTTCGTCAAGCTGGTTGGTGTCGCGCAACTCGATGCCGCGTTGCCAGGCCTGCTCGGGCGTGAGCTGGTCGTACTCGCTCGGCTGCTGCACAGGCGCGGGCGGCGTAGCGCAGCCGGCCAGACACAGCAACAGGATGATCGGAACTCGCATGGCGTGCTCAAGGGGCCGCCGCGGGGAGGGGCAGTTTAACACTCCGTCAACCAAGTCCTATGACAATTGCAGGTTTCGAACGACGTGCTAACCGCTAAGGGCCGCAAAGGACCGCTAAGTCTTGAACTTCGCGGCCCTTGGCGGTGCTTCGCGGTTGCATTTCAAGCCGGCCGGAAAACAGAAGCCCGCCGGTCTTGCGAACGGCGGGCCCTGGTTCCGGCTTCGGCTACTTGCGCTTGAGTTCCTTGCGGATCTCGTTGGCGCGTTCCTTGAGTGCGCCGATCTTCTTCTCCAGCTGCTGGCTTTCACGCTTGCTGTCGGTGTCTTCCATGCGCTCCTTCAGTTCGCCGATCTCTTCCTCGATGCGCTTCAGCTCGCTCTCCAGATCATTGGCGCGGTCATCGGGGCGAGGCTCCTTGTCGCCCTTGGGTTGCTTGCGATCTTCCTTGCGCTCATCCTTGCCCATTTTCTCCAGCGCGCCTTCCAGCTCTTCGATCGCCTGCTTGATGCGCTCGCGCCGCTCGCCTTCGCTGTCCTTCAGGCGCTTGCGCAGGTTCTCGAGCTGCTGCTGGATCTGCTCACGGCCGGGGCGCGGCATTTCGCGCTCCTCCATGCCGGGCATGCGCGGCATTTCGCGCCGCTCCATCCCCGGGCGCGGAACAGGCACCCAGATGGGACCTTCCTTGCCCTTGGTCAGCATGAAGGTTTCGCCGGTGGCGGTGTTCAGCAGCAGGGCCATATCGCCGTGGCTGATCAGCTGCCAGGTGCCGGGCTGGGGTTGCATGCGCATCATCGGCATGTCGGGGGCCTGCTGGCGCTGTTGAGGTTGCCGCTGCTGCGCCTGGCGCTGTACGTACCAGCTGCCGTCTTCGGCCTGCGCTACTTCGACGACCTCGGTGTCTTCTTCGAGTTCGATTACCTTCTCGATGCGCTCCACTTCGCGCTCACGTTCGCGCCGCGCGTCCTGGGCGTCGGGCACGCTGATTGCGCCCACCACGCCGGTAATCACGATCGCCGCAATGGCTACCATCAGTTTCTGCATGGGAATGGCCTCCGTAGAATTTGTTGTTTCCTTATTTATTACGCCTGTTGCGGCGCTCCGTAACGCGAATTCCGGCCAATTCGCGGATCGGTTGGTATAAGCTTGAACGGCCGAAGACGTCGGCCCATTGCACAGGATCCGCAGCGCCATGGCAGAGCCCCCGTACGCCGAGACTTATCACCGCCTCACCAAGTACCACCCGTCCACCATCGGGCAGGGCCATCACATCGACTGGAACCACCCGCCGGAGCAGTTCAAGGATTTCGCCGGCGCCCCGCGCTTCGACCTGCGGCCGTACCTTCCCACCGGCGAAACCGAGGAATGGCAGGCGCTCGCCGGCCTGAAAGACCCGGACGGCCCCTTCAGCCTGCCCCAGCTTTCCAAGCTGCTGTTCGCCACCAACGGCGTCACCGCCATGGCCGTGGGCGGCGGCCAGAAGATGTACTTCCGCGCGGCACCCAGCGCCGGCGCGCTCTACCCGACCGACCTGTACCTGCTGGTGCGCGGCCACGCCGACCTGCCCGACGGCGTGTTCTATTACCATGTGCGCGACCACGCGCTGCTTGAGGTCTACCCCAAGGGCCTCGCGCCCGAAGGGGCGGAATTGTTCAAGCGCCTCTCGGAAGCCTGCTTCGGCGACGCCGCCGCGGCCGAGGCCAAGGTCGCCATCGTCGCCACGGCCGTGTTCTGGCGCTCAAGCTGGCGCTACGGCGACCGCGCCTACCGGCGCTGCCTGCTGGATACGGGCCACGTGCTGGGAAACCTGGATATCGTCGCACCGCGCCTGGGCCTGGGTGTCAGTGCCGTGGGCGGCTTTGTGGACCACGAAGTCGCGGAGCTGCTGGCGATTCCTGAAGACAAAGAAGGCGTGCTGGCGGTGCTGCCGCTGCATGAGCTGGGTACGGCGAGCCGGCCGGGCCCGTCTGCCCGCGCCTCCAGCGACGTTGAGCCCGCGCCCACGGACGACGCGATTCTCGGCATCCACGCCGCCAGCGCCATCACGCGCGACAAGGCCGCCAGCGCCAAGGCCCATGCCGAGGACGGCGACGACTTCATGCTCGACCCGAAGTACGCGTTCGCGGCAGGCACAAAGTTGAAGACCAGCGGCGAAGACCTGAGCGAAGAAATCGAAATCGCCATCCTGCGCCGCCGCAGTACCCGCGTGCTGAACCGCGAGCCCCTGAAACTCGCCGAGCTGGCGGACCTGCTGGCGTTCGCTTACCGGCCGGACCTGCGCCTGCCCCACGAGCAGCTGCCCGCCTACTTCGACACGTCGCTGCTGGAAACCTTCGTGGTGGTCAACAGCGTGGAGGGGCTGGAGCCCGGGGTGTACTACTTCGCGCCCGGTTTCATGGAACTGCTCAGCATCCGGCGCGGCAGCGTGCGCAACGAGATCTTCCATCTGGCGCTCGGGCAGGAGCTGGCCCGTGACGCCTCGGCCGTGGTGGTGCACACCGCGGACCTTGAGGCGGCCACCAAGAAGTACGGCAGCCGCGCCTATCGTTACCTGCACCTGGATGCGGGGCATATCGGCGAGCGGCTGAACATCGCGGCGATCCGCCTGGGGCTGGGGGTTTCGGGCATCGGCGGATTCTTCGACGACGAGGTGAACGAGCTGCTGAACATCCCGGGCAAGGAATTGTGCGTCTACATCACCTGCCTGGGTCGGCCCGCGCCGTAACCGGACTGAAATTGATTAACCACGAAGGACCACCAAGGGCCACGAAGAAGTGCCCGAGGACTGTCAGCGCTTCGTGGTCCTTCGCGGCCCTTCGTGGTTCACACGTAGTTGTCTTTCGAGTATGGGATATGCTGTGAGCTGTAGCCGCCAGCCGGGTCCAGCCATCCCGCCGGATTGCGGGACTGCATCGTGACTCGCCGGTTGTTTCCTCGCAGGAACTGAAGGCTGAACCATGATCGCGACTGCCGTCAAACTCAAACCCATCCGCAGCAAACAGCTGCACGAGGTGCGCCATGAGGGCGTGCTGGGCTGCGGCATGCGGCTGATCTTCGCGCCGCGCGCGGGCTTTACCAAGAAGATCGCCTTCGTGGTCGCCAACTACGGAAGCACCGACAGCAGCTGGCTGCACAAAGGCAGGCGCGTCAGCGTGCCCGACGGCATCGCGCACTTCCTTGAGCACCAGATGTTCAAGAAATCCCACGGCGACCTGAGCGACGTGTTCACCGCCCGCGGCGCCTACGTCAACGCCCACACCAGCCACACCCAGACCGCCTACTACTTCGAGTGCACGGAGAATTTCGAGCAGAACCTCGACACACTGCTCGAGCTCGCGCTCACGCCCTACTTCGACAAGAAACTCGTAGACACCGAGCGCGACATCATCATCCAGGAAATCAACCAGTACCGCGACCACCCCGGCTGGGTCGGCTTCCAGCAGTTGCTTGAAGGCCTGTACGCCAAACACCCCCTGCGCATCGACATCGCCGGCACGGCCGAGACCGTCAGCGCCGTCACGCCGCAACTGCTCGAGCTCTGCCACGGCACCTTCTACCACCCGCACAACCTGACCCTGGTGATCACCGGCGACTTCGAGCCCGCGCAGGTCGCGGCCACGGCCGACGAGCTGGCCGAAAAGTGGGCCCCCGCCACGCCCGCCCCGCGCTTTGAGCGCGTACGGCCGGTTGAGCCGAAGAAGGTCGCGAAACACAAGGCCGTGCGGCGCATGTTCATCTCGCGCCCCCGCCTGCTGCTGGGTTTCAAAGACGCCAATCAGCCGCTCGGCGACGCGCTTACCATGCGCGACGTGCTGTCTTCGCTGGCGCTGGACGCCCTGTTCAGCAAGGAAAGCGAAGCCTACGAGCAACTGTACGAGCAGCGCCTGATCACGCCCGACTTCGGCGCCGGCTACCAGGCCGAGCAGGGCTTCGGCTACGCGGTGATCGGCGGCGAAACGCCCGACGCCGCAAAGCTTGAGGCCGCGGTGCTGAAGGTGCTGCGCCAGGCGCGCAAGCGGGGCATCGACCCGGAAGTGCTGGAGCGCAAGCGCCGCAAATACCTGGGCCGCTTCCTGCGCGCCTTCAACGAGCCGGAAGGCACGGCCTACGCCTACATCGGCGCGCTCAGCCAGGGCAGCGAGCTGTTCGACGTGCCCGGCCTGATCGAGCAGGTGACCGTGAAGCAGGTGAATCAGCGAATCCGCGAGCTGCTGACGCCTGACAACTACACGGCCAGCGTGTTGCTGCCGCAGGAGCCCGGTGCGTAAGCTCCGGGCATCAGCAGTGTGAGCGGGCAGCCTGCAGACAGCAGCCATCAACGCGTTGATTAACGCTTGCTCTTGATGGACGTTTTGCGTCCCGATGCCCGCCGCTGACGCGCCGGGCTACGCTTGGCCGGGCGGCCCGCGATCTTCACGGAATGCTGCGACCACTCCGCGAGCCGGGCCCGGTCCTCCAGCACGTCGGCCGGCACGCTCCAGTAGCCGTTCATGACGTGGCCCTGCCAGGGCTCGAAGGCGTGGCTGCCGGCCTGCTCGAACCTTGGCCGGTTGTCGTCGTCCACCTTCAGGAACAGCTCGTCGTCGGAAACCAGCGCGAAGAAACGGCCCTGAAGGTAAATCCCCGCGCCGCCGAACATCTTGCGGCTCTGCACCTCGCCCATCTCACTGAACTGGTCGCGTACGTATTCGAGGAATTGTTCGCTGACGGCCATGGTTTCCACTTCACACCAGTATAGGTTGGAACGCGACAAACGAGAGCCGAACATGACCGAACACAAAGCCAACGCCCTGATCCACGAATCCAGCCCCTACCTGCTCCAGCACGCCCACAACCCCGTGGACTGGATGCCCTGGGGCGAGGCCGCGTTCGACAAGGCCCGCAGCGAGGACAAGCTGGTGTTCCTGAGCATCGGCTACGCCACCTGCCACTGGTGCCACGTGATGGAGCGCGAAAGTTTCGAGAACGAGCGCATCGCCGAATACCTCAACCAGCACTTCGTCAGCATCAAGGTCGACCGCGAAGAGCGCCCGGACATCGACGCCGTCTACATGGCCGTCACACAGGCCCTCAACGACGGGCGCGGCGGCTGGCCCATGAGCCTGTTCCTGACGCCCGACCGCAAGCCCATCACGGCCGGCACCTACTTTCCGCCCGAGGACCGCTTCGGGCGCGCGGGTTTCCTGAGCGTGCTGAAGCGCATGGTTGAGCTGTGGGGCGGCGAGCGCGAAAAGCTGGCGCAGCAGGCGGCCGAGATCACCGACTGGCTGCACAAGCAGGGCGCGCCCGAGGGTTCCGGCGAGTTGACCGACGCGCCCCTGGACGAGAACTACGCAACGCTGAAGCTGACCTTCGACGAGCGCTACGGCGGCTTCGAGAAGGCGCCGAAATTCCCCACGCCGCACCGCCTGCAGGCCCTGATGCGCCGCCACGCCCAGACCGGCGACCCGGAGCCTTTGCGCCTGGCCGAGTTCACGCTGGAGTGCATGGCGGCAGGCGGCATCCATGACCAGCTGGGCGGCGGCTTTCACCGCTACTCAACGGACCGCGAGTGGCTGACCCCGCACTTCGAAAAGATGCTCTACGACCAGGCCCTGCTGCTGGAGGCATATCTGGACGCCTTCCAGCTGACGGGCAACAAGCTGTATTCCGAGACCGCCCACAGCATCTGTGGCTACGTGCTGCGCGACCTGCGCGACGAGGCGGGCGGCTTTCACTCGGCCGAAGACGCCGACAGCGAAGGCGAAGAGGGCAAGTTTTACGTCTGGACCTTCAACGAGCTGCGCGAGGTGCTGGGCAAAGACGCCGACCTGGCGGGCTTCGTGTGGGGCTGCGTCGAGGCCGGCAACTACTTTGACGAAGCCAGCCATGAGCGCACCGGCGCCAACATCCTGCACCTGCCGCGCAGCGTTGCCGACAGCGCCAAGGCCCGCGGCCTCGAGCCCGAGGCCCTGCAGCGCCGGATGTTCGAATGGCGCGGCAAGCTGTTCGACCGGCGCGGCACCCGCGTGCGACCCCTGCTGGACGACAAGGTGCTGGCCGACTGGAACGGCCTGATGATCGGCGCCATGGCCCGTGCGGGAGCATTGCTGGGCGAGCCGCGCTACCTGCAGGCCGCGCGGGAGGCGGCCGACTTCGTGCTCACGAAGATGACGCGCGACGGCCGCCTGCTGCACCGATATCGCAAGGGCACGGCCGGCATTCCCGCCTTCGCCGAGGATTACGCCTTCATGGCGGGCGGCCTGCTGCAGCTTTACCAGGCCGACTTCAACCCGCACTGGCTGGCCGAGGCCGACCGCCTGGGCGCGGAGCTGATCCGCCTGTTCCAGCGCGACAACGGCCTGCTGTACACCCAGGCCAGCGACGACCCGGACGCCATGATCGCGCCTAACAGTAATTTGTTCGACGGCGCGATTCCCAGCGCCAACTCGGCGGGGGCCTACGCATTGGTGCGGCTGGGGGCGCTGCTCCAGAAGCAGCAGTACACCGACGCGGCCGCGAAGATTCTGAAGGGCCTGGGCGGGCGGCTGAAGGAGATGCCCGTGGCCCACAACTACGCGCTGCTGGCGCTGGAGTGGCTGGTGCTGCCGGTGCGCGAGGTGGTGGTGGCCGGCACGCGCGAGCAGGCGGTGCCTATGCTGGAGCTGCTGCACGCCCGCTTTCTACCCCGGACTGTAGTCGCGCTACACGAGCCGGGCGAAGCAGGCGAGCCGATCCGCAAGCTCGTGCCGTTCTTGACCGGTCAAGGGCCCGTGGAAGGCAAAGCAGCCGCCTACGTGTGCCAGAACTACACCTGCCAGGCCCCGGTCACGGATTCAGAGAAGCTGAAAGCCGCGCTGGAATAACCATAACCAAAGCCCGGGGTGCAAACCCCGGGCAGATTAGGGTGGACATGCCAGCACTGGCTGACACGCCCGGGATTGGCATCCCGGGCTTTGGCCTAAGGCACACTCACCATCGCAACGCGGCCGGTGGCGCTCAGCACCAGCAGCTCGCCGGTGTCGGCGCAGAAGTAGCAGGCCACCGCGTCCGGCGCGTTTAGCTGCGTGATGGACTTCAGCACGAACCCCTCGCCGTCTTTGCGGAACCAGTTCACGTGGCTGCCCGTCACGCCCGCCACGTGCCCCGGCTTGGTCAGCGCGGCGCACAGGTAGTCGCCGCGCGCCGCGACGATGCGCGATTCACAGCGCACCCCGAAGGTGCCCGCCTTCATGCCGCTCCAGTACAGGCTGCCGTGCTCGTTACGGCCGGCGACGTGGATCTCGCCCGGCACGCCCTGCATCACGCAGGCGCCCGCGCCCGGTATGAATCCCAGCGCGTTCCAGTGGGTGGGCGCGTCCTGCCACTCGGTGACCGTGCGCAGCGCGCTGATCGCCGGCAGCCAGTACGCCTTGCGCCCGCCCAGCAGCAGCAGGCCGGTGACGTTGCCGCTGCGGATCAGCTCGCCCTGCCAGTTGGCGCCCACGGGCGCCGCGTACTCAATGTAGGTCTCGAGTCCTTCGCCCTGGCGCAGGCTGATCACCCCGCGCGAGGCATCGAACAGCGCCACCACCGTGCGGCCTTGCGCCTCGCCCACGGCCAGCAACTCGACGTCGCTGCTCTGCAACAGGTTGCCGCGACCGCGCTTGTACTGGCCGTCGCGCCCGCGCACGTGGCACGAGAATTCGCGCCAGTGGTCCGGCGCCTCGTGGGCTGCCACCACCAGCTTGCCCGCCGGGTCACAGGCCAGCGCCTGCACCGGCGGCCCGGCGTCGCGCACCAGCGCCGTGCCGCGGCTGGGCGAGAAGCGGAACACCCGCCCGTCGCGCAAGCCGATGAACAGCTCGCCGCTTTCGGCCGCAAAGCAGGCGCAGCTCACGGCGCCGTTGGCCACCTGCACGCCGCTGACCAGGGACTCCGCTTTCGGCCCCGCTTGCGGGCGGCGCTTGAGCTCACTGCGCGCGGCGTACTGCGCGTCGCTGACCAGCGCGTTCGGCCAGGCGCGGCCCTCGAACGGGATGTTCTGCGCTCCCGGCCGCTGGCGTAGCTTGTTCGCCAGCCCGCCCAGCGCGCGGTCGTGCAGCTCGGCGCGCTGCTCGCTCAACGCCTCGCGCCGCGCCAGCGTCTCCAGCATGTTGTAGTACTGCCCGGCCTGCGCCTCGTTGCCCGGCGGCGCGAAGAAGCGGTCGGCCTCGTCCGTGAGCCGCAGCAGCTTCTCCGCGTCCGCGCGGTCGGCGTGCACCACGGCCATGTGCACCGCGCAGGGCACCGCGTTGGGGTGCGGCCGCGCGCGCCAGCCCTGGCCGAAGAAGGCCAGTGCTTCCTCGGGCTCGGCGGCTTTGGCCATCATCAGCTCGCCGGCGGCGGTGAACTCGCCACGCTCGGCCAGCAGGCGCCCGGCGGTACGGTACTCGTTCAGCGCGGCGGGCTCGTCGCCGGCCTTGCGCAGCAGGTCGCCGGCGGGCACGTGCTGGCCGATCTTGCGGTACAGGCGCACGGCCTCGTCCACGTCGCCGGCGGCCTCGTAGCAGCGCGCGGCGGAAAGCGGGTCGTTCAGCTTCTTCAGGTAGAGCACGGCCGCGTCGTGGTGCAGGCCGCCCTGTTGCAGCAGGCTGGCGGCGGTGCGGTAGTCGCCCAGCAGCTTGCCGTAGATGAAGGCCGCGCGGCGGTGGTCGCCGTCCTTGCGGGCCTGCTCGGCGGCTTTGCGGTATTCGCTGACCAGGGCGCCGTAGATGTCGGGCTCCGTGAACCACATGGAAGCGCCGCCGCCGCCGCCCAGCAGGTTGCCCAGCGAGTACATCAGGTTGTGAAACGGCAGGCTGGCGCTGGTGCTGGCGCGCGCGCCACGGCCGGCCTCGTCGCCCAGGGGCAGCGCGCGGCGCAGGGCTTCGTCCACGTTGCCCTCGCGGAAGCGCCGCAGCAGGTCGCGCAGGGCGGCCTCCTGCTTGCCAAGCAGCCCCTGCAGCCGCGCGGGGTCGTTGTTGATGCCCTTGCCCATCAGGCTGCCGCCGGCCTTCTGCATGCCGGCGCTGCCGAACAGCTTGCCCAGCCCGGCCAGCGCCTTGCCGGCGGCGAACTCAGCGCGCCCGAGCATCGACTTGCCGACGCCGGTGTCGTCGGGCGCGGGCTCCTGCTCGCCGATGCCCTGGGCGCCCTGGTTCAGCAGCTGCTCGGCGTCGTCCTGGGGGCGGTCGTAGATGAACTGACTGATTTCGCTCGCACGCGGCTCGGCCTGGGGCAGCGGCCGCCACTGGCGGCGGCGGGGGTTCTCGGCGGCCAGCAGGCTGGACAGCGGCAGCGGGCTTGACGGGTCAAGTGCATAGAAGCCCTCCGGCAGGCAGACCACGCCCTTGCCCCCGGTCAGCCCCTGCACTTCGTCGGGCAGCAGCGCGGGCGTCAGCTCGGCGTCCAGGGGCGCGTAGACATGCTCGGCAAGTTGCGCCAGGCGCAGCGCGCCGGGCAGGCTGTTTGCGCATGCTACGTCCGGCTTCACTAAAAAGCCGCACGCCAGCCGGTACACGCGCGGCCGCGGCTCCAGGCCCAGCGCCGCCAAGCCCTCCAGCAGCGCGGCCGGGTCGTGGCCGGGCAGCAGCCAGGCGTCGCTTTGCCGGTGCGATGAGCCGCGACGAACGTGCAGGGCCACCTGCATCAGCGCCCCCCGTTCTTGAGCGCCGCGCCGATTTTCGCCAAAGCCTGCGGGCTGGTGGGGCCGCCGGTGATGCCGGCGGGGCCGTAGCGCGTGCCGTCGGGCAGCCAGGCCGCCACGGTGCCGCGATACACGTAGATCATGGCCAGCAGCCTGTCGCCCGCGCCGAACACCGCGAGCTGGCCGGTGTTGTCAACGGCGAGCAGCAGGCCGCCCGCCGAGTAGCCGTAGTGGCTGAAACGGCCGTGGTCGTAGCGGCAGGGGCCGGCCTGGCCGGGCTTGAGCCGCACGCGTTGCGGGTTCAGCGCGGCGGCGTCCTGCTTGCGCTTGATGAAGTCGTCCACGTCGTTCTCGCCCTGCAGGAACGAGATCTCCAGGCGCTCGCGGTCCCAGCGCAGCAGGTGGGTGAACTTGCCGCCGTAGACGGTGATCCAATAGTTGCCGACTTCCACAGTCAGGGACGAGTGCGTATGCGCCTGGGTGGCGGCCTGTACGTGCTCGGCTTCAGCTTCTATGGCAAAGCACACCACATTGGCGGGCTTGTTCTTGAACGCCACGTGACGCCCGTCGGCCGAGATCGCCAGGCCGTTCAGGCCGATCTGCGAGTTGAACTCGCCCAGCATGGCCCATTCCGGGCCCCGCAGCAGCAGCACGTGCTCGTGCCCCTCTTTCTGGTAGCGCATGGCCAGTGTGTTGCCGGCGGCAACGGCCTCGCGCACGAAGGCGTTGCGCAGCAGCGGCCCGCCGTCGGACTTCGGCGTCCAGGCTTTCCAGAACTCTTGACTGGTCAATAGCGCCACGCGCCCGTCGCGCGCCTGGTACAGCAGGGCGTTGCGCGGCGTGTCCAGCGACGGCCGCCCCGACGAGCCCCCGGCCAGCATCGCGCCCGTAGGCTGCGAGATCAGCTTGAGTACGGGCGGCAGCGGCTCATCGCCTGCGCCGTGCCTGGCCAGCGCCTCGCGGGCCCGCGCGCTGTCGCCGGGCGCATCCAGGTCGAGCACGACCGCGCGCCGGTCGGCCGCGATGTCACGCCGCACCAGCACGCAGTGGAAATCGGGCAGGTAATCCAGCCGCATCTCGCCGCCGCCGCCCGGCAACTCCACGGGCCGGGTGCTGACACGCCGCGCCACGAAATCGTAGTGCGCCAGTACCAGCTTGCCGCCCAGGCCGTACAGAATCGCCACGCCGCCCTTCACGCCGACCATGCGCGCGGCGTTCTTGAGCGGCGCGCCGTCCTCCAGCGCGCGGGGCAGCAGCTCGAAACCTTCGCCGTCCAGGCGCCAGGCGTGCAGCAGGCCGTTGTTGCAAACCGTGAACAGGTAGCGGCCGTCAGCGTCCATCGCCAGCTGCTGCACCGGCCCCACCAGCCCGAAGCGGAAGGGCCAGGGCACGGGCTCAAGGGGGCCTTGCCAGGGCGCGTCGGGCGCGGCCTCCACGGCCGGCGGGCGCTCGCGCGGCTCCTGGCGCAGCAGCTGGAAGCGCCGCAGGCTGACGTTTTCGCCGCGGCGCAACTCGCTGAGCTCTGCGGCGCCGGTTTCGTCCACGGCCAGCGCGAACAGCCGCACGTTGCCAGGGGCGCGCCGCGCGGCCGCGCGCACGTCGGGCTCGGAGAGGCTGCGCGGGTGGGTGAGCAGCACGACGTCGCGCTGCTCGAGCGCGGGTTCTTCCAGTACACGTTCCAGGGCCAGGCCGGGGTTGGGGGTGAGGTCGCTGGCCTCAATCAATGCGGGCAGGTCTTCACTTACGGGCACGCCGTCGTTGCCCGTGGCCGCGAAGCGCACCGGCGTGCCCCGGCGCTCGGCCCGTCTGCCCAGCGCGATTGCGGCCGCCGCCAGCGCCAGGCGCGTGTCGCCCCAGGTGCGCACGCCCTGGTCGCAGAGCACGATCATGTCCTCGCGCACCTGGGATTGCGGCTCCTCTCGCTGCCAGTAGAGCAGCTCGTTCTCGGCATAGCGGCGCAGAAACTCCAGTTCATCGACGGCGAACTCGCCGGGCAGGATCTGGTCCGGGTGGCCGCGATTCGTAACGCTGGAGTAGCCGCCCACGGGCAACTCGCTGTGCTGCACGCGGCGCGGCGGCAGGGTGAGCGCGCTGATCATCTGGTCGATGAACGGCGCCACACCCGCCATGCGCTTGCGTTTCAGGGCATCTTCCAGCATGCTGCCCAGTGTGCGCGGCGCGGGCGCGGGCAGCTCGAGCGGCGGGGCCTTGTCGTCCACGCGCGGGCCGCGCCCGTGACGTAACCAGTGGCGCAGGTCTTCGGCCGTCATGCCGTTCAGCAGGCGCAACAGGTGCGCGTCGAAGCTGGCGGCCGACAGGGGCGGCGCTGAGGCGCCTTTCGCCAGCCAGTGCACGCCGACCAGGTTGGTCTGCTGGCGCAGCGCGGCGCACAGGCGGCGCAGGTCGAGGCTGCCGGGCACGCGCGGCAATGCATGTGTCAGCTCATTGAACAGCGCGCCGGCGTTGCGCATGTTGGACGCCTGGGACCAGGCCTGGCGCAAGGCTTCATAGCCGGCGGGCGCTTCATCCAGCAGACGCTGCAGGAAGTGGAGCACGAAGCCGAAGTGGGGCAGGCGCTCGCGCGCGCCCGCGCCCTCGAGAAACTGCGCCAGCGAGTGGGCCAGCAGCAGGGTGTTGCCTTGCTCGTCGGTGATGGCGTCGCAGGCCGGCGACCACTGCAGGGCGCGCACGTCCGCCATGTACTGGTGGGGGATCAGCAGGTAGTCGAGCTCGTTCATCGCGCCCCCCGCCGCGCGGAGGCGCGGGTCAGGGGCTGCAGGGCGTCGCGCGGGATGATCTCCAGCGCGCCCGGGCGCAGCAGCGCGAGTTCGTGGCTCGCGAGTTGCAGCGCTTCGATCAAGGCGGATTCCGGCAGGGCCGGGTCCGGCGCCCAACCCAGCGGGCACAGCAGCCGCTCGCCCCAGAAGCGCTCGGCATTCGGCAGGGCAGGCAGGCGCTCGCCCAGCAGCAGCACCAGCTCGGCGCTTTGCGCGGCCTGCAGCGCATTCAGCTCGGCCTGCGTGGCCATGTCAGCCCAGGCAGCAAGCGCCCTGGCGCTGCAAAGCAGGGCGCTTGCCGGCCGTGGCTGGTTGCAGCGTTTCAGCGCCAGCAGCACGCGGGGCAGGGTTTCAGAGTCGGGCGCGATCAACGTAGCGGGCGCGGGTGTCAACACGCTCGCGAGCGGCAGGAAGCCGTCTTCGGGCAGGTTGAAGGCGGGCAGGCTGCGGCCGCAGCGGTGCCAGAGCCGGTCAAGGCGCTCAAAGAATTCGGCGCGTTCGACGGGCAGCAGTGCGCGCAGGATCTCGAAGCCGGCCTCGTCCCAGCGCACCCAGGCGTGGGCGCCTTCAAGGCGCACTTCCACGGAGGCGTAGGCGCGCAGGCGGCCGAGCAGCGGCAAGTCGTCGGCCGGGATGCGCGCAAGGCTGGCGTGTGTGAGGAGTCCGTGCATTGGCGTCCCGTAGCATCGGCCTCCGGCCGATGGAGTGTTCACGAGCCTCCGGCCCGTGTTGCATCAGCCGGAGGCTGATGCGTACGACATCGGCCAGAGGCCGATGCTACCCCAGCTTGGCCAGCAGCTCGCGCGCGCGGCCGGCTAAATGCTCGCGGGCGTTGCCGTCCTCTACCCAGGCGCACTGGTCGCTGAGGCCGGCCAGGCGCTCGCGGGCGCGGGCGACGCCGCTGAGCGTGAGGCCGCCGTTGCCGACCTCGGCCGCCACGGCGTCCAACTCGCGCGAGAGCTGCTCGGCGTCCACGCGCTCGGCCGGGCGCGACAGCGGGTGACCCTGGGCGCTCTCGGCCTGCTCCAGCAGGCCGTTTACCAGCGCGCGCAGGGGCCCGATCTGCTCTTCACGGTCCCACACGTAACGCAGCACCCACAGGTCGGAAGCCTCGGCGCGGGTGCGGCCGCAGAGCAGGGCGCTGGCGGCCAGCAGCTTCTGGACTTTGACGGCGCGGCGGTCCGAGAGATCTATGCCCAGGTCACGCACCTTGAACACCGCGTCGGTGTAGGCCTCGCTGACTCTTGACAGGTCAACCTCCCAGAGCATGGCCGCCAGCTTGCGCAAATCGGCCGAGCTGACGGCGTGCTGCACGCCGACCGGGCGCTCGAGCTCCCAGCCCGCGCGCAGCAGCTGGTTCATGTTGTCGCGCGGCAGGTTGGATACGTGGCACCTGAGCAGGAATCGATCGAACAGCGCGCGCAGGGCGTCGTCCTCGGGCAGGCTGTTGCTGGCGGAAAACAGCGACAGCAGCGGAAGCCTGTGCAGCTCGGCGCCGCGCCGGTAGGTGCGCTCGTTCAGCACCGTCAGCAGGTTGTTGAGGATCGCGCTGTTGGCGTTGAAGATTTCGTCCAGGAACACGAATTCGGCGCGCGGCAGCATGCCCTCGGTGATTGTGGCCACCACGCCTTCGCGCAGGCGCGCGATGTCCACGGGGCCGAAGATCTCGTTGGGTTCGGAAAACCGCGTGAGCATGTACTCGAAATATGCTCCGTCCACGGCCTGCGCGAAGTGGCGGATCAGGGCCGACTTGGCCGTGCCCGGCGGGCCGTACAAAAACAGGTGCTCGCCGGCGACCACGGCGAGCGCGATCAGTTCGATCACCTCGTCACGGCCGACGAAGCGCTGTTTGAGTGTGTCCACCACACCGGCACGCAGGCGTTGTGCGATCTCGATGCTCATGCGCTTGCTCGCCTCCGCGTGTGGACCAGCTCGAGGTATTCGCGCGCCTTGCCCTCGGGCGTCCAACCCGGCTTGGGGTGCGCGGCCAGGCGCTCGGCGTACAGCAGCATCAGGCCCTCGTGGTTGCCGAACTCGAGCTCAACGGGCGGCTGGTCGATCTCGCACAGCACGCCGCTCAGCGGCCGGCGGCGCAGTGTGTTTTCCAGCGCGCGCACCAGGGCGTCGCCCGGGTTGAGTGCTTTCGCCCGCCGGTGCACGCGGGCAGCGAAACGCAGGGTCAGGTCGGCTGAGGCATGCTGGGCGGGCGTGGTTGCCAGGCCGGGCCACTCGATGCGGCGGGTGACCTCGGATTCGTCTTCTTCATGGCTGAGCAGAAACCAGCAGGCGTCGCGCAACACTTCAGCGGCCTTGAGCGCTGTGTCGGGCTCGAAGGCGGGCGCGCGGCCGGGGAAATCGAGGGCGTAGCGGCGGTATTCGTCTTCGAGCACGCGCAGGGCGTCCGGGTCGCGGGCGGGCACGGCCAGGGGCGGCTTGCGGAACAGCACCTCGCCGCGCGTGAACAGGTTAGTAAGGAAGTGCTCAAGCATGGCCCGGCATTGTAGGTGCGAACGGCCGCTGGTTGGAGATGGGAGTCCCGGTGGGGCCGACAATCTTGTCGGCCTGCCCGAAAGCATTGTCGGGCCGGGCCGGGCATTTATACTGCCCCCGGCGTGTGGGAGAGATTTGACTACGACGGCTTCGCGCCGACGTGTGGTGGGGCTACCCCATCGTTACGCAGTGGTTTCTCACGCATCGCACGAGACGCCCGGTTCATTGCATGAACCGGGCGTCTCGTGGCCGGGAGCTGGAAGTCTCTCCCACGCGCCGTAGGGGCCGCCCCATGTGGCGGCCCGCGTCATGGACCGGGCGGGCACATGGGCCCGCCCCTACCCGGGGCAAACATGGGATTCTTCGACTGGCTGTTCGGAAAGAAGAAAGACCCCTACGGCGGCAGCCTGAAGAAGAACTACGCCGACAAGGCCTACAACGATCAGCCCGCCCGCTACCAGTCACCCCAGAAGCCCTACACGCAGCCGCCCCAGGCCTATGGCGCCGCGCCCCGACCAGCCGCGACGGGCGAGCGCAACACCGGCCTGCACTTCCGCAAGGGACGCAGCACCCAGCCGCTTGAGCCGGTGAAAGACCAGACCATCACCAGCTCCGCCCGCAGGGGAACGGCAAACCTCGCGCACCTGGGCGGTACCCGCGAAGCGCCCGACCCGCACACGGACGCCGTGAAGCTACGCAGCCACGGCCTGCCGGAAATCGCCCACCTGGACGACCTGGCCGCGCTCACGGGCGCCACGCGCAATGAAATCATCTGGCTTGCCAGCCGCCCCAACTGGCAGTCGCTCTCGCATTACAGCCTGCGGCAGATCGCCAAGAAATCCGGCGGCACACGCCTGCTGATGGCGCCCATGCCGCGCCTGAAGGCCGTGCAACGCGCGCTGCACGCCAAGCTGGTCTCCAGGCTGCCGGTGCATGAGGCCGCCCACGGCTTCCGTAAAGGGCGCGACGCGCTGAGCAGCGCGACGGCCCACGTGGGTAAAGACGTCGTGATCAGCGTGGACATCGAGGATTTCTTCCCCAGCTTCACGTTCCGTCGGGTCTCGGGCTACCTGCGCAACATGGGCTACGGCCGCGGCGTGTCCGTCGCGCTGGCAAACCTGATGACCGCGCGGCTCTCCGACGGCTCCGTCAAGGAAGGCAACCAGTGGAAGTCGGCACACAGCCTGCGCCACCCGGACCTTGCCAAGCGCTATCACCCCGAGCTTCCCCAGGGCGCGCCGACCAGCCCGGGCATGGCCAACGCCATCGTGCTGCGCATGGACAAGCGGTTGCACGCGCTGGCGCAGAAGTTCGGCGCTGAGTACACGCGCTACGCCGACGACCTGACTTTCAGCGGCAACGAGGAACTCGCCAAGGGCGCCGGCCACCTGCTGCAGCTGATACGCCAGATCGTGCGCACGGAAGGCCTGCGCCTGAACGAAAAGAAAACGCGCATCATGCGCAAGGGGCGGCAGCAGCGGGTTACGGGCGTGGTGGTGAACGAGAAGACCAACGTTTCGCGCCGCGATTACGACACGCTCAAGGCCATCCTGCACAACTGCATCAAGCACGGGCCCGTCGGCCAGAACCGCGAGAATGTACCCGACTTCCGCGAGCACCTGAGAGGCCGCATCGCCCACTTCATGCACATCGGCCCCGAACGCGGCCGAAAGCTGATGCGCATGTTCGAACAGATCAAGTGGTAGGAAATTCAAAGCCCCGTCCGCAAGGACTGGGGTGTGCACCCGCCTGATGCGCTTGGCTGTCGGCGGTAATCCCTGTCTTCGATATCCGATTGGTTCGTGACGGCCTCACCCCAGCCCTTGCGGGCTGGGCTTGGTTTGAACGGCTTTGCGACCATCAGCCGCCCCGGACCCTGCAGCCCGTTTCGTCGCAGACCCACAGCCGCTGGTCGAGTTTCTCGCTGCCCAGCAAGCCCAGGGCCGACGTGAGAATTGAGTTGATGACCGTCGGAGTCTGTCGCGCCGGACGCAGGACGATGATCCCCGGCGTCGTCTCGGGCGGGTAAGCCCGGATGTCGGCAAAATCCAGGTCGAGGGTGACCAGCGACCGGCGTTCCACACGGCAGCGTGCTGCGATGTCCGGGTCCACTGCGCCGGCAAGACCCTCTTCACGCACGGTTTCGCAGTCGAAGCCGAAGCTGCGAATGAGCACCGCGGTTTCCTCCGGCAGGTTCTCATCCGTCTTGAATCGGTAGGTCATGCCGCGTCAGTGGGGTAGGGGACGACGCGTTCGCGCGCAAGCTCAGCCGCGTAGGCCATGGCGGCATGGACGTCTTCCGCAGTGAGGGTCGGATAGCTGCGAAGAATCTCCGCTACGCTGCGCCCCTCGGCCAGGTTGTCGAGGATGACGGAGACCATCACGCGCGTGCCCTTGATGCACGCCTTGCCGTGGCAGATCGCGGGGTCTACCTGGATTCGCGCTTGCCAGCTCATGGCTCCAGTTTCCATGGGGCTGCGGACGGCGTCAATGATGTTACGCCGCCTGGCGGTCTTGTTGCTTGCGCTTGCGGCGCAGGAAGAAGAAGGCGATCGCGCCCATGGCTAAAAACGGCGAACCCGCCACGCCGGCGCGCAGCAGGAAACCGCTTACGCCTTTCAGGCCCTCGAGGCCGTCGTGCCAGGCCTCGGCCAGCTCGCCTCTGGGCTCGGCCACGGCCGGGGCGGCGGTGGTGATCTGGACGTCGAGGCGGCTCAGGGCCACGCGGTTTTCGAGGGATTGCAAGGCGCGCTTGTAGCGCTCGATTTCGAGGCGGGTCTGGCGGCGTTCGCGTTCGAGGTTCTGCAGCGAGGAAAGTTCGGTGGGCGTTTCGATCAGCTTGTCGAGGCGGGACAGGTAATCCTGGGCTTCGGTCAGGCGGGCCTGCAGGTCAACCTGGTCGCTGGTGACGTCCTCGGTCGATTCGGTTTCGTCCAGCACTTCGCCGAAGCCCGCGACCCTGGATTTGAAATCTCGATACTTGTCGGCCGGCACGGCAACAGAAAGCGAGACCTGCACATCCTCCCCGGTCCCTTGACGTGTCAAGTTGGTAACCATGCCGCCGGAGGAGGTAACCAGCTCGGTAACCAGGCGCTGGACGCGGGCGGGATCTCCGTCACGCAGGTGGATGGAGCCCTGCCTCACTATTGACCCGTAAAGACCTGGGTCCACGGGAGTGTCAGATTCGGCAAGTCCGCCCTTGGATTCGTGGTTCGCCCAATAGACATCCGGCTGTTCTGCAGGGGGTGACGAGACCGGGACCTGCTCGACCTGTTTGACCCCGTCGAAGGAGATGCCCTCTCCGCCGCGTGCGGCGGCATACTGATCGTTGGGTTTCGCGGTGGCGATCAGGCCGGTAATGAAGGCCAGCGCCACGCTGGCGGCCGTGACCAGGCCGATGCCCCAGCGGCCGCTGAGCCGGTAGATGATGCGGTTGTCGGTTGGGGATTGCGGCTGTTGCTCGGCCGCGGCGAGTATGTCGTCGAAGGTGAGGCGCATTTTCGGGGGGTGGATGGCCATGGCCCCCAGTTGGGAGCGCATGGCCACCAGTTCCCCGACGATCTCGCGGTCGGCGCAGACCGGATCGGAAGGCTCAGGAAGGACCCGGGTCAGGCCCGAAACGTGGTCCAGAACGGCTTGTTCGTCTTTCGACAAACGGAACGCGCTATCCATTGCCTTACTCCTTGCGGCCGTCGCCGGCCAGTGCGGAACCCTTCAGGATGTCGTGCAGGGCACGCCGTCCGCGCAGCAGGTCCGTCTTGAGCTTGTTCAGGTGAACGCCGAGCAGGTCGGCGGCATCCGTGTAGCTCATGCCGTCGCGGTCAACGGCCAGGACCGCGGCGCGGTGGTCCGGCTTCAGGCGCGCCAGGGCGACCGTCAGCTCGTCGCTGAGGGTGGTGTCGGAGACATCCGGGTTCGGCTGCTCCTCGACCTCCCAGTCACCCAGGGGCTTCTGCCGGTTCGTGCGCCGCAGCGTGTCGATGGCGAAGTTCACCGCCACACGCTTCAGCCACGCACCCACGTTGCTGTCGTCCTTCGGCGGCCGCGTGATCAGGCGGACGAAGGCCTCCTGCGTCGCGTCCTCGGCCGCGGCGCTGTCCAGCGTGAGCCGGTAAACGGCCGCGTGGACCGCCTTGGCGTGCTCAGCGAACAGGAGTTCAACGTCATTGCGCTGCATTGCAGCCCCCCCTTCAGCCCTTGAAACGAAACAGGCCTCCCCCAGAGTTTCAGGCAAATCGCCTTAATTTGAGGTGGTTCCGTACCACCCCTGTACGTCGTAAAAGTGGCCCGGTGATGCGGGCGCCTCGCCCGCAATCCTGACAGGCCAAATCGCTCGGCTAAGGGAATTGCGGGCGAGGCGCCCGCATCACCTACCAGTCTTGCCACGTCAAGAGCAACCGGCGTGCCAAAGTCTTGACGCGGCAAGAGTAGAGGTACTGGCAGAAACCGCGCTTCGCCCGGGAAACCGCCCGGCAAGCGGTCTTGGAGGATGTTGTTGTGCGTACGCTAACCTGCAGCCTGCTGATCCTGATCGGATTGTCCTGTGTCAACCTGGCACAGGATGTTCCAGCCCCTGCCAAAGAAGTTGACAACCCGACCCTGCTGAAGCGTTACCTGCAGGCCAAGGGCAAAGACAAAGCCGCCCTGCGCGAGCAGCTGCTGGCACTCAGCGTCGAGGAGCTGCGCCAGGCCATCGCGAACTGCCCATTTGACGCGGCCGAAAGCGGCGTGCAGGAGTGGTCCACCAAGTGCCCCGACGGTTTCGAGCGCCCCTACTGGGTGTACGTGCCGGAGAACTACGACCCCGCCAAGCGCTACCCCTTGCTGGTCTGCATGCACGGCGGCGTCTCCGGCTGGCCCCTGAAGGGCGAGGAAGGCCAGCCCTCGGCCGGGCAATACTCGATCCAGTACTGGCTGCCCTATCTCAGTGAAGAACAGAAGAAGGAACTGGTGGTGCTGGGCTGCTCCGCGGGCGTGCCGGAGACGGGCCAGGGCGCCATGTGGTGGATGCAGAAGGGCCAGAAGAACGTGCTGCACATGGTGGCCGAGGTGAAGCGCCGCCTGAACATTGACGACCAGCGCGTGTTCGCCAACGGCCACAGCGACGGCGGCAGTGGGACGTTCGGCTTTGCCTTCCGCATGCCGGACGCGTTTGCCGGCTTCTACTCGATGAACGGCAACCCGCTGGTGCCCAGCATGGACGGCACCCCGGTGTGGCTGGAGAACCTGAAGGGTTTGAACATCTATTGCTTCAACGGCGGGCGCGACGGCCTGTACCCCGCCAAGCGCGTGACGCCGATCTACGAGCAGGCCAACGGCCTGGGCGCCAGCGTAAAGTTCACCAGCTACCCCGAGCTGAACCACCAGGTGGACGACGTAATCGAGGACGAAATCCCCGCCTTCATGGCCGGGCCGCTCAAGGACTGGCGCCGCAACCTGCTGCCGGGCGAGATCGACTGGGCCTGCACCAGCCCCGAGCGCGGCCGTCGCGCCTGGCTGAGCATCGACGAGCTGGGCGACCTGGGCGCCGCGAACCTGGCGCCCGCCAACGCGGAGATCGCGGTGCCGGCCGGGCGCCCGCGCCTGGGCGTGCAGATGGAGCGCGACATTGAGCAGCCGACGGTGGAGATGGTGGTGAAGGGCAGCGTGGCGGAAAGCATGGGCATCGAGAAGGGCGACGCGATCAAGAAGCTGGACGACCACGAGATCAAGACCATGCAGGACCTGCTGGATGCGCTGGACACCAAGACCGCGGGCGACGAGGTCAGCATCACGGTCGAGCGCAAGGGCAAACAGGAAGTGCTGAAAGGCAGCTTCCCCAAGGCGCCGGCGCGCGAGCGCGAAGAGAAGGGCCCCCTGGTCGCCCGCGTGCTGGCCAAGCTGGACGCGCCGGGGCAGGTTACGCTGACGGTGCGCAACGCGAAGAAAGTCAGCATCCTGGTCGCGCCCTCCATGCTGGACGCCGAGGGCAAGCTGAAGGTGCGCCTGAACCCGCGCAAGGACAGCAAGGAAATCGGCATCGCGGTCAGCAAGACCTTCGAGGCCGACAAAGCGTTGATGCTCGACCAGTTCGAGGCCACGGGCGACCGCAACCTGCCCTGGATCGGCCGTTTCGAGATCGACTGCGCCAAACTGCTGGACGTGAAGCCGACACCGGCCAAGCCCAAGGAAGAAGACGAGTTCTAGGAGTGAACAGGAGCCGCAAGCGCACGCGCGCGGGCGGAAGCTCCAACATACGTCGGCCCGCGCGCTGGCGCTTGCGGCTCCTGCTCATTGCCGCCTGACGAGCTATACTTTCTGAATGGCCCGAGTTGCCGCCATCCTTGCCATTGTCCTGTTCGCCGGCGCGCTGGCCGCGCACCCCTTCGACGACCGCTGCGACATGGTCGCGCAGGTCTACCTGAAGAAAGATCCGCGCACCAACACCGAACGCCTGGAGCTGCAGGTCCAGTACCGCTACGAGTCACTGTACGCCAGCTACAACGAGGCATTCCTTTACCTGGATGCCGACCGCGACGGCTCGATCAATCGCGCCGAGATGCAGGCGCGCTTCGAGACACTGGCCTCTGACCTGGTTGCCACCGTTT
>JAJVIO010000065.1 GCA_022071975.1 Planctomycetota bacterium
GGCCAGCAGGGGCAGTTCATCCTGGGGCTCTTCGGGCGGGGCTTCGCCCATCAAGTAGCGGATGTTCTCGCGTGCCAGTTCAAAGCCGGTCCATGCAATCCAGCCCGCGACGGGCAGCGCCAGCCAGGCATCCAGCATGTAGTAACCCGCCCGTAGGCCGAAGAAACCGGTGATGGCAAGGATGCTCACGAGCACGTCGTTTCGCGCGTCCACCGCCAAGGCCTTCATGGCGGGGCTTTTGGTCAGGCGAAAGCTGGCCGTGGAAAACAGGAAGATCAACGTCTTGAACACCGACTTGGCGCCGAACACGACCACCAGCAGCCAGTCAACGCGGGCGGTTTTCTGCTCCACGATAGCCTCGATGGCGTTGCGCCCGACTTCAAAGGCCAGCACGCCCGCGACCACGGCCACCACCAGGGCGCCGATGGGCTCAGCCCTGGAATGGCCGAAGGGATGCTCCTTGTCGGGGTTCTGCGCCGCCACGGCAACGGTCCAGGCCAGCACGCCGGCGGTCAGCACGTCCATGGTGCTGTCGGCGCCCTGGGCCAGCGCGAGCTGACTGCCGAACATCCAGTAGGCCCAGATCAGGCCGACGACAAGCCCGCCGGAGCCCAGCAGTGTGATCAGGGTGAGCCAGCGTTGACGTGAGCTGTTCTGCGCCATGGTTCAGGAAACCTAGCGGCGATTCATGCCTTGGGGCAGAAAAAATCTTCAAAATGAACTGAGGATTAAGCCCTGCGAATTCGTCTCAAACTCAGGGCCATCACGCAATTGCGCCAAACGGGCACGTCTGTGCTGCACGGAGCGGCTGGCAAGGCTATAATCTTGCGTTGGTGGCCGTCCCCTGTTAGCGACTACGTGCATCCCTGAAGCACTGGAGATTGTGACATGAGACTACGTTCCCTCGCTGTGCCTGCGCTGGTTACGTTCGGGTTGATCGTTGCCTTTACCTCGGTTTCAGCCGGGCCCGACAACGCAGAGTTCTGGAAAACCTGGCGCGACAGGAAGTCAACCAACCTCAACAAGCGTGACGCGGTGGACGCGCTGGTCGGCGGCGCCGAGCTTGCCGATGAGTACCTCGAGGTCCTGGAATCCGATGTCTGGCAGTACCGCGCATCGGTCACCGGCCGTGTGCAGGGCGAGACCAACCAGGAGTTGCTGGCCGCACTTGAGAAGTTCCTGTTCGATGAAAAGGAAGTCGTCAAGAAGCCTTCCGCCGGCGAGCACCTGGTCTGGGCGCTGTACAACAACGCCACCTGGGCCACAGCCGAGAAATGGAACCGCGCCCCTGAGCTGATCATGGGCAAGAAGGTGCCTGAGAAGGTCAAAGCCCGCATGCTGCGCGAGCTGGGCGTGTTCCGCGGAGCGCCGGACAGCCCGGACGCCCAGAAGCAGGGCAAGGAAAACGTGAAGGTGCTGGTCAACCTGCTGGAGATGGTGGCCGAGGACAAGAAGTTCAGCCGCGAGCTGAAGTTCCTGATCAGCGACGCCCTGGAAAGCCTCAGCAGCCAGGACTTCGGCGACGACCTCGCCAAGTGGCGCTTCTTCGCGGACAACCTGAAGGAGACCGAGCCGCTCAAGCCGCGCCGCGCCGACGCCTTCAAGGACCAGTTCACGGACGTTGAGCTCGAAGGCCACAGCTTCAGCAGCCCGCAGCCGCGCCCCGTGGACATGGAAGTGCTGATCCTGCCGGATCTCGGAGCTTCTGACCGCTACTGGTACCCGTACATTTTCCAGATCAACAAGACCTTCAAGTGCACCTTCGTGAAGCTGCCGGACTGCAGCCGCATGAAGGACATCGAGTGGATGAAGAACCGCGACGGCACCGTGAACCGCACGGCCTACTACTACCCGCTCAAGCAGCTGGTCGAGACGTTCGAAGAACGCCGCAAGCAGTCGAAGCAGGAGAAGGTCGGCCTGATCGCCCACGGCGTCAGCGGCTGGATCGCGCTTGAGTACCTGCGCCTTCACCCGGAGAGCGTTGCCTTCGCCATCATCATCGGCACCTGGTCGGGCAAGAACTCGCGTGAGCAGGCCCGCATCGCCTGCGAAGGCAGCAAGGATGACGCCTTCAAGTACTACGGCATCAGCCTGCTGTATGACCCCAGCGGCCGAACCGGCTCAGAGAGCCTGAACGACGAACAGCGCTACTGGGCGTTCACCGGCAGCTACAAGCGCCGCTGGGCTGACCCCAAGGCACTGGAGCCGATCTTCTACGCGCAGCGCCCCTGGCAAGAGGCGCAGGAAGGCAATGCCCGCATCCTGGTGCCGGAGTACGATTTCGCCGATGCCGTGAAGGGCGCCAAGATCAAGGTTCCCACCCTGTTCGTGCACGGCCTGAAGGACCCCATGTACGTCAAGGGTGACGAGAACGACTACAAGAAGGGCTTCACCAACATGACCTGGGCGGTGTTCGAGAACTCGGCCGCGACGCCCTGGGCCGAAGAGCCGGTGAAGTTCTTCGAGGCCTACGAGACGCTGCTCGAGAAGAACAAGATCATCGAGAAGCTGAAGGAAGAAGCGGAGAAGAAGAAGTAGCAGGTCCTAAACGACAAAGCCCCGGGCATCGGCCCGGGGCTTTTGATTTGGCGGCTGCTCAGGCTGCTTCCTTGATCTGCTTGCGGAGAGTCTTGTTGGCGTCCAGCATCGCCTGCAGGAAGCCGATCCGGGCCTTCTCGGGCGCTGCGGCCTGCTGCGCCGCGGGCGCGCCGGAAACCACGTCGCGACGGCTGCTGAGTGCTTCGATCTCGCGGGCCAGGCGGTGGATGCGCGACTCCAGTTCGATGATACGGCCGGACTGGTCGTTCTCGGGTGCTGCCATGTTGCGCATGCGCTGGCTCTCGCTGATCGCAAGCTGCAGCAGCGAGGCCTTGAGTTCCTCGGCTTCCTGGGCGGCGCGGCGGTCGAGCGCGACCTGCTGGGCGCGCATCTGCTCTTGGGCCTGCTCCAGCGCGTAGATCTTGGCGCGGGCATCCTCGGCGACGCGTGTGGCGGACTCCAGCTTTTCCAGGCGTGCAGCCAGCGAACCGAGTTCGGCCTGGGGGCGGGCGACATCGAAACGCGCCAGCATTCCGCGCAGGGCGGTTGCTTCGGCGCGCTGCTCGATCAGCGCCTGTTCAAGGCGCTCGGTGCGAAGGGCGGCCGTAAGAATCTGCTCGCGGAAGAAGCGCTCGATGCGGTAGCGTTCTGACTCGGCTTCCATCAGCGCCTGGCGACGCGCGTTCACCTGGCGGGCCTGTTGGGAGGCGGCCTGGGAGGCTTGCGCCTCGCGCTCCTGCATCAGCTGCGCGATGTTCGCCATCACGGTCGCGGCGAAGGTGACCAGCAACGCGCCGATCAGCATTTCACCCAGCAGCGCCCAGCCTGTGGCGCCGCCATGGGCGCGATTGACCAGGAAGCCGGCCAGCAGCCCCAGCAGCGGAGCCATGGAGATGCGGTAGGGGTCGGCCTTCTGCAGACGGGCAAGCAGATTGTCCATGACGGCTCCAGTGTTCAGGCGGCTTCGCGCCCGGCCTGTTGGTCGCGTTCGCGGATTTCGAGCTCGGTCAGCTCGGTTTCGCTGTCGTGTTTGGTCAGAACGACGCGGAAGATGTGGCTGTCATCGATGCCGAGGGCCGTGCACACGCAGTCTTCGATGAACTTGACCCGGTTGCTGAGGTCGAGCTTGCGCACGGACCCGCTCTTGGTGAAGCAGGGCAGGTGGATGTCGATGTGCAGCTCATAAATCGCGTTGGGGTTGAGCTGGCGGTCAATCAGCGCGGTGATCAGGCGGCGGATCTTGCGCGCCTTCTGGGTCAGCACGCGTTTGATCACGCCGCTCTGGGGGTCTCGCACCGTGGTGAACAGCTTGTTCACCGACGGCGGAAGAAAGGGCAGCCGCAGGCGGAACGGTTGCTGCGGGCCCTTGTCAACTTTGGTCGTCCAGTTGCGATGCTGAAGGCGCGGCTTACGCGGCGCCTGGCGACCGGCCATGGCGGTGAAGTCAGCGGCGGAAATGCGCGTGGGGCGCGAGCGCGGTTGTTCATTGGCGGCCATGTCGATCTCCGTGGGGAAATCGACAAATCCGGCATTCGGGCTGCAGGGAAAATGCTACTTCCAGCCGGTGAGTTTGAGGGCCGTGTCGGCGTCAAAGGCGATGCGGAAACCGCGGGTTTCCACGCCCCGGGTGTAGGGGTCGCTGCTGCGGCGGTTGTGCAGCTTGGCGGTCTGCTCGTCGTCGTCGTGGGTGCTTGCGCCGCGCTCGGAGCGGCGGTCCTTGGCTCCCCCCGCGTTGTATGGGTTGCGCTCGGACCATACCGGGATCTCGATGTACACGTCGCGGCACCACTCCGAAACGTTGCCGACCAGGTCCTGCACGCCGTAGACGCTGGCGCCTTCGGGAATGCTGCCAGTCTCCATCACACGCCAGCGGTTCAGGTTCGCGTAGGGCGAGGTGTAACGCTTGGTGTCAGGCTTCAGCTCCATCTTCAGCTCGCCGCCCCAGGGGAACATGCGGCCGTCAACGCCGCGGCCGGCCTTTTCCCACTGGGCTTCGGTGGGCAGCATGCCGTTGAAGAAGCGGCAGCAGGCGTCGGCTTCGAACCACGACACGCCAACGGCGGGCATCTTGGGCCCGCGCATGAAGGGCGCGGCGCTGCGCTTGAGGTCGCCGAAGGTGGGGGGCTCGTTGTCGCCGTCGGCAAAGGCGATGATTTCGTAGGCCTGTGCGGCCGACAGGTCGGAGAGGTCGATGCGCCCCTGGCGATCGGTGACGCGCAGCAGGCCTTCGCGCTTGAGGTCGTGGTCCGGATACGTGTCGAGATCGGCGCCGTTCACGAATGCCCAGGTGTCGCGATACTTCAGGCTGACTGTGCGGGCCATGCGGTCGTGCGTCAGGTAGCTGGTCCAGCTGCCGTTGACGGGCAGCACCAGCACCTTGCTGTCGGGCTTGCCGAGAATCTTGTCGCTGTCCAGCACCTCCAGCGTCACCTGGTCGCGCGGCGAAGCCAGCGCCCACAGTCGCATGGTGTTGTCGAGCGGCTTCCAGCCCACGTACTGGCTGCCGCGCACGCCGACGCTGCGGGTGATGTATTCGTAGCCTTCCTGCGTCCAGTTGGTCGAGTCGCGGTAGCCGTCGGCCAGGATGAAGGCGTAGAACTGCTCGTTCGTGAACTCCATGGCAGAGATGTAGTAGTCGTCGAGCCACACCCAGCGCTTGGGCATGTTGCTGCGCACGCCGTCGTTCTCGCCCATGATGAACCAGCCTTGCGGCACCAGGCGCAGCTCGATGTCGACGCTGTAGTTCCCGACGTGGTGGGTATAGGTCAGCTTTTCGGGCAGCGGGCGCTCATGCTTGACCTGGTAGCGGGCGGCATCCGGCATGGTGCTGTCCCAGCCGGCCTCTACGGGCACGTTGCCGCCGCCGCCGGCCGAGTTGTCGGCGGGCCGGCGCGGAAGGCCGGTGCGCTTCTCGTTGTCGGCTTCCGCCAGCATGTCCTTGACGTTGAACAGGTTGAAGCGGAACAACGCAAGCGCGCCGATCGCGACCAGCAGGATGATCGCGATGCCCGCGTAGGTGACTGCTCCGGTGTCGCCCGACTGTGCCATGCCGGCGGCTGTCCTCCGTAATCAGTATACGAAAGGGCGGGGTGCTGTGCACCCCGCCCTCATGCGCTTGGAAGCGAAATCGTTATGCCCCGCCGATGGCGTCGATCAGGCCGACCAGCGGCAGGAACAGGGCGATCACGATGAAACCGATGGCGCCGCCCATGAACACGATCAGCACCGGCTCAAGGATGCTGACCAGCGACTCCACCGCGATGTCCACGTAGGTGTCGAAGGTGTCGGCCACCTTCATCAGCATCTTGTCCAGTTCACCGGTTTCTTCGCCCACGTCGATCATGTTCACGACCAGGTCGTCGAACAGGCCGGTTTCGGACAGCGGGCCGGCGATGGTTTCACCTTCCTTGATCGAGTTGGCGACCTTGTCGATGGCTTCACCCAGCACCACGTTGCCGATGGCGTTCTTGCAGATGTTCAGCGATTCCAGGATCGGCACGCCGGCCATCACCAGGGTGCCCAGCGTACGGGTGAAGCGCGCGGTCACGGCCTTCTTGATGATGTTGCCGAAGATCGGCAGCTTCAGCTTGATGGTGTCCATCACGCGCTCGCCCTTGGGCGTTCGACCCCAGGCCGTGATGCCGAAGCCCGCGGCCGCCACGACGGCCACGAAGATCAGGCCGTAGATGCTGGCGATGCTCTCCGACACCCAGATCAGGGCGGCGGTCATGATGTGAAGCTCCATGCCCTGCTCTTCGAACATCTTTTTGAAGGCGGGAATCACGAAGATCATGATGCCGGTAAGGATCATCACGGCCACGGACATCACGATGATCGGGTAGATCATCGCGCCGATCACCTTCTTCTTGAGGCGCTGGGCCTTCTCCATGAAGTCGGCCAGGCGCTGCAGGATGGTATCGAGAATACCGCCCGCCTCGCCGGCCTTGATCATGTTGACGTACAGCCGGTCAAAGGTGCGCGGGTGATTGCCGAAGGCTTCAGACAGGCTTGAGCCCTGCTCAACGCTTTCGCTGACGTCCTCGATGATGAACTTGAAGGCGCCCGGCTTCTGCTGCCGCGCCAGCACCTTCAGCGAACGCACCACAGGCAGGCCGGCGTCGATCAGCACCGCCATCTGGGCGGTGAAGTCAGTGAGCTGCTGCGCGGTTGCGCGGCCCTTGATCTTGCCGCCCTTGGTGCGGGCGGGTCCGGCTTCTTCCTTCTTGGCGGCGCCGGCTTTCTTGGTTGCCGCGGTTTCGGCGCGCTGGGCGACCTTGGTGGGCTTCAGGCCGGCGTTGCGAATGTCGAGAATCGCCTGGTTGCGGTTGGCCGCCTCCAGTTCTCCGGTCTCTTTCTGGCCCTGTGCGTTGATGGCTTCGTAGGCGAAAATAGGCATCTAGCCCTGCCTCCCGTAAGGGAAATCCAAAAGGGCGTGCGACCACGCACGCTTGGGAACGGGGGAGTTCCTTTGGCCCACTGTAATGAAACTACCCAGATATTACGCCCGGCCGAGTCCAATGCAAGCCGAGACCTCATGTTGCAAACAGGCCGCAGGGGGCTAAATTCTCGGCAGAGTGCGGAAGCGCCTTCGGGCGTGCAATCCGGGCAAACCGCGCCACACCGGCCTTTGAACTGTTGGAGCAACATGGACATCCACGGAATGCTCTCTGCTGACCGCATTATCATGAACCTGGAGAGCGGGACCAAGCGTGATGCGCTGATCGAGATCGTCACCAACCTCGGCAAGTCCGAGGGCGTCACGGACGTGGAGGCCCTGAAGAAGGCCATCCTCGAGCGCGAAGAGATCATGTCCACGGGCGTGGGCCTCACCATCGCCGTGCCACACGCCAAGCTCTCCAGCGTCAAGAGCTTCACCCTGGGCCTGGCCCGCAGTGAGAAAGGCATCGACTACGACAGCCTGGATGGCCAGCCGGTGCGCATCATCGTCACCATCGCCGCGCCCGACAACGACCAGAACACCTACCTGCGCGTGCTCGCGGCCGTGATGCACGTGCTGCGCAACGAAGACAACCGCAAGGCGATCCTCGCTGCCAAGACGCCGGACGCCATCATCCAGGTCTTCAAGTCCTGAGCTAACCCTGCTGAATTCCCAGGGCGTTGCCTTCGGAGTCCCAGAAGGTGGCGAACTTGTGGCCGCCCTCGTTTTGCGCCGCGCCGACCTTGATGCCCTTGGCGGCCAGCTGTTGCAGAGCGGCGTCCACGTCTTTCACCCGGAAGTAGGGCATCGGTCCGAACCCCACGTCACGACCCTCCGCGCCGCTTGGGTGCAGGTCGATCCGCACGCCGGCTTCTTCCAGCCGCAGCGACGCGTAGTGCGGCAGGTGAGCGAAGTTGACCTTGCAGCCCAGCTTCTCGGTGTACCACTTGAGAGCGCGCTCAATGTCGTTGGTCCACATCATCACGTGGGATAAGCCTTCGAACATGGCGATCTCCTGCTGTGTTGCGGCCCTACAGCCCGGTCACGAATGTCTTCACGATCTTCGTCAACTTCGGCTCGGCTTCCCCCGCGGTTTTGATGATGGTTTCGATGTCGGCTTCCTCGAGGGTTTCCGGGATGCACATGTCCGTCACGATGCTGAAGGCCACCACCCGCATGCCCAGGTGGCGCGCGGCAATCACCTCCGGCACCGTGGACATGCCCACTACGTCGGCGCCCATGTTGCGCAGCATGCGGTACTCCGCGCGAGTCTCCAGCGTCGGTCCGGTCACCCACACGTAAACGCCTTCGCGCAGGCTTAGCGAGTTTTCTTTGGCGGCCGCATGGGCGCGCTGGATCAGCTCGCGGTCATAAGGCCGCGACATGTCGGGGAAGCGCGGGCCCAGGCTCTCGTCGTTGGGGCCGCGCAGGGGGCTTACGCCGCACAGGCCGGGCAGGTTGATGTGATCCTCGATCACCATCAGGTCGCCGAGCTTCCAGTCCGGGTTCATGCCGCCGGCGGCGTTGCTGAGTACCAGGATCTCGCAGCCCAGGGCCTTCAACAGCCGGGCCGGGAACACGATGTCGGCCAGGCTGTGGCCCTCGTAGTAGTGCAGGCGACCTTCAAACACGTAGACCTCGGTGCCGTTCAGCGTGCCCGCCACGAACTCGCCGCCGTGGCCCTGCACGCTGGCGCCCGCCATGTGAGGGATCTGCGTGAAGGGGATGCGTACGTCGGCCTTCACCTCCTTGCCCAGCGCGCCGAGGCCGGTGCCCAGCACGATGCCCACCTTGGCGCGGATGCTGGTTTTTGCGTGGATGGCGCTGACGGCCTCCTTGAGTTGTTCGTTGAGGTTGCTCATGTGCTTTGCTCCAGTTTCAGGCGCAAGGTCGTTTCGTCGATGCCGCCGATCGCGACACGCTTATCCTGACTGGCGTGCCCTGAGACAAGCTCAATTTCGCGCGGCGCGATACCCAGCGCATCCGCCAGCACGCGCAGCACCCCTTCGTTGGCGCGACCCTTCTCGGGCGGCTCCTTCACGTAAAGCTTCAGCGCGCCGCCATGCTCGCCGGCGATGCGGTCGCGCTTGGCCTTGGGCGAGACGCGCAGTCGCAGCAGAATGCGGCCGTCGCGGTGTTCAAGCTCGAGCATGGGCCGGGGTTACTTGTTCTTCAGCGCCTCGATGATGTCGATGTAGGTCTTGGCGTTGTCGCGGGCTTTCTTCAGCAGGATCTTGCCGGCGAGGTTGTGGTAGTCGCGAGGCTCAAGGTAGGTGTCCCAGCCGTCGAGCTGCCCGCAGCCGATGTGATTGAGCGTCAGCGTCACGTCGGCCACGCCGCCTGCCACATAGGGCGACTGCGGCCAGAACTCCTTGATGACCATGATGGCGGCGCGCTGCTTGAGATAGTTGGGCGTGTACTCTTTCTGCAGCTCGTTCTGCTTCGAGCCGGTGTTGTTGACCAGGAAGGTCCAGCTGTTCTGGTTCTCGGGGTACGCGACGATGTTCTGCTCCGCCTTGTGCAGGTTCAGCCACTCGCGCCTGGCGGTCAGCAGCCATGCGGTCATCTCTCGCAGCACGTCGGTTTCGCCGTCAACTTTGCCCGAGTCAACCAGCTTCTCCAGTTCGCGCTTCACCTTGCCGCCTTCCTCGGCGGCCTTCACCCAGGCGGCTTCCGCCTCGGCCTCGTTCTTGAAATTGCCGTACTCCCGCAGGATGACGGCCATCATGCGGTAGTAGTAGGCTTTGCCCGCCCTCACTTCTTCAGAGAACTTCAGCAACTCGGGTGTCTTGATTTCGCCCTCGCGCCGCACGGTGACGCCGACATCTTTCAGCTTGCGCTCGGCCTCTTTGTACATGCCGAGCCGCATCAGGAAGATGCCCTCGAGGTAGTCGCGCACGCTTTCATGGACTTCGTCGGTGTGCTTGGTCAGGGCCTTCCGCTGGCCGCGTTCGTCTTTCTCGAAGCCTTCCAGGATCTCGCGGTAGCGGCGCAGCACGCGGGCGCCGTCAACCTCCTCGGTCTTTTCCTCGACCGCGGGCTCGGGCTCCGGCTTTTCCTCGGGCTGGGCGCCGCCGGTGGCGATGCGCTTCTTGACTTCATCCTTTTCGATGCGCGGGAAGATCTGCGCCTGCATGCCGGCCGTGAACAGCACCAGTGCAAGCATCATCACGAGGCGGGACATGAAAGCCTCCTATTCGCCAAGGCCGTAGCGTTCCATTTTCTTTCTGAGCCCGAGCCGCGAAAGCCCTAAAATCTCGGCGGCGCGGGACTTGTTGCCCTTGGTGCGTTCGATGGCCTCGAGGATCTTGCGTTTCTCGATGCCCTCGACCACGTCTTTCAGCGAGCCGCCCGCCTCGGAAAGCGTCTCTTCCTCGGCCATCTGGCGCAGTTGCGGGCTCAGCAGCGCCGCGTCGATTTTCTTGCCGTCGGACAGCGCGACCATCTTCTTCACTTCATTCTCGAGCTCGCGCACGTTGCCGGGCCAGTTGTAGTTCAGCATCGCGCGCAGCACGCCGCGGTCCATCTTGATGTCCGGATAGCCGGCCTGCTCGGCGTTGATCTTCAAGAAGTGATCCACCAGCACGGCGATGTCTTCCTTGCGCTCGCGCAGGGCCGGCAGCTTGATGGTCACGACGTTGATGCGGAAGTACAGGTCCTGCCGGAACAGCCCCTTGCGCACCTGGTCGGCCAGGTCCTTGTTGGTGGCGCACACCAGGCGGAAGTCCACCTTCTTGCTCTGCTTGCCGCCGATCGGCCTGATCTCGCCTTCCTCGATCACCCGCAGCAGCTTGGCCTGCATGGAGGGGCTGATTTCCCCGATCTCGTCCAGGAAGATCGTGCCGCCGTTGGCCAGGCCGAACAGGCCCTGCTTGTCGCGGTCGGCGCCGGTGAACGCGCCCTTCACGTAGCCGAACAGCTCGCTCTCAAACAGCGTGTCGGGCAGTGCCGCGCAGTTCTCAGCCACGAAACGGCCGGTCTTGGCGCGGCTGGAATTGAAGTGCAGGGCTCGCGCGATCAGCTCTTTGCCCGTGCCCGGCTCGCCGAGGATCAGCACCGGCACCGGCAGGTCGGTGATCTTGTCGAGCATACGGAAGACTTCCTGCATGCCGGCGCTCTTGCCGATGATCTCGCTGTAGTCGTGCTGCCAGCTGGGCATCTCGCGCTTCTCGGCCTCGAGGCGCAGGGCGGTCAGCTCGGCGGTCTGCATGTCGAGCTTGGCCTCGAGCTCGCGGCGGATCCCCTGCAGTTCGCTTTCGAAGTTTTCGATCTTGTGGGCCAGCTCTTCCTCGTTGCGGCGGCTCTCGGCGGCGCCGGCCAGCACGGCCACGAGGTTGGCGGCGTTCTCCAGCAGCTCGACCTGCGTCTCGCTCAGCTCGTCTTCCTTGCTTTCGCGCTCGACGTACAGGACTCCGGCCACGCGTTCGCCCGCTTTCAGCGGGATGTACACGCAGGGCGGATAGTTCGCGCTGCGCGGCCTGACCTGCGTGCGGCTGCGCGGGCTGAGCAGCTTGTTCGCGGTGGACAGGAAGCTGCCCGGCAACTCGTCCGTCGGCGTGCCGCTGATGAAGTTGTAGAACGCGCGGCCGCGGGCGTTGCCTTCGTCGTCGGCGACCGCAATGCACACGCGCACGCCGGGCAGCAGGCGTCCCACGAAACGGGCCGCGCCGTCCAGGATCGCGCGCGGCGTGTCTTCCGCGGCGGCGTTGACGAAGCCGGCCAGCGCTTCCGCGATACCCAGCGCGAACGGGGTGCCGCCCGGCCGCGCGCTGGCGGGGATGGCCTCCATGGCGTTCTTGGTTTCGAAGGCCGAAGACTCCTCGCTGAACAACGAGAGCTTGGCGAGTCCGATCTGGAAGGTTTCGCCGTACTGGATGGGAGACTCGAGTACCGGGTCGCCGCGCATGAAGGTGCCGTTGCGGGATTTCAGGTCGCGCAGCACCCAGGTTTTGTCGGGCTGCAGCTCCAGCACGCAGTGGTGACGGCTGGCCTTTTCATCACGCAACATGATGGTGTTGTCGGGCGCGCGCCCGATGGACGCCTCCGTGCCGACCAGCTGGTAATGGCTGGTCGTGCCCTTTTCCTCGACAACGACAAATGGCATGCGGCGCCGCGCTCCCGAAACGGTGTACAGTGAAGATGACGCAGTGAAGGGCGTCAATAAGCAGTGGAAACTTTGTTACCAGGGCGAGCCCCGTCCGAAAGGACGGGGAATCGGCGAAGCCGATGAGGTTTCAGGCTCACGCCTTCGGCGTGTCCCCGCCCTTTCGGGCGGGGCTCTAGATCAACTCCCGTCCCTCAAGCTGCTCGCCGCAGTACATGCAGGTTACCGCGCGTTTGCCGTTGGTCTTGCCGCAGTTCGGGCAGCTGCGCGGTGTGGCTTGCGGCTTGAACTTGCCATCCAATCGGCCGTCGCTGAGGTCCACATCATTCATGAACTCACGGAACTCGGCCTCGTTGAACAGGCCCTTCGCCTCACACATGCTGAGCAGTGTGCGGATGATCAGCGCCTGGCGGTCGAGCGCGTCCTCGAGTCGCGCCACGACATTTTCGGCCCGCCGGGCGGAACTGGCGGCGTCACTGGCCGCGTGGGCCGCGCTGGCGGTGTTCTGGTGGTTATAGTAGCCGTGAACCCAACTGTAGTGCATGGCGTTCTCCTTACACCCAAGCATACCTGACAGCGCGACATTCTCGATTGCAAGTCGGCCGCGGTTTTGGAAGCGGGCGTGATCTCTACTTGCGGGCCGTGAACAACCGTGCCGAGCGCGCCCGCGGGTTGGCGTAGATCTCTTCTCGCGTGGGTCTGATGCCCTCGGTGTCCGCGCTGCTGAACAGGCCCTGCTGCAGGCCCGCGCTGAAAGCCTCCCGCACCCGGCGTTCTTCGCCGCTGTGAAAGGTGATGATCGCCGCGCGCCCGCCCGCGTTCAGCAGATACGGCAGGCTGCGCAGCAGGTGCTCCAGGTTCGCGGGCTCGCGGTTCACCGCCATGCGCAAAGCCTGGAACACCGCCGCCGCCGGGTGGCGGTCTCGCGCGCCGCGTTTCTTGAAGCGCGTCAGGCCGTGCACCTGAAGCACGCAGCGCTCAAGTTCTTTGGTGCGTGTCGGCAGCTCGCGCTTCAGGGCCGCCGCGATCTCTTCGGCGCGGGGCTCGTCGGCGTAATCCCGCAGCAGTTCGGCCAGCGTTTCCTCATCGGTGTCGGCGATCAGCTGCGCGGCCGTGACACCCCGGCTGGCATCCATGCGCATGTCGAGCGGGCCGTCGTGCTTGAAGCCGAAGCCACGCGCCGGGTCATCCAGCTGCATGCTGGACAGGCCCAGGTCCGCCAGCAGGCAGTCGACGCCGGTCAGGCCCTCGACCGCCAGCACGTTGCCGATGCCCGCGAAGTTGGAGCGATGTGCGGAAATGCCGATGCCGGTCTCGGCCAGTCTGCGCACCGTTCTGGCCAGCTCGTCCGCGTCGAGGTCCGTGGCGATCACGCGCGCGCCCGAAGCCGCCAGCGCAGACGCGTGCCCGCCGTAGCCCAGTGTGCAGTCGAGCACCACCTCGCCGGGTTTGGGGGCCAGCGCTTTCAGCACTTCCGCCAGCATCACCGGCACGTGCGTACCCGCTGGTGTACGGCCGGACGCGCGTACTTTGGCGACTTCGTCGGGGTACTTGTCCGGTGCCAGCTCTTTGTACTTCTGGTCGAAACGCCGGGGGTGTGTGCCCTTGTAGCGCTTGCGTCGTGGGGGTTTTTCGGTCATAGGCGCATTGGGGTCAGACCTGCGAACTTAACCAACCCTTGAAGCAAAGTGCACCGAGGTTTGCCAGAAACCGCATCATGTACAGAACAAGGGCCCGCTGTTTCTTGCCTGCGTGCAAACCTGCTCGCTACCGGTTATCGTCGCCGGCCGGAGGAAACCATGGCCGACAAAGAAGTCTTAAAGCAGGCGTTCAAGGCGTTCAAGAAGCGCCTGAAACTGTACCAGCAGGACACCGGCAGCAGCAGCCCGGCAAGCCACCCGAGCCGCGACAAGGCCACCATCACGGCCATCAACCCGCCCGACCAGTATCCGAAGGAAGTCTGGGAAGAGCTGGTGGCGCAGGGCAAGCTGAAGCCCGCCGGCCGCGGCATGTACGAGCTGGCATGAGGCACCCATGGATGAACTGATCGTCGGCGTGAACCTGTTCGCGATCTGCCTGGCGCTGGCGGCGCTGGAAGTCCAGGTCGAGGGGCCCCACGGCTGGGCCGCGAGCCTGCCCACCTGGAAGTTCGACCGTCCCTGGCTGCGCAGGCTGACCAACGGCAAGCCCATCACCGGCTATCACGTCTGCATCAACCTGGTCATCCTCGGCTTTCTGCACTACCCGCTCGTCATGTCCCAATGGACCTTCGTCGGCGAGTTGCGCATCCTCAGCCAGTACCTGATGGTGGCCGTGTGGTGGGACTTCCTGTGGTTCATCCTGAACCCGCACTTCGGCATCCGCCGCTTCAAGAGCAAGCACATCTGGTGGCACAAGCGGTGGATCCTCGGCGTGCCGATGGATTACCCCATGGGCACCATCAGCAGCGCCGCCCTGTGGTTCTACGCCGACTGGGCGCAGCCCGGTCCCGGCACCAGCATTCTCAGCTGGGCCAAGCTGCTGGGCATTGTCGTCGGCCTGACAGCCCTGACCGCCCTGTTCATCGAACTCACCGGCCGTCACAAAACCGACCGGCCTTTGCCCCCGGGAGAAACCCCGGCGTAGTGCAGGGGACTGTCCCGGAACGGGACTGTCCCCGTCTTCGGTTGATCACTCTGTGTTCGAGGACGGGGACAGTCCCCAACTGCGGGGACAGTCCCCACCCGTGGTCACGCCGCTACAGCGGGTTCGCGTGCTTTCGCGGGCGTTGGCGCGGCCTCGGGCTGGCGCGGTTCCACCTCCGGGGTTGCCACAGGCTGCTCCGCCGGCGCTGCCGCTTCTTGCGCAACCGGCGTGGCTTCGGGCTCGGGGGCTTCCGCCTGCATGCGATCCAGTGCCTGCTGTTCGGCCTCGGCGATCAGCGCGTCGCGTTTTTCCCGCAGCTTGCGCAGCATGGCCAGAGCGCGCAGGCCGACGCCGGGCGCGATGTTCCAGCGGCCGGGGTCGATGCCGTGCTTGCGCTTGGAGCGGCGTTCGCGCAGCTCTTCGCGGTAGGCTTCGGCGGTTTCGCTGGCGACGGAGATCTCGTCCATGATCTCTCCCAGCGGCCCGGCCAGCCGCGCCAGAGCTTCCTCGCGCGCCTTCTGGTCTTCAGGTGTGGCCGGTTTTCCCGGCAGTCGGCGATAACTTTTGTTTGACATGATAGGTCTCCTGAAACATCCACCAGAAGCCTACCCACGCACGCGACACAAACCGGCAAAACACGCGCAGCCAACCACCCGCAAACCCGCTCTGGGGGCTGGATAGAAGAAATTTTAGGAACTTTCAGGAGTGTGGCGAAACGGGCGCTCTATCCATCTGTCGAATGCCTGCGGAGCAGGTCAACAAATGTTAGCCACCTGCGTAAGCTGGGGGGTCTCAAGTGCAGCGACAGACGAGGCGCGGAGCGCCGGCACAACTTCCTCGAAGTCGGGATTGTGGCGGCGCTCCGCGCCTCAATATCCTTCCGGCACGCAAACCCCCGCCTGACGGCGGGGGCTAACATTGTTCAGGCGCTCCGCGCCTTTCCGTGCAGACAAAGAACATGCGCAGGCGCAGCCATCGCGTTTGTTCCTCCGCAGTCGTAGCTATGCCTCCACTCCGACCGACCGGAAGTATGCTTCCCACAATGCAAAACCCTCAGTGAGGAATTCTGTGAGGCTACCTAGGTGAATACCGTCCTTGTCCTCAATAACGGCGTCAATTTCTAGCGAAACATCTCCATCGCCGTGCGCCTCCCAGCCTGCCTTTCCAAGGCTGACGGTAACCCACGATCCTTTCTCTGGTCGGGTTGACAGGTTCATACCGCGCAGGCGAAATCGCATTTTGGGGGCTCTACCGGATGAGTGCTTACCGGCCTGAGGCGGGTAGCTGTGCTTTTCAGCGTTGGAGAGATCATTGATGACTTTCAGGTGAAATGACCGCTCCACCAGGTCAAGTGGCGTTTGTTTGTCATGACCATTGGCCTTCGCCCAGCGACACGCGTTGTCTCGAATGTTCGCGAGTCCTAGGACGGCGGCGATGGCACAGTTCTCTCTTTCAATATCCGACAGTACTGAATCACGGCTAAAGCCGCAGAACTCGCCACCATCAGGCTTCAGAGCCCTAAGGGGAAGTTTCGACAGGTCCAGTTCGGATGCAGCCTGAATGCCAGCAAATACTCGACTGAGTCTGGAGAAGATGTCGTTCGCATCCATGATTGGCTTCTCCCGTAAGGCCACGCAAACGGATGATGTTGGGGCGCTTAGCTTCAACTAGTCTCGTGCCCCACACGGAAGCGGCGTAACCGGAGTTCGGGCAGAGCCTTAGTTCTACAGCAGATCAATTAGACGCTGGATGAAGGGTTCCAGTTCGTCGATTGACGCGATTTGACGGGGAGTTGGCTTCGATCGGTCGTTCTTGTGTTTGAATTGCGATCCTCTCCGCTTCTTCCTGCTTTGGGGGTCTCCCAAAGGTGTGCCGTGTTTGAAAGAGTTGCACTCTGCGCCGAGGGCTTTTCGCTCATGCTTTTTCTCCAACCGCTCATACGCAGCGGCGAGTCTGCACACGGCATCGGTCATATAGAACCCAGCTTGCCATAGGCCAGTAGTTGGATCCCCACAGCGTTCTCCGGCAACTGTGGCCACATCGCCGCCGATCTCCAAACAACCAAGAATCAACTTGAGTTCGTCAAGCGCTTCGCCGTCAGCCGCCGGTGTTTTGGGTAACTCCTTGTCTGGCTTCTCGCCAAAGCCCAGAGCTTGAAATCGGTCCAATGAGTACAGAGCTCCGCAGATCAGCCCGTAGGTCGCCAAGTAACGGTGAGCGAGTCCCGCCTGCTCAGCCGCTTCGACCTTTTTTCTGAGCGCTGTGGCAAAGAGTTTTATCTGTGCGGAGTAGTCCATTTGCTTCCTACCCGTCTTTCATGGCTACGGCTTGGCCGTAGTAGCGGGGCTCTATCAGGGCTTTCACGTGCACCTGGCTGTCCTCATACTCGATGTTGAGGATCTTGCCGTGCTGCTGCAGGTAGGCCAGTAGCTTGCCGTTGCCGGCGGAGAAGGTCCAATCCAGAGCCGTTTCGCGCTCTTCGACCGTCTCCTGCACGCGCTGGGCCAGCGCCTTCAGGCCTTCGCCGGTCCTGGCGCTTACGTCCACGTACTCGGGGTGCAGCATATGCAGGTGGTTCAACTGCGGCTGGTCCTGCACGCGGTCGATCTTGTTGAACACCATCAAGATGCGGCGGTCCTCGGCGCCCACTTCTTTCAGCACCCGGTTCACAGCCTCGATCATTTCCACGGCCGCGGGGTGGCTGGCGTCAACCACGTGCAGCAGCAGGTCGGCGTGCAGCACTTCCTCGAGGGTCGCGTGGAACGAGGCCACCAGGCGGTGCGGCAGGTTGCGGATGAAACCTACGGTGTCGCTGAGCAGCACCTTGTGGTCCGGTAGCTTCCAGACGCAGGTGCGGGTGTCCAGCGTGGCGAACAGCTTGTCCTCGGCCAGCACGTTTTCGCCCGTCAGGGCGTTCATCAGGGTGCTCTTGCCGGCGTTGGTGTAGCCGACGATGGAAACCTGGAGCAGCTCGTGGCGGCGCGCAACCTCGATCACGCGGCGCTTGTTGATTTCATCCAGCTCGCGCTTCAGCTTGCTGATGCGGTCGCGCAGCAGGCGGCGGTCGGTTTCGATCTGCCGCTCGCCGGCGCCACCCACGGCGCCCATGCCGCCGCGCTGGCGCTCAAGGTGCGTCCACAGGTTCTTGAGGCGCGGCAGCTCGTACTCGGCCTGCGCAAGCTGCACCTGCACCTTGGCCTGGCGCGTGCGCACATGCTGGCCGAAGATGCACAGGATCAGCTCGGTGCGGTCCAGCACGTTGGCCTTGGTTTCTTCTTCCAGGGCCTGCTGCTGGTTGGGGCGCAACTCGTTGTCGAACACCACCATGCGCGCGCCGGTTTCGGCCACCATCGAGGCGACTTCAACGACTTTGCCCTTGCCGATGTACGTGCGCGGGTTGATCTGCTGCATGTTCTGGTAGATCTTGCCGACGACCTCCATGCCGGCCGTTTCGGCCAGGGCCTCGAGTTCATCGAGGGGGTCGTCCCCGAAGGGCTCGTCCTCTGGCAACACGGCGCTGACAAGGATGACGGGCAGTTCGGCGTAGCTGAGCTCGTCGAGGATGGTGCGGTCACTCATTCGGGGGCAGTCCTTGCGTCGTTCGTCTCAGCCAGCATAACGGCAGCGGGTTGCAAGATACAGGCGGCAGCCGACTTCGCCGAGGCTTCGTCGGCCAGGGCGGCCAGCCGCCTTTTTTCCCAACGCATCCGGCTGCCAATGCGTATAAAGCGCAGGACCCGTTGAAGGACTAAACCCGGTGGCTACAGCCTTTTACATCGAGTACCCGCGCATCACGGCGATTGAACTGGCCGGCACCGCGCGCAAGCCCAAGGTCAAACGCGTGGTTGTGGGCGACCTGCTTGAGCCGCGCAATGACGACGGCACGCTGATCGCCGACCGCCAGGGCTACCTGAACGAGAAAGTCGCGGCCTTCGTGAAAGAGCACAGGCTGGCGGGCGGCAAAGCCTACCTGCTGGCCGGGCCGGACGCCATGCGCTACCGCGAGCTCAAGCTCGCGTTCGCCGACAAGCGCCAGATCGACCGCGTGCTGCAGTTCCAGGTCGAGGGCGTGATCCCCAACATTCCCATCGACCAGCTCGCGATCGGCTACAACATCCTGAGCTCTGAGCCTGACGGCGCGCGCCTGCTGGTGCACGCCGCCGACAAGGACTACATCCGCCAGCGCATCACCGCGCTGGAAGAGGCCGGCTGCAGCGTGGAGGCTGTGGACAGCAACCTGTCCGGCACCATGAACCTCGGCCTGCTGCATGCGCAGTTCGCCAAGGGCACGACGCCCGCATTGTGGCTCGACTTCGCGGGCACGGCTGCAACCGTGTCGATCGTGCAGGACGGCGAGGTGCAGACATCGCGCGTGTTCCTGAGCCCGTACCTGGCAGGCGCCTCGGGCGCCACCGCCAGCGCCGACGACGCCAAAGCCGCGGCCCGCAAGGCGCAGGAAGAAGCCGAGCAACGCGCCCGCGAGTTCCAGGGCAGCAGCACCGATTCCGTGAACCTGCCGAAGTCGGAAAGCGTGAACATCGGCGAAGGCGAAGTGGCGGACCGCATCCGGCACATGAGCCGCGATGAGCTGGACAAGTTCATCCGCCGCGTGGCCATCGAGGCGCGCCGCACCCTGATGATCAGCAGCCACGACGCCCACCCGGAGCGCCTGGTGGTTTCCGGCCTCGGCAGCGAGGGCGACAAGCTGACCAAGCTGCTGGCCGCCGAGCTGGAGATGCCCGAAGCAACGGCCATCGAGCTGATGGACGTGGTGGACCCGAATCGCGACCTGAAAGCGCCGGACGTGGGTGAGTTGACCTACCTGTGCGGCGTAGCCTTGAAGGGCCTGGGGCGCGACTACACAGGCATCGACTTCCGCTACGGCGACCTCGCGCCCGGCACGCTGCTGGATTACGCCAAGACGCCGCTGGCCTTCACGGCCACGCTGGTGCTGCTGTTCGCGGGCATCATGTTCCTGGTGAATTACGCCCAGGCCCGTGACTACGAGAAGAACATCGCGGCCCTGCGCAACCAGGACCGCGGGCCGGAGTACTTCTTCAAGGCCGCGTTCTACCACGTGGACAAGAGCACCAAGCCGACGCCGGAAGTGGCCAAGGAACGCAGCTACCCGGCCAACCCGGAAGCGCCGGGCGACGAAATCCGCCTGGCGCACAAGCGCCTGAAAGACCACCAGAAGCGCCTGCAGGGCCAGGTTGAGGACAACTACGTAAGGCCGCACCCCGCGGACCAGATCCTGGCGCAGATCCTGAAGACCATCGAGAGCGCCAAGCCCAGCTACGACTTCGCGCTGCTGAAGCTGCAGGTGCTGGAGACCGGCGTGACCATCGAATACATGGCATCGCTGACCGAAACCCAGGCCGAGCGCGACCGCATGGGCGTGGGCACCATGGTCGAGGCCGACCGCATGTTCGACGCCTTCCGCAAGCTCGCGGCCGAGCGGCCGGAGTGGTTCGAGGGCGACCCGGAACAGACGCAGTCAAGCCGCGGCCAGGACGGCCCGGAAGGCCGCAAGGCGGACCAGATGACGCTGAAGCTGAAACTCAAGAAGATCGAGCCGCCGAAGAAGACCACGACGGCCAAGAAGACAGGAGCCAAGTAATGGGCGAACAGGACGGCTCCAAGGTGATGAGCATCTACATCGTCGCGTGCTTCGCGCTCGCGATGGTGGCGCTGGTTGGCTACAAGTTCGCCAACGAAGAACGCAACGAACTGGCCAGCGAATACGTGGACCTGGCGGGCAAGTACGCCGACATCAGCGCGGCCTACGCGCCGAACATCAACGACTACTACCGCAAGGTGAAAGACGGCCAGATCCAGGAAGTGAACAAAGACGTGCGCGACAGCACGCACGTTACGCTGCGTTCGATCGCCAACAACCTGGGCATCAAGGAAGGCACCGGCGCCGAGAACCACCTCGACATGGGCTTCCCCAAGAAGGCCCTGAAGAACAAGGCGTACACCGAATACACACTGGAAGTGAAGCTGAACAACGTGACCCAGACGGAGTGGGCGGTGTTCCTGTCACAGGCGCAGGATGCCACCAAGAAGTACGCCCACGTGGCGTCGGTCAAGGCCGACCGCGCCGAGCGCCGTTACGCGCGCGTGAACATCGCCAACGAGAGCAAGTCCGACACGGCGATGTGGAACGTGGTGATCACCTTCGTCTGGTTCGGCCCCAAGGAAGAAAGCGCCAAGTCTTAGAGGGGGTCTGATCCCTACTTGCTCAGGTCGCGCACGCGCACCTGCTGGCCGTCGCGCAGCAGTGACTGGCCGCGCACCACGACCAGGTCGCCCTCGTTTACTTTCTGGCTCTGGTCGGCGTTTGCGGGCGCGTCGCGCAGCTCAAAGCTGCCCTCGCTGTTCACGCCGCGCCTTCTTGACACGTCAATGCGGCGGGCAGTGCCGGTTTCACCGTCTTTCTTCAGATCGATGATCCAGACCTGCTCTTCGCTGCCGACGATCGCCGCGCCCGGCAGCAGCAGCACGTTGGTCTCAACGCTGGTTGAAATCCGCGCATCCACCCACATGCCCGGCCGCAGCGCCAGGTGCTCGCCTTTCCTGGCGCGTTCGGCGGTGGCCAGCACGGCCTTGCGGGCGTCCGGGTCCATCTGCTCCAGAAGGGGTCGGGTTTCCTCGGCGCCAAGTTGCTCGGGCAGGATGATGCGCACGGTCACCACGATCATGCCGCGGGCCTGGTCCACGGTGGGGGAGATGCGGTCCACGTAGCCGATGAAGCGAGCGTTGGGGTAGGCCGTAACAGACATCAGCACCGCCTGAGCGCCTTTCAGGTCGGTTTTCTGGCGCAGGGCGAACAGGCCCATGCCCGGCACGCGCGCGGGTTCACGCAGGTCCTGCAGGCTGGCCTCGGCGACATCCAGCTTGACTTCAAGCTCGCTGAAATCGGCAATCCGGAAGGCCAGCGCGTTGGCGCCCACCAGCTCGTTGGCGCGGATGTTGCGTTCCGTGATAACACCGCTGATCGGCGCCTTGATCACCGTGTGGTCGAGCTGCAGCTGGTTGACCGCCAGGTCGCCCTGGGCCTTCTGCAGCGCGAGGCTGGAGGTCTGCACGGTGTTAAGCGCCTTGTCGTACTCGAGCTTGGCGGCGTCATAGGCGTCCTTGCTGTACAGGCGCGAGCTCTCGGGATTGTTCGGGTCGAAATACTTCTCGATGCGCTGGAAATCCGTGCGGCGTTTTTCGGCGTCCAGCTTGTTCTTGTTGTGGGCCAGCTCGGATTCCTGCAGCGCGAGCATCGAGGCCGCCACCTGCAACTCAAGCTTGCCGCGGTCAAGCCGCGCCAGCACCTGGCCGCGCTTCACCACGTCGCCCACGTCCACCAGCACTTCGTTTGCGACTTCGCTCACCTGCGCGTAGACGTCGGCCAGGGTGTGCGCCTCGATGCGGCCGGTGCTGCGCTCGAAGCGCGAGATGTTGTCGCGCCGCGCGGGCACGACTTCAACCAGCGGGTCCTTGCGCTCAACCTGCTCGCTGTTGCCGCCCCAACCGCCGCGTTCGCCCATTCCGCCGCCACAGGCGGACAGCAACAGGCAGATCAGACCCAACACAGCCAGCTTCTTCATAGGACCCCGAATACGGTTTACTCATTGCGCGCGAGCACATTCACCATGATGGCGACTGCACTTGCAAGCTCGCCCAGGCTCAACGCGCCGCCCATGCTATCTACGGGTGGCACGTGCACGAACCCGTAAGGAATGATGGCCCCGAACGCGTGGCTGGCACGGAAAAACAGGTGGTTGCACAGGTAGCCCCCCGCGTCTTCGGATAGCTCGGCCGCGAATCCCGCCTCGTTCAGTGCCTGTTTGAGCTCGCGCGCCGGGAAACTGGCCGCCAGGGCGGCCGGCGCGTCGGGCACGATCGGCTCGGCCCCTTGCACGCGGCCGGAGTTATCGGGCTTGCCGGCGCCGTCGCGGTTGCGGGCCATGGTTTCGATGTAGATCACGCGCAGGGGCTCAGTGCCAAGAGTTGCGCCCGAGATGGCGTCCAGGCCGTTGGCACGCCTGAAGCTCTCGCTGTCGCGCGGCGAGCCGTAGACGCCGAAACTGATGGCGGCGTCGGGCTCGTACTCGATGGCGGCCTTCTCGAACACCGCAAACGAGTGCTCGTAGGTGACCGGTATGCGCGCCAGGCGCACGCCGGCCTCGAACATGCCCTCGTCGCGGGCGTGCACCAGCGCGTCCCAGGAGGGGTTGGAGGCGAAGTCGCCGAAGGGCTCAAAGCCGCTCAGCAGCACGCGGCGCGGGCTCATTGCGACGGCCCCTCAATCTTGAAGCCGATGATCTGCCACTTGCCGCCCTCCTTGCGGAAGGCGAAGTGCGCGACCCAGCCGTCGTGGCCCTTGAAGCGGGCGGGCGGCAGGCGCAGCTCATAAATCTCGTCCTGCTCGTTGCGCGTGGCCTGGGCGCCTTCCTGGTAGCTGAGGCCCTGGTAATCGTTCAGCACCGGGTCGTAGGCCGGATTGTTGGCGATGATGCGCAGGGCGTCCAGGCTTACGGCATCGGCGTCGCACAGCTCGAAGGCGCCGTTGTGGTCGCCACGGCTCAGGCGCTCCATGAACAGGTCGGCCTGGCTCTGCACATTCTTTACCTCCGCGCTGCCGCAGGCGGACAACAGCAGCAGCACGAGGCAAGGCATGAACTTCAGGATTCGCATTGGTCTTTCCCGCGCCCCGGTTCATGAGTTATAGCCTATGCCATGAACGAGGGAACCCCGGGAAGGCTGCACGGCCTGCGCATCGCCATCACGCGCGAGCAACCCGGCGAACTGGCGGGCCTGCTGCAGGCGGAGGGCGCCACGGTGGTGCACTCGCCGCTGATCCGTGTCGTCGCGGCGGACCACTCGGAATTGCTACGGCTGCTGGCGAGCCATGAGTACGACTGGGTGGTCTTCACCAGCAGTAACGCGCTGCGCTTTGTGGTGGTCGAATCCGGGCTGGGGCACACGCTGGTCCCAGGGGGCAAGACCGGCAAGTCGCCAAACGTTGCCTGTGTCGGCGAGTCCACCGCCGAGGAGGCCCGGGGGCTGGGTCTTCATGTGCACCTGGTCCCCAGGCGCCAACACCTGAAGGGGCTGCTGGAGACTTTCGCCGCGCTGCCCGGCAGGGGACGCGTGCTGTACCCGCGCAGTGAAATCGCGCCGCCCACACTGAGAGAAGGCCTTCAGGCGCTGGGCTTCACGGTCGATGACCCGGTGGTGTACAGGACGCTCGCCGACAAAGAGGGCATGCAGGCTTTCGCCGCGCAACTGAGACGGGGGCTGGATGCCGTGGCTTTCGCGTCCACCAGCGCCGTCCACAACGCGGTGACGGCCGTTGGCGACGCCTTGAGTCAACTGCGCCTGTACAGCATCGGCCCCAGTACATCAGCCGCGCTGCGCGATGCGGGCCTGGAAGTGGCCGGCGAAGCCGCGGAGCACAGCGCGGCCGGCCTTGCGCAGGTGATCATCGAGAAAGAAAACCCCCGTGACTGAGCCGCAACCTGTCCCGGCCGTGACGCAGCCTTCGCGCGCCCCCAAGGGGGGCGTGCTGGGTGCGCTTTTCTGGCCGCTGCGTGTTTTGAAGCGGTTGTACGCGTGGGTGGTGGGCTGGGCGGACACGCGCTTCGGCACGCCGGCGCTGGTGGTTCTCAGCTTCATTGAATCGAGTTTCTTCCCGATTCCGCCGGACCCGCTGCTGATCGCCCTGTGCCTGGGCAAGCGCAAGCGCGCCCTGTGGTACGGCCTGATGTGCACCGTCGCGTCCGTGCTGGGTGGCATTGCGGGCTGGTACATCGGGCAGGCGCTGTTCGGCTGGGTGGTGGACGTGATCGGCGCCCTGGGCGCCGGCCCAAGCTGGTTCGGCACCGCTGCGGCGGCCGAGGGCCTGAGCGCGGCAGAACTTGCGGCCCTGCCCCGTGCAGGTGAAGTGGTGTTTTACCCGGACGGCTACTTCTACCTGGTGCAGCAGAAGTTTGAGCAGAACGCCCTGCTGGCTTACTTCAGCGCGGCCTTGAGCCCGATTCCCTACAAGGCATTCACCATTGCGGGCGGCGTATTCAGCGTCAGCCTGCCCATGCTGATCGTCGGCAGCATTGCCGGCCGGGGAATGCGCTTCATGGGCTTGAGCCTGCTGATCTACCTGTTCGGTGACAAGGTGAAGCCGATCATCGAGAAGTACTTCGAGTGGATCACTGTCGGCATCGTGGTGCTGATCGTGCTGTTCTTTGTGATCCTGCGGTTGGTGGCGTAGCTTCAAAGGCAAAGCCCGGGGTGCAAACCCCGGGCCTAAACCTGTTTATCGCGACATCACGCCAGGCCGCCCGGAAACAGCAACCAGGCCTATGGTTTACGGCACCCAGATGGCCATGGGACGGCCGGGGTACAGCCTCAGCTGTTCCTGCAACTCGGCGCTCAGCTGCTCACTGACGGCCTTCTCCACCTTCGGTTGCACGTCTTCGGCGCTGAGGCCCAACAGCGCGCCGAGGCTCATGTCGCGGCCGTACTCGACCACCGTCAGGTCCTTGATGCCGACCAGGTCTTCGGCCTTGGCCTTGGCGTCTTCGAAGTAACCGATCTGGTCTACCAGCCCGACCTTTCTGGCCCCTTCGGCGCTGAGGATTCGGCCGTCGGCGTAGGTCTCCCAGTCAGTGGACAGCTTGGTGCCGCGGCCGTCCTTGACGATCTGCTTGAACTTGCCGTGCATTTCGTCGGCCAGGTCCTGCAGCAGCTGGCGGCCCTGCATGTACTCTTCGGATTCGGGGTCAGCGAACATGCTGCCCATGGTTTTGTTCCCGCCGGCCTTGATGGTGGCGTCTTGCCCCTTCACGACTTCGGTCAGCGTGCCATGGAAGTTGAATCCCTGGATTACCACGCCGATGCTGCCCGTAAGTGTCGTGGGGCTGGCGACGATCCAGTTGGCCGGGGCACTGACGTAGTAGCCGCCGCTGGCCGCAAGGTCCTTCATGTGGACGACCACGGGCTTGCCGCTCTTTTCGCGGAACTTCATGATCTCGTGGTGGATGTAATCGCTGGCGGTGACGCCGCCGCCCGGGCTGTTGACCTCGAGGATCACGGCGCGCACGTCGGGGTCTTTCTCGGCCTTGTGCAGGCTGTCGATGGCCAGCGCTACGGGGTCGATGCCGCCGCCGAACAGGCCGCCGCCGCCGCCCTCCATGATCACGCCCTCGATGCTGATCACGGCGATCTTGCCGCCCTCACCCGACTCGCGGCGGTATTCGACCAGGCCGTGTGGATCATGCTGTCCGCCGGCCAGCACGCCGGCGCCGCCGACCATGGCCAGCAGAATCAGCAGGTTGAAGCCGATCACGCCCACGAAAATCAGCACGCCCAGGATGCGCCAGATGTTGGTGCGCGGCCGTGACAGCCGGTAGTTTTGCATAGGCGCACCCATCTGCGGCCCCGGCGGCGGGGGCGGCATGTGGAACGCGCCCGGCGGCGGGGGCGGCTGGTAACCGGGATTCGGTGTGGGGGTGGTCATGGTCAAGCCTCCTGTTTCGCGCGGCGTTTCGGGACTTCTTGGTTCAGGTACTTCGCGATTTCGCGCGTGTCTGTGCCGGGGCCGAACAGGCGCCCGACGCCTAACTTCAGCAGTTCTTGTACGTCTTTCTCGGGGATAACGCCCCCGCCGAACAGCAGAATTCCCTCTGCGTGGTGCTGTTTCAGCAGCTCGAGCACGCGGGGGAACAGCGTCATGTGCGCGCCGGACAGGCTGCTGAGGCCGATGGCGTCGGCGTCTTCCTGGATCGCGGCATGCACGATCATCTCCGGCGTCTGGCGCAGGCCGGTGTAGATCACTTCCATGCCCGAGTCGCGAAGGCTGGCGGCTACGATTTTGGCGCCCCGGTCATGGCCGTCCAAACCGGCTTTAGCCACCAGCACCCGTATCGGGCGTTCTTTGTTGTCTGTCGCCATGCTTGCCCTTCGGACGAAGATCCCAATCAACCGTGCCAATCGCATTGGTAATTGGAAATTGGTTACTGGAAATTTGCTGTTCAACCACCGTCGGCTCAACCAAGCAGGTACTGCTCTTTGGCGTTGTAGCTGCTGCGCACGAATGGGCCGCTGGCCACCTTGGGGAAGCCTAACGCCAGCGCCTCATCACGGATTTCATCGAACTCACGGGGTTCGTAGTAACGCTTCACTTCGGCCAGGCCGGGCTCCGGCTTCAGGTACTGGCCCACGGTCAGCATGTCCACACCCGCGGCGCGCAGGTCTCGTAGCACGGCGCTGACTTCCTCGCGCGTTTCGCCCAGGCCTACCATCAGGCCGCTCTTGGTGGTCATTGTCGGCGCGACCTGCTTGACGCGCGCCAGCACGGCCAGGCTGCGCCGGTACACGCTGCCCGGCTGGATGCTGCGGTACAGGGACGGCACGGTCTCGATGTTGTGGTTGAAGATGCGCGGGCCGGCATCCACTACGCGCTGGATCTGCTCGTGCCGGCCCTGAAAATCGGGCGTCAGCACCTCGATGGTGGCATCAGGCAGCGTCGCCTTCAGTGCCACCACCACAGCCGCCCAGTGCGCGCTGCCGCCGTCGGCCAGGTCGTCGCGGTCCACGCTGGTCACCACCACGTGGGAAAGCTTCATGGCGGCGGCGGTTTCCGCCAGGCGCCGGGGCTCGTCAGGATCGGGCGGGTTGGGCGGACGGCCTGACTTCACGCTGCAGAACTGGCAGCGGCGGGTGCAGGTGTCGCCCAGGATCATGAAAGTGGCCGTGCCATGGGTAAAGCACTGCGCCTTGTTGGGACAGTTGGCTTCTTCGCACACGGTGTGCAGCCGCTGGTGGTCAAGCAGGTCATCCAGTGGTTTCTGGCCGCGGCTGCGCGGCAAGGGCCGTTTCAGCCATGGCGGCAGACGGCGTTGGCGTGGTGCGGGTTCAGCGTTGGCTGCGTTCATGATTCGGCGAATATAGCGGTTTTGGATGAGTTCATGCCAGTCCCCCGTTTGCACTCCGGGCAGCTTTGACTATCCTCTCCGCCCGCCATCTGGCCGTCAGGAGAAATCGATGGACCTCAAGGGTCGTTTGCAAGCGCTGGCTACTCTGGAATCACAGTATCCGCACGTGTTGTCTGTTTACCTGCGCTGCCGCGACGGCGGCCATGACAGGCGCAAGGAAAACCTGATCTTCATCAAGAACCGCGCAGCCGAGCTTGAGCGCGTGCTGGGCGGCGACAAGCGCGGCATCGAGTTCCTGCGCCAGGGCATCGCGCAGGCCGATCTGATTCGCAAGCAGGATCTAAGCCCGAACGTGATCGGCCTCGCCCTGTTTTTGCAGGGTGACAAGGTGATTGAGCGTTTCGAAACCTCGATCCCGTTCGAAGACCAGGTGGCTTACCGCCGCTTCCCGTTCATCAGCCAGCTGGCGTTCATCGGCGAAGAGTTTGAGCCCTACGCCGTGGTCGCGATCGACAGCCGCAGCGCGCGCATCTTTGAAATCGCGCTGGGCGAGCTGGTGGACACCAGCGCCATCAAGAACGAGGTTCACCGCCGCATCCACCGTGGCGGCTGGTCGCAGATGCGCTTCCAGCGCGGGATCGAGGGCGAAAAGCACGCCCACATCCAGGAAGTTGCCGACGCGCTGGCAGGCCTGGTGGCCAAGCACCGCTACAAACGCATCGTGGTGATCGGGCCGGACAAATCGCGCAGCATTCTGCGTGATTGCCTCACGGCCGACGTCGCCCGCCGCGTAATCGACGGCGAACGCGCCGACGCCCGCGCCGCGGACCACGAACTGCTGCAGACCGCCGTGGACTACTTCCGCAGCGCGGAATCCGACGAAGAGAGCAGCAAGATCGAGCGCATTGTGCGCGAGATTCACTCCAGCACGCTGGGCGTGTCAGGCCTGGAAGACACCCTGACATACCTGTCGCGCGGCCAGGCCTACGAAGTGCTGCTGCCCGCCGACCTCAACCGCCAGGGCAGCCAGTGCAACGCCTGCGGCATGATTTTCAAGGACCACACTGACACCTGCCACGCCTGCGAAAGCAAGGACGTCACGACCGTGGACCTGAAGGAAGTGGTCACCCGCACGGCCGTGAAGTTCGGCACCAAGCTTGAATTCGTGAAGAACAACGACTTCCACGGCAAGCTGGGCGGGGCCGCGGCCCTGCTGCGCAGCCCGCGGATGAGTTAGCCTGCATGAATCAAACGCAAAAGCCCGGGGTTTGCACCCCGGGCTTTGTTTTTACCGTTGCTACTCTTCGGGTTGCCCGATCAGCTCGGTGACCTGTTTGAATTTCTCGAGCAGCAGTTCACGGGTGTTGGCTTCCAGGTTCAGGCGCACCAGGGGTTCGGTGTTGCTGGCGCGCAGGTTGAACCACCACTCGGGGTAGCTGATGGTGACGCCGTCCAGGTGATCGATGCTGGCGTCCTTGTAGGCTTCCGCCACGCGGGCGAACACCTCGTCCTTTTCCTTCACCTTGAAGTTGACTTCGCCGGTCTGGGCGTAGCGCTTGATCGGCTTGACCAACTCCGAAAGCGGCTCGCCGCTCAGGCCCATGGCGTTCAGCACTTCGACCACCGCGATGATCGCGCTGTCGGCGTAAAAGTTGTCCTTGAAGTAGTAGTGTCCCGCCAGCTCGCCGCCGAAGATGCAGCCGATCTTGCGCATCGTGGCCTTCATGTAGCTGTGGCCTACGCGCTCGCGCAGGGGCCGCCCGCCCGCAGCCTCGATCACCTCCGCTACCGCGCGGCTGCTGCGCAGGTCATACAGCACGGCCGAGCCCTTGTGGCGCTTCAGCAGTTCCTGGCCCAGCAGGGCGGTAATCATGTCCTGGCCGACGGGCGCTCCGGTTTCGTCCACGAACACGGCGCGGTCGGCGTCGCCGTCGAAGGCGATGCCAAGCTGGCAACCCCGCGCCTTCACGAGTTCACACAGCGGCTTCAGGTTCTCGAGTTTGCTGGGGTTGGCTTCGTGGTTTGGAAAGCTGCCGTCGAGCTGGCCGTGGATTACGTGCAACTCCAGACCCAGCGAGCGCAGGAAGCCCAGATAGATACCGCCCATGCCGTTGGCCGGGTCCACGGCGACTTTCAGCGCGTCCGGTGTGCGTTTCACGAAGCGGCGGATGTGCTGCACGTAGCCCTGGAAAACGCTGGGGCTGAGGCCGAACGGCGTGGCAACCGGGTGCTCGTCCTTTTCGCCGACGGGAAACAACGAAATGCCGGGGTTGGCTGACCACTTGGCAGGCGGCTCAGGCGCGGTCTTGGCCAGTTCCTCGATATCGGTGAGGCCGGTGTCGTAGGCGATGGGTACGGCGTCTTCGCGGCAGAACTTGATGCCGTTGTAGCGCGCGGGGTTGTGGCTGGCGGTGATCATGGCGCCGCCCTGGGCCGGCTGATCGCGCCCGGCCACCGCCCAGTACAGCATGGGCGTGCTGCAGGGACCCACGAACTCGGCCATCGCGCCGCCGGTGGCCAGGCCGTCCATGAACGCGGCGGCCAGCTCGGGCCCGGTGGGCCGGGCGTCGATGCCGACGACGACACGGGGGTGATCGCTGTCTTCACCCAGCAGCTTGGCGAAGCCGTAGCCGATCCGGAACGCGATGGGGGCGTTGAGTTGATCCGGCACCGTGCCGCGAACGTCGTAAGCCTTGAACAATCCCATGCGATTCTCCGGTGTTGGCCGACAGCATAAGACGATGCGCGCGCGACGCCACAGCCTGCGCCTTTACAATCACTGCGCGCGGTGCATGCTGACATGCCATGAGGCGGAAGGCGTCGGGCGGCAGCACCGCTCACGCCTCCCGCCTCACGCCTGCAAGCGCGACGCTGACTAAGGCTGCAGGAACATCGCCAAGCAGACGACAGGGGACGAACATGAGCGACATCCGCGGCCGTGACTTCCTGAAACTGGCCGATTTCGAGACAGCCGAGATTGACGACATCCTGAAGCTCGCCTTCGAAATGAAGCGCGAGCAGCGCCACTGGAGCCTGAAGGGCAAAACCATCATCATGCTGTTCTTCAACAGCAGCCTGCGCACGCGCACCAGCTTCGAGATCGGCGCGGCGCAGCTGGACGCGCAGCCTGTGGTGCTGAACGTGGGGCAGGACGCCTGGAACCTGGAGTGGCAGGAGGGCGTGGTCATGAACGGCAACAGCCCCGAGCACATCAAGGACGCCGCCAAGGTGCTTTCGCGTTACGGCGACATCCTGGCCGTGCGCAGCTTCCCGCGCATGCAGAGCTATGAGCAGGACCGCCAGGACCCGATCCTGAGTTCGTTCAGCAAATACGCGTCCGCGCCGCTGATCAACCTGGAAAGCGCCGTCGAGCACCCCTGCCAGGGCCTGGCCGACCTGATGACCCTGCGGGAAATCTTCAACCAGAACACCCGCGGAAAAAAGGTGGTGCTGACCTGGGCGCCGCACGTCAAGCCGCTGCCGCTGGCCGTGCCGCACAGCTTCCTGCTGGCGGCGGCCATGGGCGGCTGCGACATCACCGTCGCGCACCCGCGCAAGTTCGAGCTGGAAGAAGCCGTGATGCAGCAGGCCCGCAAGATCGCCGCCAAGACCGGGGGCAACGTGAAGGTGTCGCACGACCAGGACGAGGCCTTCCGCGGCGCCGAAGTCGTCTACGCCAAGAGCTGGCTGAGCCTCGAGCACTACGGCCGTATGGAAGAAGAGTTCGCCTACCGCGCCACGCTGCCGAGCTGGACCGTGAGCGAAGAAAAAATGGCGCTGACCAGCCGCGCCAAGTTCATGCACTGCCTGCCGATCCGCCGCAACGTGGTGGCCACGGACGGCGTGCTCGACCACGACGACTGCGTGGTCTACCAGCAGGCCGAAAACCGGCTGCATGCCCAGAAGGCCCTGCTGGTAAAGATGCTAGGCGAAAGCTGAACCAGAACAAAAACCGCCCGGGCCAACCCGGGCGGTTTGCATTCCATGCACCGGTGGCGGCCCGTGCGGATGATTCGTAGCCTTCCGTAGTCAGACGTGATTCATCGGGGAGAACCGAATGTTTATTCGAGCGTGTCTCTACGCATTGTTGGCTTTGACGCTGGGCGTCGGCGTTCAGAGCGCTCGCGTGCTGTGCGAACCGGAAGCAGCAAAGGATGGCGAGACGCCGGGGGAACAAGCCGATGCCGACTACGTCAAAGCCGCTCTTGCGGTGGCCTTGGGGCAGTACGACGAGGCGCTGGAGTTGATAGCCAAGTACATCAAGCGAAATCCGGATGAGGCAGACGGCTACACACTACGCGGCACGATCCACTCGGCCAAAGGCGACTATTCGGCTGCCAAGTCCGACTTCGAACAGGCGCTGAAACTCGACAAGAATTATGTTGAAGCCCACATCGGCCTTGCCCGCCTGGCGTATTTGCAGGACAGCCATGTCGCCGCCCGAAAGCACCTGGACGACGCGCTGGCGCTGCAACCAAAGAACGTGGAAGCCCTCACGTTGTATGGCGACACCTGGTACTACGATGACGAATACGCCAAGGCGATTGAGAAATACACCTCCGCGCTGGATGCGAAACCCGACCATCCGGGTGCACTGTACGGCCGCAGTCGCTGCCGTTACCTGCTCAAAGAGTACGAGGACGCGTTGGGCGACGTGGATCTGTTGCTTGAGAAGAGCCCGCTTCACGGCAAAGGCTGGGTCCTGAAGGGCGATGTCCACCGCAATCTTGATCAGTGGCCGGAAGCTGAGAAGGCCTACAACAGGGCCCTGCTGCAGCGTGAAGAGCACTATTCGGTTTTCGTGAACCTAGGCTACGTCATTATGGAGCAGGGCCGCCACGGATCCGCGATCGGTCCGCTGCATGAAGCAATCGAGTTGCGCCCGAATGCCGTCACGCCGCGCGGCAATCTGACAACTTGCCTGATGGAGCTGGGACGGCTCGAAGATGCCCTTGAACAATCCAACCTCACACTGTTGTGCGATGATGCCGACGCCAGGCACTTGCGGCAGCGGGCAGAAATCTTGGACGGTCTGGAGCGAAAGACCGATGCGGCCGCTGCCTGGAAGCAGGCCCACCAGACGGATAAAGAGAGTCTCCACGGCCGAGTGGGGTACGCGGAAGCGCTGCAGAAGCTTCACCGCCACGACGAAGCCGTGAAGGTGCTTGAAGCCGGCGACCATACCGTTCCGCGTGTCGCGGCTGTGCTCTCCGACTCATTGCTGAATTTGCACCGCCGCGAGGACGCCCTGAGGGTACTCGAGGATGCGGATCCCAGTGGCGGGCTCATGCTGCCGTTCCTGGCCCAGAAAGTACAGGTACTGGGTTACCTGTATCGATTCGATGAGATGGACGAAGTGGGGAAGCAGATCGACAAGCTGATGCCCGGAATGGGGCTGATGGTCGACAGCATGTCGCTCTTAGGTCAGGGCAAGCTCAAAGACTGCCTGGATGCTCTGGAGAGTGATTCGTGGCCCGAGTGGTTAGAGCCGCTGCGATTGGGGATTCGTGCCGATGTGCAGGGGATGCTCGGCGAATTGGATGCCGCGGAAGCGGGGTTTCAGCAGGCCCTGAGTCTTGAGCGCAGTTCCGTTCTGCTGCGGAATTACTCGAAGCACCTGGTCAGGGTGGGACGCATCGACGACGCGCTGACCTGGGCCGAGGAAGCCGTCAAGAACGACGCCTGGGACGACGCCGCCCAGCTTGCGCTTGGCAATGTGTTGCTAGCAAAAAGCGACTGGTCGGCCGCAGCCAAAGCCTTCACCCGCGCCCGGGAGGTCAACCCTTACTCGACCGAAGCGCTGCTGAATCGAGCGGAGGCGTACCTGGCGATGGGGCTGAGTTACGACGCAGCCAAGGATATCGAAGCAGCCTTCAAGCTGGATCCGCACGATCACTCTGTCCTGACCGCGCGCGCGTTGATCACGACCAGGCGCGATGGCGGCACCCACGCCCTGCCGGCCATTGAGGCGGCGGAGCAGCGGATCGAATGGGTGATCAAACAAGGCGTGTCTTCTCACGCCTTGGTCAATCATCGTGTGCTGTTGTGCCTGTTGCGGGCGGAACTTGCGGGGGAAGATGCCGATGCGGCGGCAGCGGAGTGCGCCAAGGCAATTGCAGCGTTGCGTGAAGTCAAAGAAGCAGGCCTGTACCTGAGCGAGTCGCTGAAATCGAATCCGCACTACAAGCTGATAGCCGACAACCCGGCGTTCCTCGCGCTCTGGAAGAAGTAAGCCGTACAAACGAAAACCGCCCGAGGCGGTCGGCCCCGGGCGGACGGGTGACGCAAGCGTCGCCGCTACTTGCCGGGGCGGATCAGATACACGGCGCAGTTGGCGCGGCGCACTACCTTGTCGGCTACGCTGCCGATCAGCACGCGCTCCACGCCTGTACGGCCGTGGGTGCCCATCACGATCAGGTCGCAGTGGTGGGTTTCGGCGTATGCGGCGATCTGCTTGCCCGGGTCACCGCGCTTGACGGCGCCGATGGTCTCGAAGTTCTTCATCAGCTCCGCCGGCAGCTGCTTGCGCATTTCATCCAGCGCGTGGCGGCGCAGTTCCTTCAGGATGATGTGGCGTTCTTCCTCAACGTGGGTGCTGATCAGGCTGTCGTCGATCACGTGCAGCACGAACAGCTCGGCGTCCATGTCCTCGGTCATGGCCACCGCGGCGTCCAGGGCGCGCTTGGAAGTATCCGAGAAGTCGGTGGGGAACAGGATGCGCTCGAACGGCTTGCTCCGCTTCTTGGCGTGTTTGACCTTGCCCTTGGGCGCCTTGGTCACGATCACCGGGCAGTCCGACTCGTGCACCACGCGGTCGGCCACGCTGCCCAGGAAGAAGCGGGCAACCGCGCCGTGGCCATGGGTGCCGATCACGATCAGGTCGGCCTTGTGGCGCTTGGCGTGGTCGGCAATCTCCCGCGCCGGCGCGCCGCTGAGCAGGTAGCGGTTCAGTTTGGCGTTCTTGACGCCTACTTTCACCTTGTTGAGCGCCTCTTCGGCGCCGCTCATGAGTTCCTTGCTGAGGGACGCGAACGGATATCCCGCGTAGGCGTACACCGTGGCATCAACCACGTTCACCAGGTCGAGAGTGGCCGCGTAATAGTCGGCAAGGTCCGTGGCCAGCTTGATGGCCGTGTCGGCGGTATCGCTGAAATCGGTCGGTACGACGATGCGCTTGAACTTGTTGATCATGGCGCCCCCTGAACTTTGGCGAGACTCTACAAGCGGCGCGGCGGCGTACAACCTTCCACAGCCGGCCTGTGCCCGCTAGCATCAACGCGGTGAAAAGGGCAGCGATTCCACTATTGCTTGCGGCGCTGATGCTGCTTACCGGCTGCGTTGAGCGGCGCATTTACGTGCGCTCCGAGCCGCCGGGGGCCGACGTCTACATCGACGGCGAATACATCGGGCGCACGAGACCGGACAACCACGTGGACGGCCCGCTGTACGCCAATTTCATATTCTACGGCACCCGCGAGTACACCATCCGTAAGCCGGGCTACGAAACCCTCAGCGGCCGCATCGAGCTTGAAGCGCCCTGGTACGAGTATCCGCCGATCGACTTCTTTGCCGAGGTGCTGACCCCCTGGTACATCGTGGACGAGCACGAGATCAGGGTGGAAATGGAAAAGGCCAGGCCCGCCGACGTGGATGGGCTGTACCAGCGCGCCCTCAATTACCGATATGCTTCCAAGGCCGAGGATCGCTACGAGTACGAGATCCTGTGGGGCCGCCGCCGGTGGGTGCCGCGGCAAGACTGATCAGGGCCGCAAGGATTCGCAGGTGACCGCAGCTTTCGAACGCTTCAGGGGCAAACGCGGGCTGGTGATGGGCCTGGGCCTGTTCGGCGGCGGCACTGAGGCCGCGAAGTTCCTGGCCCGCTACTGCGACCGCGTGCTTGTTACCGACCTGCGCAACGAAGAGGTGCTGGCCGACAGCATCCGTGAACTTGAGGGCCTGCCCATTGAGTACCGCCTGGGCGAGCACCGCCGCCAGGATTTCGAACACGCCGAAGTGGTGATTCACTCACCGGCCGTGCGGCCGGACAACCCTCTGTTGCAAGCCGCGCGTGCCCACGGCGCCGAAGTCACCATGGAGATGAGCCTGTTCATCGAGGCCTGCCCCGCGCGAACGGTTGGCATCACCGGCAGCAACGGTAAGACCACCACAGCGCTGCTGTGTTACGAGATGCTGTGCCAGGTGATGGAGCGCGCACAGCCCGAGCTGGAGGGCAAGTGGGCCGAGGCGGTGGGGGACTCGCCTTTGGGCGCAGGCAAGGTCTGGCTGGGCGGCAACTGCGGCGAGCCGCTGATCAACCGGCTGGATGAAATTGCCAGGCGCGACGTGGTGGTGCTGGAGCTGTCCAGCTTCCAGCTGCAGGACTGGCATCGCATCCGCAAGTCGTGCAACTTCGGCCTGGTCACCAACATCACGCCCAACCACCTGGACTGGCACAAGGACATGGCCGAGTACATCTGGGCCAAATCGGCCATCGCCATGTATCCGACAGAAGAGCAGCAGCGGGCCGATCCCGACCTGCTGCCAAGCTGGTGCTACGTCAGCGCCGATGATCCCGGTTGCCTGGCCATGGGCCTGCACGCGGACGCCTTCTCTACCCGGCTTGCTTGCGACGCGTTTCAACCGGACGCCCGGCACGATGATTTCGGCCGGGTGGAGGCATCCGGCGCGGACGGCGAACTGGTGGTGGACATCCCGTTCACGCTGCGGCTCGATGAAGAAGAGTTGGCGCGGGAAGAACTGCCGCGCCATGCATGCGGCTGGAAGATCGCCGAACGCACTGACCTGCGCCTGCCCGGCGAGTTCAACTGGGCCAACACGGTGGGAGCTGCCTGGATGGCGGGTCTGGCCGGCGGCTTCAGCGCGCTTGAGAATTGTGCCAGGGCACTGCGGCGTTTCCGGGGCGTAGAGCACAGACTGGAATTCTGCGGCGAAGTCAACGGCGCGCGCTGCTTCAACGACAGCATCGCCACCACGCCCGAGAGCACCATTGCGGGCCTGAGCGCCTTCGAATCCGGCGTGCACCTGCTGCTGGGCGGTAGCGACAAGGGGCTGAGTTTCGATGCGCTGGCGGCGGCGATTGCCGCGCACCCGGGCATCAAGGGCGTGTACGTGCAGGGTGCTAATGCGAACACGATTGAAACAGCGCTCGCGCGGTCAGGAATGTCCGCGCCACTGATCCGCTGCGCTACTTTTGACGAGGCCTGTGAGGCGGTGTTTGCGGGATTGCAGCCCGGTGATGTCTTCCTGATGTCGCCCGCTTCAGCCAGCTTCTACGAATATGCGCCGCACAAGCGCTTCACAAACTTCGAACACCGTGGACGCCACTTTAAGTTGTTAGTACAAGCACACGCTTCGAAGACTTCGTGAACCTGTCGCATGACGACCAAGATCCTGGCCCCGCATTACCTGCGCATGGAGCGTGAAGTCCGCGCCGACCTGGCCACGGTCTGGCGCGCGTTGACCGACCTGCATGAATTGCGCGCCTGGTGGGCGGTGCCGGTCATCAACCACAAGCTGGACGTAGGCGGCGGCTTCGAGCTGCGCTACGTAGGCCGTGACCGCAAAGACAAGTTCACCTACACCACCTGGGACCAGAACTGGCGCATCGGCGGCCGCTGGGAATACAGCTGGCTGAGCGGCGCCGTCGAAGAAATGCTGATCTTGGTCAAGACGGACGAAGGCGTTCGCGTCAGCATCGAACACAGCAATTTCGAAAGTTTCGGCCCCGACGCCGGGCGCATTTTCGGCTACCACAAGTCGGAGACCCGCGCGCGCCTTGAGCGCCTGCAAGCCTGGGTTGAGGAACGGATCCCCGCCAACCTGGCGCAGATGCCGGTAGTGTAGCCCACTGCGTCAGCAGTGGGCATCTGGCGGGTACCCGTACAATCACGTTGCAGGATTCTTCAACGCGCTTCGGTGAAGGCGTTGACAACCATCGCACCGTTTCAGGCCTGATGCCCGGCGCTTACGCACCGGGCTACTTTGCTTCGTCCTTCTCGACGTCTTCGCCCAGCTCGCGGGCGATTTCGCGGTCCAGCTCTTCGCGGGTGAGCTTTTTGCGCTCTTCCGTGCTGACGCCGATCATCTGGTCGATTTCGTCGTCCGTCACCAACTGCTCGCCGGCGACGCTGTCTGTCTCGAACAGGCTGTCCTTGCTCATGTCCAGGAACAGGTCCATGCGCTGGCTCATGGTTTCGGCCTGCATCATGGCGTGCTCGAAATTCTTCTGCGTCGCCTCCAGGTCGGTGGTCTTGTAGACCTCGTTGATGCTTTTGCTGACCACGCCCATGGACTCGGCGAAGGTGGCAAAGCTTTCCGCCTGGTTTTTCATCTGGTAGGCGGCCTCGATGGTCAGCAGCTGGCGCTCCAGCATGCGGCGCTGGAAGGTGGTGGCCTTCAGCGACTTGCGCACGAACGCCAACTGGTCATTGGCCTTGATGCGCGCGGCCTGGCGGGCTTTCTCCAGCCACTCGGCCTCGCTGTTGCCGAGTTCCTTGATCTGGCGGCGGATGCGCTGGATGCCCTTCTTGATTTCCATGTCGCGCGCGATGCGACGTTCTTCTTTGCTCTTGAATATGCCCATGCGTCAGCCTTTCGAGTGCCGGCTTAGTGTAACTGTTTTTACCCGCGCGGTCCGCAGGGTTTCACTCCACCACGTGATAGTTTGCCTCGCCCTGGGCCATGCGTTTGCGGGTGTGGGCCGTCATGCGCTCGGCTTTGCGGACCGCGGCCTCAATGAAATCGCGGTGCTGGCGCAGTCGCCCGCCAAAGTAGGCGCGCGCGAAGCGGGCCTTGTCCGTGGCCGTCACCAGCGACGGGCAACTGTGCAGCAGTGCCGCCACGTCTTTCACGCGCCAGCGCCGGGTCACGCGCTTGCGGATGTCGGCGCGGTTCAGGTCGGTCACGTACAGCTCGTCTTCTGGGCCCACGCGGATGTGCACCAGGTAGAAGTCCCGATGGTTCACGCCGCCTTCGTGCATGCGCTGCAGGATGCGACCCAGTTCATGGGCGATCTGCTGGCGCCGCGCCGGCTGAGGGTCTTTAGCCAGGTCTTCCTGCACCAGCTTCTGCAGGCTGCGCGGGGCATCCAGGCCCACGGTCAGCAGCGCGGCGCGGGTGACCTTGCCGCTTTCAACCTCCTCAATGCACGCGGCCGGGCGCATGGTGGGCACCCGCAACTCATGCAGACGCTGCAGCACGTGCCACTCGCGCGCGGCCGGCGAATCGAAGCGCCGGGCAAACAGGCCCAGGAAGCGGGGCTCCGGCTCGATCTCGCGGTAGAGCTTCAGGTAAAGGGTGAGGCCCTTGGAGGTCTGCAGCCGGTAGGTCTGGCGAGACTCGAGGCGGGCTTTGATGGTGTGCAGGTCGCCACGACTGGCCAGGGCATTCAGGTCAAGCAACCCCTCGGCCGCGAGCTCGGCCTGCAGGGCGGGATCAACCAGGATGCGCGTTTCAGCCATGGTGCATGGCGACTAATCCGCCTCTGCGCTCCAGTCGAGGTAGCGCTGCATCTCGGCGGGGCTGGTGACGGGCTTGATGTAGGTCTTGGCGCGTTCGAAGTCGGCCAGTGTCAGCGGCCGCACCTTCACCTGATAACCGCGCGTGGCGGCCAGGCCACGGTCGATCAACTCCGGCAGGTCCACGTTCAACTCACCGATCATCTGGGAGGTCGCCTGTTTGCACAGCCGCTCGATTTCACGGCCGGAGTAGCCCTCGGTGTCGTCGATCAGCTCGTGCAGCTCGAAGTCGATCTGGTAGCCCTTCTTGAACAGCTGGATTTCCAGGATCGCCTGGCGGGTTTCTTCATCCGGCAGCGGAATCAGGATCTGCTTCTCGAAGCGCGACATCACGGCCGCGTCGATTTCCCAGGGGCGGTTGGTGGCAGCGATTGTGAGCACGAAGATGTCACTGCGGCCCTTTTCGGCAAGGCCGTCGAGCTCGGCCAGGATGGTGCTCAGAATGCGGCGTTCCGCGCCGGTCTGCTCACCGCCGTCGCGGTTGCTGGTGAGTGACTCAAATTCGTCCAGGAACACCACGCTGGGGCTGTTGTCGCGCGCCGCCCCGTAGATTTCGCTGATGATCTTGCTGCTTTCACCGAAGTACTTGCTCAGCACGCCGCTGACTTTCACGTTGAAGAACAGCGCCTGGCCCTCGGTGGTGACCTTCAGGCTGTTGCTGGTGGCGGCCGCGAGCAGCGTCTTGCCAGTGCCCGGCGGGCCGTAGAACAGCATGTTGCGGAAGGTGGTGATCTTCACGCCTTCGGGCGGCTTGGCCAGCGATAGGCCCAGCGTGTACTTGATGTCGCGCTTGGTTTCTTCAAGGCCGCCGATGTCGTCCCAGGTGATGGTGCTGGTGTGCACCAGGGCCGAGACAGCCTCGCTGATGCTTTTGTCAGTCTCACCGGCCACGCTTTCGTGGCGCGCGTCCTCGTCCACGTTGCTGCTGGGCGGCGTGGGCAGCTTTGCCTTGCCGGCGGGCGCCTCGATGCCGACTTCGCGCAGGCGGCGGGCAAAGTCGCGGTACTCAATGGCCTTGCGCTTGCGCGCGTATTCCATGCTGCGCGACTGGGCGTACTCGGCGTACTTGAACATGGTCTTGCTGGCGGCCTCGAAGTTCGCGGCCGCGGTCTCGGAATCGCCGGACTTCCAGGCCATCTTGGCCTTGTGCAGTGCATCGTCGCAGGCGCGCTTGAGTTTGGGACCAAGATCCATGGGAAAGTCAGGTGGTAGGTTTTAGGTTGTAGGTGGTAGGGATTACGAATCGCGAGGGTTGTCCTTCTCGCCAGGCTGTTCCTCTAGTCGATTGATGAGTGCATTCAGCATCTTTCGAACTTCTACCAGCAAGCCTCGAATCGCCGAAAGCTTTGCCTCGTCACAGTACCTGCGGCGGTGAATGATCCGGAGAAATGTCAGTGTTTCGGCACTGGATCCACGAGCGATGTACAAATGTCGCAGGTAAACTCGACGAGAACCACCGTCATGCCCTTCTGCAATGTTCGCTGAAATCGATGCAGCAGCGTCGCCCACCTGATTGCATAGCCAGAAGCGTCTGGAGATCGGACCTTCTTCCGTCAGCTCGAGTACCAGGTCCGCCACATCCACAGCTTTTTGCCAGACGATGAGGTCTTCGAAGCTTGAAATTGGGCCTCGCTCTCCACCGGACATGCGAATTCTCCCTACAACCTACAACCTAATCCCTACAACCTGTAGTTAGATCGCTCCTTCTTCCGATTCCAGCTTCGTGCGCAACTCCTGCTCGGCCTTCAGCGCCTGTTCGAAGTCGCCGCCTTCTTCGGCCTGGTTGATGGTGTCAATCTCGTCCAGGAAGCGGGCCTTCTCGGGATCGGCGTCTTCCATCTCGCCCTCGATCTCGAGACCCAGGTCGTCGAGCGTGGCGTTCAGCTCGTCCATGTAGGACTGCTCGTCGATCTGCTGCAGGGCAAGCTTGGCGTCGAGGCCGCTGCTGCGGATGCGCTGCAGAAGCTTGTTGATGCCGTCCTTGTCCTTGCGCTTCTCGAGGCGCTCCAGGCCGCGCACATACTTCTTGAGCGCAATGCCCTCAAGGTTGCTGACCTTGGCCGCGCGGCGGTGGAATGCGAAGTCGTGCTTGATGTCTTTCAGTTCTTCCCAGACGTAATCGACCTCAATCTGGTTGCCTTCGCGGCGGGCACGCTTGATCTGCTCAATCAGCGCGGCCTGGCGCGTGCTGAGCTTGCGCATTTCCATGAAGTACTTGCGGCGCTCGCGCTCGACTTCGCGCAGCTTCACCTTCAGCTTCCGCAGGTCTACCTTGGTGCCGAACAGGCTCGCGAAGAACTCGGTTACCATCGGTTACTCCAGCTCAGCTTCCGGCTCATCCGGGGTTTTCTGTTTGGATTCATTTTCACGCGCCTTCTCGCTGCGCATGATCTCTTCTTCAATTTCGCGCAACTCGTCGTCCGTGGTGCGCTGCGCGCGCGGCGCCTCGCCCATGATTTCCTTCTCGAGCTTGCGCAGGTCTTCTTTGTCCTTGCTGGTCAGCACCTCTTCGCGGGTCTGGGTCACGCCCTCGCCGGTGTGGACCGAATCGCGGAACTTCTCCATGCCTTCTTCGAAATCGAGCATCACGCGTTCCACCACGTTCTGCTCGATGCCGCGCAGGTCCATGGCCTCCATGGCCTGGATCTTGCCGACCAGGTTCATGTGCAGCTCGATGTTCTTGTTCAGGATGTCCGCCTTCAGCTTCAGGTTCGACATCTGCGTCCGCGTGCGCTTGATCTGAAGCAGCACGAACTCTTTCTCGCGGTCGCCCACGCGGCCTGACTTGATGTTCTCGATGCTCGCGCGCTCCGACAGTTCCAAGCGCGCGAGCTCCTGCCGCGTCTTGCGCAGCTCGACCTCGTTCTGAGTGATCAGCTCGTCGAGATGCTCCAGCATTTCACGCGTGCTGTGGGCGTCCTTGATCACCTGCTCGGCTTCGCCGGCAGAGCCCGTGAGCATCATCTTGATACGTTCCAGCAGGTTCATTGCTCAGGCCCTTACACTTTCGAAGCGGTCACGCTGGATGATCAGGTCGCCCCCAACGTGCTTCACGCCAAGCCCCGGTGTGCGCTCTGCGTACAGCAGGGCGCGGTCCGTCACCAGGTCTCGCCCGACCGCCACCCGGGTCGCCAGGTCCTCAATCAGCAGGAAGCCGCCGGGTTCTTTCAGTTCCAGGGCCGCCGCAAGCGCAGCATCGACGCGGGCGATCTTCTGGTCAACAGGCTCGGGGTCAAACAGGTTTTCGAACAGCGCCGGCAGGATGGCGCCGTCCATCGGCGTGGTCACCGACCATCCCGGGCTCGCGTACTCAATCAGGCAGGCGCGCCAGTTTGGCCCTCCGCTGAGGGCGCGGATCAGCTCGTCGTCATGGCCCAGGCCGTGCTCGTCGCGTACGCCGGCGATACCCATGATGAAGTAGATGTCGGGCCGCAGTGGCGCCAGCGACCAGCGCAGAGTTTCCTGGATTGCGTCCGCCGTAAAGCGGCGTTTGCTGAACGAGAAGTCGAGCACGACGCACACCTTGACCGCGGCCAGGCCCAGCATCGGCTTGTGCAGCAGACCGACGCTTTCGCGGCGGCAGAAACCGCCGCTGCCGGTGGGGGACAGGTCGCCGGAGCGATAGCTGCGGCGGCTGACGCGGTTGGGGTCGAAATCGTAGAGCGAGCCTTCCGCCGGGTGGGGCAGCATGCGTTGGCGCACAATGCGGCTTTCCAGCCCGGAAAACAGGCTTTGCATGGCGGAAAGCGCGGCGGAACGATCGGTCATGCGGCTCCAGAGGCCGCCCATCGGCCTCACTTCGCACCGAGTATAACTAATTTCGCCGCTGGTACAGGGGCGACGCGTTGCATCCGGCGCGGCGGCGTCTAGTTTGGGGCCCGGTTTGGGCGGCTTGGAAGGCGGCAGTTGGCGGAAGCGTATCACGACGACGATGAGTTCCTTGGCAAGGCGTACGACGCCCGGCTGATCAAGCGCCTGGTGCCATACGCGCGGCCGTACCTCGGCCTGGTTGTCTGGGGCACCTTGTTCATGCTGCTCGCGGCCGGTTGCGAGCTTGTGATCCCCCTGATTGTTAGGGATACGGTCAACGGTCCTTTCACGGTGATGGGCAGCGAGGCCGCCAGCGACGCCGACAAGCAGGCGGCCTGGAGCACGCTGGCCTGGTTCTCGTTCGGCTTCCTGGCCCTGGTGGCCGTGCAGTTCTTCGCGCGCTACGGCAACACCTACCTGTTCCAGAAGCTTGGCCAGCGCGCGGTGCTGGACCTGCGCCAGGACACCTACGCCCACATCCAGCGCCTGCCCCTGCGCTTCTTTGACCGCAACCCGGTCGGCCGCCTGGTCACCCGCGTGACCAGCGACGTGGAGGCGATCGGCGAAGTATTCGCCTCAGGCCTGGTGCAGCTGGCCGGCGACGCGCTGGTGGTGGTAGGCGCGCTCACCATGATGATGCTGCTGAGCTGGCAGCTTGGGCTGATCGTGGTCGGCTCCATCCCGGTGATGGCGTTCCTGACCTGGATCTTTCGCGGCCGTGCACGCAATGCGTTCCGCGAAATGCGCGTGAAGCTGGCGGTGGTGAACAGCTTCCTGAATGAGACCATCCAGGGCTGGCGCATCACGCGCATCTTCGGCACAGAGAAGCAGATGGCCGAGAAGTTCGACCAGCGCAGCAGCGACTACCGTGACGCAACCTACCGCACGGTTTTCAACTTCAGCCTGTTCTTCCCGATCGTGGAATTCGCGGGCACCCTGTGCGTGATGCTGGTGGTGTGGTGGGGAACCAAGAGCATCTTCGAGAAGCAGCTCGACTTCGGGACCTTCTTCGCCTTCTTCCTGTACACGCCCATGATGTTCCGGCCGATCCGGGAAATGAGCGAAAAGTACAACGTGCTGCAGAGCGCCATGGCCAGCGCGGAGCGGCTGTTCCGCATTCTGGACACGAAGAACGACGTGGAAGACCCGGCCCAGCCCAAGGCGCCGGCCATCACGGGCGAAATCGAGTTCCGCAACGTGTGGTTTGCCTACCAGGGCGAGGATTGGGTGCTCAAAGACGTCAGCTTCAAGGTGCCGGCCGGCAGCTCATTGGCGCTGGTGGGGGCGACCGGCAGCGGCAAGACCACGATCATCAGCCTGCTGATGCGCTTCTACGACATCCAGAAGGGCAGCATCCTCATTGACGGGGTGGACATCCGCCACATGAGCAAGGCCCACCTGCGTGAGGCCTTCAGCCTGGTGCTGCAGGATGTGTTCCTGTTCGCGGGCACAGTGCTGGACAACATCCGGCTGGGCAACACGGAGATCACGCGCGAGCAGGTGGAGCAGGCGGCACGCGTGGTGCACGCCCACGACTTCATCATGAGCCTGCGGGGCGGCTACGACGCGCCGGTGGCCGAGCGCGGGGCGACCTTCAGCGCCGGCCAGCGCCAGTTGCTGGCCTTCGCGCGGGCGCTGGCGTTCAACCCGAAGATCCTGGTGCTGGACGAGGCTACCAGCAATATCGACAGCGAAACCGAGGCGCTGATCCAGGACGCGCTGAGCCAGCTGATGCAAGGCCGCACGGCCGTGGTGGTGGCGCACCGGCTGAGCACCATCACCCACAGCGACAACATACTGGTGCTCCACAAGGGCGAAGTGGTCGAGCAAGGCAGCCACACAGAGTTGCTGCAACAAAACGGCCGCTACGCCAAGCTGTACCAGCTGCAGTTCGCCAACGGCACCAAGGCTGAAACCAAGGCCGGTTAATCCAAGCCCAGCCCGCAAGGGCTGGGTCTGGGTGAGTGCACGAAACGCTTCGCATGCAGATGGATTCCAAGGGAAACCCAGCCGTGGATGCCGGAACCCGCCGGCTGTGGGGGGTTATCCTTGCCTGTCCCGGTTTGCTATTGGTTGCGCTACTGCTGCTGCTTGGAGTAGTGCAGAATCTCGGCGAGTGGGAAGGCAGCGCCTATCCGCTGTTCCCGATCACCGCATTCCTGCTGTCTGTTTCACCCCTTGGCGTACTGGTCTCGCGCGGCGTTGTGCGTTGGATTGCCGCCTTTGCGGCTGCTGGGTCGTACGCGATGCTGGCCTGGGTTGTGATCTCGACCCAATAGACTCAAACATTGGTTACCTGAATCCGAATACCGCGGAGGCGGTAAAAAACGTATGATCTGGCAAGGAGCAGTTGATGAAGCTCAGGGACAGGATTGAAGCCAAACCCGGGGTCCTCGGCGGCAAGCCCGTGATTGAGGGCACGAGGATTTCCGTCGAGTTGATCCTGGACTTCCTCGCCAGTGGCACGACAGTCGAGGAACTGCTGAAGGATTATCCGCACCTTACTCGGGAAGACATTCTTGCGTGTGTTGCGTATGCTGCTGACACTCTGCGCAGTGAACGCGTCTACCCCGTATCATCCTCGTAGTGCGCATCCTTGCCGACGAGAACATTCCGCTCCAACTCGTCCAACACCTGCGGGCGGCGGGACATGACGTTCGCAGCATCCGGGAAGAAGTCCGGGGCGAAGCCGACTTGAACATCGCGATGCTTTGCTCTTCCGACAACCGCCTGCTCCTTACTTACGACAAGGACTTCGGAGAACTCGTATTCGCCCCGCCTGAAACAGCTCCAGCGGACTGGGCAAAAGCTGGCGTTGTGCTGCTGAGACTGAAGGGCATGCCGTATGAGGACCGCAGCAGTCGAGTCCTGCATGTGTTGAACTCCGGCGGGTTCACTTTCGATGGCTTCTTCACAGTGATCGAGTCGGATCGAATCCGGCAGCGGTCACTGCGCCCGCACCTAACCGATGAGTCTTGAATGCACCGAGTTGGCGCGCCCTACATCGCCGGTGCCGTGCACCAATGCGCGGCCGTCTTTGTACAGGGTAATGGTCAGGCCCTCGAACTCGGCCCTCAGCAGGTAGTCGTTCTCTGTGCTTAGCCTGGCGGCGTTGCGTATGCGCTCGCGGGCGGCAGCGTAATCGAACTCTCCTTCCGGGCTGATCTGTACGCTATCACGGCCGCAGAGTGTGGCGTGGCGGGTGGCGCGTTTGCCCTCCAGCCAGGGGAACTGTTTCCGGCCGCAGGTTGGGCAGTCGGGCCATGGCCTTGACGCGTCAACGCCAGTGCGCTCGCCGCTCCACAGGTCAACCGTCAGCATCCTGCACAGCAGGGTGTCGGTGTTGCCGCTCATGATCTTCAGCGCCACCACGCTGGACCATGCCACGGCCTGCAGCACGGCCGGCATGATGATGCCCGTGGTATCGCAGGTTTCGCCGCCCGCGGCGGGCTGGTCCTCCAGCAGGCAGGTCAGGCAGGCGGTCTTGCCCGGCAGCACCGGCATGCAGGTGGCGCGTGAAGACACGCAGCCGGCATACACCCAGGGCAGCCCGTGCTTGACGGCCAGGTCGTTGATCAGGAAACGCGTCTCGAAGTTGTCGCTGGCGTCCAGGATGATGCTGGCGCCTTGCGCCAGCTTCTCGGCGTTGCGGAAGTTGAAGTCACTGACCTCGGCGCGGATCTCCACTTCACTGTTTACGTCGACCAGCCTGCGCCGCGCGGCCTCGGCCTTGGGCAGAGCTTCACGGGCGTCCTGCTCGGTGAACAGCGACTGGCGCTGCAGGTTGCTGAATTCGACGATGTCGCGGTCCACGATGGTCAGGCCGCCGACGCCGGCGCGCACACAGAACTCGGCCAGGTGCGTGCCCAGCGCGCCGCAGCCCACCAGCAGCACACGCGAAGCACGAATGCGGCGTTGGCCCTCGGGGCCAATGGGTGCAAACAGCTCCTGGCGTGAGTAACGCGACATGGCGCTAGTGTTGCGCCTTCCGCGCGTCCCGCAAGGCCCCGAAGTAGGGGATGATGCTGAGCATGCTGACCGCGCCCGTGATGCCGATCAGCACCATGTTCAGCGGCTTCACCCAGCTTGCGATGCCGGGCCAGTAATGGGTAAAAAACTCCAGCCAGCACAGGGCGATCAGCACCAGCGTCTGCACCAGAGTCTTCAGCTTGCCCCAAATGTTGGCGGCCAGTACCACGCCAAGTGCTGAGGCCGTGGGCCGGATGTACACGTGCTGCACGAATTCGCGCAGCATGAACGGCAGCGCAAACCAGATGGGGTAAGCGCCGGCCAGTGCCAGCGCCGTCCACACGATCACGAAGAACACCGCGTCGGCCAGCGGATCGAAAATCTTGCCAAGGTCGGAAACCTGCTTCTGGCGCCGCGCGAAGTAGCCGTCGCAGACATCCGTGAACATCGCAAGTCCGCCGGCCCAGCCGCCCACCCACAGGCCCCAGTAAGTTTCCTGCAGGAAGAAAAACGCGCACACCGGCGCCAGCGCGAAGCGAGCGAACGTAAACACGTTCGCCAGCGTCCAGAAACTCACACGTGCGGTTGCGGCCTCGTTCATGGCCGGAGCTTCCTATCCCGGCGTGCGCGCATCAAGCACCCAGATTTTGCCGTCGCCCTGGCGCCCGGTGCGGCAGGCCTGCAACACGGCATCAACCGCACGCTTCAGGTCGTCCGGCGCCACAGCGAACTCAACCCGCATACGGGGCAAGAAGGCCACCGCGAAGCGGTCGTTCCGGTAGTCCCTGAGGTGATCCTTCTGGCGGCCGTAACCGCGTGCCTCGGAGTGCGTGACATTCTCGACACCTGCGGCACTCAACGCGCGCAAGCAGGCCTCCAGTTTGAAGGGCTTGATCACCGCTACCACCTGGCGCATGGCTGCCATGCTGGCACCCTTAGTTCACACTGCCGAAACGACTGTCATAGCGACAGCGACTTGTACCACGGGCAGGCAAGTGCGTCAACGTAAGTATCGTTATCATAGTGGCTTACACCAGCAGCTGCACGCAACAGACGAATGGCATTGCCTTTGCACTTACCGGGCGCTGAAAGGTACCCAATGGCTTCGACCCATCATTCCGTGCTGCTGGTGGACGACAACGTCGGCCTGCGCGCCGGTCTGGCCATGGTACTTGAGGACGAAGGCCTGGAGACCGTGCAGGCCGAGCGCGGAGACGAAGCCATTCGCCTGGTGCAGGAAGTCCGCTTCGACCTGCTGGTGCTCGACCTGAACTTGCCGGACATGACGGGCGTGCGCGTCTACACCAGTGTCGCCCAAGAATTGGCCAAGCCGCGCTGCATCTTCATGACGGCCGAGGCCAGCGAAGAGTTGATCGAACAGGCCCTGCGCCTGCAGCCCCTGCGGCTGCTGCGCAAGCCCTTTGAAGTGAACGTTTTCCGTGACCTGGTGCGCCGCGCCGTCGCGAACTGATGAACATGAGCACGAACCGACTGCCCACGCCGAAGCCCGAAGACCAGCAGCCGCCGGTCACCAAACTCGTCGTGGTGCAGACGCCGCTGGGCATGGTGAAGCTGGCGGTGCCCGTAAGCCTGACCCCCGACGGCAAAGATCCGCTGACCGTCGCCATGGAAACCTTCCAGAACGCCGTGGACGAAGGCGCCGAAGACCCCCTGGCGCACACGCTGATGCAGCTCAAGCAGATGTCCGACGCCGGCAGCAACCAGCCGCTGGTGATGGGCCTCGCGATCCTGAAACAGATGGCCGACAGCGGCATGCTGCCGCCGATGGCCGCGCTGATCGCCGGCACCGGCATTTCACCCGAATTCGTGTCGAGCGCGCTCGCGCAGGTCACGCCCGAGCGCCGCAGCATTTTTGACAAACTGGAAACGGTTTACCTGAACTAGATCCGCGGAGAGCAAGCACATGGCAACGAACGTTCGTCCCCTCAACGACAAGGTGCTCATCGAGCGCGCCAAGGCCGAAGAGAAGACCAAGGGCGGCATCATCCTGCCCGACAGCAGCAAGGAAAAGCCCAAGGAAGGCAAGATCGTGGCCGTGGGACAGGGCCGCATCACCGAGCAGGGCGAGCGCCTGCCCTTCCAGGTCAAGAAGGGTGACCGCGTACTGTTCAAGAGCTACGCCGGCACGGACGTCAAGATCGACGGCAAGGACTACATCCTGATGAGCGAGGAAGAGATTCTCGCGATCGTCGAGTAGAGAAGCAGGTTGTAGGTGACAGGTAGCAGGTTGTAGGGCGTAACCCGCAACCGCCGCCTCAACCCTACAACCAACCACCCAAAACCTAATACCTGAGGAACCGACTCATGGCAGCCAAGCAGATCGTATTCGACCAGGACGCCCGCGAAAAAATCCGCAACGGCGTGCGCAACCTCGCCCGTGCCGTCAAGACCACGCTGGGCCCCAGAGGCCGCAACGTGGTGATCGAGAAATCCTACGGCGCCCCGACCGTCACCAAGGACGGCGTGACCGTCGCCAAGGAAATCGAGTTCAAGGACCCCTGGGAAAACATGGGCGCCCAGATCGTCAAGCAGGTCGCCAGCCAGACCAGCGACAAGGCCGGCGACGGCACCACCACCGCCACCGTGCTGGCCGAGGCGATCGTTGACGAAGGCCTCAAGAACGTGGCTGCGGGCGTGAACCCCATCGGCCTGCGCGACGGCATCAACAAGGCGATCCACTACCTGACCGCCGAACTGGCCAAGCGCGCCAAGCCAATCAGCACCAGCGCCGAGGTGGCCCAGGTAGGCACCATCGCCGCCAATGGCGACGCCGAGATCGGCAAGATGCTGGCCGAGGCCATGGACAAGGTCGGCAAAGACGGCGTGATCACCGTGGAAGAAGGCAAAGGCCTCGAGACGGAGGTGGAGTGGGTCGAAGGCATGCAGTTCGACAAGGGCTACGTCAGCCCGCACTTCATCAACGACCGCGCCAACCTGCGCGCCGAGTTCGAAGACGCCTACATCTTCCTGTACGACAAGAAGCTCAGCAGCATCAAGGACCTGATGCCGCTGCTCGAGCAGCTTGCCCGCGGACAGAAGCAGGTGGTGTTCATCGCCGAGGACATCGAGGGTGAGGCGCTCGCCACGCTGGTTGTGAACAACCTGCGCCAGGTTCTGAAGTGCGCGTGCGTGAAGGCGCCCGGCTTCGGCGACCGCCGCAAGGCCATGCTTGACGACATCGCCGTGCTGACCGGCGGCAAGGTGATCAGCGAAGAGATGGGCATGAGCCTCGAGACCACGGGCCTCGACATGCTCGGCCGTGCCAAGCGCATCCTGATCGAGAAGGACACCACCACCATCATCGAGGGCGCCGGTTCCGCCAAGGACATCAAGGCGCGCATCGACCAGCTCAATGCCGAGATCGGCCGTACCACCAGCGACTACGACCGCGAGAAGCTGCAGGAGCGCGTTGCCAAGCTGGCGGGCGGTGTGGCCAAGCTGAAGGTCGGCGCGGCCACGGAAGTCGAAATGAAGGAAAAGAAGGCCCGCGTCGAAGACGCCCTGCACGCCACCCGCGCGGCCGTGGAAAGCGGCATCCTGCCGGGCGGCGGCGTCGCGCTGCTGCGCCTGGCGGAGACGCTGGACAAGGTGGACGGCACCGAGAACGAGAAGGTGGGCGTTGACATCGTGCGCCGCGCCCTCAGCGCCCCGGTGAAGCAGATCGCGGCCAACGCCGGCCTGGACGGCAGCGTGGTGGCGATGAAGATCCTGGAGAAGAAGGACTTCAACTTCGGCTACAACGCGGCGACCGAGCAGTATGAGGACCTGGTGAAGTCCGGCGTAATCGACCCGGCCAAGGTCACCAGCACCGCCCTGCAGAACGCGGGCAGCGTGGCAACGCTGGTGCTGACCACCAACGTCGCCATCAGCGAAATCCCCCAGAAGAAGGAAGCCGCCGGTGCCGGCGCCGGTATGGGCGGCATGGGTGGAATGGGCGGTATGGGAGGCATGGGCGGAATGGGTGGCATGGGCGGAATGATGTAAGCAACGCGCCCGTCACGAACGCAGAAAAAGCCCCCGCGCAAGCGGGGGCTGTGCTTTAGGGGACTGTCCCCGCAGTCGGGGACTGTCCCCGTTTTCAAGACAAGCTTAGACGTCCAACCACGATGAGCTGGCGCGAGCGGTGTTGAGCTCTTCTGTACATCCAGGAGATTGGGACGACGGGGACAGTCCCCAACTGCGGGGACAGTCCCCTTCACTCGCCTTCGCGCGGGTCTTTGTTTTCGATCTGCTTCTGGTGGACGCGGGCGGATTGCTTTGAGGCGTACACGATCACGGCCGCAATGCCCACAAACAGGATCACGCCGCCGACAATCTGCAGCGCGTGCCCGAAGATCCAGTCCACTACCTGCTGCATCAGCCCAGGATCTCCTTCCAGGCCGCGAGGGCGCGGTCCACGTCTTCGGCGTCCACGTCGTTGTGGGTCACCATGCGCCAGCGCGTGCCGAGATACAGCGCCAGCACCTGCTTCTCTCTCAGCCTGTCCAGCCAGCCGTCGAACTCGGACTCCCGCCCCGGCGCGCTGAAGTACACGATGTTGGTGTGCACCGTGCCGATATCCAGCTTCAGCGCCTTCAGCTTCTTCAGGCCGGTCGCCAGCTTGTGGGCGTTGGCGTGGTCGTCTTTCAGCCGGCCGATCATCTTGGTGATGCTGACGATGCCGCAGGCCGCCAGCAGGCCGCTCTGGCGCATGCCTCCGCCGAGCTGCTTGCGCAGGTAGCGGCCGCGCTCGATGTCCGCGCGCGTGCCCACCAGCACGCTGCCGATGGGCGAGCACAGGCCCTTGCTCAGGCACACGCTCACCGTGTCGAAGGGCGCGCACATCTCTTTCAGTGACAGCCCCGTGGCCACGTGCGCGTTCCAGAGCCGCGCGCCATCCAGGTGGTATTTCAGACCGTGGCGCCTGGCGACATCCGCCAGCGCCAGCACGTTCTCGTGGGGGATGATTGTGCCGCCCGCCGCGTTGTGGGTGTTCTCGACCGTGATCAGCGCAGTGCGCGGATTATGAATGTTCGACGGCCGTACCAGATGTTCCACGGCCTCCGGGTCCATGGCGCCGAACTCGCCGTGCAAAGGGCGCACCTGCGCGCCGGCAATCAGCGCTAAAGCACCCGACTCGTTGTTATAGGTGTGCGCGCTGTATTCGCAGATGATTTCCTGTCCGCGCTGCGCGTGCAAAGCCATGGCGATCTGGTTCGACATGGTGCCGCTGGGCACGAACAGCGCTGCCTCTTTTCCCAGCAGGTCGGCGGTCATGGCCTCCAGCTTGTTGACCGTGGGCTCGGTGCCCAGCACGTCGTCGCCCAGTTCGGCCTTTGCCATGGCCTCACGCATCTCGGGCGTGGGCAGGGTTACGGTGTCGGATCGAAAGTCGGATATCTCGTGCATAGCTGGCTCCAACTGCGTGACGCGAAGTTCGCGAAGAGACGCGAAGAAACACAATGCAATCATGGGTGCACATCACGTGCTTTGAGCAGCTCCATTGCATTGCACTGGTGGTTTCAAAGCAGTTGCCTTCCTTCGCGCTACTTCGCGCTCTTCGCGTCAAATGCCCTTTCACGTTGACTGGCGCAATCTACATTCATCGCCATGGGAACTATGCCGAGAATCCGGCTGATCTTCACCGGCGGCACCATCAGCATGCGCGACGACGCCGGGCGCGGTGCCGTGCCCGTGCTGTCCGGCGCCGACCTGCTCAAGGACGTGCCCGGCCTGGGCGAGTTCTGCGAAGTGGACGTACACGATTTCGGACAGTTGCCCGGCCCGCACATGACGCCCGCCCGCATGTTCGAATTGTCAAAGCTGGTCGAAGCTACCTTCAAACAAGGCTTCGATGCGGCCGTGGTAACCCACGGCACCGACACTCTTGAAGAAACAGCCTACCTCACCGACCTGCGTCACCGCGGCGACCAGCCCGTGGTGTTCGTGGGCGCCATGCGCACCAGCAGCCAGCTTTCATGGGACGGCCCGGTCAACCTGTACGAGGCCTGCCGCGTCGGCGCTGACCCGCGCGCCAGGGGGCGCGGCGTGATGGTGGTGATGAACTCCACGGTGTTCGCGGCCGCCGAGGTAACCAAGACCTACACCGACGCGCTCGACACCTTCCAGGCGCCGGATGTCGGCCCGCTGGGGTTCTTCGACGGCCGCGAACTGCTCTGGAATCGCGTGCCGCGCCGGCGCTCGCTGGCCGCCGAGAACATTGAGCCGCGTGTCGGCATCGTGGTCGCCAGCGCGGGCGACGACGGCGACCTGATCGAGCACTGCCTGCGCCGTGGCGACAAGGGCCTGGTGATCGAAGCCCTGGGCCGCGGCAACCTGCCGCCGCCCATGGCCGCCGCCGCCAAACGCGCCGTGGAAGCGGGCGTGCTGGTGGTGCTGACCTCGCGCTGCTGGGGCGGGCGCGTCAGCGGCACGTATGGATATGAAGGCGGCGGCGCACGGTTAAAGGAAGCAGGCATCGTGTTCGCCCCCGGCATCCCAGGGCACAAGGCGCGCATCCTGACCATGGCGGCACTCGGCGCGGGCATGGGCCCGCAGGAGCTGAAGCAGTGGCTGGCGGAATAGAAGGTGTCGAGGTGCTGATCACGGCCGGTCCCACCTACGAGTTTTTCGATGACGTACGCTACATCGGCAACCCCAGCACCGGCCGCATGGGAGTGGAACTGGCCGAGGCCGCGCGCAACAAGGGCGCGATCGTAACGCTGGTGATGGGCCCCACGCAGTTGATGCCGCCGCCCGGCATTCACTGGATACCCGTGGTGAGCGCGCAGGAAATGCTGCAGGCCGTGAAAGAGCGCTTTGCCGAGTGCCGCGTCTTCATAGCCAGCGCGGCTGTAAGCGACTACCGACCTGCCCGGCGCATCAAGGGCAAAGAAAAGAAGGGGCCGAAAACCAAGACGCTCGAGCTGGTGAGGAACCCGGACATCCTGAAAACCGTCACCAAGGGCCGCAGCAGTGAGCAGGTGATCGTGGGCTTCAGCCTGGAGTCCGACAACCTGCTGAAAAATGCGCGCAAGAAGATGACCGCCAAGCGCTGCGACCTGATGGTCGTCAACAGTCCCGGCCACTTCGGCGAAGCGCGCGAACACGTCTGGATATTGAACAAGCACGGCGTGGTGAAAGAGATGCCGCCCGCCGGCAAGAAGCAGGTGGCGGCGCAGATCATCCAGCTGGTGGACGCCAGCCTGCGCCGTGAAATCCTGCCCGTGGCTCAACGCTTTGAGGACATCAAGCCATGATGCGATTCTTCGCTTTTGAGCTGGACGGCGACACCCGCCTTGGCGTCGAGCGCGCGGGTGTGCAGCACGACATCACCCGCGGTGCCGTGCGCGACTTCGGCAAACGCTTGCTTATCGAGTTTCTTCATGAAGACGAACTCGACTCGCTGATCGGCGCCATAGAGGACCAGTCCCTGCTGCTGGAGGAAATGCCAGGCCACTTCAACTGGCTGCCGCCCATCCCGCGCCCCGGCAAGATCCTCGCCATGGTGCAGAACTACCGAAAGCACGCGGCCGAGTTCGGCAACGAAGCGCCGCCGGCGCCGGTCTGGTTCGGCAAGATCAGCAGTTCACTGACCGGCCACGAAACCACCATCCGCATCCCGTCGTGGGTAGACGGCCGTGTGGACCACGAAGTCGAGCTCGCGGCCGTTATGGGCCAGCGCGCCAAGGAAGTGCTGGCCGACACGGCATTGGGGCTGGTGGCGGGCTACACGATTGCGAACGACATGAGCGCCCGTCGCATCCAGAAGGATGACCGCGAGAACAAACACCCCTGGCTGCGCTGCAAGAACTTTGACACCTTCACGCCCATGGGGCCGTATTTCGTGCCGGCGCGCTACGTGTCGGACCCGCAGGCGTTGAGAATCATGTGCCGCGTGAACGGCGAAACGCGCCAGGACGCGACCACGGCCGACATGATCCACCCGGTAAACAAGATCGTGGCCGAAATGTCGCGCTGGATGACGCTGGAGCCCGGGGACGTTATCTGTACGGGCACGCCGGAGGGCGTCTACAACCTGCGCGACGGCGACGTGTGCGAGTGCGAAATCGCGGGACTGGGCATCCTGCGCAACCCGGTCTCAAGGCCGGCGCCATAGATGTTCAATGCAACCGGGCTGGTTCGGCAGGATGAAGTGATCGACACGGGCTTCAGGAGTTATCAGCGCGCCGCCGAGCTGATCAAGGCCGGCAGGCGTTTCGTGATCGGCGGCCACCCGTCCATGGACGGCGACGCCATCGGCAGCCTGTATGCCCTGCACCACGCGCTGACGGCCGCCGGGCGCGAGTGCCTGGCGGTGACCCAGGACGCGGGCCTGGGCAAGTACGAGTTCCTTGACGGGTCAATGGTGCTGAAGACACTCGACGAGGTGCCCGTCACGCTGGACGGCTACGACACGGCATTGATCGTGGATTGCGGCGCCCAGAGCCGCGCCCGCGCCATCCTCGAGCGCCTGGCGCCCGGCACCAAAGTCGTCAATCTCGACCACCACATCGACAACCCCGGCTTCGGCGACGCGGCCGTGGTGATACCGGACGCCAGCAGCACCGGCGAAGTTGTTTACAACACGCTGAAGCTGGCGGGCATACCGCTGAACCGCCGCGCGGCGGAGGCGCTGTTTACGGCGATCGTAACCGACACCGGCCGCTTCAGCTTCAGCAACAGCACGCCGGATTCGTACCGCATCGTGGCGGACTTGATCGAGCAGTTCGAGCTGAACGTCTCCGAGCTGACGGGCATGATCTACCGCGCCAAGACCCCGCAGCGCCTGAAGCTGGAGGCGATGGTCGCGGCAGGCGTCGAGACTCGCCTGGACGGCAAGGTGGTGATCGCACGGGTCACGCGCGCCATGCTGGATGCCACCAGCTGCAGCGAAGCCGAGGCCAACGAGATGATCGTTATTCCGAAGTCGCTCAAAGGCGGCATGGTCACCATTCTGTTCCGGGAAATGGGACCAACCGAACTCAAAGTCAGCCTGCGCAGCGAAGGCCAGATGGCCGTCAACGACATCGCCGCCAAGTTCCGCGGTGGGGGACACCTGCGCGCCGCAGGCTTCCAGGTTCACGGCCGCCCCGTGGCCGAGGCTGAAGCCGAAATCATTGAGGCAGTCACCACCGCCCTGGAAAACACGCTCAAGCAAACCGGCGGTCGTATCATTGTGTAGCCGGTGGCGGTGGGCCCGACAATCTTGTCGGGCCTGAGCTTTCGTCTACACTCGCGCCATGCCTATCAACCGCTCGCAACTTGCACGGCAACTTCGCGGCCACGTGGAACTGCTGGCGGCAGGCGGCATGCGCGAGGTCGGCGTCAAGCCCAGGCGCTCTGTGAAACCACAGACCGCGAAAGCGCCGGCAGCCGGAAATCCGGCACCTGTCAAATCATCAGCTGCGCCGGCAAGCCCGAAAAGTGCAGCCGGTTTCAAGCCTGTGATCGTGCCTTCCGTGGCCCTGGACGAATTGAAGCAGCACGCCAGCCCCCAGGCCCGCGCCCTTGAGCCCGTGGCCGAGGCCGTGCGCGTATGCGCCAGCTGCGGCCTGTGTGAAACCCGCACCCAGACCGTGTTCGGTACCGGCGACCCGCGCTCGCCCCTGATGATCATCGGCGAAGCGCCCGGCGGCGACGAAGACGTGAAGGGCCTGCCTTTCGTGGGCCGCGCCGGCAAGCTGCTGACCGACATCATCGAAAAGGGCATGAAGTACAAGCGCGAACACGTCTACATCGCCAACGTGCTGAAGTGCCGGCCGCCCGGCAACCGCAACCCGGAGCCCCACGAGATTGAGGCCTGCCGCGGCTACCTGGAGATGCAGATCGAGGTCATCAACCCCAAGGTGATCCTGGCGGTGGGCCTGTTCCCGGCCCAGTGGCTGACCGGCAAGAAGATCGCCATCGGCAAACTGCGCGGCGAAGTGCACGAGGTTAACGGCCGCAAGGTGATCTGCACCTACCACCCCGCTTACGTGCTGCGCAACTACACGGTGGAAACCCGCAAGAAGGTGCACGAAGACGTGCTGCTGGCCGTCAACATCCTCGGCCCCGGCCCATTGGTAGGTTGACCGTTTCGCTCCATTGTGCGGCTTTGTCGGCGCGCTAAAACGGCCGGATGCCGCTGTACCAGATCATTCTGCTGGCGCTGTCGATCCTGCTTGGGATCGGGATCTTCATCTTCATCATCACGTACATCAACCGCGTGGCGAAGGAAGAAGAAGCTACTCGTGAAAAATCTGGGCCGTGAACGTGAAGATGTGCGTCGCGGGGTCTTTCCAGGCCCCGCGGTGCAGGCCCGCCTTGCGGCAGGTCTCGCCAAGGAACGTCTCGGCATCCCAGCCGTAGCGCTCGGCTACCTGCGGCAACAGCACCCCTGAAAACGGGCCGTTGTGCACCAGCAGGCCGTGCAGGCCGGGCTTCACGTCTTCCGGCCGTGTGCGCTTCATGGGTGACAGCACGCTGATCTCGTAAACCAGGTCCGCCAATTCGCCTTCTGTTACCGGCTCAAAGCGCGTGTCGTGTGTGCCGGCCGCTATTCCCAGGTCGATCAGCAATTCGCCCAGCGGACCTTCGCCGATCAGGTGGCCGATGCAACCGCGCAATTCGCCGTCGCGGGTATGGATGGTGACGAAAGCGCCGAGCGGGTCTGCCAGGCCGCCACTGAAAGGTGCTTCAACCTTCAATTTCTCGCCCGTGCGCACCCACTGCTCCAGGCTGCGGCGCGCGAGTTTCAGGCCTTCGCGGCCCTCGGCCTCGCTCAGTGGTCCCTGTACTTCCGTCATTGACTATGTCCTTGCCGTTTCGGCGCAGGCGAATATGCTCCGGCCTTCGCATCATACGAGCTTCGGCAAGCGGCCGAAACCAGCCTGCAGACCGCGAGAGAAACATGGATATCATCGTTTGCATCCGCCGCGCGCCTACCACTGACGCGCGCATCAAGCCGGCCTCCGACGGCAAGAACTACGACCCCGCCGGCGTGAACTACGACATCAGCGAATACGACAAGTTCGCGATCGAGGCCGGCATCCTGCTGAAGGAAAAGCACGGCGGCACCGTCACCATCCTGACGCTCGGCCCCTCGGCCGCGACCAAGGAGATGCGCACCGCCATCGCCATGGGCTGCGACGCCGCGCATCTGCTGGTGAGCGACGCCAACCACGACTCCTGGGCCACCGCGCAAGCGCTGGCAGACAAGATCAAAACCCTGCCGCACGACATGGTGCTGTTCGGCTGGAACTCGGTCGACAACCAGTCTTCGGCCACCGGCCAGATGGTCGCGGAGTTGCTCGGCCTTCCCAGCGTCAGCGTCGCCGTCGCGCTCGATGTCGCGGACGGCCAGGCCACCGTGGACCGCCTGGCCGCAGGCGGCAACCGCGAGCGTTACAGCGTGAAGCTGCCCGCCGTGGTCACCTGCACCAAGGGGCTGAACAAGCCGCGCAGCGCCAACATGAAGGGTATCATGGCCGCCAAGAAGACGGCCGTGCCCGAAACGCCCGCCAACGCGCCTGCTGACGGCGTGGCAGTCGTGAAGCTTGATCCGCCACCCGCGCGCCCCGAAGGCAAGATCGTCGGCAAGGGCGCCGAGGCGGCCGCCGTGCTGGCCAAGCTGCTGCGTGAAGAAGCCAAGGTAATCTGAATCCGGGTCGAGGTAGAGCCATGTCGGACGTTCTGGTTTTCGTAGAGTTTTCGGACGGCGCAGCAACCAAGGCGGGTCTGCAGGCGCTGGGCGCCGGCAGCACGCTGGCCAAGGCGCTCGGCGGCAAGGCCATCGCCCTGGTAATCGGCAACAACGCCAGTGAGCTGGGCAAGCACGGCGCTGATCGCGTGCTGGTGGCCGGCGGTGATGCTGTCGGCAGCTACAGCCCGGACGGCTTCGCCCGCATCGTGGCCGAGCACGCCAGGTCAACCGGCGCCGCGGCGGTGCTGGCCAGCGCCACGCCCATGGGCAAAGACTTCTTCCCGCGTGCGGCGGCCATCGCCAAATGCGGCCTGGCAGCCGACTGCGTTGAGCTGAAGGTTGAAGGCGGCAAGCCTCGCGCGGTGCGCCCGGTGTTCGCGGGCAAGGCGCTCGCCACAGTGGAAGCACCCGGCACACTTTGGGCAACGCTGCGGCCCAACGTGTTTGCGGAAGTCAGCACTGGCAACAGCGCGGCGCCGGAGACGGTGCCAGTCACCTTCGGCCCCGGCGACCTGAAAGCTGTGGTGAAAGAGATCGTGGCCGGCGTGAAGGGCAAGCTGGACGTGGCCGAGGCTGAAATCGTGGTAAGCGGCGGTCGCGGCCTGAAAGACCCTGCCGGTGAAGGCAAACAGAACTGGGCGAACCTCGATGCGCTGGCCGAAGCGCTTGGCGCGGCAACCGGCGCTTCGCGCGCGGTGGTGGACGCCGGCTGGCGCCCGCACGGCGAGCAGGTGGGGCAGACCGGCAAGACGGTCAGCCCGAAGCTGTACATCGCGTGCGGAATCTCGGGCGCGATCCAGCACCTGGCGGGCATGAGCGGCTCCAAGGTGATCGTCGCGATCAACAAAGACGACAACGCGCCGATCTTCAAAGTGGCTGACTACGGCATCGTGGGCACGGTGGAAGACGTGGTGCCTGCGCTGACCGCGGCCTTGAAAGAAACGCTCGGTTCGTAGTTTCCCAAAATTGCCTTGAGTCGCAGTAAGCCCGCAATTTGCGGGCTTGTGGGCGATTGCCGACGAGTTATCCACAATTTATGGGGAATTCGCGTCTGGGTGTGTCAGTTGAAGACGACATGAAGGGCCCACGAATTTTACAAAATATGCTTTATAAAATGGATCTGTACCAACACACCTAAACCTCGGTTCTTTCGTATGTTAGCGAGTACCATCCAAATCACCCCCCGCAGGGGCGATGCGCCTCAAAACTAATGCATCCTTCACGCATTCTGGCCCTCCCCGTCCTACAGCTGGAATACTGACAGTTTCTCCACATTTCGTGTGGGTATTCTCCTTCGTCTTTCTGACACACCCCAAACCCGCTTGTGCAGAAACGCGCCTTCTATAACCTGACCGGCGCTTCTCAGGCCCGGAGCCAACATGGCGCGTGCAGGCAAGAAACAGAAACGCGGCAAACCCCAAGCCAAGCCGGCAGGGAAGAAAACCGCGCCTGCCAAGCGAGCAGCAGCGACCGGAAATTCGCGCGCCAGGAAGAAGGTCGCAGCAAAGTCCGCCAGGACGAAGAACACCAAGCCGGCAAAACAGCGCACCGGGAAGACCGGCGCAAAAACGGCGGACTCACGCAAAACTACCATTCGCAAGCGCGCTGATGCCAAGCCCACGAAAACCAGCACGCCCGCGCCGACCTACGTGCGATCCGGCCAGCGGCGGCCGACCGACGTGGTGCGAGTGCGCGCGCGCTTCACCGAACCGCTGCGTCGCTTCAGCCCCTACGAAAACCTGCGCGACCTGATCCAGGGACAGGCCGACAAGTACGAAGACCGCACCTTCCTCATCTACGAAGATGACGGCCGTGAGTACAGCTATCGCGCGCTCGACCGCCAGACCACGGCCGTGGCAAACGTGCTGCACGAGCTTGGGTTCGGCAAGGGCGCACGCGTGGCGCTGCTGCTCGAGAACTCGCCGGAATTCGCGTTCGCGTTCCTGGGCGCCATGAAGGGCGGCTTCATTGCCGTGCCGATGAACCTGCAACTCGCCGACGAGCAGCTCAGGTTCATGCTTGAGGATTGCGGCGCCGGCACCGTGATCACCAGTTCGGCGGTGTGGCAGCGCATCGCGCCACTGCTTGAGTCCTTGCCGGGGCTTGAGGCTGTGCTGCTGGTGGACCGCCCGGGCGCGGGCTCGGGCATCAGCGTTGAGCCGACCCACACCGGCAAACCCGGCAACGGTCCATACCGCATCATGGACTTCACCGGCTGCCTTTCCGCGGCGAAGCCTGAGTTGCAGACCGCGACGCTGGGCTGGTGGGACGAAGCGCAGATCGTGTACACCGGCCACCACCTGGATCAGCCTCGCGGCGCGATTCTGCAGCATCGTCAGTTCATGACGTCCGCGCGCTGGCTCGCTATCTGGCTGAACCTGGACGCGCAGCAGCGCTTTATGAGCGTGCTGCCGCTGTTCCATGCCAACGCGCAGATCGTCACGCTTTTCACGCCGCTGCAAATCGGCGGCAGTGTTGTGCTGTCGAAAGAATTCAGCGTGGCGCGTGTCTGGCGCGCCGTGGAACGCTACCGCGTCTCCACGCTGTCGGCTGTTCCCGCCATGCTGGGCATCCTTGCCGATCGCGAGCTGGCCGAGGCGCGTGGCGCGAAGCCGCCCGGCCCGGCAAGCTGGCCATCACCGCAGGAAAGCCCCGGTACGCTGTGCCAGCGCAATGATGTCGAGGCCCGCGAGGCCGGTCTTGCCCGCGCGCACGACATCAGCAGCCTGGAGCGCGTGTTGTGCGGCGCGGCCCCGCTGCCCAGTGAAGTGCAGAAGCGCTTTGAGCAGACTTTCCTGGTGCCCGTGATCGAGGGCTACAGCATGGCGGAGACCACCTGCTTCGCGATGCTGAACCCCGGCAACGGTACACGCAAGCTGGGCTCCGTCGGCGTGGGTGTCGGCAACAAGGTTGCAATCCAGAACAACTCCATGCCGCCGCGGCCGCTGGAGGGCGACTGGGGGCCCATGAGCCTGCCGCGCATGAATCCGGCCGTGTTCCCCACGGCCGAGGTGTATGAGCCCGGCGAGATCTGCGTGTGGGGCGAGAACGTTTTAAAGGAGTACTACCACCGCCCGCAGGACAACCCGGAATCCTTCGCCGGCGGCTGGTTCCACACTGGCGACATCGGCTATCAGGATGCCGAGGGCTTCTTCTATGTACTCGGCAACAAGAACGAACAGGTTGAGCTGGATGGCGAACGCTTCATGCCGCGCGAAGTGGATGAACAACTGTTCGCTCACGGCCAGGTCGAGCAGGCTGCCACAGTGGCGCTGGAGGCGACTGGCGGTTCGACGGTCACCACCTGGGTGGTGATGCGGAAGGGTACCTTCCCCGGCGGCCCGGATGAGGGCCGCATGCCTGCCGACGAGCAGCAGCTCGATGCCAAACGAGATGAAATCACGGCCTTCCTCGCGCAACGGCTGGTCGCAAAGAAGTGCCCTGCTTCCATCCAGTTCGCACGCAAGCTGCCTACCGACGCAACCGGTAAGACCAGGATCCTTGAGCTAAAGCGTCTGGCGGATCGCCGCGCCGTGTTACCCGAGTAAGGCACAAAAAAGTTCAACGCCCGGCAGCATGTGCCGGGCGTTGTCTTGTCTTCGTTTCGCTTAGTAGATCGAGGTGATGTCAGCGCCGGGGTACATAGTCTGCAGGATGCGTTTGGAATCCCAGCCGGCCTTGGCCATGCCGCGCGCGCTCCACTGGCACATGCCGCAGCCGTGCCCGTAACCCTTGCCTTTGAACTCCCACTGGTCGCCGTTTTTGGCGGCCGTGAAGTTGGTGCTGTACAGGCCCAGCGCCCGGCGCACGCGGATGGCGTCAACCAGCTTGTGATGGCCGGTGCGATCGTACAGCGCCAGGGTGATGGCGTGCCCGCTTTCGGCAAGCACTTCGCTATCGATGCGGATGATGTCGTGGGGAGCAATGTTGTTCTCAAGCAGCCGCGCTTTCACCTCAGAGTGAGCGATGACCAGCGTCCATTCCGCTTTGGGGCTGTCCGCGTCAAAGCTGCCCAGGTCAACGCCCTTCAGAGGCTCGATGCTTTCGTCCAGGCCGAACGCCACGATCGGGTTGGTGGTGCGTCCGCCGCTGGTGCTATGGAAGTAGGCGCGGAAGCCCTTTCCTTCATAGGTCAGCACCATGCCGGTGGTTTCCTCCCGGGCGGCCATCACGTTGGCCGTCTCGCGCCACTGCTTTGGTTTATCCGCTGGGCCCACGCCGCCATAGACCTGGTACTGGGTGGTGTCGTCCACATCCCAGTTACGGCCGGAGCCGCGGTTCTGCTCCATTTCGAACAGCGCGTAGGTTCGCGAGGCTACGGCCTGCGCCTTCAACGCCTCGACGGGCCAGCCCGCGATCATCTCCCAGCCGATCACGCCGGAGACGTACTGCTCCAGATCAACGACGTTTACTACGTCCCAGCCGGACGCACTCGCCACGAACCGCAGCCGGCCCCGGTACACGCGGCCGTCGATATCGAACCAGGTGGGCCGACCCTGGGGCGCAATCTCGACGCTGGCAGCGCTGCCGAGTTCACCCGCGTTCACACGGCCGTCAGCGAAGGTAAGCACGAGCTCGTCTTCGGTCTCGACCCGTCGCCCGTCCAGTGTAACTGAGGCCTTGCCTGCCTTGACGGTCGCCGTGGAGGCCTGGCTTGGTTTGGACAACTTGACGCGAATCAGCGGCGCCGCACCATAGACCGGGATCGGCGCCAGCAACTCGCTTTCGCTGCGCCCGGATGTGGGCTGAACGCAAGCGGAAAGCAGCAGCGCGGCGGGGATCAGTCCGAACATAAGCATGCGGAAGGCGTTTAGACCTGACATGACAGCCTCCTGTGAGGTTTAAGGCATACAAGGGCTGATGCCGAACGGGCGGCATCTCCATGTTTATCGGCCCCAGCGCGCGGTGGGCTTTAGTCATATGGAACTTGGATTCCTGCATCCGTGGCTGGTGTTCGCGGCCGTCGCGCTGGCGATGGGCGCCGGCGTGCTCGGCTGGCGCAGGCGAAAAGCGGCGCCGCTGCTGTTCCTGCTGGGCGCTTCGTTGTTTTTCCTGTCGGGCGCTCGGCCGCAGATCAGTGCCAACCAGCCGGAGGTGCTTCATGCGCTGGTGATCGATGTGAGCGCCTCCATGCGCTCGCGGCCGTTGGTCGTCAACAGGCTTGTGCAGGGCATTGAGCTGCCGACCAACCACAAGTTCGTGAACTACGAGTTGTCCGACGCGCTGCGCAAGCCCGGCAGCCCACGCGGGGAGAGCACGGACTACGCCCGGCTGGCCGACTTGACCTCCGACCCCGCCATCAACGGCGAGATCGTGCTGGTCACGGATGGTCGCGCAGCGCTGGACCAGCTCTACGGGGCGGTGCATCCGCACCGGCTGATTCTGCTGCGCGCGCCGGAGCCGGAGGCGCCCGATGCATCCGTGCTGTCGCTGCAAGTGCCTGGCATCGCGGCTGAAGGCGCGTCCTTGCAGGTGCGGGGCGTCATCCGCTGCGACCAGGACGCCGAGGTACCCTGGCGGTTGCTCAGCAACAGCACAGAGGTCGCGTCCGGCATAGCGTCGCTGCGGGCAGGTATCGCGGCGGAAATCAGTATTTCGCAGCTTGTCCGCGGCAGCGGAATCACGCGTTTCAAGCTGGTGCTGGACCTGGCGGGAGACCGTGAAGCCGCGAATGACGAAGCCGCCGCGGCGCTGGTCGTGGGCGGCCCAACCCGCGTAGAGTACTGCGTTGAACCCGGTATCACCCAGGGCGCTGACGGCCTGCTGCAAATGCTGCAGGCCGATTCCCGGCTGGAAGTGAACTCCCGCGGCACTTTGCCCGCGGCAGCAGAACTGGAGTCAGCAGGCCTGGTGGTAATCAACAACCTGTCGCTTGAGCGGGCAGGCCTGTCCCGCGAGCAGACCGCTGAACTCGCCAAGTGGGTCAACAACGGCGGCAACCTGCTCATGCTCGGCACAGACGGGGCGTTCGGTCCGGGCGGGTATCGCGGTTCGCCGCTTGAGGCCGTGATGCCGGTGCGCTTCCGGCCTGAAGATGCTCCGCCGCGACAGACGCTGCTGCTGCTGGACGTATCCGACAGCATGAACCAGCAGCTCTCCGGCGGCGTCACCAAACTGGCCCGGTTGCAGGAATCCGCCGCACGGGTGCTGGAAACGCTGGGGCAAGGCGATCTCGCGGCCGTGGCTGGCTTCCGTGAGGGTGTGCGGGGCGACGTGCGTTTCCTGCCCCCGGGTGATGTCGGGCTTGCGCAAGCGGTTGCCGCGCTGAAGGCGCAAGGTTCCACTCATATAGGAAGCTCGCTTCGCCAGGCCCTGGAGCTGCTGCCCGAGGCGGGTGAGAACAGCCGTATCCTGATGGTCACGGACGGCGAAGACGTCGAAAACGCCGGCGAAGAGGCCTACCGGGAGATTGCCGGAATGCTGGTGCAGCGCAAGCTACGGCTTGATGTCGTGCTGACCGGCGGTGTCGTTCCGCCCTGGGCTCAGCAGCTAAAGAACGAGGCCGACGAACGGGCGCAACTCTGGAGCCTGCAGCAGGGAAACTTTGACGACCTGATTCAGCTGCTGGACCGCGCGCTGGCGGATGCCGACCGCGACTGGGTGCTGCAGGAGCAGCTGTCCGTGAAAGCCGCCGGCGTACCGCTACCTCGCCTCGTGCGAACGGCTCCGCGCAGCGAGGTTGGCTCGGAATTGCTGCTGCAGGCGTCCCGCGATGGGGAGGGTTGGCCTCTGCTGGCGCGCCGCCAGCTCGTGGGGCGCACGGCCTGCCTGTGCACGGATTCGTGGGGTGATGCGGCACTGGCTGCTTTCTGGCAGGACGCAGTCTTTCGTGGCGCGTTGTCAGAGGTGCTGGACTTCCTGCTGGAGGGCACCAGGCGCGCCAATCTCGTGCTTAACCCGCTGGCGGAAGGGGCCGAACTGGTGTGGACCGGCACAGGCCAGCCGCCCGCCGAGGACTTGCGCACGGATGCCGGCCTGACGGCCACGCTGGATGCGCCCGGTCGCTGGCTGCTGTCGGAGTGGCCCACCGCGGAGAGCCTGGGCGTGTTTGCAGGCGATCGGCTGCTGCAGCGCATCCCGCTGGGCAGGCCCGTTCCGCCGGAGTTGCGGCTCACGGGCGACGACGAAGTGTTCTTCGCCGTGGCGCAGGAAGGCGGCATCCGCGTTTTCAGCAGCCTTGCAGCCTGGCAGCCGCGACGCGTGGCAGAAAGCGCCGAACGGCCGACCGACCTGACCTGGCTACCGGCGCTGCTGGCTATGGTGTCGCTGCTGGCAGGGTTCGCGCTGCGCAGGAAGTAGTTGCGCTACAGCTCGTCCACGATGCACTCGATGATGTCGTTGCCGAGCTGCCGGAAGGCCTTGCTCAGCTCACCGTGCAGGTCGCCGGTGCCGTGGCGAATCTGCGCGCGGATCACGGCACTCACCAGCTTCACGCCGCTGCTGTATTCATCCCAGCGCGCGTTAAAGGTGGCCTTGGCGCGGGTTTTAACTCCCATCTTGTCACGAACGCTCATGTTTACCTCCAGCGCTTAAAACGAACGGGTCGGCGTTGCCGCCGACCCGTTGCGAAACAATCCAGTCTACTTGCCGCCGGCGGAACGTTTGCTGTCGCCGTAGATCTTGAACACGTAGCCGTCTTTCGTGGCCAGGTAGATGGCGCGGTCGCGTTCTTCCATGCTGCCCTGCACGAAGTCGAAGTCCATCAGGTTCAGGTTCCATTCCGGACGCTGCAGGCGGCCGTTGTTCACGTCCAGCACCCGAAGCTCACGGCTCAGCGTGCGCAGTTCATCACTGCGCTTGACGATGCGGCCGAGGCTGCGAAGCGACGCCTTCTCGCGCTCGTTCAGGAACTCCTCTGTCTCTTCGTACTTCATGAACACGCGGTTGCCGTGGACCATCAGCACTTCCTGGCCGACGTCGGGCTCGCTCCAGAGCGCGTCGACCTTCCAGGCAGTGCGCGGGTCGCCGTCCACCAGGCGGTAGACCGGGCGGTCGTTGGTGATTTCAACCACCTCGTACTTGTAGCACGAGAGCAGGCCGTGGCGGGTGGCGGTGCGCAGCATGGTGCTCTTGCCGTCTTCCGCAAGCACTTCCTCGTCATAAAGCTCGAGAGTGCGCACGAACACGTAGCGGTCTTCAACGAACACCTTGCCGTACGGAACGCCCTCGGTGGTCAGCACCCAGGCGGCCTCGCCCGACTTCTGCCATGCGAACAGCTGCCCTGCGTCCGAGCCGACGAACACCAGGTCGTCCTTGATCACGGGCGGCGTGCGCGAGTGCGCGTCCAGGCTGGGGCTGGCGCGGAACTCGCCGCTTTGGGCGTCAACCATGTAAAGGTTGTTGTTGTTGTTCACGAACGCCACGGTTTCGCGGTCAGCGGCCGGCTGCATCGAGATCTGCATGAACCTGCCCGTGCCGCCTTCGCCGACGCGCGGGAATGTCCAGGTCTCAGCGCCTTCACCGTTGGCCTTGCTGATCATGGACAGGCCGCGGATCGCGTTATTGTTGGTGGCAGGCACAAACAGGTGGGTGTCGTTGCTGGTCGGCGCGGCGCTGGGGAAGATATCTCCCTCGAAGCGGCCTTTGCTGACCAGACGAGACTCGCCTTCACGCGGGCTGGAGAGACGATCGTATCCCTGGTATTCGCCGTCGCGGTTCATCAGGTGGATGAACTTGCCGCTGGGAAGCGGGTCAAAGTCGACGCGCTTCTCGATCATGGTCTTCCAGTGCAGCGTGAAGTCGTAGGCGTCGATGCTCCACATGTGATGCTCGCCGTTGTCGGCGTCGATCACCAGGATCTCGTCGCGCACGTCGTCATGGATCACGTGCAGGTCGCGGATCACCACCGGCTGCCGGCGCTGGGTGCCGGTCAGGTCGTAGGATTTGATCCTTAACGGCAACTCGGCCAGCTGCGCTTCGTAGTAGCTGACGGGCTGACGATTCACCGGGTCCGGCGGCAGCGGGTTACGCGTGGTCGCACGGGCCTGGGGCGGTATGGCACAGGAAGATGTAAGTACAAACAGGGTAATGAGTGCGGGGGGGAGACACGTCATTGCACGTGTCAAAGGCTTCACGTGGCTTCTCCTTTGTCGTGGTCGCGAAGGTTGATCTTGTGTTTTCCCTCGTAGCTGCGAAGCGTTTCAATCCGCTCGAGGTCTTCCTCGATGCGGTTCACGAGCTTGAAGATGTAAGGCCGACCCTTCAGCCTGTTCTTCAAGTCCTCGACCATCTTGTCCCACGAGCCCATGTAAAGCTCATCCCGCAGGACCAACAGCATCTTCGCCTCTTCCGAGAGGTTGTCATAGTACGTTTGATGGGTGGCGTCGACCATGGCTCCTCTGTAATGGATTGTCCACGAAGACACTGTCCATGACGAACTGTAACTGACACTCTATACCTTGTACACACCCCCGGTCAATCACACCTATGGACGCTCTTTTCAACCCCGCTACCCTTACCATTCCGCTCAGGAGCTACCCATGGCAGGCGCCCCACAGCAACCCTACGGTCCGCCCCAGCAGCCCATGCCCCAGTTTGCGCCCCACGTAGGGCGCCAACCCGGCGGCACCGCGCCGAAGGTGTGGGGCATCATCCTGCTGGTGCTGGGTGTGTTCGGTCTGATTACCTGGCTGATCGGTATCGTCAGCCTTGGCGCTGGCGGGATGAGCGGCGCGAACTTCGCGCCCAACCTCTCGCCGGAAACCAAGGCCGAGATGGACCGCATCACGCACGTGATGATCGAGAACATGAAAGGCCGCTGGTCGTTCTGGCTGAACAATATCCTCGAGCTTTCGATCGTGGTGTTGTCGGTGCTTGCCGGTGTGCTGCTGGCAATCAAGCCCCGTCCGCTGGGTCGCAAGCTTGCCATCACGCGCGCCCTGGTGGTGATGCTGGCACTGCCCATCGCAGGCTATGAGGGCATGACCGCTCTTGAGCAGAACATGGAAATGCAGAAGGGCGTCCAGAAGATCCAGATTGAGGAAACGCTCGCCCAGCAGGAAGCCCGCAATCCTTCCAAGGACGACAACGAGCGCGCCCAGCGCCGCCGCAACATCGAAGGCACCTTCGATACCATGCAACCCGTGATGCGCGGCGCCGGATACGGCGCGTTGATCTTCACCTTCATTTTCGTGTTGATCATCAACGGCCTGCTGCTGTTCTTCATGACACGGCCGGCCGTGAAAGAGTACCTGGAGAGCGTGGCTTCAGGGGGCGACCACGCCATCCCCGGCTACGATCCCTCCATGGGTTTAGCTTCCGGGCCGCCGCCCGGTTCTGCCCAACCACCTCATGGCCCTTAGCCCCGTGATTGTTTATAAGCCCGC